>CAJUOI010000018.1 GCA_910588615.1 uncultured Christensenellaceae bacterium | reverse complement strand
TACACGGAAGTCAACGAATCAGAAAAAAATATTGCATAACAAAAAAAGCCGAACAGGTTATGCACCCATTCGGCTCTGACTACCATTATAAAGTTTTAAGCAATAATTTTTTCCGTTGACTTGCGATTTTCTTTGTGCTACCCACAAACGCCGAAAGGCAAAAAATTCGGACGTTTCTTTGGTTACCATTGACTACCACAAGGGCAGAATTAGGGCGTTTTAGGCAGTTTTAGAACGATTGACAAACGGCGGCGGGAGTGGTATGATTTTGACTGTAATATTCATTGATTTTCTGACTACCATTTGACTGACTTTTGACTACCTTTTTTTCGGACGTTTTTTCGATAGCCGTATTTAGGGGTAAAAACAAAGAAAAAACCACCAAATCTGGTGGTTTTGTGGAGCTGCTAACCGGACTTGAACCGGTGACCTCGTCCTTACCAAGGACGTGCTCTACCTGCTGAGCCATAGCAGCGTATTAAGTTTTTGCGTCCATTTTTTGCGAGAGGGACGCGCCCTCGTTTGGCTGCTGTTTATCCTTACCAAGGACGTGCTCTACCGACTGAGCCACAGCAGCACGACCATCTCAGTATATAAAATTACCGTTAATAAGTCAAGCGATAATCAAGGTAAAATACAAAAATTTTTACACTGAAAACAAAGAAAACGCCTGCGTCGGGCAGTCCGAAAAAATCCGTCCGCAATGACCTTTGTGAAATTTAAAAAATTTTTGAAAAATTTTTCCAAAGGGTATTGACAAAGCTTTTATCTTGTGTTATAGTATAAATGTAATTTCCGTTAACGATAACGGAACGAGGTAAAAATTATGATCGAGACACAAATTACAAACATCGGAGATCCGTTTGTTTATCGGGTAGGGGACGTATATTATATGGTGGCAACTTCCGCTCCCGACGGTTTTTTGTGTTATAAATCTAAAAATCTCGTTGATTGGACGAAAATCGGTTACTGTTACCGCAACAGTCCTTGGGCGGAAAATTGTTTTTGGGCGCCCGAGGTCTATTTCCGTCGCGGAAAATATTATATGTTTTATACCGCGCGGCAGGCAAAAAATCACAGTCTGCGCATCGGGGTAGCCGTTTCCGACAGTCCCGAGGGGGAATTTAAAGATTTGACTGACGGACCGCTTTTCGATTTGGGTTATGCCGCAATCGACGCGACGTTGCTTTCGGACGACGACGGAAAGGAATATATTTATTTTGCCCGCGATTGCAGCGAAAATATTATCAACGGCGTGCATACGAGCCAGATTTACGTTGCCGAAATCGCGCCCGACTATAAATCGCTGTTAACCGAGCCCGTCATGGTTACCACGCCTGACCTGCCCTACGAGACCTCGCACGACAAAAATTGGCAGTGGAACGAAGGTCCCGTATTATTAAAGGAAAATGGCAAATACTATTTGAACTACTCGGTGAACTGTTTTGACTGCGCCGATTATTGCGTCGGGTGCGCCGTCGCCGATTCTCCGACGGGACCTTTTCGGAAGTATGAAGCGCCCGTCCTCGTCAAGGCGGAAAATTTTTCGGGCCCCGGACACAATAGTTTCTTTTACAGTAAAGAAGGAAAACTGATGACGGCTTTTCACATTCACACCGATCCGGAAAAGCCGAGCGGAAACCGCAGGGCTTGCATTGCGGAAGCGGAAATCACCGCCGACGGAAAATTTCATATTATCTTATAAATATGGAAAAGAAGACCCGAGTTACGATGATAGACGTGGCGCGTGCTGCAAACGTAACGCCGCAGACCGTATCGCGCGCGATCCGCAACGCCCCCGAAGTTTCGGAAGAAACACGGGAGCGCGTACTGCGCATTGCAAGAGAATTGAATTACGTAAAAAACAATACCGCAAGTTCTCTGCGCGGCGGCAACGGCAAACTGATCGGCGTCGTGTACGACAACCTGATGAACGTATACTACTCCATTACGGTGGACTACTTGCAGCGAGAGCTGCGCCGCCGCGGATACAGTTTATTGGCGATTTCCCTGCCCGCGTTTAAGTTCGGCAGAGAAACTTACGAGTTCGCACTGTCGCACAACGTGGACGGAATTATCAGCTTTCTCGAGCCTGACGGCGAAATCGCATCGCTCATAAAGGATTACGGCGTGCCCGTTCTGTTGTTCGGACGGCGCACGGAAGAGAGCAATATCGACTGCATCTACACGGATGACGAAGCGGGCGGACGATACGCGGCGGAAAAGCTGATTGCGGTGGGTTGCAAAAGATTCTGCTATCTCACCGAATCGCTGAACATTGCGTGTGCGTTCGACAGATACAACGGCTTTACGAAAGCGCTTGAACGGCAGGGCTTTTCCGCACCCGTGGTACTGGACGCCGACCCGAGCACGTTGGAGGCGCGACTGAAAGAGCTGTTTGCATCGTCGGATGCACCCGACGGGGTGTTCTGCTTTAACGATATGCTGGCGTTTACGATTCAGCACTATCTTGCAAACAATAAAATTCCGCCCGTAAAGGTGGTGGGGTATGATAATATCCAGCAAGAAATCCACATTCCGAACCGCTTGACGACGATCGGCACCGACAAGATGCGCATGGCGGAACGGGCGGCGGAAATAATCGTAGCCCGCGTGGAGGGTGGCGGCGCAGGGAGCGTTTCGGAGAGGCAAGGTGTGTTTCTCGTGGAAGGGGAAACGGCATAGAGGAGCAAATATAGGGAGAAAAGAGGAATCCCGAGCGGGTTTCCGATGAAAAAATTTTTAATTCGTTAACGATAACGGAAAAGCAGAAGGGACGTCCCTTCTGCGCTGCTCTCGTTCAAGAGCAGCGCAAAAACAATTAATAGGTTTCAACGCCGTAAGGCGAGGAAATAGAGAAGATAAGGAGGAGTTGTTATGAGCAAGACAGGCAGAAAGGTTGCTGCCGCGTTGATGGCGCTTGTCGGCGTGTGTACGCTATTCGGTGCAGTCGCGTGCGGTAAAGACAACGGCAAAACCGAGCAGCAGTACACGGTAACGTACGTTGCGGGCGCGGACGATGCTTACGGCGAAACGCAGACGGCGTCGTACAAGAAGGGGGATAAATTCAATCTTCTTGCTGCCGACACGTTCGAGCGGGACGGCTATACGTTTACTGAATGGAGCGACGGCACGGCGAGCTATAAGGCAGGCGCCGAGTACACGATGCCGGAGAAAAACGTAACTTTTACGGCGAATTGGGAAGAAGTGAACGAACCGCTTCCCGAAGGAACGGAAACGATAACGTCTTTCGCGGATACGGCGCTTACGATTACGGAACGCAATGCAAAGTCGCATTGGACGATCAGCTACGGCGAAAATGCGTTAAATATAGTGGTTAACGTGGAGGATAAAGAGGTATTTTCCAAGGGTAACATCTATCAGAACGACGGAATCGAAGTCCGCGTTTCCAAAGTACAGCGCGTAAAGGGGTATTCCGACGGCACGATTGCCGTGTTGGCGGACGTTGCGGGGCGCGTATCCGTCAAAAATCTGAAAACGACGGAAACCGTTACCGATTCGGGCGTTACGGCGGAGGCGAAATACCTGACGATCGACGGAGTGCACGTTGCGGGTTACCGTATTACGCTTGCCATTCCCTATTCGGTTACGGAAATCACGGCTGCAAATAAGGATGCGGCTCTTGCCGTCAGCCTTACCAACGCTTCGAACGCGGCAAACGCGGGTACGGCGACCTATAAGGAATTCAAGACGGACGTGGAAAACGTTCACACCTATTTCGCGGTAACGGACGATAACGCGTATGCGGAGAATCCCGACGTCATCTTTGCCAAGAATTGGGGCGATGCGGGCAGCATGAAGGCATCCCGTTCCTGGAACGTGGATAGCGACGACGGTTCTGAAGCTGCGCACATTTTCATGGAAGGCAACGACTATCAGGATAACTATATCTATATGTACCGTTCGGACGAAACGAACATGTACGCCGAAATGAAGATTGCGGTAAAGGGCGTCATGAAGATGTCGAACGATAAGTACGACGAATGGCCGAAGTTCGGACTTACGATGACGACGACGGACGGTCAGACGGGCTTCTTCTACTATGTAGACGCGGCAAGCAATGCGGCAACGGGCGCAATCAATTCCAACGCGGTCAACCTCGGAATCAACAAGCGCACGGGCGGCGGCTGGGAAAACGGCTGGTCGTCAATCGGCAAAACCGTCGGCACAGACGCAAGCGTATATCAGGGGGATAACTATATTACCCTCGGTATTTACCGTCAGGGCGGAATCTTTAAGCTTTGCCTGAACGGGGAAGAAATTTACACTTACACTTGCGGAATCAAGGAAAACGATATTGCTTACGTCGGACTTGCATCTTTCAATATTAAGCTCGACGTTAAGGATTACTCGGTAAAGACGGACGCGGAAACTTTGGATAAATTTAAGGTCCAAAACACGACGATCGATCATTTGTTTATCGGCGATAGCTATGTTGACACGGCGTTCTGGTATTCTTTCGCAAATCAGTTCGGCAATCTGTCTGCGGTCAACATGGGCGTCGGCGGTACGCAGATCGGTTATTGGACGGGTATGGTCGGTGCGGTAAAAGCGCTCTATACGCCTTCGAACATCGTCGTTCATATCGGCGTAAACGACATCGACGACGGGAATACGACGGGGAAAACGGCGATTACGCGTTTGGAAACGATGCTCGACGCGTATCACGAAGCATTCCCCGAAGCAAAAATTTATTATATCACCGTGGAACACAATATGATGTTTACGGAGAAGTGGGCGGAGTATGACGTGCTCAACGATTGGGCGCGCGACGAGGTCAAGAATCGTCAGTATCTCGAAGTCATCGACATGGCGGCGCTGATTACGGCGGATGAAAACGGCTCTACGCAATACTGGTTCGGATTGGACGGACTGCATTACGACGTAGACGGTTACGGACTTTGGAACAAAGAAATCTGCAAGGCGCTCGGCATTACCGACCGTATCTCTTCGAACGGATTCGGCGATATTACTTCGGAGGGCGCGCCTGCATTCTCCTACACCGCAGGCTGGACGGTAGATGCAAACGGCGTTGCGCATAATGCGGGCAATTCTTATAACAGGATCGGTATGGAATCGCAGCTCTATCTCAGCAATTCCTACGATGCAAACGTTTACGCGGAAGTCGAAGTTTCGGCGGCAAAGTGCTATGCGGTGGACGATTATCCGAAGCTTGGCATTGCGATCCGCAACGAGCGCGGAACGTGGTTCTACGCACTCGACGCACAGAAGGGCAACTATCAGAACGATTGGACGAATGTTCTTTACCGTCCCGAAAATTACAGCAGCCAGTGGCGCGAAGAGTTCAAGGCTTGGCAGAACGTCGGCGGTGCGTACAGATATTCCGAAGGCGAATTTACCAAGCTCGTCATTGCAAAATACGGTACGGATTTGCACCTGTTCGGAAATAACGGACGCTACGTCAACAGTTTGTATGGCGTGTTCGGGGCAGACGAAAAGGTTGCCGTTTCGGTATTCGCCTTCAATATGGATATGTATGCGAAGAACGCAGTCGTGCTTACGGGCGACGAGGCGGTTGCAAAGTTCAACTCGCTGAAAGTGTACGAGCGCGCGGAAGGCAAGTCGGTAGACGGCAATATCAACGACTGGACGGCGGAGGAAAAGGCGTATTCTATCGTCATTCCCGCAACCGACGGCAGAAGCGTAACCGTTTACGCAACGCTTCGCGACGACGGCTTGTATTTGTTCTACGATGTAATTCACAACACGTTTAAAACGGACGATAAAGCTTGGCACGTTAACACCAACCTTGAATTCAGACTTGCGTGCGACGGAGGCTTGCAACGGTTTGCTTCCGCCGACGGACAGATGTCCCGTTATGAAGCTGCTACCCGTCAAGTCGTTGAATCGAAGTTTGTCAGCGTAAAAGAGGGTAGCAAGCAGCACACGACAGCAGAAGTGTTCGTGCCGTATATGGCTATGGACGGTGTCGACAAGACGAGCGAGAAGATTATGGCAGGCTTCGCTTGGAAAACAGGCGGCGAAAACGATACGGCTTGGGCAAACGGCGACTTCTGGTATATGCCCGAAGCAGATCCCGGAATGAGAAACGTCGTTGTAACGCAAAGCGGTATCAAGGGCGGCAAAGCCCGTACGGTTGACGGCGATTTGTCCGATTGGACGTTGACGTCAGCGGGCGCAAACGAAGGCATTACGGCAAAAATGGCTACCCTGTACAACGACGAAGGTTTGTTTGTAGCGCTTGAATTGAAGTCGACGGCGTTTAACGTAACGGCAACGAATCGCGACGGTGATTGGTGGAAGAATACCAACATTGAAGTCAGAGCGGTTGCAACCAATTACGAACCCGTGGTTGCCCGTATCATGACGTACGGCGGATCGTTGTATCATACGGGTCGCGTATCCTCGGCTGCCATGAAGTACACTCCCACAGAGGAAGAGGGCGGCGAAGCTACACTTTCGATTGAATTCTTCATTGCCAGTGAAATTCTTTCTCAATCGGTATCTGTCGGCGACGGACAGCTGACGATCGGTCGCATCGCGGGTCAGATTTACGGCACGGCGGCAACGAACAGCTATAATATCTTTGGCAGCGATATCGTCGTAACGAAAACGGTAGCGTCGGCACAGTAAATAAAACGACTTCTCCGACTCCCCCTGAAAATTTTCAGGGGGGGAAGGGGGAGATGCGCCCTTTACGGTCATTCTGAGCGAAGCGAAGTATCCCACGGGGCGATAAATCAGGAACTTAAATCCAAAATATAACGGAGGAAACTAAATTATGAAGAAAAAATGGGCTAAATTCGGCGTCATTGCATTGTCGTCGGTACTCGCGGCATCCACTGTAATGGGGCTTGCCGGCTGCGGAAAGGGCGGCAAAGATACCGAACTTGGTGACGACGGAAGACCGATTCCCGACGGAACGATAACGAACATTACGTTCTGGGGCTACGGCGACGAAAACGAGGTCGACGTGTTTACCGAGCTCGTCGCTCAATTCAACGAAGAATACAAGGATACCATCAAGGTAAAATACGAACCGCAGCCGAGCGACGGTTACAACGAGTCGATCACAACGGCGTTGCAATCGTCGAGGGCGAAGGTCGACGTTCTGTATATCCCCGACGCGGGTTTTAAGCGTTACGCAGCCAACGGTTATCTCGAACCGCTTGACGATTATCTTGCCAACAGCAAAGAAGTCGTCGTCGAAGAGATGTGGGAGACCTCGATCAACCGTTATAAATATGATATCGAAACGACCACGCAGGATGGTCCGAACGCGCACTATTGGGGTATTCCCAAGGATATCGGTCCTACCGTAATATTCTATAACGAAACGTATTTCAACACGGCGGGCGTCAAAGTCATCAGCGTTGCTACCGAAGATCTGGATAAATTCAACTCCGGCTCCGCAGACTCGCGCGGAACGACAAAAGCGCAATACGGGATCGAGGGAACCGTGCAGGAGAAGGGCTATTTCATAGACGGCAAGGGACAGAAATGGTTCAACAACCAGATTCCTATGAGCTGGGACGAGTGCGTTGCGCTGTCCACCCTCGTTCAGGAAGCGGTGAGAGCACAGCAGGGGTTAAATAATATTTACGGTTATTACACCGAGTGGTGGTTCAACTACGGCTGGTCGGTCGGCGGCGACTGTATCGAATACGTACCTTCCGACGATCCTGCCTATAACGGCGGATATTACGACTTCACTCTGATGGATCCCACCCCCAACTATATCGTCAAGGACGAATATCAGGGTACGCTTAAAATCAACGGACACGACTATAAGGCGGGTGAAATCATCGAGTGGGGCGACAAGGTTGCCAACCCCGGCGCGTCAAACAAAGATAAAACCATCCGTCAGGAAGTTCTCGGCCAGGTGGAAGCGGGCAACTTAAACGTTTTGCCTTCGCAGCGCGACGCGTTCGTGGAATTCGTCCGTATCGGTCAGAGTTCCGATAAGGTCGTTGACAACGGATTATATGGTTACGGTATTTGTCCCGCGCCTTCCTCCATCGGCAGCGACGCGGATAAGACGCGCCAATTCCAGAACGGCGGCATCGCCATGCTTGTCGACGGCAGATGGAATGTCGTCAACTTCCGTAAAGTGCTCGGCGAGTATCCCGGGAAGCCCACAAAGAACGGTTACGAATGGGACGTTGCGCCTCTTCCTATGTATAAAACTTATTACGAGGAAGGGGACAACATTCCCGCAGGCAAGAGCGTCGGCGACATAAAAGTGCACGGGATCGAAGCAGGGCACTCCGGTTCGATGGCTCTTTCCATCAATGCAAATTCCAAGAAAAAGAACGCGGCCTGGTTGCTGTGCGAATATATCGGCGGCGAGAAGGGGCAGACGGCGCAGTCCAAATCCGGCTTTGCCATTCCTTCGCAGATTAAGCTTGCAAACGATAACGATATCTTCCTGCAAACCGACCGCAACCCCCGTAACTCGCGTGCGTTCCTCCGTGCGGCGGAATACGAAAAAGCGGGCGACTGGTGGTATCTTGCCGACAAGCTTTGGATCGACGACTGGGCGGGCGTATTAAACGGTTCGGTACGTAACGGAACGAAAACCTTAACGGAATTCGAACAGAGCAGAGAATATCTCGGAACGTGGGATAAATTAAAGACTTATACCAAGAAATAATCTTAGGGAGGGATTGCATGGAACAGGAAACGTTTGCGGAATTCGGCGTTGCCGACGAGGGAAAAAGCGCCGAAATTCCCGCAAAGCCTCCCAAGAAAAGATTTAAAGCATCGCTCAGAGAGGAGCTCGTAGGCACTGCGCTTGCGTCCATTCCTCTCGTCGGCTTTGCGATTTTCGCGCTCGTGCCGCTCGTAACGGCGCTTGCCATGGCGTTCTTCAAGATGAAGGGCTTTGGTTTCGACGGCGCAAAATGGGTGGGCTTCGGTAACTTTGCAACCATTTTTAAAGACCCTATCTTCTGGAAATCCATCCCTAATACGCTGATTTTTGCAATCGGGACGCTGGTTTCCCAAGTACTTGCGCTTCTCGTCGCTTACTTTTTAAGCAGAGAAATCAAGGGTCGGAAGGTTTTCCGCATGATATATTTCATGCCTTACGTTTGCTCGGTCGTTGCGCTTACGTTGATGTGGAAAACCATTTTCAACACGAACTACGGTATTTTAAACCAGATTCTCGGAAAATCGGGTGAAAACGCTATCAACTGGTTCAGTCCCAACCTTTACCGTTCGACGGTCATCTTTATGGGCGTATGGTCCGGCATGGGGTACGGCATCCTGCTGTATACGGCCGCGCTTACCAACGTAAACAAATCGTGCGTAGAGGCGGCGAAAATCGACGGGGCGAATGCGTTCCGCGTGTTCTGGTCGGTAGTGCTTCCCTCCATTTCGCCTACGAGCTTCTACTTGCTTGTAACGGGCGTCATCGGTGCGTTGCAGGCGTTTGCAGTGCAGAATCTGCTCGGCGTAAGTCCCGATAACCAAGATGTTACGATCGTTTACTATATGTATCGGCGAATGCTCGAGTACAGCGGAACGATGGGGGAGGCAAGCGCGAGCGCGTTCGTACTTGCAATTCTCATTCTCATCGTTACCGTAGCACAGTTCTTAGTCTCTAAATTCTGGGTGAAAGAAGATGTTTGATGAAACGAAACAGATGAATTCGATGAAGCCCGCAGAAAATAACGCGCCTGCGGAGAACGATGAATTCAACAAAAAATTGCGCCGTTCGCGCGCAGAAAAAATTGCCGGAAAAGTGGGGGTTTACGCCTTCCTTATCATCTACGCAATTCTCATTCTGTTGCCGTTCTTGATCGTGCTGTTAACTTCGATCAAATCGGCTGCCGCCGTACAGAAGAATACGTTCGAAATCATTCCGTCCGACGGATTTACGTTCGACGCGTATAAGGTAGTATTTACCTATCACCCTATTCGGTCGGAGCATTTTCCGCTTTTGATTCGCGGGTTCTTCAATACGATTCTGTACGTGGTACCGCCTACGGTTATCGGATTATTCACTTCCGCGCTGTCCGCGTACGCGTTCAGTAAGTTGCGCTTCCGTGCAAAGAAGTGGATGTACAGCATTATGCTCGGCACTATGATGATTCCGGGCACGATCATGATGGTTTCGCAGTATTCGTTGTACGACAGCATCGGCTGGACGGAAACGCCGCTTCCCTTGATGATTCCGGGGATGTTCGGCGCGGCGGCTTGCGTATTCTTTATGAGGCAATTCTTTACGGGTATTCCCGATTCGATCATCGAAGCGGCGAAGTTAGACGGGCTCGGTTTCCTCGGAACGTTTTTCCGTATCATGGTACCGCTTTCCATGCCCGCATTGCTCGCACAGGGGATCTTGGGATTCGTCGGCGGATATAACGACTATCTCGGACCGTTGATTTATATCCACGACGCGAACATGAAAACGTTGCAAATCGCGCTTCGTACGCTTGTAAGCGAGCGTGGCGGCGATGAACCTAACGTTACCATGGCTGCCTCGATCGTAGCACTTTTGCCCACGCTCATTATTTATTTCTTCGCGCAAAAGTACTTTATCGAAGGAATCGTAACGAGCGGGCTCAAACAATAAGCGAATTTAAAAAGGAGAAAAATTATGAATCATAAAAACAGGACGTTATCTCTCCTGCTTGCGGGCGCGCTGACCCTCGGCGGGGCTTCGGCGTTTGCGGGCTGCGGAAAAAAAGAAGGAGGGACGGTTACCGGTACATTCGATTACGAAACCGAAATGCTTTCGGAAATGGAATCGGATTCGGATTACAACGGTAATTTATTCTACGTTAATACGCTGGATTTCGCGATTGCCGACCCTACGGTCATCTTTGTAACCAAGGGAAAGGATAAGGGCTATTTCTACGCCTACGGAACGAGCGACGACATCGGCTGCCACGGCATTCAGGCGTGGCGCTCGAAGGATTTGGCGCACTGGGAGTGCACGGGCGTTGCCTATCAGCCCGACTACAACGAAACCTGGGCGGTGAACAACTATTGGGCGCCCGAAGTGATTTACGACGAGGATGCAGCCGTATACTATATGTTCTACAATGCGTATAACATTCTCGACAGCAACAGGCTTTGCCTCTCGGTTGCCTATTCCGAAACGCCCGACGGACCGTTTCTTCCTCCGGCGAAGGACGGTGATGGTAATCTCCTTAGCAAGACCAAACCCGTGTTCGACGTAACCGTGAACAATCCGGAATTGGCGCAGCTTGCACAAACGAAGGGGGAACGCTTTTTAAAGAAGCACGCTCTGGATGCAAGTCCGTTCATCGATCCCGATACGAAGGAGAAATATCTCTATTTCAGCTATTACGACGATTACGGCGAAGGCTCGTTTATCTACGGCATGAAGATGAACGACTGGTACACGCCCGACTATTCCACGCTTACCCGCCTGACCTACCCCGGTTACAGTACGGTAGCCAAAGGGGAGGCGGCGGACAGACTTTCCGACCGTTCGGAAGGCGGCGTTAACGAAGGTCCGTTCATGGTAAAGCATAACGGCAAGTACTATATGACCTTCTCGGTATTCGGATATATGGATCCGCAATATAAGGTAATTCAGGCGATTGCGGATCAGCCGCTCGGAACGTTCGAAAAAGTTGACCCGAACGGCGACGGCGGTATCGTCGTCTCGACGGACGTCGTAAACTGGGATCATATCGTCAGCGCGGGGCATCACTGCTTTATCTACGCGGGCGACGAGCTCTTTATCGCCTACCACACGTTCAAGAACAGAATGAACATCAACGGCGGACGCGCGCTTGCGGTGGACAGAGTGGAGTGGATTGACAACGGCAAGGGCGTCGAGCTCATGCACACCAACGGTCCCACCTATTCGGTGCAGCCTCTTCCCGCAGCCATTTCGGGCTATAAGAATATTGCCCCGAGCGCGACGGTTACGGCAAGCAACACGGCGGATTACAGCGACGATGCGCTTTTAACGGACAACGTAATCAAGTATAAGGAAAACGATCTTGCCGAAGAGTATATCGCGAACGCGGGCACGTCGGAAATTACCCTCAGCTGGGACGATTACAAGACGGTGCGCGGACTCATGATTTACAACTCGTGGGAGTACGAGCTGACCTTTGCGCAGGTTGCGAAGGTGGAAATGGAGTATTTGAAGGCAGACGGTTCTTCCGCATGGATTACCATGAGCAATCTGAAATACGACTGGGATTGGTTCTTCGACAGCGAATATGAATTTGTAAGACCGGGCGGCGCCGCCGTTGCCGAATTCGACGAGCTTGCCGTTAAGACGATTAAAATTACCGTGCGTTCGGCAGATGGCGCGGAAGAACTTGGAATCAGCGAAATCGTCGTGCTCGGCAAGGATGCGAAGTGCGCGGGCGTTTCGGAGTTTAAATCGTACAGCTACGAGAATAAGACGTACGGCTCGCCCCAAATCGTGCGCGAAAGCAAAAACTTCGGCAATATCGCCGTGGACGGCGTGGAGAGCAGGCTGAAAACGATGTACGGCTACGACCTGTCGCACGACGACGGCACGCAGGACGCGTATATTTTGCAGACGGGCTGCAGCGACCAGTACGCTTACTTCAAGGACGTGTATTCGACGGATCTCTATATCGAAGCAAGCTTTACGGTAACCAGCGGAAATTCGTATATCGCAGACCTCGGTTCGACCTATCCTCAGGGCGACCCTTATCCCAAGTTCGGTATCGCCGTCAGCTGCGACGACAGCGACAGCGGAATAAAAACGAAGAATACGATTTTCTACTACGTCGATTCAAACTCCACCTATACGAATACGAGGGTCGGTATTGCGCAGCGTGCACCGGCGGACACCGATTGGGACTGGACGGCTACGGAAAAATCGTACGATCAGCCCGGAATCAAGTATAAGGACGGAGAAACGGTTACGCTTGCGATCCTGAGAAAGGGCAAGGATTTCTGGCTGTTCTGCAACGGTAAACTCGTTACGAAGTATTCGCAGTTCCATACGTTTACGGACGGACAGCGCGCAGGCGTCGGATTCCTCTCCTTCAATACGCCCATGAAGATCACGAACTACTTCGCAACTGCCGATGCAACGGTCATCGCGCAAAAATTGTCGGAAGTGGAATAATTCGTGCAAAATGACCCAATGAAAAGCTTTCCTTTTTTTGTCGGGTATGTTAAAATAGCTGCAAAAGGAAATAGAAAACAGGAATGAATATGAAGTATCAGAGAATGGAATACCCCCGTCCGCAGTTTCGCCGCAGCGAATGGCTTCCGCTCAACGGTGAGTGGGAGTTCTGCTTCGACGACGCGGGCGAGGGGATCAAAAAGGGCTATGAAGCAGGTAATGCAAAATTTCCGTTAAAAATCAACGTGCCGTTCACCTATCAGTACGAGGCGAGCGGAATCGGCGACAAATCGTTGCACGAAACCGTTTGGTACAAGCGGACTTTCACGGCGGAAGTCAAGGCGGGGCGGCGCGCGCTTCTTAATTTTAACGCGAGCGATTTTGTTACGGACGTTTGGGTCAACGGCAAGCACGCAGTAACGCACAGAGGTGGATTTACGCCCTTCTTTGCGGACGTTACCGACCTGTTGAAGGCGGGGGAAAACGTGCTCGTCGTGCGGTGCTACGATCCCTTCGATCCTGCGATCCCGCGCGGAAAGCAAAGCTGGACGGGTGAAAAATTCGGTTGCTGGTATATTCCCAATACGGGTATCTGGCAGAGCGTATGGTTAGAATATTGCGGAGAGGACTGCGTTTCGGCGTTTGCACTTACTCCGGATTACGACAACTGTGCGTTCTACGGCGAAATCACCACGCTCTATGCGAAGGCGGACGAGGCGGAATTCGAGGTTTTCTATAAGGGAAATCGGATTAAGAAGATGCGCTTCTCCCTCGACGGAAAACGTACGCGCTACTGCGTGAAGATGGAGGAGATGAATTTCGTCGACGCCGACTATGCGTGGACACCCGACAATCCCGTATTATTTGAAGTCAATCTTTCGCTATATTGCAACGGAAAAACCGTCGACGGCGCGAAAACGCGCTTCGGACTGCGTAAGGTTTCGTCGGAGGGCAGACATCTTTTGCTGAACAACGCTCCGATATACGAGCGTCTGATTCTCGATCAAGGATATTGGGAAGAGAGCGGTTTAACGCCCCCGAGCGCGGAAGCGTTGAAAAAGGATATCGAGCTTTCTCTGGCAATGGGCTTTAACGGCGCCAGAAAACACCAAAAATTCGAGGATCCGTATTTCTACTATTATGCGGAGGAGCTTGGGTTCCTTACTTGGTGCGAAATGCCCTCTGCGTACCGCTTCGGTTACGAAGAGCAGGAATATATTTCCTGCGAGTGGCGGGAGATCGTGGAAGCCGCAAAGAATTTTACGAGCATCGTTTGTTACGTTCCGCTCAACGAAAGCTGGGGCGTGCGCAATCTCGTTGTCGACGGTGCGCAGCAGAATTTTGCGCGGTCGCTCTATTACGCCACCAAGGCGCAGGATCCAACCCGTCTTATCAGCACCAACGACGGCTGGGAAAATTCGGACGTTACGGATATTATCTCCGCACACGATTATTCCAAGCTCGGCGAAGGCTTTGCGGAAAAGTACTGTTTGGAGGGGTTAGACGATCTGTTCCACAGCTCGCGCCGCTTGATGCAGTTCGGTTGCAAGACGCAGGGGCAGCCCGTCGTCTTTACCGAATTCGGCGGCATTGCCATGGCGGACGATTCCAAGGACGGAAATTGGGGCTATAACCGTGGCGCAAGCAACGAAGAGGAGTTTTTCGAGCGGTATGCAAGCTTGATGAAGGGCATTTCGGAATCAGGCTTCTGCGGGTTCTGCTATACGCAGCTGACCGACGTCCAACAGGAGGTCAACGGCTTGCTTCGTCCCGACCGTACCCCGAAGTTTGATATGAAGCGGTTGAAAGACTTGACGGAAATCAAAGATTAACCGAAACAATTACCCGTCCGCATCCGCAGGCGGGTAATTTGATTTCGGAATAGACGGAAGCCGTCCGTAACTGTCCTCAGAAGCGGCGGAGCAACGAAGAATCTATATATGATTCGAATTTATTTTACGGGATGATAAATAATTCAGGGAAAAGTATTGACGAAACGGGAAATTGGCGGTATAATATATTACGTGGATTTTAGATTCGTTTAAAGTAAAAAAACGAAAAAGAATGCTAAGAAGGATGCGAAAGAGTAGTAAGGGGAATGAAGTTCGATGATTTATCTGAAAGATTTTAAGCAAGGGGCGCTTTTATACGAAGCGCTTGATTCCGACGTCCGTTTGGGGATTCTGGACGAGTTGCTTGACAAGGGCGAGCTGAATCTCGCTTATTTTGCCAAGCGTTTTCACGTGTCGAACGGGGCGATCACCGCGCACGTTAAAAAGTTGCACGCGGCGGGGTTGATCGAAATCGTAACCTCGTCAGGAACGCGCGGCACGCAAAAAATCTGTATGCTGGCGACGGATAAGGTCATTATCGACTTTAAAAACCAGCCGCACTCTACGGGGCGCATGGAGTCGGCGGAGATCGCCGTTGGAAATTACGTCGATTACGACGTGCGTCCTACGTGCGGCATTGCGACGCGGGAAAAGGTTATCGGAAAGTTCGACGACCCGTCTTGCTTCTCCTTTCCCGAGCGCACGAACGCGGGGATTCTTTGGTTGGGGGGCGGCGGTTACGTCGAATATCTCATTCCCAACTATCAGACCGAGGGCGAAAAGCTTATCGAATTGCAAGTGTCCGCGGAAATCGCTTCGGAGGCGCCCGGCTACGCCGCGTACTATCCGAGCGACGTATACTTCTCCATCAACGGAAAGGTCGTCGGGTTTTACACCAGTAAGGGTGAATTTAACGATCGTTCCGGAACGTGCAATCCCCCTTGGTGGTACGGCAATCTGGGGCAGTATGGTAAGAAAGTGCACATTGCCGTAAACGAGGGAGGGTCGTATATCGGCGGGATCAAAGTGTCGAACACAACGCTTTCCGACTTGGATATACAACCCGCAAAGCAGATTCGTCTGCGCATCTTTGTGCCCGAAAATGCGGAGCATTGCGGCGGTTTTACTCTGTTCGGTAAGGGATTCGGAGATTACGACGAGGGAATCGTCTGCAATTATATCTGTAAATGAGGTGGCTTTTTGAAGGTCGGCATTTCCACGGCAACCCTCTTCGGGCGGCTGTATAACGAGGACGCGCTTCCGCTGTTGAATGAATGGAACGTAACGACGGCGGAAGTGTTTTTAACGTCGTTCAGCGAATACGAACCCTCTTTTGCGCAGACGCTGTTGCACCGTAAAGGGGCGATTGAGGCGTATTCCGTGCACGTTTTAAACACGCAGTTCGAGCCGCAGCTTTACAGCGACCACCCGCGCGTGAAGGCGGACGCGTTTTCTTGGCTGGAAAAGACGATGAGATCTGCCGCGATTCTCGGGGCGGAGCACTACACCTTTCACGGACCCGCGCGCATAAAACGTACATATAAAGAGGATATTCCGCGCATAGGGAAGCTTACGCAGGAAATCTTCGGGTACTGTAAAAAATTCGGTGTTACGCTATGCTGTGAAAACGTGGAATGGGCGTTCGTCAACCGCACGGGTATTTTTTCAGAGCTGGTAAAATATTGTCCCTCGCTTTCGGGTGTGCTCGACATCAAGCAGGCGCGCATTTCGGGGTACGATTATCGGGATTATCTTTCGGAAATGGGCAGCCGCATTTCGCACGTGCACGTCAGCGATATTACCGATGCGGGAAAAATGTGTCTTCCGGGGCGGGGAACTTTCGATTTCGGCGAGCTCTTTTCGCGGCTTTCAGACGTCGGGTTCGACGGACCCGTACTCATCGAAAATTACGCCAAAGATTATAAAGAATTGAAGGAGTTAAAGGACTCGCTGGAATTTCTTTCGGATAAGGCGGAAAAATTTTAAAAAATGCCGCGAAAAGGGGCGAAAAAAATTGACAATCGCGGCAAGGCTTGTTATAATATGGTAGTTATTAAGTGCTGAGGCGAAGGAGGGTTGAAAAATGTCTACGATCAGAGTCGGAGAGAGTGAAAATCTCGAAAGCGCGTTGCGCCGATTTAAGAGAAAATGCTCGCGTGACGGCATCATCGGCGACCTCCGCAAAAAGGAGTTCTACGAAAAGCCTTCCGTAAAAAAGAGAAAGAAGGCTGAAGCCGCGAGAAAGAGAAGCAGAAACTAAGGAAAACCGTAACGAAAGTTACGGGTTTTTTTTGCAAAATAGGTCGAACAACGGAGGCGCGTTATGGAACGTACGGTTAAAACGCTTGCAAAAGAAGCTAAAATGCGAATGAAAAAAGGCTTTTGGAAGCAGTGCGAGAAAGAACTCGAAAACGAACGCTCCCGCGCCAAGGAACGCGGAATCAACGAGAGCAAGATGGAGCGATACTTTGCGGAAAAGGTAACCACGAAGATTCGCGGAGAGTCTCCCGACGAGTTCTATTTAAAGGTTCGCGATTTGCTCCTTTCCGAAGGAGAGGTTTCCGATGCGATCGGCAGACTCACGGACAGGGAGTACTACGAGACGCTTTCCTATTCGGACAAGCAGCGCTACACGTTGGAGCTGTCTGAAAAGTATTTGCGCGCACTCGAGCGTTTTAAGCGCGAATACGAATTCGAGCTCAGGCACGCGAATCCGAATTGAGGGGACTTTTAAAACCGCCCCCCTCGAAAAACTTGAAGTATTTTCGGGAACGTGATATAATAAATCGCGTATGGATATTTTACGCGATTTAAACGAAGAACAAAAAGCGCCCGTCCTCGACACCGAGGGCGCGGTGCTGGTGCTTGCGGGCGCGGGCAGCGGTAAGACGCGGGTCTTAACGGCGCGGATTGCCTATCTCGTTGAAGAGAAAGGCGTGTCGCCCGAAAATGTTCTTGCCATAACCTTTACGAACAAGGCGGCAAACGAAATGAAAGAACGTCTGCTTTCCGTTACGGAAGCGGGCAGAATGTGGGTGTGCACCATTCACTCCATGTGCGTAAAAATTCTCAGAACGTTCGCCGAGAAACGGGGACTGAACGAGAATTTTTCCATTTATTCCGAACAGGAACGCTCCGCCGTCGTCAAACAGGCGTTTAAAGAGTGCGGCTACAACGAAGAATCGGTGTTGAAGAGCGTAAAATATCATATCTCCAACGCTAAGATGCTTGCGCTTTCTCCGCGCGATTACGCCGCAAAGAACAAACGGGAAAAGAACATTGACGTTGTTACAGCGGTCTACTTAAAGTATTGCGAGCATCTTCGGCAGAACAACGCCCTCGATTTCGACGATTTGCTGAGCGAAACGCGCGCGCTGCTGGCAGAGGACAGGGAGGCGCTCGAATACCTTTCGGGGAAATTCCGCTATATCCACGTGGACGAATTTCAGGACACGAACGCCGTGCAGTTCGAAATCGTAAAGCTTTTGTCCACGGTGCACGGCAATCTTTTTGTGGTGGGCGACGACGACCAGTCCATTTACGGCTGGCGCGGCGCGGAGGTAGGGAACATTCTGAATTTCGAGCAGAGCTATCCCAATGCCAAAACGTATAAATTACAGCAGAATTACCGTTCGACCAAGGCGATACTGTCGCTTGCCAACGCGTCGATTTCCCACAACCGCCAGCGCAAGGGAAAAAAGCTGTGGACAGAGAACGATACGGGGGATAAGCCGATTTGGCACGAGGAAAACGAGGAGGCGGGGGAAGCGCTCTACGCGGCGCAGATCATTTCCGAGTACCGCAGATTCGGTTATAAGCTTTCGGATTTTGCCGTGCTCATGCGCATCAACGCGCTCACTCGCTCGTACGAGCAGGAATTCACTAAGTACGGCATTTCCTACAAGGTGTTCGGCGGCTTCAAGTTCTTCGAGCGAAAGGAAATCAAGGATATTCTCGCCTATCTGCGGGTTGTGTCCAACCCGTTCGACGAGGAGGCGATCCAGCGCATTATCAACGTGCCGCGCCGCGGCATCGGCGACAAGACGATTTCTTCTTTATTGGAATACGCCGAAGCAAACGATTTATCTCTTTACGAGGCGTTAACCGACTGCGACGGGGCAAAAATCACATCCTCTGCAAAGGCAAAGCTGAACGAATTCGGACGTTATATCAAATCGCTCGTCTATCGCTCGCAGGAAACGGAAGTGAATACGCTCGTCAAAGAAATTCTGGACACTTCGGGCTCGTACGCGCAGTATCAGGGCGACAGCGACGAAATGGTTACCAAACGTGCCAACCTCGACGAATTTCAGAATTCCGTCGACGAGTTCGTGCGTATGAATTCGGGTGCGACTCTTTCCGATTACTTGCAACAGATCACGCTTTATTCGGACACGGACGACATGGACGACGGCGACTACGTTACCATTGCCACCGTGCACGCCGTCAAGGGTTTGGAATTTCGTTGCGTCTTTTTCTGCGGTTTGGAAGAAAATATTATGCCTACGTCGCGGGCGGTAAACGATCCGGACGCCCTCGAAGAGGAGCGCAGGCTGATGTACGTTGCGATCACGCGCGCGCGGGAACGCCTTTGGCTCACACGCTCGCTCAGCCGTTACCTTTACGGAAAGAGGGAACCGACGGTGCGTTCGCGCTTCGTCGAAGAGCTGAGAAGCGAACTCGGCATTACGAATACGGTTACCAAACGCTATTCGGGCGACTTTTACGGCGGCGGCTACGGCGGTTACGGGGGCAGAAGCTACGGAGGCTATCAGAACGGCGTGCCCGTGCGTACGGGCAGTTATTCCGCTTCCCGCAACGAAGACGGCGCGTACCGCACGTTTGGTAGCGATAAAAAGCCCGCAAGCAGCGCGCCCGTGCGTTTCGGAAACGTCGGTGTCAAGCAGAATACGGGCGACAAAAACGACGTCGGAAAATTTGCGGTCGGCGTAAAGGTCAGGCACGCGCGCTTCGGCGAGGGAGAAGTCGTGGCATTGCGCGGCTCGGGCAGAAACCTTATCATCACCGTGGCGTTTCGGGAAGCGGGGAATAAAGATTTGGCAGCGGCGCTTGCCCCGCTCGAAATAATATAAGACGCATAGTTTTACGGTCTATCGGGAAAGAGGTAAATTATGGACAGAATGCGCGAGATTTGCGATATCTTAAACAAGTGGGCGTACGAATATTACGTGCTCGACGATCCGAGCGTATCCGACAAAGAGTACGATAGGCTTTACGATGAGCTGAAGGAACTCGAACGCGTAAGCGGCGTGCGCCTTCCCGATTCTCCCACGCGCCGCGTCGGGGGCGATCCCGTAAAGGGCTTCGAACGCCACGCGCATATCGCAAGACTTTACAGTCTGGATAAGGCGGTGTCCGACGACGAGCTTTCCGCCTTTTTTACGCGCGTCGAAAAGGCGGGCAAGACGCAGTTTACCGTCGAATACAAGTACGACGGGCTCACCGTCTGTCTGACATACGAGAAAGGGAACTTCGTGCGCGCCACCACGCGCGGCAACGGCGTGGAAGGGGAGGACGTTACGGCGCAGGCGCTGACCATTCCGAGCTTTCCCTTGAAGATATCCTATCAAGGCACGCTCGAAGTCAGGGGGGAGGCGGTCATCCGTCTGTCCCGCTTGCAAGAGTACAATGAAAAGCACCCCGAGGAGCCGCTGAAAAACGCGCGCAACGCGGCGGCGGGCGCGGTAAGAAACCTCGACCCCAAGGCGACCGCTCGGCGCAGGGTGGAAATTCTATTTTACGACGTCAACTACATGAGCGAAAATCCCGTAAACACGCAGACCGAGGCGCGGGAGTTTATGAAGAGGGAGGGCTTTGCCGTATTTCCTTACTTTAAGGTATGCGAGGACTTCGACGAGGTAAAGTCTGCGATCGACGAAATCGAAATCGAACGGAAGAACATCGACTATTTAACGGACGGCGCCGTGGTCAAGGCAAACGACGAAAATGTGCGCGCGGCAATGGGTTATACCGATAAATTTCCGCGCTGGGCGATTGCGTTCAAGTTTGAAGCGGAAGAGGCGGAGAGCGTGGTCGAAAACGTGATCTGGCAGGTGGGGCGTACGGGGAAGCTTACGCCGCTTGCCGAAATTTCGCCCGTGGAGCTTGCGGGCGCAACGGTGCGCCGCGCCACGCTGAATAACTACGGCGACTTGCAGAAGAAGGACGTGAAAATCAATTCGCGCGTGCTCGTGCGGCGCTCCAACGAGGTCATTCCCGAAATTCTGGGGGCGGTTTCGCACACGGAGGGCAGCATTCCCGTCGAAAAACCCGCATTCTGTCCTTATTGCGGAAGCGCGGTGAAGGAAATCGGCGCCAATTTGTTTTGTTCCAACCGGTATTGTCCGCCGCGTATCGTGCAGAAGCTGACGCATTTCTGTTCGAAAAACGCCATGGACGTGGAGGGCATGAGCGAAGCGACGCTTACGCTCTTAATGGAGAAGCGGGGCGTAAAAAACTTTTCCGACCTGTACGGCCTCGACAAAGAAAGCTTTGCGGGGATGGAGGGTTTCCGCGATAAGAAAGCGGACAATCTTTTAAACGCGATACAAAAGAGCAAGCGCATTCCGCTCGACCGTTTTTTGTACGCGCTCGGAATTTCGGGCGTGGGCAGAGTCGCCGCGCGCGATTTGGCGGCATTCGGCAGTGTGGAAAGAATATCGAATCTGACCGAAGAGGAGCTCGTCGCCGTGGAGGACGTGGGCGAAATTACCGCGCGCGGTATTGCGGAGTTTTTCCGCGACGGGGAGAACCAAGCGGAAATTTCCCGCTTGTTCAAAGCGGGCGTTACGCCCTTTACGGAAGAGAAAAAGCGCGGCGGCGTCTTTGCGGGCGAAACGGTGGTACTTACGGGCAGTCTTGCCGCAATGAGCAGGAGCGAAGCTCAGAAAATCATCGAGGCGGAGGGCGGCGTTGCCGCCGGCTCCGTATCCGGAAAAACGACGCTCGTCGTCGCGGGCGAGAGCGCGGGCAGTAAGCTTGAAAAGGCGAAAAAATCGGGCGTAAAAATCATCGGGGAAGAAGAGTTTTTGAAACTTCTTGCAAATATCGGAAAATAACTTGAAAAATTTCCGAAGGTATGCTATAATGAAAAATAATACGTTCTCGGAGAATCTGCGATGTACAGCATGACGGGCTACGGCAAGGGAGAATATCGGCAAAACGGCGTGGAGCTTACCGTCGAAGTAAAATCGGTGAATAACCGTTTTCTCGATTTAACCGTAAAGAGTCCGCGGATCTTTCTGTCGGAAGAGGAGGAAATCCGCTCCGCCGTACGCAAAAAGGTGTCGCGCGGACATATCGACGTATTCGTAAACTATATCGACCGCAGGGAGCGGAAGAAAAGTTACTTCGTGGATGCGGAAGCGGCAAAGGCGTATCGGCGCGCCGCAACCCTCCTGAAAAACGAAATCCCGTCGTTACAGGACGATACGACGCTTTCCTTTTATCTGCGCCTGCCCGACGTGGTGCGAGCGGAGGAGACCGAGGGATTGGACGAAGAGCTGAAAACTGCGCTCTACACCGCGCTCGAATGCGCGCTCGACAACCTCGTTTCCATGCGGAAAGCCGAAGGAGAGCGGTTGAAGAAGGACTTGCTTTCCCGTCTCGACACGATAGCGAAGCTGCGCGAGGAGATCGCACTCCGCGCGCCTCTCGTTGCCGAGGAGTACCGCAAGAAGATTACCGACCGTATGCAGGAGCTGTTGATCGGCAAAGCGGACGAGAACCGTATTTTGACGGAGGCGGCGGTATTTTCCGACAAATGCAATATCGACGAGGAGCTGACGCGGCTTTCCTGCCATATTGCTTCCTTTTTATCTATCGTCGAGGAAGAGACTGCGGGCAGGAAGCTCGATTTTCTCGTACAGGAGTTTAACCGTGAATGCAATACGGTGTGCTCCAAGTCAAACGATGCTCCTTTGACCAAGGCTGCGCTTCAGATGAAGAACGAAATCGAAAAGATTCGCGAACAAATACAGAATTTGGAATAAGATATGAGCGGAAAGTTATACGTACTGTCGGGGCCATCTGGGGTTGGAAAAGGGACGCTCGTCAAATTGCTATTGAAAGAGGACAGTTCGCTTGCGCTCTCCATCTCCTGCACCACGCGCAAGCCGCGCAAGGGAGAGGTGGACGGAAGGGATTATTTCTTTCTTTCCCGCAAAGAGTTTCTGGCGCGGAAAGAGGCAGGCGACTTTCTCGAAACGGACGAACACTTCGGCGGGATTTACGGCACGCCGAGATCCTTCGTGTTGAAGATGCTCGAAACCAAGTCCGTTATTCTCGAAATCGACGTTAAGGGAGGCTTTTCCGTCTGCCGCGCGCTCGAAGGCACGGGGGTAAAGCCCGTTCTGATCATGGTTGTCCCGCCCGATTTACAGGCGCTGAAAGACCGATTGAGAAAGCGCGCCACCGAATCGGAAGAGGAGTTGGAGGAACGATTCAAACGCGTCGAATATGAACTCAGCAAGGCAGGCGAGTACGACTTCACCGTTGTCAACGACGAATTGACGGAGGCAAAACGCCGGCTTCAGCAGATAATAAAACAAACCCAACAAGGAGAGGTATAAATATGATTAACGAACCTTCGGTAGACGCACTCGTCAGAAAACTCGGCACGGAGGAAGAGCCTGTCAGCCGTTACGAGCTCTGCGTCGTCGTTTCTAAGCGCACTCGCCAGATTATCGAACAGATGCAGGCGCAGGGGGTATCGGAGCTCCCTAACAAGCAGAAGGAGCTTGTGCTTGCCTGTCGCGAAGTCATGAGCGGAAAGATCGTAGGCGCGCGCGACTAAACCGAATCCACGGTTTTCTTTTTGAAAGAGAAAAGACCGTGAGATCGTTAAAACCCTAATGCTGCTTTACGGGCAGTGTTTCGGCGAATCGGAACGAAAGGGCAGATTATGCTCTTTTCGGCGTACAGGCACAGTCTCTTTGGAGGCTGTTTTCATTAAAAAGGGAAAAATCGTGGTAGCAGAGGTCATCGTGGATATCGCTCACAGCGACGTCGATAAGATATTCGACTACTTGTGCGGCGAAGAAATTACGGCGGGGATGCGCGTTGCCGTTCCGTTCGGTCGGAGCGCGGCGACGGGCTTTGTCGTACGCGTCAAAGAAACGAGCGGTTTTCCCATGGAAAAGCTCAAACGCGTTTATCGCGCGGAAGAGGATTTTCCCGCGCTTAACCCCGAATGTTTGCTGCTTGCCCAAAAGATCGCCGCCCGCTACCGCTGTCCGCTTGCGTTGGCGTTGCGGCTGTTTTTGCCCGCGGAAATGCGCACGGGCAAGGTGGGCGAGGTGTACACGAGCCTCGTTCGGCTCTCGGGACGGGAGGTTTGTATTTCGCCTCGTGCAAGGCAGCAGGCTGCGCTCGTGGAATTTCTCGAAAACAATCCTGAGGCGGACGCCGCCTTCCTTCGCGCTCATTTTGGCGCCGCAGCTTTTTCCGCGTTGGAAAAGAAGGGGGCGCTGACAGTGGAAAAACGCAGGCGCTTCCGCGATCCCTATAAAGGCGTAGGGGGGGAGGCGTCCGCTCATATTTTAACCGACGCGCAACAAAACGCCGTCAATACGGTAAACGGTACGGACAAAACGGTAACGCTCCTGCACGGTGTTACGGGCAGCGGGAAAACGGAAATCTATCTTACCCTGATTGCGGAGCAGTTGCAACAGGGACGCACGGCAATCTTTCTCGTGCCCGAAATCTCACTGACACCGCAAATGCTCTCTCAGCTCCGCGCCCGCTTCGGCGCAAGCGCGGCGATTCTGCACAGCGGTCTTTCCGCAGGGGAGCGTTTCGATGAGTGGCGCAGACTGCGCGAAGGGGTTGCGCGCATTGCGATAGGCGCGCGTTCGGCAATCTTCGCGCCCGTTGAAAATATCGGCGTTATCGTCGTAGATGAGGAACACGACGGAAGCTACGCTTCCGAAAGCTCGCCTCGCTACAATACGTTCGATATTGCCCTTCTTCGTGCGCAGTACAACCAATGTAAGCTCGTCTTGGGTAGCGCTACTCCCTCGGTGGAGACCTACCGCAGAGCGGTGCAGGGGGAGTTTGAGCTCGTTACCTTAAAAAATCGCATCAACGCCCGTCCCATGCCGGACGTACAAATCGTGGATATGCGCAGAGAGGTGCGCCGCGGCAACCCTTCGCCCTTCTCCGCGCTGCTTCGGGAGAAGCTGTCCGCCTGTCTTGCAAGCGGCAATCAGGCGATTCTGTTTTTAAATCGAAGGGGGTATTCGCAGACGGTGATCTGCCGCGACTGCGGGTACGTGGCAAAATGTGAAAGTTGCGACGTTTCGCTCACCTATCACAGCGAGGAGAATTGCCTGAAATGCCACTATTGCGGCGCGCGTTACCGTATGCTGCCCGCCTGTCCCGAGTGTGGGGGAAAGCATATCCGCTACGTCGGTACGGGTACGCAGCGTATCGTTGGCGACTTGAAGGAGCTCTTCCCTTCGGCACGGATACTGCGTATGGACAACGATACGACGAGCGGCAAAGAGGGGCATTTTAAAATTTTAAAGCAATTTTCCGAACGGCAGGCGGATATTCTCGTTGGGACGCAGATGGTAGCCAAGGGGCATGATTTTCCCGCCGTAACGCTCGTTGGGATTCTGGACGCAGACATGAGTCTGCACTTTCCCGACTATCGCAGCGGCGAACGCACATTTCAGCTCGTAACGCAGGTTGCCGGCAGAAGCGGGCGCGCCGAGGAGAAGGGGGAGGTGGTGCTGCAAACCTACGATCCCGAAAACTACATTTTGCGCTTTGCTGCAAGGTACGACTACGAAGGTTTTTACGGGCACGAGATTTCCGTGCGCGCCGCCACCATGTTTCCGCCCTTTGCCAAAATCGTACGCGTTATGGTTACAGGCACGGACGAAAAGGAGGCGCTCGGCGTTTTAAAAGAGGTATACGAGGGGTTGAAGGCGGTGTATACGGCGAATGAGGACAAGTTCCTGTTTTTCAACAAAATGCACGCACCCATCAAATATATTAAGAACAGCTACCGTTATCAGGTGTTGATGCGGCTTGCCGATACGGGCGTTTTAAAGGAAATTTACGCGGTAACGGCAGAGGCGGGCGGAAAGAATACGCTCGTCTATCTAGAAGAAAACCCCGCTAATTTAAGTTAAAAATAACCGATTTCGCGGTAAAAACACATTAAAAATCCGTTTTAAAGAGGTAAATACAGTACTATGTTACGCAAAGTAATTCAAATCGGAGATCCTGTACTCAGACAAAAGTGCGAAACCGTTACGAGGTTCGACAAGGAATTGTGCGCGCTTCTCGACGACATGAAGGAAACGGTAAGGAAATACGAGGGCGCGGGACTTGCCGCACCGCAGGTGGGCGTTCCGATCCGCGCCGTCGTCGTTGATGTGGCGGAGGGGTATTTCGAATTTATCAATCCCGTATTCGTTTGGCAAAAGGGCGAGCAGGTGGGACCCGAAGGCTGTCTTTCCGTTGTGGGAAAGGCGGGCACGGTGTGCCGTCCCGACAAGGTAAAAATCGTATTTCAAGACAGAAAGGGAGATAAGTACTCTCTTGTCGCACGCGGATTTTTCGCGCGCGCGATCTGCCATGAATGCGACCATCTCGACGGGATCATATACGTGGATAAAGCAACCGATCTCCGCGACGTGGAGGATTAAATATGAAAATAATTTTTGCCGGGACGCCCGAATTTGCCGTGCCGTCGTTGCGCGCCCTGCACGGGGCGGGGCACGAAATCACCGTACTCACCCAGCCGGACAGACCGCAGGGAAGAAAAAAGATTTTAACGCCGCCGCCCGTAAAGGCGGAAGCCGAACGTTTGGGTTTAGCGGTATTGCAGCCCGAAAGACTGAAGGGGGACTTCTCTTCTGTTGCCGCCGTCGGCGCGGAGCTGATGGTTACCTGTGCTTACGGTCAAATTTTAACGCAGGAGGTGCTCGACCTCTTCCCCAAGGGGGTGTGGAACGTGCACGCAAGTCTGCTTCCCGCCTACCGCGGTGCGGCGCCGATTGCCCGCGCCGTGATCGATGGCGAAAAAAAGACGGGCGTTACGATTATGAAAACGGACGTCGGGTTGGATACGGGCGATATTTTTTTGACTGCGGAAGTTAAAATCAACGAAGGCTACGATACCTGCGGCAGTCTGACGGAAGAGTTGTCCGAGGTGGGGGCAAAGCTCATTACAGAGGCGCTCGGAAAAATCGCGGCGGGCGACGTCGCGCTAACCAAGCAGGGCGAGGGCTTCGTCTGTAAAAAGGTATTCCGCACCGAAGTGGACTTTTCCAAAGGGTGCAAAGAGGTTGCCCGTCTTATCAACGGACTTTCGCCTGCGCCGCTCGCCTACGCGAACGTCGAAGGAATGTCGGTCAACTTTTACCGCGCGTCGTCGTTTTCCCAAAGAGAGGTGGAAAACGTCGTTCCGTATATCGATTGGTCTATGCCGTGCGGCGCTGTGCTCGTCGCCGAGGGGGATTGCCTGTTTATCATGTGCGGCGACGGCTACGTTAGTATCGAGGAACTTCAACTTGCGGGCGGTAAGCGTTTAAAGACCAAGGAATTTTTAAACGGCAGAAAGATAAGGAAGGGAATGCGTTTTGACCAACCCGTTCTATGACCCGTATCGGGTGCTGTTAAAGATTTACGGCGATGGAGCGCATTTGAAGATTGCGCTTGCCGAGACGCCGATCGAGGAGCTGCACCGCGCACGCACGGTAAAGACGGTTTACGGGGTGTTGGAGTGCGACGCCTATCTTTCACGCTGTATTTCGGCGTTTGCCGAAAAGAACCCCAAACAGAGCGTGCGCGTTCTTTTAAAAATCTCGCTCTATTGGCTGATCGTTCTGAAAAAGCCCAAATACATGGTAACGGATACCGCCGTCGAGCTCTTGAAAAAACTGGGCAAGGGCGGTATGGCGGGCTTCGTAAACGCTTTTTTGCGCAAATTCGACGCAGACAAAGTTATTCTTCCCCAAGGGATCGAGGGGCTTGCCGTCAAATATAATTATCCTTTATTCGCCGTGCGGAAAATCAAGGCGCAGTACGGCGAACGAGCTGAGCGAATTCTTGCCGCGAGGAGCGCGGGTGTTACCGTGCGCTTCGTGCGCGGTTTGGAAAAGTATGCGGAGAAACCGCAGAAGAAAACGCCCTTCGAAAGCGTTCGGATATTTGAAAATTTCACGCGGGACGACGGCTTTTTTGTGGGGGACTACACCTTTCAGTCGGTGGGAAGCGTGGCGATTGCCGCTACTGTCGAACCGTGCCGGAAGCTGCTCGACGCCTGCGCCGCTCCGGGGGGCAAAAGCGTGCTGTTGGCGGGGAAGTGCGGCGAGGTTACCGCGTGCGAGATTCATGCGCATCGCGTCGAGCTCATCAGGCAGTACTGCGCGCGCATGAACGTAAATAACGTTGCGCCGATACAGGCGGATTCGTCTGTGTTCAGACCCGAATTTTCGGAGACGTTCGACGGCGTTCTGTGCGACGTTCCCTGTTCGGGCTTGGGCACGCTGTCCGAAAATCCCGATATTGCTCTGCGGACGCCCGATCCGGAATCGCTGCAAAGGGTGCAGTCTGCAATTCTCGAGAATTGCGCCCGCTACGTAAAAGCGGGCGGGCATCTGTATTATTCCACCTGCTCGCTGTTGCAAGACGAGAACGACGATATCGTCGGAGCGTTTTTAAAGAAACACTCGGAGTTTGCGGCAGAGGAGACAGACAGTTCGCTTGATTCGATGAAAACGCAATTCGGTCTGCAATTTTTGCCGGACACGGCGTACGGCGCAGGGTTCTACGTTTGTAAAATGAGGAAAACCGTATGAAAAAAGAACGACGGGAGTATATCAAAAACTGCGAAATTTCCGAAGCGGTTACGGTCGATTTGGGCGGTTATCCGCAAAAAATTTTGTTGGAAAGCGCGAAAGCGGGCGCGCCCGTCGTCTTATTTCTGCATGGCGGACCGGGCTTTCCCGTTCCGTTTTGCGTCGGCGCACGCGGGTGCTTTCCGCAAATCACGCAAGAGTTTACCGCCGTCTATTGGGATCAGCTGGGCTGCGGCGTCAACAACCGCAGGATCGACGACTCCTTTTCGATCGCGTCTTTTTCGGCGATGACCGTGGAACTGATACGTTACCTGAAAGAGCGTTTTAAAGAAGAAAAGCTCTTTCTTTTCGGAATCAGTTGGGGAAGCGTTCTTGCGCTCGACGCGGCGGTTGCGGCGCCGAATCTGATCGACGGCGCGGTTGCGGCAGGGCAGGTGTTGTTGCCGCCGCTTCTTTCCGAAGAATTTTTCTCGGCTGCGGAAGCGTCCTCGGCGCCGAACAAGGTGAAGGAACGCTTGCGTGAAATTCGCATTCAAACGGAAAAGACGAACGGGGATATAGCGTTGATTTCCAAAGTCGCGCGCAGGTATACCGATGCGTATCGCGGGGCAAAGGGCGGGGCGAAAAGTCCCGTAAAAGAAATTTTTGCAAGCAAGGACTATCGCTTTTGCGACGCCCTTGCCTGTTTCTCAAACGGGTACCGCAAAAATGCCTCACTCATGCGGGAGCTGAGCAAAATCGACTTGCGCGAAAAGTTTTCCCGTGTGGAAATTCCGTATACGGTTTACGGAGGAGAACGCGATATCGTTACGCCTGTGAAGGACGTAGCCGAGCTTTTTGCGCAATTAAAAAAAGAAAATCTGAAATGTGTAATCGGCGCGGGGGAAGGGCATATCCCCGAAGAGGCGGCGCTTGATATTATTTTTGCCGAATTTCGGCGTATGGCGAGTTTATGAAAGAAATTTTGCAGGATTTATCGCGGCAAGAGATAGAAGCGCTCGTTGCAGAGTATGGCGAAAAGAAATTCCGCGCGCAGCAGATGTACACGGGGCTGATGCAGGGGAAAAAGGTAAGCGAGCTGCCCGTATCTTCCGCGTTCAGGGCGGAGCTTTTGCGGCGGTTCGAAGACGAACCCGTTAAAATTCGCGAAACCTTCGTATCATCCGACGGCACGAAAAAATTTTTGTTCGAGCTTGCCGACGGCAACCTGATCGAGAGCGTTTTTATGCGCTACGACTACGGCAACACGCAGTGCGTTTCCACGCAGGTCGGTTGCCGCATGGGCTGCAAGTTTTGCGCGTCCACGCTGGGCGGGCGGCTTAGGGATTTGACGGCGGGTGAAATTCTGTCGGAAATTCTCGTCGTTAACCGCACCGAAGGCGGAACACAGAAAAGCAGAGCGGTTACGAACGTCGTTTTAATGGGCAGCGGCGAGCCCTTCGATAACTACGATAACGTCGTTAAATTTTTGAAAAACGTTTCCGCAGAGGGCGGGATCTGCATTTCGCCACGCAATATCAGCCTGTCTACGTGCGGGCTCGTGCCTGAGATGAGAAGGTTTGCGGGCGAAAGGATCCCCGTCAATCTAACCGTTTCGCTACACGCCTCTTCCGACGAGGAGCGGAAACGCACCATGCCGATTGCAAACAAGTATAAAATATCCGAAATCATGGATGCTTGCGCCTATTATTTTGAAAAAACGGGCAGGCGGTACATTTTCGAATATACGCTTATTGCGGACGAAAACTGCGACCGGGAACATGCGGAAGCGCTTGCAAAGCTGGTAAAAGGAAAACCCTGCCACGTAAATTTAATTCGTCTGAACGAGGTGAAGGAGCGGGCGCTGACCGCAGCGGACGAAAAAGCTGCGTATCGTTTTTTGGGCGTCTTGGAGAAGAACGGGATCTCCGCGACCGTCCGCCGCAGCATGGGGGCGGACGTCGGCGGCGCTTGCGGACAGCTGAGGGCAAGCTACATCGGTTCACAAAATCGTTGACACCTATCGAGCTCCTTTGACACAAGGGGGAGTATAAAAAATAAAGGAGTACGGATCATGCAAATCAAAATTGCGCCGAGCATTCTGGCAAGCGATTTTTCGCAAGCGGGCGAAACGGTAAAACGCCTGCAAGCAGGGGGCGCCGACCTCGTGCACTGCGACGTCATGGACGGCAATTTCGTGCCGCCCATTACCTTCGGGCATCAGATGGTTGCCGCCATCCGTCCGCATACGAGTTTGCCGCTCGACTGTCATTTAATGGTGCTGCATCCCGAAACGCACTTCGAAGAGTTTAAAAAAGCGGGCGCAGACTTCGTTACCGTTCACGTGGAAGCTTGCGGGGAGAAAACGCGGGAAAATCTCGGAAAAATCCGCGCGCTCGGCATGAAGTGCGGGGCAGTTATCAATCCCGATACTCCCGTCGAAGCGCTGTATGACCTCGTGCCGATTTCGGATATGCTGCTGATCATGAGCGTGTTCCCCGGGTGGGGCGGTCAGAAATTCATTCCCGAATCGCTCTCCCGCATTGAAAAGTTGCGTAATTTCTGTGTAAAAAACGGCTTTCCCGCGCGCGATATCGAAGTGGACGGCGGCGTATGCGAGGGTAACGTGAAAGAGATCGTTGCGGCGGGCGCCAACGTCATCGTGGCGGGTAGCGCGGTATTCCGTTCCGCCGATTTGGGCGAAGCGGTAAGGAAATTACGCGGCGTATGAAACGGGCGATCATTCTTTTGAACGGCGAGCCTTACCGCGGGGAAATTCGGGCGGATTCCGCGGGGTCGGACGACGTCCGCGTTTACTGTTGCGACGGTGCGTATGCTTGGGCGAAGGATAAAATAAAAATTGACGAAAACCTCGGCGATTACGATTCGCTCGATTATCTTCCCGAGCCGCCTCCCGCGGAAATTTACCCCTCGGAAAAGGACTATACCGACGGCGAGCTTGCTTTGATGCGGGCAATCGGCGCGGGGTACGGCGACATTGAAATTTACGGCGGGGGCGGAAAGAGAGACGACCATTTTATCGGTAATCTTCATCTTTTATATCAGGCGGAAAGGGCGGGTGTGCGCGCCGTGCTGATTACCAATTATTGCCGTATCTTTGCCGCATCGGGGCTCGTGGGGCTCGGCGGCGTTGTGGGAAAAACGGTGTCTATCGTACCTTTCGGCGGCGACGCGCATATTATGGAGAGTAGAGGCTTCCGTTATCCTCTGCCCGAAACGTTTAAGTACGGCTCTACGCTCGGGATTTCCAACGTGATCACGGCGGAAAACGCGCAGTTTCGGACGGAGGGCACGGTTCTCGTGTTTATCAATTGCGAAGCGTAAGGAGGTTGCCATGTTTATCTGTTTCCGTCCGCCTTTTATCGTCAGAAGAGTTTTAAAACTGTTTTACCGCGGAAAATGAAATACTGCGATTTGCACTCGGACGCGTTGACGACGAAGTCGCGTCCTCAGGTAACCAAAGAAACGCTCGCGTGCGGCGGGTGCTTTTTGCAGTGCTTTGCGGCGTTCGTTTCGTCTGAGGAAAAGTATCGGGAGGCGCTTGCGCTTGCCGATAGGTTCGATGCGTACTGTCAGGAGAACGGCTTGCGTAAAATTACGCGCGCGGGCGAGATCGGCAGCGGCATAAACGCGCTGTTTACCGTGGAGGACGGCGGGGCGATCGAAGGTTCGCTCGAAAAACTCGACGCTCTGTACGCGCGAGGAGCGAGAATGATGACTTTGATCTGGAATTATCCCAACGAAATCGGGTTTCCGAATTTTCCCGATTACGAGGGATTGTTCGCGGGGCGTTTGCCGTTGAGCCGCAGGCAGACGGAACTCGGATTAACGCCCTTCGGGGTGTCGGCGGTGGAGCGGATGAATGAGCTCGGCGTAATCGTCGACGTTTCGCACGGAAGCGACAAGCTCGTGGAGGAGGTGGGGAGCGTTTCGAAGCGCCCCTTCGTTGCAAGCCACTCGGGCGCGCGGCGGATATGCGACTGCGCGCGGAACCTGACGGACGGGGGGATCAGGCTGATTGCCGATCACGGCGGCGTCGTGGGTCTGGATTTTTGCGCCGATTTTTCCGGCGGAGGGGACACTGCGCAGGGGCAGCGCGAAGCTCTTTTAAAGCACGCCGAGGCGATTATCGATGCGGGCGGGGAGGACGCGCTTGCGCTCGGAAGCGACTTTGACGGGATTCCCGAAAATCCCTATTTGAGAACGCCCGCCGACGTGCCTGATTTTTTGGAAGAACTGGAAGGGGCGTTCGGCTGCCGCATTGCGGAAAAGATCGCTTACGGAAATTTTCTCCGTGTATTCGGGGAAATTTGCAAATAGCGCGCCTGCAAAGGAGGATGCGCTTTTCCGTTTTTAAAACGGAAAAGCCCGCCGTGAATACGGCGGGCTTTCGTTTACTCTTTTAAACGCGCTCTACTTTGTCGCTCTTCAAGCATCTTGCGCAGACGTAATCGTTAACGATTTTACCGTCCTTTTTGTAAGATACTTTCTGCACGTTTGCCTGAAACGTTCTCTTCGTTTTACGGTGGGAGTGGGAAACGTTATTGCCCGCTACCTGACCTTTTCCGCATACGCTGCAAACCTTCGACATATTAACACCTCCGCAGGATATCATCGTAAATTTTTCGCGCGAAAACTCCTTCCGCGCAAGCCGACGCAATTATGATACCATTTCGCAAGGAAAAAATCAATTAAAAAAGCGGGGGAAAGACGTTTTTTTTTGAACTTTTGAAAATTTTTTTGAAATAACGCTTGCCAAATGTTGTTATATGGGGTAAAATAAGAATAGGTATATTTGGGCAGTTCCCATTGCCTTGGCAGTTGCCGAAGCTTTGCGGGTCCGTCTGAGGCTTGCAAGCTTCGCCTAAGGGAGTTATATGTCAGTAAGCACGAGTAACGCATACGGAAAAATTTCCATATCCGATATTGCAATTTCAAAAGTTGCATCTCAGGCTGCGGTGGAGAGTTACGGCATCGTCGATACCGTTTCACGCCGTTTTACCGACACGCTCGCCGAACTGCTGAAACGAGACGCGGGAGGCAAGGGCGTGAAAATTACCACGTCCGGAAACCGAATTTTCATCGACGTATACGTTCTCATAAAGTACGGCGTATCCATCGAAGCGGTAGCCGAATCTTTAAAAGAATCGGTGAAGTATAAGGTTGAACGTTTTACGGGCATGATCGTAGACACCGTTAACGTCAATATCGTCGGTTTAAAAATATAACTCTCGTCTCCGCGCCTTTTGAATGAATTCCGAGGAGATCCTATGCAGAAAACGATAAATTGCGCCACCTTCCGTAAAATGGTGTTGGTGGGCGCAAAAATGCTCGATAACAATCGGGCAAAGGTAGACGCACTCAACGTATTTCCCGTACCGGACGGCGATACCGGTACGAATATGTCGCTCACCATTCAGTCGGCAGTGAAGGAGCTTTCCATCTGCTCGAACAACGGTTTTCCCAACGTTTGCGACGCGATTTCCAAGGGCGCTCTAAAGGGCGCACGGGGAAACTCTGGCGTAATTTTATCGCAGATTTTCAGGGGGATTTGTTCCGTTCTGCGCGACGGAAAGTCCGAGATCGACACCAAAACGTTTGCAAAGGCGATGGAAGCGGGCACGAAGGTTGCTTATAACGCCGTTTCCATTCCCAAAGAGGGTACGATCCTTACCGTCGTACGCATGATGAGCGAGTATGCGGTAAAAATTGCGGGCAGAAACAAGGATTTCGAAACCTTCCTTCCCGCAGTCATCGAAGAGGGCGATAAAGCGCTTGCCAAAACGCCCGAGCTACTTCCCGTTTTAAAGAAAGCGGGCGTCGTCGATTCGGGCGGCGTCGGACTGATGACGATCATGCGCGGCTTCCTTTCTGCATTGAAGGGGGACGAAATCGTTTCGGAGGTGCAGACGGAGGCGGCGAACGCGGCTTCCGCCGCCGATGCGGACTTCGGCGACAACGCGGACATCATCAATATGGATTTGGGCGAAATCCAGTTTGCATACTGCACCGAATTTTTCGTCATTAATTTAAAAAAGAGTACGACGCTTGCGGATATCGACAAGCTGCGCGAAAACCTGATGGCGCTCGGCGACAGCGTAATCTGTATCGGCGATCTCGAAATGATCAAAGTGCACGTGCACACCAACACTCCGGGCGTGGCGCTGACCTATGCGCTTGAGCTTGGCGAGCTCGACCGACCGAAAATCGAGAACATGCTCGAACAAAACCGCGCTCTCCGCGCCAAGCGCGAGGCGGAGAAGAAAGATCAGGGGATGCTTGCCATTTGCGCGGGCAAGGGAATCGAGGATATTTTCAAGGATTTGTTCGTAGACCGCGTGATCGAGGGCGGACAGACGATGAATCCCTCCGCATCGGATATTGCGACTGCGGTGCAGAAAATCAATGCGGACAACGTGTTCGTGTTCCCCAACAACAAAAATATCATTCTTGCGGCGGAGCAGGCGAAGGCATTGGTCGAAAACCGCACGATCCACGTCATTCCCACAAAAAATATTCCGCAGGGCTTTGCAGCGGCGCTATCGTTCAGTCCCGAAGCGAGCGCGGAAGAGAACAAGACGAATATGATTCATGCGCTCGATAATGTGAAGGCGGGGCAGGTAACGCACGCCGTCCGTTCCACCAGCGTCAACGGCTTCAAGATTGCCGAGGGCGACATTATCGGGCTGGACGATAAAAAGATCCTTGCAAAGAGCGATAAGATCGAGGATACCGTTTTAAAACTCCTCGATAAGCTCAAAGAGGACTACCACGAGGTTATTACCCTCTACTACGGCGAAGAGGTCAAGGAAGAGGATGCGGTCGCGCTTACGGAAAAGGTACAGGAGGCTTTCCCCGATTGCGATATCGACTGTCATTACGGCGGTCAGCCCGTGTATTACTACTTGCTGTCTTTAGAATAATCTGACGGAAAAGAGCGGTTGCCCGCTCTTTTAAATTATTGAGTGAAAAATAATGAGAATCGAAGAATTGACGGGCGTCGGTGAAAAGCGTGCAAAAGACTTTGCAAAGCTGGGTATTTACGATACGGAAAAGCTTGTGTCGTACTTTCCGCGCGCCTATCTCGATATGACGAACCGCGTTTCCGTTCAGAGCGTGCCGCACAACGAACTGGCGCTTGTCGCCTGCAAAATCGTGGGGTGCGATCCCGTGCGCTATACGGGGCGCGTCAAATTCGTGCGGGCGCACCTCGAGCAGGACGGCTACTATTTTACGGCAGTCTGGTTCAATATGCCCTATATCGCCAAAAAGCTGATTGCGGGCGAATACCTTTTTTACGGGCGGGTGAGCAACCGCTACGGACAGATTTCGCTCGTCAATCCGTCCTTTGAAAAGATCGGCGGGATTTCGCGTTTGAAGGGGCTCGTTCCCGTCTACGGATTGAGCGGAAGTTTAACGCAGAAGGTGGTGCGCGACAGCGTGCAGCGAGCGCTGCGTATGGAAACGCGTGCATCGATTATTCCCGCCGACCTGCGCAAAAAGTACGCGTTGCTCCCATTAAACGGTGCGTATGCGGCAATTCATGCCCCGAAATCGCAGGAAGAGATGAAAAAAGCTGCGGAACGCATTGCGATCGAGGAGTATTTTACCCTTGTTTCGGCGTTCAAACTGATCAAGGGCGACAAGAACGAGGCCCGCGGCAGAACGTATACGGTGAGCGCGCAGGAGGTTGCCGAGTTCGAAAAACGCTTTCCGTTTGAGTTCACGGGAGGGCAGCAGAAAGCGGTGAGGGCGATATTCGACAATCTGAAATCGCCCGTCCGCATGAACAGATTATTGCAGGGGGACGTGGGCAGCGGGAAAACGGCGGTGGCGTTGACGGGTATTTTTATGGCGATGAAAAGCGGGTTCCAAGCCGCGTATTTAAGCCCCACGGAAGTGCTTGCCGAGCAGAATTACCGCTTGTTGCAAAAGGTTTTTCCCGAGTACAAAGTCGCTTATCTTGCAGGTTCGTGCACGGTGAAGGAAAAACGGGAGATAAAAACCGCACTGCAAACGGGAGAATACGACGTTTTGTGCGGCACGCACGCCGTATTGCAGGCGGACGTCGTCTTTAAAAATCTTGCGTTCTGCGTGTGCGACGAGCAGCACAGATTCGGTGTGGCGCAACGCAATTCTTTGAGTGAAAAAGGAGAAAATATCGACGTTCTCGTTATGTCGGCAACGCCCATTCCGCGCACGCTTTCGCTGATTTTTTACGGCGATTTGGACATCACCGTCATTCCCGACAAGCCCGCGGGCAGACAGGAGATCGTAACGAGCATTATCCCCGATAGGAAGTACGACGACATGCTGGTCTATATCGCGGAAGAAGCGAAAAAGGGCAGGCAGGCGTACTTCGTCTGTGCCAAAATCGAGGACGACGAAGGACAGATCACCTCTGTTACCGAGCTGTACGAGGAGATCCGCGCCCGTCTTCCCTCCGTGCGCTTTGCCCTCTTGCACGGGCGAATGAAGGACAAGGAAAAGACGGCGGTGATGTCCGCCTTTAAAAATAAGGAATACGATTGCCTCGTTTCGACTACGGTCATCGAGGTCGGCGTGGACGTACCGGATGCTACGATCATGGCGATTTACAACGCCGAGAGGTTCGGGCTTTCGCAGTTGCACCAGCTGCGCGGGCGCGTGGGGCGGGGCAGCGAAAAAAGCTACTGCTTCCTCCTGATCGGTTCGGAGAGCGATACGGCGCTTGAACGGCTGCGATTTTTCAAATCGACGAACGACGGTTTCGAGCTTGCCGAGCGCGATCTGGAAATCCGCGGGGGCGGCGACTTTCTCGGGACCCGCCAGAGCGGGCGGATTTTAAATGAAATCAAAAATCTGCGCTATTCCTCGGAGGCGGTGTTCCTTGCCAAAAAGCTGTCGGACGAGGCGTTTGAGCGCGGCGATTTGGGTGAGATCCGCGCCGTTTCCATGAAAAAGTACGAAAGTCTGAAAGACGTCGTGTTAAATTAAAAAATTTACAAAAAATAATTCTCCGACCTATTGACAAATGGAAAATGAAGGAATATAATGTAGCCGAATCGGAGAAATTCCGAATTCGATAAATTTATATCAATATAACGGAGGATTGTTTTTATGGCAAGATTTACGTTACCCAGAGATTTATATCATGGGAAGGGCGCGCTCGAAGCGTTAAAGACGTTCGAGGGCAAAAGAGCGATGATTTGCGTCGGCGGCGGCTCGATGAAAAAATTCGGCTTCCTTGACAAAGCTGTTTCCTACTTAAAGGAAGCGGGCATGGAAGTGGAGCTGTTCGAGGGAATCGAACCCGATCCTTCCGTGGAAACGGTGATGAAGGGCGCGGATGCCATGCTGAAATTTCAGCCCGACTGGATTATCGCGATGGGCGGAGGTTCTCCCATCGACGCGGCGAAGGCGATGTGGATCAAGTACGAGTATCCGAATATCACTTTCGAAGAGATGTGCAAGGTGTTCGGTATTCCCGCTTTGCGCAAGAAAGCGCGGTTCTGCGCGATTTCGTCCACTTCGGGCACGGCGACGGAGGTTACCGCCTTTTCGATCATCACCGACTATGCAAAGGGTATCAAATATCCTATTGCTGACTTTGAAATCACGCCCGACGTCGCGATCGTCGATCCCGATCTGGCGGAAACGATGCCCAAAAAGCTGGTGGCGCATACGGGAATGGACGCAATGACGCACGCGATCGAGGCGTACGTGTCTACGGCGAATTGCGATTATACCGATCCGCTTGCAATTTTCGCGATCAAAATGATTCAGGGCGACCTTGTTGCCTCCTACAACGGCGATATGAAGAAGCGCGATTCCATGCACAACGCGCAATGTCTTGCAGGTATGGCGTTTTCCAACGCGCTTTTGGGTATTGTTCACTCCATGGCACACAAGACGGGCGCCGCATTTGCGGACTACGGCGCGCACATCGTTCACGGCGCGGCTAATGCAATGTATCTGCCCAAAGTAATCGCTTTTAATGCGAAAGACGCTACGGCGAAAAAGCGCTACGGCGAGATTGCCGATCATATGGGCTTGGGCGGGAAGAACGACGATGAAAAGGTCGAGCTTTTGATTGCTTATCTGAGGAAGATGAACGACGATCTGAATATTCCTCATTGCATCAAAAACTACGGCGCGGACAGCTATCCCTGCGAACAGGGCTTTGTCCCCGAAAAGGTTTTCCTCGAACGGTTGCACGGTATTGCCGTCAATGCGATCGGCGACGCCTGCACGGGCAGTAATCCCCGCCAGCCTTCCGTAGAGGAGATGGAAAAGCTGTTGAAGTGTTGTTATTACGATACCGAAGTCGATTTCTGAGAACTCAATCGGAATACTGCGTTTTCGGTATGAGAACGCAGTATTTTCCCGTATCTTAAAGTTGGTTGGAGGGCAAAATGTTTCGGATAGTCAACAAGAAGAAATTAAACGATACCGTTACGATGATGGATATTCTTGCGCCGCTCGTTGCAAAAAAAGCCGAAGCAGGGCAGTTTATCATTCTCCGCGTGGACGAAGAGGGGGAGCGAATTCCTCTGACCGTTGCGGGCTACGACCGCACGGCGGGCACGGTGCAAATCATTTTCCAGATCGTCGGCGGTACGACGATGTTGCTCGACAAAAAGGAAGCAGGAGAATTTATCGAGGACTTCGTGGGACCTCTGGGTGTGCCAACCAAAACGGAAGGCAGGAAAAAAGTGTGCGTCGTCGGCGGCGGCGTGGGGTGCGCGATTGCGCTGCCCGTGGCGCAGAAGCTGCACGAAGCGGGCTGCAAGGTGCATTCGGTCATCGGCTTTCGCAATAAAGACCTCGTTCTTCTCGAAGAGGAATTCAAGGCTTGCTCGGATAAGTTCACGCTCGTAACCGACGACGGAAGCTACGGTCGGCAGGGAGTGGTTACGCTTCCATTAAAGGAAGAAATCGAGCGGGGGGAACGGTTTGACGAGATAATCGCCATTGGACCGCTCGTTATGATGAAGTATGTGGTCGCTACGGCAAAACCCTACGGGATTCCCGTAACAGTTTCCATGAATCCCATTATGATTGACGGCACGGGCATGTGCGGCGGTTGCCGCTTGACGCTGGTGAAGGAGGACGGCACGCGCAGCGTTAAGTTCGCTTGCGTGGACGGACCGGATTTCAACGGCTACGAAGTGGACTTCGACGAGGCGATGCTGCGCGGCGGAGCCTACGAGACATTCGAAGCAGGCGAGCGTGAACGTGTTTGCAATCTCTTTGCAAAGGAGAGCAGGTAATGGCAATTGAACCGAAAAAGCACGCGATGCCCGTACAGGATGCGGCAGTCCGCGCGCATAACTTTGAAGAGGTCGCGCTCGGCTATCCCGCGGAAATTGCGGTTGCGGAAGCGCAACGCTGCTTAAACTGTAAAAACCGTCCCTGCGTGGAGGGCTGTCCCGTCAATATCTCAATTCCCGAATTTATTGCCAAAATCAAACAAAAGGATTTTGAGGGCGCGTATTCCGTGATTGCCGAAAGCTCGTCTTTACCCGCAGTCTGCGGCAGGGTCTGCCCGCAGGAGTCGCAGTGCGAAAGCAAGTGCACGCTCGGTGTCAAATTCGAGCCTGTAGGAATCGGGCGGCTCGAACGCTTCGTTGCCGATTACCGTAATCAGAACGCACGCGGTAAAACCGTCCGCCCCAAGTCCAACGGACACAGGGTGGCGGTGGTGGGTTCGGGACCTTCGGGTCTGACCTGCGCGGGAGATTTGGCAAAGAGGGGCTTCGAAGTTACCGTGTTCGAGGCGTTGCACCTTGCGGGCGGCGTGCTCGTGTACGGGATTCCAGAATTCAGACTGCCCAAGGCAATCGTGCGGAAAGAGGTGGAAACGCTGAAAGAGCTGGGCGTCAGAGTTGAAACCAACGTGGTCGTCGGTAAGACGCTGACGATCGATGAATTGATGGCTGACGGCTACGAGGCGGTATTCGTCGCTTCCGGCGCGGGGCTTCCCCGCTTCATGGGAATTCGGGGAGAGGGTTTGAAGGGCGTCTATTCCGCGAATGAGTTTTTAACGCGCGTCAACCTGATGAAGGCGTATCGGGAGGATGCTCGCACGCCCGTTTTACGCGCAAAGAGGGTAGCGGTTGTGGGCGGCGGCAACGTTGCCATGGACGCTGCGCGCACCGCGCTGAGGTTGGGTGCGGAAAGGGTGTATATCGTCTACCGCCGCTCGATGGAAGAGCTCCCCGCAAGAAGGGAAGAGGTCGAGCACGCGGAAGAAGAGGGTATCGAGTTTAAGATTTTAAATAATCCCGTTGAAATTCTCGGTTATGGCACGGGCAAAGAGGTAGACGCGGCGTTGCGCGGCACAGTCAGAGCCATACAGGTAAGGCGGTGCGAATTGGGCGAGCCCGACGAAAGGGGCAGACGCCGTCCCGTAGAAATCGAAGGCAGCGAGTACGAAATCGAGGTCGACTGCGTGATTATGGCAATCGGCACAAGTCCCAACCCGCTGATTAAAAATACTACGGCGGGGTTGGAAGTCAACCGACACGGCGGAATCGTCATAGAGGAGGATACGGGCAAGACCTCGTTAGACGGGGTGTATGCGGGCGGCGACGCCGTAACGGGCGCGGCAACGGTGATTCTCGCTATGGGCGCCGGTAAAACCGCCGCTAAGGCGATTGCCGAAAAATTGCTGAACAGATAAAGTAAACGCACCGCAGAATGCGGTGCGTTTACTTTATCCGCCTTATGGGACGAAGAGAATGCGGCAGAGATCGAGGATAAACGGCGGCGGGACGGGGAAAAAGGCGTTTGGAGGAGGGAATCCTCAATTGGCAATCGTTTTTCGGTTGACAAATTTAAAAAAGGGTTATAATATAATATAGAAGGTTGCAAACGGGCCTGTTACGGATTCGATTGCAAGCGGATTTCGCAGAATGCACGCCGGAGGCTCGGCTCCGTAAAAACGGAATCAATTTAAATGCTGATAATAAAAGCAGAAGATCGGCTGCACGTCGGGCAACCCGCCGCGTAGCTCTTGCGGCTTAACTTATTAAGCTCCGTCCCGCTCCGATTGCCTACGGTCGGAAACGGGGCGTCAATCAAGTAGGGAACGTTTTCTTTCGGAAAGATTCCGCCGATTGAAAATGAATTCAGGGAAACGTGCCCAAGGAGGAGGTCGTCGACGGACTTCCCGCGGGCGAGATTCAACCGTAGACTAAGCGTGTAGTATTCTCGGATGAACCTTGTAAGACCGCAGTTCAACTCTGCGCAGGTCCACCACGTCGCCGCGAAGCAAATAACCCCGCACAAACTGCGGGGTTATTTTTTGTTTGATTTCGGTTATTCGTTCGCTTTCAGTGATTCGTTCATATCTATTTTGACGATTTTCCGCTTTAAAATCAGCGTTACGAGCGCGGTAAATGCAAGCACGATCAAGGGAGCGATCAGCCACATAAACCAAGAGATTCCGCCGAGCGTGCCCAAGCCGATCACCTTGAATACGATTCCCACGAGCAGGGCGGAGAAAGGATAACCGAGAAGAACGCCGATAATACTGTCAATGTACACTTCGCGATAGACGTAGCTTGAAACTTCTTTATCGTGGTAACCCAAAACTTTCAGCGTGGCAAGTTCGCGGTTTCGTTCGGAAATGTTGATATTTGTCAGCGTATACACCACGACGGCGGTAAGCAAGCCTGCGAATACGGCAACGACCGCCGCAACGCCCATGATCGAATTGTCGCTGATTCCGCCGAACAGGCACAAATCCAACAGCCCCAGCGCCGCCATCATCAGCGCAGTGGAAAAGGCGACGGCAATTACCGTCATAAAAAACCTTCCGAGGTAGCGCAGAACGTTGCGTGAAGTGGATTTATAGCGGAAAGGCAGTGCCTTCCAGAGGAAGGGAATGCGTTCGAGAAAGACCTTTTTCCCTGCTTTCGGCGCCTTGGGGCGTAGCAGATTGGCTGGTTTTTCGTTCATCATCTTCGCACCCGAAATCGCCGTTGCAATCAGCGTAGCTACGACGAGCGTGATCAAGGTAATCAAAAAGAATACGATGGTTACGCGGCTTGCCATGGGCGGCATTCGGAAAGAGTAGTTGAATACCGTATAGATAAGGTAGCAAATCCCGATGCCGACGAAGTAACCGCCTGTTCCGCCCAAGCCCGTTGCAAGCAGTGCAAAGAGTATGTATTTAAAGATGATTTTCGCCCCCGAGTAACCGAGCGTGCGTAGACAGGCAATCTGGGCGCGCTCCTCGTCTAAAAAGCGCGTCATCGTCGAAAGAACGACGAGTCCCGTTACGAGCAAAAAGGCAATCATGAGCACGACGGTGATTCCCATGACCTTTTCCGCATAGGAGTGCAGGGAAACGAAACTGTAATTGTCGTACAGCGTTATTGCTTTCACGTTTTCTAGCGTATTAAGATAGTCTGTTTTTTCCGCTTCGACAGCGCGTTTATAATCGGAAGAGAAGGCACGGAAGAGCGTGCGATTCTGCATGGTAACGTACAGATCGCTATTTTTCGGCAGTATGGGGGTTCCCATAATTTCGGGAATGATATCGGCAGGGAGGTATAAAACGTTCCCGACGAGGAATTCCAACTTGTTCACAGCGCCGATCGTATCGGGCAGCGGCGTATCCTCTGGCAGTTTATAGCTTGGCTCGCCGTCCTTCGAAAAGAGCAGAGGGGAGGCAACCGTTTCCGTAACGGTAACGGTAATGGGCTTGGGTTGCAGGAAAGCGGGCAGCTTTTCTATCGTTTCGGCGTTTTCAGGGGACAGATCTTTTACGATTTCGATAAAGTCGAGCGTGATTTCCGAACCAAGCGGAATTCCGTTTATCTGATTGTCTCCTTCTTCCGCCTTTGCGGCAATCGCACCGTCCGCAAGGGGAACGTCGCTTTTTTCAATCGACTGCAAGCGATTGATTTGCCCTTCGCCGTCGAAAAAGTACAGGCGGACGATTTGCTCTTCATCGCCGATTTTCAGGTTAACGTCGTACGACGCGCCCGTCTCCACGTTGTCTTCGCCGTAGCGCCTGCGCACCGCGGAAATTTCCTCCGGAGTACAGCCTTTTGCCGTCGTGCTTTTTAAAATGAAGTCGGAAACGCGTCCGTCGGCGTAAAACTGCGACAGGGAGTCGTCTATTTTGTTCACCGTCGAGCCTAGCCCCGCCACGAATCCGACGCAGATGAGTGCCATGGAAAAGATGGACAGAAAGCGCGTAACGTGGCGCGCAAAGGCGCGGACGAGGGTCTTTAAATACGTTTTCACCACTCAATATCCTCCACGGAACGGGGGTTTTCGTTTACGGATACTTCTTCGATGCGCCCGCTCTTTATTCGCACGACTTTATCCGCCATATCTTTCAGCGCGGAGTTGTGCGTTACGACGATGACGGGTTTTTTCTGTTGTGCGGATACGTCGCGTAAAAGTTTTAAGATAAGCTTTCCCGTCTTATAATCGAGCGCGCCCGTCGGCTCGTCGCAGAGGAGAAGCTTGGGATTTTTGGCAAGAGCGCGGGCAATGGATACTCGTTGCTGTTCGCCGCCCGAAAGCTGGGCAGGGAAGTTTTTCAATCGTTCGTCCAAGCCGACCTCGCGCAAAACGGTTTCGGGGTCGAGTGCATTTTTGCAGATTTCTACGGCAATTTCCACGTTTTCGAGGGCGGTGAGGTTGGGCATCAGGTTGTAAAACTGAAACACGAATCCAACGTCGTTTCTGCGGTATTCGGTCAGCCCGCGCTTGTTGAGGGCGGTAACGTCCTTGCCGTCCAACACGATTTTTCCCGAAGTGGCGTTGTCCATACCGCCGAGCAGATTCAGGAGGGTGGTTTTTCCCGCGCCGGACGAGCCGAGCACGACGACGAATTCCCCGTCGGCAACGTCGAAGCTGACGTCCGAAAGGGCGTCCACCGTGATTGCGCCCGTTTTGTACTGCTTGCATACGTTTTGCAAGGCGAGGTAGCATGTACGTTTTTGTTCGGTGCTCTTCTCGAAAACTTCTTCACTCATGACGTAATCCCTCATTTTTTCATTTAATTATATTATACGAAAATTATGTTAACCTGTCAATAATCGTTTATGAAAATAAAATAAAATTTGCAACGAATGATTGAAAGAAAGAAATAATAGGGGACTTCTGCCAAATTTTTCGGAAAAATTTGAGGTAAGCGGGCGAAATCGTTTGACAAGAAAGAAATCGTTTGATAGAATGTATAAGCGTTGACGCAATGCGGGTGTAGTTCAATGGTAGAATCCCAGCCTTCCAAGCTGGTCGCGTGGGTCCGATTCCCATCACCCGCTCCAATTTCGCTGTGTAAGAGATGTGCAAAGCGCAGTTATGCAATGCGCCTGTAGCTCAGGTGGATAGAGCAACGGCCTTCTAAGCCGTGTGTCAGGA
>CAJUOI010000017.1 GCA_910588615.1 uncultured Christensenellaceae bacterium | reverse complement strand
CCACGCCTAATTCTCGTTCGCCTACGGCTTACCTAATATTCCCTATGGGAATTACCGTAACCCGAAAGCCTCTTTTTTTATGTAAAGGAAACCCCCGCCGTAGTGGCGGGGTTTTTCTTTACATAAAAAGAACTGTAACCTAAGCGGGTTACAGTTCTTTTGATAAAAGCTTGGGATCAAGCCTTATTCTTCTTGCGCTTCAATACCAACGCTACCGTGCAGATCGCACCGATCACGAGTACGCCGCAGATCACGGAAACTACGATGATCACAGTCAGGTTGGGTGCATCCGAAGACGCAGGAGTGCCGTTGCTCAAATCGACGACGATGGGTTCGTTCGAGTAAACGGGCTGGTCTTTTACGGCTACGACGTGCTTCGTGGAATCGGGCGTAACCGCTTCGTCAATCGCGTTGCTGTTAAGCTTTTCCTGAATGCGTGCCGCCGCAGCGTCTGCAATGTACTGAATGATGAGATGGCTGTTTGCCGAAAGCTCTTCGTAGCTGAGCGTAAGTTTTCCGTTCTCGTCGATTCTGTCTGCCACGTTTTTGCCGTTCAAAGTAACGGAATAAACCTGATATCCTTCTTCGGGCTGAATGGTGTAGGTGCAGTTTCCGCCTTCCGCAACCGACTTGATTTTGCCGTCTTCAAGCGAGAGCTTGCCGCCCTTGCCTTCGATGCTTGCGTAAACGGTTTTCTCGGTTGCGAACTCTTCGTCTACAACGGCTACCATGTAGGGGGAGAAGCTCGTAACAACCGCAACGATACCGAACTGCGTTACAACGCAGGGGATCTCTTCGATTTCGTAAATATCGTCTTTAATGTGTTTGCGGTGGAAAATCTTGAACGTAACGCCTTCGAGATTTTCGGGGGAGTAACCTTCGGGGAAGCCGAGTGCGATTTTAACGTAGCTTCCTTCGGGGATGGTGGGGTACTTACCGCACATCTGCAAGGCGATGTCGTACGTTTCGCTCGCCTGAATATTGTCTCCGTTCACGTTGATCTTATCGTTCGCGGTAATTGCATCCTTCATTGCGTTCTCCGTAGAGGAGTCCGCTTTCTCCGCAACGAGCATCATCTGGCTTCTTTGATTTTCCGAGAACGTGCTCTCGCCATTTTCGTCAAGGAAATTCATGGCGCTCAGGTCGGAGTTGGAAACGAGCTCGGGCTGTGCGCAGCAGTCCACCCAAAGTCTGCCGTCGTAGTTAAAGCGTGCGGGGCAGGCAAGAACCGCTCTTGAAAAATGGGCAACGGCGTTGTTGGGAAGTTTATCCAACGTTTCTTCCTTCAACGAACCGTCGGGCATTTTTCTCATTACTTTTCTTGCCGAGCCGACGTTCGTGAAGAAGATGCTGTAAACTTCGTCGTTATGTTCGTACAGCAGGCTGGGGCAGAATTTATACTGCAAAGTGCGGTTGTCGTTAAGTAAATGTACGAATGCACCGTCTTCGAAACGTTCAAAGAACGCGTACTGCTGTGTGTTGGGATGAACGGAAGTAAACGATATGCCTATGGGTTTGGATTTGTCAAGGATGTGCAAATCCTGATCGTAGGTTACGGACAAAACAAATGCGTTTTTGGGATTCATCTTCCCGTCGCCTTTGTTCGTGCCCATAGAGTCGCTGAACGTTATGCTTGTATTGTAGTTGGCGTCCGCATCGACGTTCACATAGGGGGCGGGAGCATATGTGCCGTAGCTTTCGTTGATCATTATATCGGATACGGAAACGGCATTTACTTTCTCTTCCACTTTATCATTACTGTAATAGTAGAAGAAATGGCTTTCGGTTTCGGGATCATGACCCAAATCGGGAGGGAGGTTGGTAGGTTTGCCATGGATAAATTCCGGAGCGGCTCTGTCGGGTTTGTAGTCGAATACGGCTACCTGAATGCCGTAAACCGAAGTATTTTCGTAATAACGCGTCTGGGTTCCCGAATCCTGATAAACCTTCTCGAAGTCGCTTTCGGTGCTGGCATTCTCTTTGATTACGCATTGTCTCCAAACTTCCAGCGAGTACCAGTTAGTCCAAGTGAATTGCAATGTACCGTCGACGCTCTCGTAATAGGAATTGCGGATCACCAGATAAAGACCGTCCTCTTCGTAAAGCCTCTTCGCGCTCTTTCCGTTATAGCTTACGATAACGTAAGTGTTTACCAAATCGTTGTCGAAATCGTCTTTGTTTCCGCTCGATTCATACGTTAAGGAGAACTGGAGCCCGTCGGTTTCTCCCGTGCTGCCGTATGCATACGGGGAGAGCTTGGGATATCTCAGTCTGTAACCCGACGAGGATATTTCGCCGTCGGCAACGTGATATTCCGAGTCGGTATACTCGTTCATTACCGCATATCTGGTTCTGCTGTAAGAAGCGGAGTTCCAAGTAACGTCAACCGAATACCATTCGCCTTTGCTTGCCGCTGCACGCGATTTGCCTTGTGCCGCCGGCGTTTCAAGCCAAACGTAGTTCCACATATGGTATACGGAAGAATTCGTGTTAAAGCCGTATTCGTCTCTGTTGTTGCTGTACCCGTTTACGGTGATGCAGGGGATCCCCAAGCGATCCATGATCACCTTGTACGCAGTGGAGAAGCCTCCGCAAACGGCTTTTTGCTCTACAAGCCCGCCGTAGGGCGTGTTGATATACGCCGCTGCAATGTAGTTGGGGTCGTTTTTATTTTGGTAAGAAACGTAATCGTATTTAATGTTTTCCGCAAGATAAGTGTTTACTTCCTTTGCGAGATAAACGTCTCTTGCAACGTAAGTGTTGTATTGCTCTTCCTTCTGGTTAACGTAGGTTACGACCTCGTCGATTCTTTTTTCGAATTTCCGGACCGCCTCGTTTACGTCCTGCTTCGTGTTAAAGCCGTTGTCGTAATAGAGGTTGGCTTCTCTGCCGCTGTTGACGTAGCCGACGTACGTGCCGCCGCTCTTTGCAACGCTGATCGTCATCTTATAAAAGTCTATGTAGAAGATTTCGGGGTGGTCGGTGAGGAACGCGTCGCGTGCGGCGCTGAACGCTCTGGGAACCGTGAGGTCGCCGTTTTCGACCCAAGCCTTCAACTGGTCGGACGTAACGATATCGTCGATCCGATAGTCCACGACGCCGTCCTTGAAGTCGTCCGTGTTTTTCATTTCCTCAAAAGCCTTGTAAAACTTTTTGGCGAGCGTGTACTCATTGCCTTCGTTGTCGAGCAGGTAATCGTGGAAAAAGCTCGTCGCGGCGGAAGTAGCGGGCTCCGCAGCGGATGCAACGGTGTTGTTTTTGATAACGAACCCCGTTCCGATCGACAGCATAAGCGCGCAGGCGGCGCTCAATCCGACGACCGTTCTTTTCTTTGTTGCTGTTTTCATAAAACCTCCAAATTTCAGTTTCATTTTATGTGTTTTCGGGTTTTTTGTTGCCCGAAACACCTTGCTAATATATAACCCAAAAAAACATTTGTCAAGCATTTGCGCAAAAAAAAAGAGAAAACGATCTGAATTTTAATGTTTTTTCGCGGTTTTTTTACCTTTTTCGCGTTTTCCGACCCCAAATATTACCTCAATTGCCATAAAACGGACTTTCCGAAGGCGGGCGTTATTTTTGTGTTTTTCGGCGATACTAAGCCTATGCGGACGATTTTACACAGCGATCTGAACAACTTTTACGCTTCGGTGGAGTGCCTGCGCCGCCCCGAAATACGGGAAAAGCCCGTGGTGGTCGTGGGAAGCAAGGAGGACAGGCACGGCGTCGTGCTCGCAAAAAATACGGTTGCGAAACGGGCGGGCGTCAGGACGGGCGACGTGTATTGGCAGGCGCGGCAGAAGTGCGGCGAAACGCTTGTGGAGGTGCAGGCGGACTTTGCCCGGTATCTGAAGGTGTCTAAAGCGGTGCGCGGCATCTACGAGGATTACACCGACCGTATCGAGGCGTACGGAATCGACGAGTGCTGGCTGGACGTTACGGCAAGCTTAAAGTTGTTCGGCAGCGGCGTCGGGATCGCGGAAGCGATTCGTGAGCGGGTGAAACGGGAAATCGGCATTACCGTGAGCGTGGGCGTGAGCTGGAACAAGATTTTCGCCAAGCTCGCCTCGGACATGAAAAAGCCCGACGCCGTAACCGAAATCACCCAAGAAAACTATAAAGAAATCGTTTGGAGGCTTCCCGTCGAAGATTTGCTCTACGTGGGCAGCGCTACCAAACAAAAGCTTAACCGCATCGGAATCAGAACGATAGGGCAGCTCGCCCGAAGCGACGAGGAGCTGCTCGTGCGGATGCTCGGCAAGTGGGGAAGCTATCTCTTTGCCTTTGCCAACGGCAGCGATACTTCGCCCGTTAGCGCGGTGGACGAGGAGGAGAATATCAAATCTATCGGCAACAGCCTCACCGTTTACCGCGATTTGAAGAACGAAGAGGATGTGCGCATGGTGATCCATCTGCTTGCCGATTCGGTTGCGGCTCGGATGCGCGAAGCGGGCTTGACGCGGGCGCGGACGGTGCATCTCTACGCGCGCGCATCCGATTTAATAGGTTTTCAAAAACAGGGCAAACTTCCGCGCCCCTGTTGCAATGCATCCGAAATCGGCAAAAAGGCGTTCGAACTTTTTCGGGCGGTCTATCCGTGGCAGAACTACGTGCGCGGTTTGGGTGTGTCCGTCTCCGATTTTTGCTTCGGGGCGGAGCAGCTCGATATGTTCGGCAGCGCGGAACGGGACGAAAAACAGAAAAGATTGGATGCGGCGGTCGATAAACTGCGGCAAAAGTACGGTAACAACGTAATTCAGTCGGCAATCGTATTAAAAGACCCGAAGCTGCGCGATCTGGACGTGAAGGGGGAGCACGTGATTCACCCTTACGCCTTTTTCAAAAACGGAGCGGGAAAGCCGTAAACGCCGTCGACGTAATTTTTTGAAAAAGCAAAAAATTTTTCGGATTTTCGGGACGAATCGCTTCTCTTATGCGTTTACGGGCGTTCATTGGGGGGGGATGAAGAATTCGGTCGCCGTCATGGCGCGGTAGCCCGCGGGAGACACGCTGATTCCGGAATGATCGAATCACACTCGGTTGATTCGTTTGTCCCGTAATAAAAACGGCAAGGAAAGAAAGGTTCTTTCCTTGCCGTTTTATCCTTATATGCTTGAATTTGCAATCAAACGATATATTCGTAATCGCTTGCCGCGCCGTCCAGTTCCTTTTTCTGTTCGGCGTAACCGGGCTTGCCGAGGAGCGCGAAGGTCGCTTTCTTGCCCGCTTCCACACCGGGCTGGTTGTAAGTGTTTACGTTGAGCATGGCGCCTGCGTAAGCCGTCTGTAATTCGAAGAGGAACAGAAGCTGTCCCAGCGTAAATTCGTTGACTTCGGGCAGGTTGATCGTGTAGTTCAGCCTTCCCGCCTTGGTCAGCGCGTACGCCGTCGCTTTGTTCTCCGCCTGAATGAGCTCCTCCATGGTATGTCCGCCGAGGAAGGATACGTCGGGAATGTTTTCGCAGCCGTGGGGGATGGGGAATTTCTCCTTATAGCTTCCCACCGACAGGAAGGTAACGATCTTATCGTAGGGACCCTCGGTGTACAGCTGCACCTGCGAGTGTTGGTCGGTAACGCCAAGCGCCTTTACGGGGGTCTGTCCGACGTTGCACTCCTCGCCGCGGAGGGTCAGGTTTTTACCGAGCGATTCCGCCCAGAGCTGGGCGTACCAATCGGAAACATAGCGCAGATTGTCCGAATAGGGCATCATGACGCCGATATTTTTGCCGTCGCGCATGGCAACGAACTGAATGAGCGCGCAGCACAGCGCGGGGTTCTTTTTATAGTCGGAAACCTTGCAAAGCTTGTCCATGTACGCCGCGCCCTTGAGCAGCGTCTTAATGTCGATTCCGAGCACCGCCGCAGGCAGCAGCCCCACGGGGCAAAGCTCGGAAAATCTTCCGCCGACGCCGTCGGGCAGCACGTACGATTTTACGCCGCCGAGCTCTTCTGAAATCTTGACGAGGTTTCCCTTTGCTGCGTCCGTCGTAAAGATGACGTGGTCCTTTACGTTCTCGCCCGCCTTTTTCAAAAGGTCTGCGATGATCAGGTACTGCGTCATGGTTTCGCTGGTCGCGCCCGATTTGGAAATAACGTTGAAGCAGGTCTTTTTCACGTCGATAACGTCCAGAAGCTCCTTCATTCTTACGGGATCGACGTTGTCCTCCACGTAGAAGCGGGGTCCCTTTCTTTTGGATTTGGGTAAATCGTTGTAGTGCAGGTGGCACAGGGCGTTGAACGCCATAGTGGGACCGAGCGCGCTGCCGCCGATGCCGAGCACGACGAAGTTGTCGAACGTTTTGCGTACGAATTTTGCCGTGTTGAGAATGTCGGCAACAATTTCGTCCTGATTGTAGGGCAGTTCCGTCCAGCCCATAAAGAGCTCGTCCTTGCCGCGGTTTTCCGCAACGTAGGCGTGCGCCGCGCGGGCGATGGATTTGTATTTGTTGATGCGACCTTCCGAATAACCCTTTGCACCGAGATATTTGTCCGTTACGTTGGTATAGTCCACCGTAACGCGAAGCGCTTTGCGCCTCTCTTCCGATAACTTCATATTATCCTCCGAAAAAGTTACTACGCATATTGTAGCATAATTTTAACGGAAGTGCAAGAATTTCGGGGGGGCTTTATTTTTCGGCGGATACTTTTTTTCGCCCGAGCCGTCGTTTCCGCTTGGGGAGAAATTTCCCGACAAAGGCGACCGCATCGAACAGCTTTAATATTTTCAGCATGACGCCCTCGGTAAGCAACATGACGACGAGCACGATAAGCGTCGCCGGAATATAACCGAGTACGCGCATCAGCAGCGTGCGCAGTCCGTATCCGAGCGCAAAGGCGGGAAGCGCCGCAAGTAGAAGTTTGAAAAAATATTTTCCCGTGCGGATCTTTCCCGTCTTTTTCAGGAGCAACGCAAGCGAGCAGACGGCGGTGAGCAGATAGTCGAGCGCCATGCCCACGAGGAGCGCACCGCTGCCGAGGAGCTTAGGCAGGAACCAGACGGAAAGGAGCATTGCCGCCGAGCCCAAAAGGAAAAAGACGAGCGTCTGTTTTTCGCAGCCCATGGAATTGAGCATACTTGTGGAAATCATCGTGAGGCTGACGGGCAGGAGCATAAGGGCGCAGGCGCTTATCATTTTCCCGCTCGTCGCGTCTGAGAAGAGGAAAACGCCCACGCTCTGTCCGCAGACGAAGAAGAGGGGAACGAGCATGACGGCAACGAGCAGCGTTACGTTCAGCGCCTTTTCTACGAGTCCCGCAAGTTTTTCCTTCTGTTTTTTATAGAAGCATTCCGAAAGCTCGGGAACGAGCACGAGTGCGATCGAACCGATGAGGGTGGAGGGGATCATGAGCACGGGCATCACCATGCCGTAGACGACGCCGTAATCGCCCATGGCGCGGGCGGAGGAGAATCCGGCGGAGAGCATTCGCAGGGGGAAGATAACGGAGATGAGCGAGTTGATGAGCGACGAAGAGGTGCGCATGGCGGTTACGGGCAGCGACGATTTGACGATGGGCAGGAATTCGCCGTTCGGGCGGGCGAATTTTCCGCCCTTGATAAAATAGTAAACGAGGGCGAGCGCGAAGGAGAGGAGGTGCGATGCGAGCAGGGCGATCGCCGCTTTGTTGACGGGCGATACGCCCGTGGGAATGACGAGAATGAGCACGACGCCGATAGTAATCATGGAGACTTCCTCCACGAGCTCGATGAGCGAATAGGCGAAGAAGCGCTTGTTTCCCCAGAAGCTGCCGCGGATCACCGTGTAGAGCGACGTGAACGACAGCCCGAAGAGATAGATGTAAAAAATATCGGCGCTGCGCGGGTCGGCGAAAATTTTGGTAAACGGCGAGCGGAAGATAAAAAGCAAAACGGTTGCGGGCACGCTGAACGCAAGCGAGACGAGCACGGCGGAGGTAACCGCGGCGTGCTCGCGCTTGGTCAGGTTGTTCGCGCGGTGCTTGGAGATCGTACGCGAAAGGGTAACGGGCAATCCGCTCGACGCCGCCGTCAGGAATACGGAAAATACCGCGAGCGCGGCTTGGTAAACGCCCAGTCCCTCCGCACCCAGCGTACGCGAGAGGATAATGCGGTAGAGGAATCCGAGAAAATGCTCGAACGCCGTAAACAGGGTAACGAGCGCAGTGTTTTTTAACAGATTGTGCATGGGTTATTTTATTCGAGGAAGGCACGTTTTTATGTGTGGGCGCATAAGATAACGGTGTGAAACTTCTTTTAAAAGAGTGCGGCTATTATCGGGTAAAGAAGGGGCAGACGCTTTCTGAAATCGCGCGTACCTTTCTGTTTCCCGCAAGGGTGTTGGCGGTTGCCAACGGTTTAACGGAAGAGGTTCGCGCGGGACAGGTGCTGAAAATTCCCGCGCGTGCGGGCAATTTATACGTGGTGCGCGGCGGTGAAAGCAAAACGTTGCTGTGCGGCAGTCCCGAGAGCTTCGAACGGAAAAACGCTACGGTGTGGCTGTATCCCGCGCAGGAAATTTTTCTGTGAAGGTTTCGTCATTGGACAAAGCTTGCGGCGCATATTTTAACATGAGGTGAACATGATGTTCGATATGCTGCTTGCCGTTCTCGGACGGCTGTTTTTTTTCACGGGCTCGTTCTCGGACGGAAGCTCGTATCCCAAGCCGCTCTCCGCCGAAGAGGAAACGCGCTATATAAAGCTTGCCAAGGCGGGCGATAAGCACGCCAAGGATATGCTTGTAAAGCACAATATGCGTCTTGTCGCGCACGTTGTAAAAAAGTACAACGGCGCTGCGGAAACGGACGATATGCTTTCGGTGGGCAGCATCGGGCTGATCAAGGCGATCAACACGTACGAGGCGGGGCACGGCACGCGGCTTGCAACGTATACGGCGCGGTGTATCGAAAACGAAATTCTCATGCTCATACGCGCGGGGAAAAAACACAAGGGCAACGTGTCCCTTTCCGACCCCGTGGGCACGGATAAGGAAGGAAACGAGCTGACGCTTATCGACCTTCTCTTCGAAAAAGAGGATAAGGTGTTCGGCAACGTGGAAAAGTCTATGATGCAGGAAAAATTCCTCGTTGCGATCGGACGGCTTCTGAACGAGCGCGAAAACACCATTATCCGAATGCGCTACGGCTTTGCCGGCGGCGTGCCGCTCGCGCAGCGGGAGGTGGCGGCGAAACTGAAAATTTCCCGCTCCTACGTGTCGCGCATCGAAAAGCGCGCGCTCGAAAAGCTGCGCGACGGACTGAAACGCGAAGATTTCATTTAATTTTTTACATATTTATCGCACAATCGGGTTGTATTTCGTACTTCGCTATGATATACTATACGGTATGGAAGAACAGGAACAGCAGCCGTCCGCGCGTGGGAGCGCAGAGGAGGAAAAGCAGGCGAAGTGCAAGAAGGTCGCCGCCTTTTTCACGGATATCCTGCGCGGCGTGGGAATCGGCGTGGCGTTTATCATTCCGGGGTTTTCGGGCGGGTCGGTGGCCGCCATACTCGGCATCTACGAAAAGCTCGTCGGCGCGATCGCCGATATTTTCAAGCATTTTAAAAAGAGCGTTTTAACATTGCTTCCCATTTTCATCGGAATGCTGCTCGGCATTGCCGCGCTCATCTATCCCATTCAGCTGGGGCTGAGGAATTTTCCCATTCCCACGGTGTCGCTGTTCGTGGGGCTTGCGCTCGGCGGAATCCCTTCGGTTACCGAAAAGATGAAGGGGGGCAGGGTGAGCTGGAAGCATATTCTGGCGTTTGCGATCCCTCTCGTTGCGGCGGCGGCGCTCTGTTTTCTGCCGCTTGCGGGGAAGGTCGATTTAACTTCGTTGCATTTCGGCGGATACCTGTTGTTGATCGTCATCGGTGCGGTCGGCTCGTGCGCGCTCGTCGTGCCCGGGATTTCGGGTTCGATGTTATTGCTGATTTTTGGGTACTATAATTCGATTGTGGAATTGATTACGGTTGATTTGCTGCACGGACAGAACGTAGGCGTTTGTTTTGCGGTGCTCGCCTGCCTTGCCGTGGGCGTGATCGTCGGATTTTTTGCCATCTCCGTGTTGATGAAGTTCTGCTTAAAGCGCGCTCCGCGCGGCACGCACTTTGCGATTCTGGGCTTTATTTTGGGTTCGATCCCCGCCGTGTTCGTTTCCACCCTGCGCGAGGCGGCTTCGTTTGAAAACGCCGAGCACCTTTCCGCCCTCATGCACAGTCCGTGGTATTGGGTGGTTGCCGCCGTGCTGCTTCTGGCAGGATTCGCCGCTTCCTTCTGTTTCGTGTGGTTTGCGAAAAAAAAGAAAAAGGAAACGAAAATTACCGAGCCGTGAAAACGGCTCTTTTTTATTGTGCAAAAAATGCTTGACAAATACCCGTATGGGGTATATAATATAATCGTCGGCGGGGGAACGGTGCCTCTTGTTGTTCGGAGCGGGGGCGAAGGGAAGCGAAAAATCTTTAAAATATAGACACGAAAGGAGAAACGGGTATGGAAAGCTGTGAAAATTGCAAAAAATACAGGGAAACGCCGCGCGGCAAGGAGGAGACGAGGAACCTGATAAGCCGTATCAACCGCATCAAGGGGCAGCTCGAGGGAATCGCGAATATGCTTGAAGAGAACCGCTATTGCGGCGACGTGCTTATTCAGATCACGGCGGCGGAAAGCGCGTTGCGCTCGTTGGGTTATCTGATTTTCGAGGAGCATCTTGCCACTTGCGTGGCGGAGCAAATCAGACGCGGCGACGAAAATATCGTAAAGGAGACGGTGGAACTCGCCAAAAAGTTAAATTGATATGAAAAAGAAATTTTCCGTTACGGGCATGACCTGTGCGGCGTGCGCCGCAGGGATTGAACGCACCGTAAAAAAGCTCGACGGGGTATCCTCCTGCACGGTGTCCTTGATGGGCGCGAGCATGGAGGCGGAGTTCGACGACGGCAAGCTGAATGAAGAAAAGATAAAAAAGGCGGTGGAATCGCTCGGCTACGGCGCGTACGATTTCGGCAAGACGCCCGAAAAAAAGAAGCGGGGCATTCCCTTTCCCGTGCGGTTCTTCGTGTCGCTCACTCTTTTGATCGTGGAAATGTACTTTTCGATGGGGCACATGATAAGTCCTGCGATCGTGCCGCACGGGTGGTGGAATACCGGCGTGCAGCTTGCGCTGACGACGGCGGTGCTCGCGCTGAACTATCGGTATTTTACGAGCGGCTTGCGCGCCGTTATCAAGGGCGTGCCGAATATGGATACTCTCGTAACTCTGGGTGCGAGCGTTTCCTATATATACAGTATCGTCGTGGCGGCAATGGGTACGCACGGGCATCTGTTTTTCGAGTCGGCGGCGATGATCGTTACCCTCGTTACGCTCGGCAAGTGGTTGGAGGACAAGAGTAAGGCAAAGACGGGACGGGAGATAGAAAAGCTGGTGTCCCTTGCGCCGGACACCGTAACGGTGGAGAGGAACGGGACGGCGGAGCGCGTATCCCTTTCCGAAGTGGAGGCGGGCGATATCATCGTCGTAAAGCAAGGGGAATCGGTGGCGGCGGACGGCGAAATCGTGGAGGGGCACGCCTTCGCGGACGAGTCGGCGATCACGGGCGAGAGCCTGCCCGTAGAGCTGTCGGCGGGGCAGAAGGCGGTCAGCGCGTCCATCGTAACGAGCGGATATATTAAGGTTCGCGCGGAGAAGGTGGGCGAGGATACCCTGCTTTCGGGCATCATCCGTATGGTGCGCGAGGCGGGCGCAAGCAAGGCGCCCATACAGAAGGCTGCGGACAGGGTGTCTGCGGTATTCGTGCCCGTGGTGCTTGCGATCGCGCTCGTAACTCTTGCCGTATGGTTGCTCGTTTCGCACGACGTGTATTCGGCGTTCAATTACGCGGTCAGCGTCGTCGTTATTTCCTGCCCGTGCGCGCTGGGGCTGGCAACGCCCGTGGCGGTAATGGCGGCTTCGGGGCGGGGCGCGTCCATGGGCATTCTGTTTAAGAACGCCGAAGCCATTCAGCGCACGGCAAGCGTAAGGAGCGTGCTGCTCGACAAAACGGCAACGCTGACCGAGGGCAAGCCGCGCGTCGTGTACTTCGAGAGCGCGGACGAGGCGGAGGCAAAACGCATTGCTTACGCGCTCGAAAGTAAGCTGAACCACCCCTTGGCGCAGTGCATCGTCGGATTCTGCGCGGAGGGCTACGAGGCGCGGAACGTGGAGTATCTTGCGGGGATGGGCGCGCGCGGCGAGGTAAACGGCAGAGTGTGCTATCTCGGAAATGAAAAAATCGTTTCGTATGCGGGCGCGGAGAGCACGGCGTGGAGGGATTGCGCGTCAAGCCTTTCGTCCGAGGGAAAAACGGTGCTGTATCTCGTGTGCGAAAAAGAGGTGGCGGCGGTGTTCGCGCTTGCGGACACGTTAAAGGAAAGCAGCAAGGCGGCGGTTGCGGCGTTGAAGCAGGCGGGTCAGTCGGTGGTAATGGTTACGGGCGACAACGAGGCGTGCGCAAAGCATATCGCGGCGGAGGCGGGCGTAGAGCGCGTGATTGCTCAGGTGTTGCCCGAAGAAAAGCTTTCGGCGGTAACCGAGGAAAAAGCGCGGTTGGGCAGGAGCGGCGGCGTTGCCATGGTGGGCGACGGCATTAACGACGCGCCTGCGTTAAAGGGTGCGGACGTGGGCTTTGCCATCGGTAACGGCACGGACGTCGCCATCGAGAGCGCGGATGCGGTGCTCGTCGGCGGAGATTTGAACGGCGTCGGTAAGGCGATCGCACTCAGCCGTAAGACGATGCGCATTATCAAACAGAACCTGTTCTGGGCGTTCTTTTATAACTGCATCGGGATACCCGTTGCGGCGGGGTGCTTTGCGGCGCTCGGGTTTGCGCTGAACCCTATGATCGCGTCGGCGTGCATGAGTTTGTCGTCGCTGTTCGTGGTGGGCAACGCGTTGCGTCTGACACGGTTTTTAAGGAAGGAGAAAATAAAAGAGGTGAATAACATGAAGGTTGAACTGAAAGTGGAAGGCATGATGTGTATGCACTGCGTAAAGCACGTAAAGGACGCGCTGGAAGCGGTGGACGGCGTTGCTTGCGCGGACGTGGATTTAAAGAAGAAGCGCGCGGACGTAACGCTGTCGGGCGAAGCGGAGAACGCGGCTTTGATCGCGGCAATCGAAGCGGCGGGCTACACTGCGCAAGTAAAGTGAGCTGCGTTGTAAAGAATGCGCCTTCCTGTTTGAGGGGAGGCGCATTCTTGTTGGGGGGGGGCGGGCAGTGCCTCTCGTCATTCTAAGCGGAACGAAGTGGAGCAAGAATCTTAAAGTTTTGCGCAAAGCGCAAAAAGATTCCTCGGTTGCGCCTCGGAATGACAGGGTAAAATCAATACCCTAAAAATTCAACGCCCTTTAACAGCACGTCGTTTACGATTTCACTTTTTAAGGAATAAAAAATGACTTTTCCGTGGCGGTCGCAGGAAACAAGCCCCGCGTCTTTTAAAGAACGCAGTTGGTGCGATACCGTTGTCTGGTTAATTCCCAACACGCGCGAAATGTCGGTTACGCACATTTCGGAAATGGCAAGCGCGGATAAAATGCGCAGCCGCGTATTGTCCGAAAATACCGAAAAGAAGCGTACGAGCGAAAGCAGCGTATCCCCTTCGGGAACGTAGCTTTCCACCATATCCTGCGTGCGTCTGTCTAAAAGTAGGGTGTCTGCCATAGTCGGTTACCTCGATGAAAAAATCAATGATATTATAACGTATGCGGCGTTGCGCATACGGGTTTTTTTTGACGAAAAAATAAGAACGGGGTCGAAAACTCCGTTCAAAATCAGGACTTTTTGAATAAATTGAGATAAAAAATCGGAATGCGTCCATTCTCGTTGAGCAAGGGATCGGCTATGCTGTAAGTTTAGACAGATTGATCAACACGTCGGGCAATTCTTCTTTATGTTTCAGACCGCTCTACCCCGAACTAATATCCCACCTTGATATTGCGTGGAAGAAATATCAAGTGTTTCCCAAGTGTGCAGAAATCTTTTTGAAACGCTTACAAGACATTATATCGTAGAAAAACAGGATATGGAATAACCAAATCCCGTATTCTTTGACTTTCCCTAAATCGTTGCATTCATATTAAATTTCTTTTTTTCCGAATTCCCTATAAAATACACGCTTTCGTGGGAGTTCTCTCTTGTCGTTTTCAGACGAAAGGGGGGGGCAAAAGAAAACCGCCGCCCGTGAAGGGCGGCGGTTGCAACGCAGTTTACACCGTTTCGATGTTGATAAGGTTGGAATTACCGCTCTTGCCGTTGGGGGTGCCGCCCGTAATCACGATCGTGTCGCCCTTTTGCACAAGTCCCGAATCGCGCGCTGCGCACTTCGCAAAATGGAAGAGAACGTCAACCGAGTTGAATTCCTCGCTCAGCACGGGCACTACGCCCCAGCTCAGTGCAAGCTTTTGATAGGAACGGGGATCGGTGGTCATGCCGATAATATCGATCATAGGGCGGAAGCGGGAAACCATTTTTGCCGTACCGCCCGTGCGCGTGCATACGACGATGGCCTTCGCTTTGACGTCGCGCGCCAACAGACATGCGGAATGGGAAAGTGCGTCCGACAGTCCGCGGATCAGATATTCTTCCTCGTCCACCGCCTGAATGAACTGCGATTTCGTTTCCGCTTGCCGCGCTATGCGCGCCATTGCCGCAACAGACTGTACGGGGTATGCGCCCGCCGCCGTTTCGCCCGAGAGCATAATTGCGCTCGACCCGTCGTATACGGCGTTCGCAACGTCCGAAATTTCCGCACGCGTGGGGCGGGGGTTCTTTATCATGGATTCCAGCATTTCCGTTGCCGTAATGCAGCGCTTGCCTGCGATACGGCAGGCGTTGATGATCGTCTTTTGAATGTCGGGCAGTTCCTCGTAGGGGATTTCCACGCCCATGTCGCCGCGTCCTATCATGATCCCGTCGGAGACGTTTAAAATTTCGTCGAGATTGTTCACGCCCGCGCGGTTTTCGATTTTTGCGATCAGGTCGATGTCGTCCGATCCGTTGTCATGCAAAAATTTTCTGACATCGAGAATATCCTGCGCCTTGGATACGAAGGAGCACGCTACAAAGTCCACGCCGTGCCGAATGCCGAAGAGGAGATCTTTTTTGTCCTGTTCGGAGAGGTACACGAGGTCGAGCTGCTTTTCGGGGAAGAACATGCTTTTCCTGCTGGAAAGCTCGCCTCCGATGACGACCTTGCAGTTGACGCACGGCTTTTTTACGGAGACGACCTCAAACACCATTAACCCGTTGTTGAGTAAAATTTTATCGCCCGGATTCATTGTCGAACAGATTTTTTTGTAGGAAACGGAAACCTTCGTCTGATCGCCCTCGACGTCCTCGGAAGTGAAAGTGAAGTCGTCGCCGTCGCGCAGCGCGATCTTTCCGTCTTTAAATATGCCGATCCTGAATTCGGGTCCCTTCGTGTCGAGCATGATGGGCAGGGGAATATTTTTGGATTCGCGCACGCGTTTTACCGTTTCGATTTTTTGTGCATGGTCTTCGTGCGTGCCGTGCGAAAAGTTGATGCGGGCAACGTTCATGCCTGCGTCCGCCATAGCGGAGATGATTTCTTCCGTTTCGGAAGCGGGTCCGAGCGTGCATACGATTTTTGTCTTTTTCATAAAAAGTCCCTTTACGATTGAATTTCCTATATTTTATCATATTTCGCATATAAATTTCAAGCTTTTTTTTAAAATTTGTGTTATAATTATTGCGATCCGAGCGGACTGTGCGGTTGCGGCGTGCCTGAGAGTACGACGAGGAAAGTCCGGGCATCGCAGGGCAGGACGCCTGATAACGTCAGGTGGGGGCGACTCTAAGGAAAGTGCAACAGAAAATAACCGCCTCTCTCTATTTTTTTGGGGAAGAGGTAAGGGTGAAAAGGGGAGGTAAGAGCTCACCGACGGGACGGTAACGCCCCGTGCCGTGTAAACCCCGTCCGATGCAAGTTTGGGCTGTGTTCATACAGGATTGCCCGTCCGAACACAGCCGTGAATAACGCTGGAGCCTGTCGGCGACGGCAGGCGTAGATAAATGACCGCACTCGACAGAACCCGGCTTACAGGTCCGTCTCGGATTCTCGGAAAATGACGTGCCCGCATTCCGTCGAATGCAGGGCATTTTTTTAAAATAGAAAGAGGGGTATCTCCAAAAAAGACGGAGTACTTCGCGCCGCGCCCTCGATAAGACCCGACTTACGGGGATTGAACGACGGCAAAGTCCGTATATTTTTTGCGGCGCGGGCAGAATGGACTACGGCGGTACGCCATCGACGTAAATTCCGAGAAGCGGAGCCTGCCGTCCCAAGAACGGACGAAACGGAAAAGGCGTTTCGGGCATTGAATGAAACGCTTCCGCCCCGCACGCTAAGCGTGCGGGGCGGATATTAACAAATCGTTTAAATCAAGTCCGTTTCGTCGGAAACTTTTTCGAGAATTCTGTGGGTGTAAGTGCCTTTGTTCGTCAATTCGTACACGCCGCGGAATACGAAATATAAGATTTTTCCGTTTTTTCTCACCTTATCGAATACAAGCCTTTTCTTGTAATTGAGTCCCGTGCTGACGTTTTTCGGATAGGGCTCTCCGTCTACGTAGTCCTCGGTAACGGTATCGCCGAGAAAGGTATGAACCCAGCCGTATCTCTTGACTCCGTCAAGCGAAACCATCCAGATATAACTGTCGTCCGAAACTTTGCGGATACCGTATTGATAGCCCTTGTAATCGGTACCGAGGATTCCGTTCAGTAATTCGGAGTGCGTACTTACGTCAAATTTTTCGCCTGCTTTCATTTATTTTCTCCAAATTGTATTTATTCTTATGTACCACGTTTATCTCTTATTGAAACTGCTATATAAAGTAAATATCCCTCTTGTGGAGCCAAGACCGTAAAATTGCGCTCGTAAGGGATGCAATTTTTTCGTTTGCCAAAAAATTTGCAATTCGTGCGGAAAATTACTTGACACAATTTTTATTTTCGATATAATAAGATATGCTTTCATTCACATCGGTGTTGGCGGAACGGTTGAGTGCAGTGTGCGATTTGGTTATTGAGGTGTAGCGCAGTTTGGTAGCGCGCTTGGTTAGGGACCAAGAGGTCGTGGGTTCAAGTCCCGTCACCTCAACCAAATGCGAAAGAGTTGGAACGCCGAAAAGCGGAATCTGTTTTCGTGAACGGCGTCGCGGGCTTCGTCGCATACCAATAAGAAAAAAGGCAATGAGTTTACGCTCGTTGCCTTTTTCTGTTCTCCCGCCCAAACTCACCCTGCGGAACGGTTAAAGTTGTCCGGAATAAATTTATGTTAACGTATTCGATTCCCGAACTCGGGATTTCATAACTCCGGCGACATCCTCTATACGAATCTTTACACGTTGAATCGGAATAAGACGACGTCGCCGTCTTTCATTACGTAGTCCTTGCCTTCGGAGCGGACCTTTCCCTTTTCTCGCGCGCCCGTCAAGCCGCCGAATTCCAATAGCGTCTGCCATTCCACGACTTCGGCGCGGATAAATCCTTTTTCGAAATCCGTGTGGATTTTTCCCGCCGCTTGCGGTGCTTTCGTGCCCTTGACGATCGTCCAGGCGCGCGTTTCCTTTTCGCCCGCGGTGAGGTAGGAAATCAAGCCGAGAAGGGCGTAAGACGCTTTGACGAGCTTGTCAAGTCCGCTTTCTTTCAGTCCGAATTCTTCGAGGAACAGCGCTCTGTCCTCGCCTTCCATCTGCGAAAGCTCTTCTTCCGTTTTGGCGGAAATGGCAACTACGCCCGCGCCGTGCGCCCGGGCGTATTCCTTTACTTTGACGACGAGGGGGATTTCGTTCTCGTCCTTACCCATGTCCGCTTCCGAAACGTTCGCGCAGTAGATGACAGGCTTGGACGAGAGCAGGAACGCGTTGTCGAGCATCGCTTTTTCCTCTTCGGTAACGGAAAGAGAATAAGCGGGGCGTTCCGTCTGTAAATGTTCGTGCAGCTTCTGTAAAAACGCGTATTCCGCCGCGGCGGTCTTGTCGCCGCGCGCCGCGCTCTTCATGCGGTCCATGCGTTTTTCCACCGCTTCGATATCCGAAAGAATAAGCTCGAGATTGATCGTTTCGATGTCGCGCACGGGATCGACGGAATTTTCGACGTGGGTTACGTTTTCGTCCTCGAAGCAGCGCACCACGTGTACGATGGCGTCCACCTCGCGGATATGGGAAAGGAATTTATTACCCAATCCTTCGCCGCGGCTTGCGCCCTTTACGAGCCCCGCGATGTCGACGAATTCGATGACGGCGGGCGTAACCTTTTTGCTGTTATATAGGGCTGCGAGTTTGTCCAGCCGTTCGTCGGGCACCGCCACGACGCCCACGTTGGGCTCGATGGTGCAGAAGGGGTAGTTTGCCGCTTCCGCGCCTGCGTGCGTAATTGCATTGAAGAGAGTGGATTTGCCGACGTTGGGCAGACCTACGACACCGAGTTTCATATCTTGCTCCTGAATTAAACTAACGATATTATATAATAATTTAAGCGATAGAGCAAGTCTTTCGCTTGCCGTAAAAGGAAAAATGTGTTAGAATAATTTCCGAAAAACGTTGGGAGCAATTTATGGATTACAAAAAATACATTGCGGATCGGTTGACGATCGAAGGTTTGGGCGCGGAAGAAATCGCGGGACAGATCGCGGTGCCGCCCGACACCTCGCTGGGCGACTTTGCTCTGCCCTGTTTCCGTCTTGCAAAGGTGATGCACAAGAGTCCCGCCGCGATTGCGGAGGAGCTGAAAGAGAAGTTTCCCGTCGGCGGCGCGGTTGCCGAGGTTGCGGCGGTCAACGGTTATCTCAATTTCAAAATCGACAAAAAGTCGTTTGCGCGCGAGACGCTGGAAAGCGTGCGCGCGCAAAAGGAGAGGTACGGCTCGTCCGACCTCGGCGCGGGCAAGACGGTCTGCATCGACTATTCGTCGGTGAACATCGCAAAGCCTTTTCATATCGGGCATCTGTCCACCACCGTTCTGGGCGGCGCGCTGTACCGCATTTTCAACTTTCTCGGGTATAAAGCGGTGGGCATCAACCATCTCGGAGACTACGGCACGCAGTTCGGTAAGCTTATCTGCGCGTATAAGCATTGGGGAAACCGCGAAGAGGTGGAGAAGGGCGGAATCCACGCCGTAAACGATTTATACGTTCGCTTCAACAGGGAAGCCACGGAGGAAATGGAGGCGGAAGCGCGCGAGTATTTCCGCCTGATCGAGAGCGGGGACAGGGAGGCGAACGACCTTTTCGAGTGGTTCAAGTCCTTGACGCTCGCCTATGTGGAGAAAATTTACGAGCGGCTGAATATTAAATTCGACAGCTACGCGGGCGAGCGGTTTTATACCGATAAAATGCAGCCCGTGGTGGATGAATTGAACGCAAAGGGGCTGTTGAAGGAGAGCGAAGGGGCTAAGGTCGTCGATCTCGAAGCGTACGGAATGCCGCCCTGCCTGATCCTGCGTTCGGACGGCGCGTCGCTCTATGCGACGCGCGATTTGGCGGCTGCCGTTTACCGCAAGAATACTTACGATTTTGATAAGTGTCTGTACGTGGTCGCATATCAGCAGAACCTGCACTTCAAGCAAGTGTTCAAGGTGTTGGAGCTTATGGGCAAGGATTGGGCGAAGGATCTCGTTCACGTTGCCTACGGCATGGTGTCGCTTGAGGACGGCGCGATGTCTACGCGAAACGGCAAGGTCGTCTGGCTGGAAGAGGTTATAAAAAAGAGCGTCGAAAAGGCGTACGCAGTCATCAACGAAAAGAATCCTTCCCTTGAAAATAAAGAGGACGTCGCCGAAAAAGTGGGCGTCGGGGCGGTAGTGTTCGGCGCGCTGTATAACAATAAAATCAAGGATATCGTGTTCTCCTACGACAAGGCGTTGAATTTCGACGGCGAGACGAGCGTATACGTTCAGTATACCTGCGCCCGAGCCGCGTCCGTTATTGCCAGGGCGAGCGAGGAGACGAAGCCGCTTGCCGAGACAGACGAATGCTACGAGCCCAACGCGCAGGAGTTCGAGCTGTTGAAGGCGATTGAAAGCTTTCCCGATGCGGTGCGTTCGGCAGCGGAAAATTACGAGCCCTGCTACGTTGCGCGTTTCTGCGTGGATACGGCGCAGAAGTTTAATAAATTCTATTTCGAGTGCCCCGTGTTGAAGGCGGAGGAGCGGGAAAGAGCGTTCCGTCTGAACCTGACGAAAGCCGCTCTGACCGCGCTCACCAACGCGCTGGCTTTGCTCGGGATCGGCGTTCCCGAAAAGATGTAAAGCGAAAGGAGTCATATGATAAAAGCGATACTATTTGATTTGGACGGAACGCTGCTCGATACGTTGCCCGACATACGCCGCCACTTAAACACGGCGCTTGCAAAATACGGCTATCCCGCGATCGACGGGGAGCGGACGAAACGGTGTATCGGCGACGGCGCGGAGGCGCTCGTACAGCGCGCGCTTCCCGAGAACGCCGAATACTTCGACGAGGTGTTCGCCGAGTTCTCCAAGCTGTACGCCGAAAACGACAATTCCTGCACCCGCCTGTTCGACGGGGAAAAAGAGGCTTTAAAGCGCTATCTCGACAGAGGCGTGAAAATAGCGATCGTTACCAACAAACCGCAGGATGCAACCGAGGGCTGTATCAAAAAGTTTTTTGGGGATGTTCCGCTTTCCTTTTATAGCGGACACAGCGGCGCGTTTCCGTGCAAGCCGGACCCTTCGCTTGCTTTATACGCCGCGCTTACCATGCGCGTGCCCGTGGGAGAGTGCGCTTTCGTCGGCGACGGCGAGACGGATGCGAGAACGGCGATCAATGCGGGCATGTTCGGGGTATCTACGCTGTGGGGATACCGCAGCGAAGAGGAGCTGCGTGAGGCGGGCGCAACGCGGTTTGCCCGTTCGTTCGAAGAGCTGGAAAAAATTCTCTCGAACGCATAAATTTTCCGTTTTATTATTGACATTCAGTCTTAATTATGATACAATGAGGTCAAGTTTTATAACAAGGAGATGGCTAACATGAAAAGATGTGCAGTATGCGGTGAAATCGTAGAGGACGGCGTAGAGGTTTGCCCCGTTTGTAAGGCGAAGAAGTTCGTTCCGGTTGAGGAAGCGGCTTTTGCGTGCGAGCACCACGTGGGCGACGGCAAGGTGGAGGACGCGGAGGTCATGGAAGGTCTGCGCGCAAATTTCGCGGGCGAGTGCACCGAAGTGGGTATGTATCTTGCGATGGCGCGCGTTGCGGAACGCGAGGGTTATCCCGAAATCGCGGAGGCTTACAAGCGTTACGCTTACGAGGAAGCGGAGCACGCAAGCAAATTTGCGGAGCTTTTGGGCGAAGTGGTAACGAACAGCACCAAGAAGAATCTGGAGCTTCGCGCGGCGGCGGAAACGGGCGCCTGCGAAGGAAAGCTGAAGCTTGCCAAGCGCGCGAAGGAGCTTGGCTACGATGCGATTCACGACACAGTGCACGAAATGGCAAAGGACGAAGCGCGGCACGGCGCAGGGTTCAAGGGTATGCTGAAACGGTATTTCGGGAAGTAATTCCATAAATATGTAAAGAAAAGAGCGGGTTTTGTACCCGCTCTTTTTTTGTGCGTTAAACTGCCCGCGTAACGGCGGGGCAGTTTGCCGGCATAAAAAAGCAAAAACCGCCGATACTGTGGTCATGCGTAAAAAGAACTTTATTTTCGGCGTAACGGTCATGCTTGTCGTTGCGTTTTGCTTGCTCTGCGGATGCGAAAAGGTGGAAAACATGGGTTCGCTACCGCAGCTTTCCAAGCCCTACGTCGGGGAGTATCAATGTGAAAAACTCATCTTCGGCGGCGAAGAACAGGTCGATAAATTCGACTATATCAAGCTTACTTTAAAGTACGGCGGGTCGTTCGTGCTCTCGTACCGCGATGCCGAAAAACGGGAGGGCGCGTACGAGGGGGAATACGCGATGTCCGACGACGGAAAGGAGTTGACGCTTTCCGCCAAGGCGGGATTGCGAACCGTCAGCCGTACCTTTCCCGTAGATCGCGGCACGATTTTAATGGATTTGACCTTTGCGGGAAAACTTCTGCACGCGGAATTTAAAATGCCGTGAGGGGCGCTGCGCCCCTTCCTTTCAAGGAGCGCCGAGGGGCGTTGCTTCTTTTTTGGCATGGTTGCGGTATTGCGTAGGAGTGATGCCCGTTTCGTTTTTGAAGCACCGCGAAAAGTTATGCGGGCTTTCGAAATTCAGGTAATCGGCGACCTCCTTTGCCGTGTACCGTGTTTCCGCGAGCAGCCGCTTCGCCTCTTTCAGCCGCGTCTGCGTAACGTACTTTTTCAGCGTTACGCCCTCCGTCTGATGGAACACCGCCGACAGATACTTTTCGTGATACCCAAGCTCGCGTGCCATCTCCGCGATGCGCATCTGAGAAAACCGATGCCACCATACGTAGTTTTTCACTTTGTCGCAAAGCGCCTCGCGGGCGCTTTTTTCTTTTGCGTCCTCCTTCCTGCAGCCGAGTTCCAACAGAATTTCCGTGGCAAGGTAGCGCGCGCGGATTCCGCCTTGCTCTTCCGAATCCGCTTCGGACAGCAGTTCGAAAAAGGCGCGGATCCGTTCCCCGTCGCGGTATGCGCCTTTGGCGGGCAGGGAAAACGACGCGGGCAGGGCGTCCGCGCGGAAGTGCAGCCAATAGAACTTGCAGCGGCATTCGCGGGTGCCGTGCTGCCGGCGGGTAGGCGGCATAATGAGGTATTCTCCCGCCCGTACTTCATACTCCTCGTTTTCGTCCGCGATCCACAGCACGCCTTCCGTTACGATCATCATTTCGTACTCGTAAAGTACGCGCGTCAGGTGCTTCCAGCCCCGTTCGGGAGAGACGAACTCGCCGAACAGCACGGGCTCCACGGGCGATTGCAAGTGAAAATACAACATAATCTTACCTTTTGATATGTTTATATTTCTTTATGAGATTGCAAATATTTCCTTCCGATGTCATAATAATATCACAGTTGAAGTCTCAATGCAAGATTTCAAGGAAAAATGGGGGAGAAAAATGAAAAAATTTGCAAAAAAGCCGGTTGGAGCGGCTTAAACCGCCTTACTTTGCGTACCCGTTGCGGCGGGCGCGCTGACAGCTTGTGCGGGCAAGGGAGGGAAGGACGTGAAACAGACAAACGCGAAGGATTCCGCGCCGATAGCGTTTACGCGGCTCGGCGAAGTAAAAATCAACGATGCGTACGTCGTGAACGCGATGAACAAGGAGATCGGCTACCTGCTGTCGCTCGACGCCGACAAGCTGCTTTACTTCTTTTATGTCAACGCCGAGCTGACGCCCAAGGCGGATTTTTCCTACGGCGTAAAGAACAGAGGCGGCTTGCAGCAGTGGGAGGGCGGACTGATCGGCGGTCATATCATGGGGCACTACCTCTCCGCGCTGGCGCAGGCGTATGCGAGCGCCAACACGGCTCAAGAGGAAAAGCGGGAGATTCTCGAACGCATCCGCTACCTAACGGCGGAATTGAAGTCTTGTCAGGACAATGCCGCCGCCGCGGGCTCGAAGGCGGGCTTTCTCTGGGGCGCGTCGCTCACGGCAACGGGAAAGACGGACAACTACGAATATCAGTTTGACTTCGTGGAACGCACGGGCAACGGGTTTACGACGGATGCGTGGGTGCCCTGGTATACGATGCACAAAATTATTGCGGGGCTTTACGATTGCGCGACGCTCGCGGGCGACGCGACGGCAAAAGAGGTCGTGCTTGCGCTCGGCGATTGGGTATACGACCGCGTTTCCAAGTGGGACCGCGTTACGCAACTGAGAACGCTGAAAGCGGAATACGGCGGAATGAACGCCTGTATGTACGATTTGTTTGCGCTGACGGGAGAGGAAAAGTACGCGGCGGCGGCGAATAAATTCGATGAGGAAGCGCTGTTCGGCAAAGTCCTCGACGCGCCGAAGAACTATCTCGACGGGTTGCACGCGAATACGACCATTCCCAAAATACTCGGTGCGCTCAACCGCTATGTAACCTGCAACGGCAGGACGGTGGGCGGAGAGACCGTCGACGCGGAAGGCTATCTCGAAGTTGCGGAAACGTTCTGGCAGTACGTCATCGACCGCCATACGTATCTGACGGGCGGCAATTCGGAGTGGGAGCACTTCGGAAAGGACGACGTCTTAAACGGCGAGCGAACGAACGCCAACTGCGAGACCTGCAACACCTATAATATGTTAAAGCTCTCGCGTACGCTGTTTACGGTTACGGGAAAAAAGAAGTATCTCGACTATTACGAGAATACTTATTATAACGCCATTCTCTCGTCGCAGAACCCCGATACGGGAATGACGACCTATTTTCAGCCCATGGCGACGGGTTATTTTAAAGTTTATTCGTCCGAGGAGAACCATTTCTGGTGCTGTACGGGCAGCGGCATGGAGAGCTTTACCAAGCTTGGCGACAGCGTCTATTACGCGGCGGGCAACGCAACCTACGTCTCCATGTATCTTGCGTCCGAATATAAGACGGACGGCGTTTCGCTCACAATGAACGCCGATCTGGAAAATTCGGACACGGCGGAAATCACCGTAAACGCAGGGAAAACGATTCTGCGCCTGCACCGTCCGTACTGGTCGGATACGTTCGGGGTAACGGTAAACAAGAATGCCGTAACCGTAGGCGAGGGCGACGGATTCGTTTCGGTAGAGGTGAAAAAGGGCGACGTTATCAAGGTGAACTTGGAAAAGAGGGTCAAAGCTTACAATCTGCCCGACGGAGAAAACGTCTACGGTTTCCTTTACGGCCCTTACGTGCTTTCGGCGGAGCTTGGCACCGAAAACATGACGACGGGCACGACGGGCGTCAGCGTTACCGTACCCTCCGACAAAATCGGCGACAGGACGATTGTCGTCAATGCCGACAGTGTGGCGGCGTTTACGGAAGGGATCGACCGCGCAATGACGAAGGGTGCGGATAACAAATTTACGCTTGTCCATAACGGCGGCATGCTCACCTATTCCTATCATTTCCGCCAGCATACGCAGCGGTACGGCATTTACTTCGAATTTACGGCGGAAGAGGTAAAGGAGGAAATTCCCGAAACGGTTTGGGCGCGGCAGGACACCGTTCAACCGGGGTACGGACAGTATGAAAACGACGCCCTGCACGCCATGCGGGAGACGAACACGGTAAACGAGCAGAACGTTGCGGGGTTGGGCACTTACCGCAAGGCGAATGCGGGCGGGTCGTTTGCCTACCGCATGAAGGTGGATAAAAACACGCAGAACCGCCTCGGGCTGACCTTTGCCAAGGCGGACAACGGCAAGAGTATACTCGTAAAATCGGGCAATACGCAGCTGTATTCGGCAACGCTGAACTATACGGGCGCGCAGGAAACTTATTCTGTGTACGTCAATTTTCCTGCGGCGGTTACGGCTTCGGCGCAGACGGTAACCTACGACGACGGCAGCGGCAACCGAAGCGCAACCGTTATTCCCGTTACCTTCTCGGGCGTAGGCGGTGCGGAGTCCGCAAGACTGTGCGGATATATCTATTCCGAAGCTTACCGTAAATAACGTGGCGTATTTCGTAGACCGCGGCGACCATAACGTGAATACTGTGAGCGGGGGAGAGGCGCTCGGAAAGTACAATTCCGTTACCGAGCAGGTCTACGGCGAGGATGCGGTTACAGGCAGGAAGTGGGGGATCGTAGACAATATCGAAACATCCACTTGGGGAACTGCCGGCGCGCTTCGGTGTATTTCATAGAGAGAAAAGCAAGAATATCAAACAGTTCTTGCTTTTTATTTTGTTTTGATATAATGCAATTACGCTAAACGGTAATTCCGAGGAACATAATAAATGAAGAAGAACTATTTTTCATGTAAAAACGGACAATTCACAATCGGCGGATACGAGTACCGTATAGATAAGGGTAACGGTATCCCCGTAATATTAAGCCATGGATGTATGGCAAATCAAAAACGATTAAAATCGTACGCCGAATATTCGGCGCGTTTGGGATACGCGGTTTTTACGTATGATTTTTGCGGCGGCGGTTTGATGAGTAAGAGCGACGGGAAATTCAGAGATATGTCGCTTGATACCGAAAAAAGGGATTTGCTTTGCGTAATGGATTACGTGGCGCGATTGATATGAAAATAAAAATCGAACAGGAATAAATTCAATTTCGATTTCTCATTCCGATATGAAAAAAGTAAAGCACACTATACTTCGTAAACGAAGGGGTGTGCCGTTTGTTTGTCTGCGAAAAAATCCCTATAACAAGATACTCTGCGGCACGATTATTTGATTGCGTAGGGAGGGGATCGGGTAAAGAAAAAGCGGCGGTTCGGAAAATATGCCTGAAATCGGAAAAAAAACGAAAAAATATGCAAAAAAGCCGAAAAAAGTTCGTTAATTCGTTTGACATAAATGGACAAAACTGCTAATATATAAAAGCCTGTGTTATCAGATAGGCATATTTTGCTGTGTTCGTCGTATTGGGTTGAGGCGGGAAGTTACTGAAAAATCGAGGCGGAAAGCCCCTCGGCAGATAATTTTCGCTGACAAGTGCGGGGGCGGGACTCCTGCGACTTACCGAGGCTTTTGCGTGAAAGCACGCAAAAATGACGCGTGTTTTTTAAATAGCGAAACCTCGATACGCACGGACGCGTTGACACAGAGTAATTCAGTAAGGGAAATAAAAAGGAGTACTAAAATGGCAGGTCAGAAAATCAGAATCAAGTTATCGGCTTACGACCACGAGTTGGTGGATCAGGCTGCGGAACGGATCGTGGAAACGATGCAGAAGGGCGGAGCGAAGATTTCCGGTCCCGTGCCCCTTCCCACCGAAAAGGAAGTCGTTACCATTCTCCGTTGCCCGCATAAATATAAGGATTCGCGCGAGCAATTCGAATTGAGAACGCACAAAAGAATCATCGACATCTATTCCCCGAACGCAAAGCTTCTGGATAGCATCCATCTTCCCGCGGGCGTAGATATCAAAGTAAAACTCGGTTAAGAATACTTCGCTTAAAGCAGGTATTTACAATATTTATAATAAGGAGTGAACTTTAACAGTGATTAAAGCAATCATCGGTCGCAAAGTGGGTATGACCCAAATCTTTGCAGAAGACGGGAAGGTGATTCCCGTAACGGTAGTGGAGGCAGGTCCCTGCCCCGTCGTGCAGGTCAAGACGAAGGAGAGCGACGGTTACACCGCGCTGAAGCTCGGCTTTGACCGCGTGAGCGACGAGAAGAAGTCGGAAAGGAAATTCAACAAGCCCGACCTCGGTCAGTTCAAGAAAGCGGGCGTTACGCCCTGCAAGGTGCTCAAAGAGGTGCGCGCGGACGACGTTGCGGGCTACAAGGTCGGCGACGAGGTCAAGGCGGACGTGTTTGCGGCGGGCGACAAAGTCGACGTTGCGGGCATCACCAAAGGGCACGGGTATACGGGCGTTATCAAGAGATGGAATCAGCATCGTCTGAAAGAAACGCACGGCGTAGGTCCCGTACACCGCGAACCCGGTTCCATGGGCGCGAACAGCACGCCTTCCCGCGTGTTCAAGCACAAGCACCTCGCAGGACAATACGGTGTTGAGCGCGTTACCGTTCAGAACCTCGAGGTCGTCAAGGTGGATGCGGCGAGAAACGCAATCCTCATCAAGGGCGCGATTCCCGGAAATAAGGGCGGCGTTATCACGATTTCCGCGAGCGTCAAGAGCAAATAAGGAGTACGGAAATGGCTAACTTAAAAGTATATAATATGAAAGGCGCCGAGGTCGGCGAGATTGAGCTTTCGGACAAGGTATTCGGAGCAGAATACAACGAACCGCTCATCCATCAGGCAGTCGTTACCTACCTTTGCAACCAGAGACAGGGCACGAAGTCGACGCTGACGAGAACGGAAGTGCGCGGCGGCGGGGCAAAGCCTTGGCGTCAGAAGGGCACGGGCAGAGCGCGTCAGGGGTCCATCCGCGCGCCCCAGTGGATCAAGGGCGGCGTTGTGTTCGCACCCAAGAGCCGCGATTTCTCCAAGAAGATGAACGCTTCGGCAAAGCGCGGCGCGCTGTTGTCGGCGCTCTCCAAGAAGGTGGCGGACGGCGAACTCATCGTCGTGGACGATTTGAAGGTATCCGCACCCAAGACGAAGGAAATGGAAGCTTTCCGTAAGGCGTTAAAGCTGGATAAGCGTACCGTCGTCGTTATGGACGAAGCGAATCAGGATGTGATTCTGGCTTCGCGCAACATCGAAAAGTTCTCCACGATTTCCGTCGGCGAAATCAACACCTACGAAATCGTGGCAAATTCCGTGGTCGTTCTCACGAAGGGCTCGGTGAAAAAATTGGAGGAGGCTTACTGCTGATGGCACCCGAAGATATCATTATCAAGCCCGTGCTCACCGAAAAGGGATACGACGGGATTGCGGATAAGAAATACACGTTCATCGTGTTGAAATCCGCGAACAAGACGCAAATCAAGATTGCGGCGGAGCAGATGTTCGGCGTTCAGGTAAAGAGCGTTAACACCGTAACACAGTGCGGCAAGCTGAAAAGAATGGGCAGAAACGAGGGTTACACCCCCACGACGAAGAAGGCGATCATTCAGCTGAAAGAGGGCAGTAAGCCCATCGAAGCCTTCAACTCGTTGTCGTAAGAGAGGTAAAAGGAAATGGCAGTTAAAAGATATAAACCGACTTCCGCCGCTCGCCGTCTGATGACGGTTCACGCCTACGCGGGAGATTTGACGGCAAACAGTAAGCCCGAGCGTTCGCTCTTACAGGATCAGCGCAAGTCGGGCGGCAGAAACAATCAGGGCAAAATCACCGTTCGCCACATCGGCGGCGGCAACCGCAAGAAGTACCGCATCATCGACTTCAAGCGCAACAAGGACGGCATTCCCGCAACGGTCAAGAGCATTCAGTACGATCCTAACCGCAGCGCAAACATCGCTCTCCTTGCCTATGCGGACGGAGAAAAGAGATATATTCTCGCTCCCGTCGGGTTGAACGTCGGCGACAAGGTCGAAAGCGGCAAGAACGCCGACATCAAGGCGGGCAACGCGCTTGCTCTTGCGGACATTCCCGTCGGTACGATGGTGCACAACATCGAAATGAAGCCCGGACGCGGCGGTCAGATCGCGAGAAGCGCGGGAATTTCGGCGCAAATCATGGCGAAAGAGGGCGCTTACGCAACGATCAAAATGCCTTCCGGCGAAATGAGGCTTATCCCCATCGGTTGCAAGGCGACGATCGGTCAGGTCGGCAACGTCGAACACGAAATCATCCGCGTCGGCAAAGCGGGCAAAACCCGCCACATGGGCACCCGTCCTACGGTGCGCGGTTCGGTTATGAACCCGAACGACCACCCTCACGGCGGCGGCGAAGGCAAGTCTCCCGTGGGTCATGCGGGTCCCGAAACGCCTTGGGGCAAACCCGCGCTCGGATACAAGACGAGAAAGAAGAAGAATCCGACGAGCAGATTCATCTTGAAGAGAATCAATTGAGGAGGATAACGAGATGTCGAGAAGCGTTAAGAAAGGACCTTATATCGAAGCAAAGCTTTTAAAGCGTATCGAAGCAATGAACGAGGTCAACGAGAAGAAAGTACTGAAAACGTGGTCGAGAGCGTCTACGATTTTCCCTCAGATGGTGGGGCACACGATTGCGGTTTACGACGGCAGAAAGCACGTTCCCGTCTATATCACGGAAGATATGGTCGGATGCAAGCTCGGGGAGTTCGCTCCTACGAGAACGTTCAAGGGTCATACGGCGAAAACCACGTCGCCCGGGAAATAAGGAGAGATAGACAATGGCCGGAAATATGAAAAAGAAAGCCGAACGCGTGGCAAGCAAGCGCGAGACGCGTCCCTACGCGGTGGCGAAATATATCAGAATTTCTCCCTACAAGGTGAGAACGGTGCTCGATTTGATTCGCGGGAAGAGCGTAACCGAGGCGGAAGCGATTTTAAGCAACTGCATCAACGGCGGTGCCGCGCCCACGAAAAAGGTGTTGATGAGCGCGGTCGCAAACGCGGAACACAATCAGGGCATGGACAGAAACGATCTGTACGTTGCCGAGTGCTTCGCGAACGGCGGCACGATGCTGAAAAGAATGCAGCCCGTATCCAAAGGCAGAGGGCACGCGATTTTAAAAAGAACGAGCCACATTACGGTAGTGCTCGACGTAAAGAGTGCGGAGGGAGAGATTTAACATGGGACAGAAAGTAAATCCTCACGGATTGAGAGTTGGCGTCATCAAGGGTTGGGATACGCAGTGGTATGCCGACAAGAAAGAGTTCTCCGCGTTCCTCAAAGAGGATCATACCATCCGTACTTTCCTCAAAAAGAAGTACTATGCGGCGGCGATTTCCAAGATCATCATCGAGAGAGCGGCGGGCAGGATCACCGTTACCATCCATACGGGTCGTCCCGGCGTGCTCATCGGCAAAGCAGGATCGGAAATCGAGGTCATCAAGAAGGATCTCGCAAAGATCACGAAGGGCAAGCAGGTCGTTATCAACGTAACGGAAGTCAAGAAAATCGATGCGGACGCCCAGCTCGTCGCGGAAAGCGTTGCGGCGCAGCTTGAAAAGCGCGTTTCCTTCCGCCGTGCAATGAAGCAGGCAATCGGCAGAACGATGCGTGCGGGCGTTAAGGGTGTAAAAATGCAGGTCAGCGGTCGTCTCGACGGACGCGAAATCGCAGGAAGCGAACACTATCACGACGGTTCCATTCCCCTTCAGACCCTTCGCGCGGACATTGATTACGGATTCGCGGAAGCACACACGACGTTTGGCATGATCGGCGTAAAGTGCTGGATTTATAAGGGCGAAGTCCTGAAAGCCAAAAAGGCGTAAGGAGGCAAAGAATGTTAATTCCGAAGAGAGTGAAAAGAAGAAAGCAGCACCGCGGTAAGATGAAGGGTTGCGCACATAAGGGCAACGTGATCGCGTACGGCGAGTACGGCTTGGTTGCGGAAGAGGCGGCATGGATCAAATCCAACCAAATCGAGGCTGCCCGTATCGCAATGACGCGTTTTATTAAGCGCGGCGGTCAGGTCTGGATCGATATTTTCCCGCACAAGCCCATTACGCGGCACCCTGCGGAAGCCCGTATGGGTTCCGGTAAAGGCGCGGTGGAATTCTGGGTAGCGGTGGTAAAACCGGGCAGAGTGATGTTCGAAATGGCGGGCGTGCCCGAGGATATTGCGCGCGAAGCGATGCGTCTTGCGGCGCACAAGCTTCCCATCAAGTGTAAGTTCGTTAAGAAGGAAGCGGAAGTTCCCGCACAAAATACTGCAGAAGGCGGTGAAGGCTGATGAAAGGAAATGAATTTCGGAATCTGAGCGACGCCGAGCTTGACAAGAAGCTGAAGGATCTCAAAAGCGAGCTTTTCAATCTCCGTTTCCGTCATGCGTCGGGACAGCTTGAAAATCCTCTGTCCATCCGCGTCTGTAAGCGGGATATTGCGAAAGTAAACACGGAAATCCGTGCGCGTCAATTGAAGGCGTAAAGGAGCAGCGACATGGAAAGAAATCTGAGAAAAGAGAGAGTCGGAATCGTTGTTTCCGACAAAATGGATAAGACGGTCGTCGTGGCGGTTACCGATAAGAGCAAGCACCCCATTTATAAAAAGACGATTACGAGAACGGTTCGCTTCAAGGCGCACGACGAAGAGAACGAATGCGGCGTCGGCGACAAAGTTCGCATCGTCGAAACGAGAAAGCTCAGCAAAGACAAAAATTGGCGTGTAGCCGAAATCGTCGAAAAGGCGAAATAATTCAGGGAGGAGAGTAAGGTATGATTCAACCTCAGACAAGATTGAAGGCAGCGGACAACTCGGGCGCGAAAGAGCTCATGTGCATCCGCGTACTCGGCGGCTCCTTCCGCAGGAGCGGCAACATCGGCGACGTCATCGTGGCGAGCGTAAAGACCGCTACCCCCGGCGGCGCGGTGAAGAAGGGCGACGTCGTAAAGGCGGTTATCGTGAGAAGCGCGAAGGGGATCCGCCGCGCGGACGGTACGTACATTCGCTTCGACGACAACGCAGCCGTGATCATCGACAGCCAGAAGCAGCCCAAAGGCACGCGTATCTTTGGGCCAATTGCAAGGGAATTGAGAGAGAAGGATTACATGAGAATCATCTCTTTGGCTCCCGAGGTACTTTAAGGAGGCGCCCGAATGAACGTTAAAGTAAACGACAGCGTACTCGTTATCACGGGTAAGTATAAAGGAAAGCAGGGAAAGGTATTGAAGACCGATCCCAAGTCGGGACGGGTCATCGTCGAAGGCGTCAATATCGTGCATAAGCACGAGAAGGCGAGAAAGTCGAACGATACGAGCCGTATCGTCAACGAGGAAGCGCCCATCGACGCGTCGAACGTAGAGGTCGTATGCGACAAGTGCGGCAAGGCGACGAGAGTTGCGCATTCGGTGGTAGACGGCAAGAAGATTCGTGTGTGCAAGAAGTGCGGCGCGTCGCTTGACAAGGCGTACGTCAAGAAGAGCAAAACGAAGGCAGTCGAAGAAGCGGAAGCGCCCAAGAAGAGAACGAGAAAGCGCAGCGCGAAAGCGGCAGAGACGGCAGCGTCCGAGCCCGAAGAAAACAAGGAATAATCGGGCGGAGGAATGACAATGGCAGAGAAAAAGAGTTCGAAAGCGCAGGCTACCGAGAGCAAACCCGTAGTTAAGGCGCAGAACAGAGTTAAAACGCAATACGAGCAGGAAGTCGTGCCCTTTCTCATGAAGAAGTTCGGGTACGCGTCGGTAATGCAGGTGCCGAAAATCGAGAAAATCGTAATCAATACGGGTCTCGGCGACATCAAGGACAATCAGAAGTCCATGCAAATTATCGAAAACGAGTTGAAACTCATCACGGGACAGAAGCCCATTTACAGAAAGGCGACGAAGTCGGTTGCAAACTTCAAGCTCCGCGAGGGAATGCCCATCGGACTGAAAGTAACCCTTCGCGGCAAGAGAATGTGGGATTTCTACGACAAGCTCGTATCCATCGCGCTTCCCCGCGTCCGCGACTTCCGCGGTGTGCCGGACAAGGCGTTCGACGGAAGAGGAAATTACTCGATGGGCTTGAAGGAGCAGTTGATTTTCCCCGAAATCGTGTACGATCAGGTGGAGAAAATCAGAGGTATGGACGTCTGCATCGTAACGACGGCAAAGACGGACGAAGAAGCCAGAGAGCTGTTAAGGGCGCTCGGAATGCCCTTCAAGAAGTGAGGAGACGATTATGGCAAAGAAGTCGATGATCAACAAACAGCAAAAGACGCCTAAGTTCTCTACGAGAGCTTACACGCGCTGTTCTATCTGCGGAAGACCGCACGCGGTATTAAGAAAGTACGGCGTCTGCCGTATCTGCTTCCGTGAACTCGCGTACAAGGGACAGATCCCCGGCGTAAAAAAGTCGAGCTGGTAAGGAGGCACGAAATGACAGATCCTATCGCAGATATGCTCACAAGAATCAGAAACGCGCTTACGGTCAAGAAAGAGACCGTTGAAATCCCGTCGTCCAACATGAAGAAGGCAATCGCCGATATTCTGCTTGCCGAGGGTTACGTTAAGGACGTGCGTTTCGCAGAGGACGGCTATAACGGAAAGCTTGTTCTCACGCTGAAATATACAGATAAAAACGAATCGGTTATCAGCGGGCTGCAAAGAGTCAGCAAACCGGGGTTAAGAACTTACAGCGGCGCCGGAAATATGCCCAAGGTATTGGGCGGTTTCGGTATCGCAATCGTTTCCACGAACAAGGGAATCATGACGGATAAGCAGGCGAAGGCGCAGAACGTCGGCGGCGAAGTGCTTTGCTACGTCTATTGAGGAGGGAATTATGTCAAGAATCGGAAAATTGAGCATTGCGCTTCCCTCCGGAACGGAGGTCGCTTTCAAAGACGGCGTCGTAACGGTAAAGGGCTCCAAGGGAACGCTGACGCGTCAAATCGTCGGCGCAATCGACGTTACCGTAGAGGACGGGCACGTTCACGTAAAGGCGCTTGACGACAGGGACGAAACGAACGCAAAACACGGTCTGTACCGCGCGCTGATCGCGGATATGGTAAAGGGCGTTTCCGAGGGCTTCACGAAGGGGCTCGAGGTAAAGGGCGTAGGCTGGAAGGCTGCTATGCAGGGGACCAAGCTCGTGCTTAACGTCGGCTTCTCCCATCCCGTGGAGTACGTTGCTCCGCAGGGCATCAAACTCGAATGCCCCTCGCAGACGGAGGTTACGGTCAGCGGAATCAACAAGGAGCTCGTGGGGCAGGTTGCCGCGGAGCTCAGGGCGATCCGTAAGCCCGAGCCTTTCCACGGCTACGGGATTCGCTACAAGGGCGAACACGTAGAGCACAAGGAAGGCAAGACTTCCGGTAAGGGCAAGAAGTAAAGGAGCGTAGAAAATGATAACGAAAATTGATAAAAATGCGGAAAGACAGCGCCGCCACGTTCGCGTAAGAAAGAAGATTTCGGGCACGGCGGAAGCGCCCCGTCTGAGTGTTTACAGAAGCACGAATCATATCTATGCACAGTTCATCGATGACGCAAAGGGGGTAACCCTTGCTTCGGCTTCGACGCTCGAAAAGACGGTAAAGGAACAGATTGCGGGCAAGACCAAGACGGAAGCGGCGAAAATCGTCGGGAAAATCGCGGGCGAGCGCGCAAAGGAAAAGGGAATCGAGGCGGTCGTTTTCGACAGAGGCGGGTATCTCTACACGGGGCGCGTACAGGCGCTTGCGGACGGCGCACGTGAAGCCGGACTGAAATTCTGATAGGAGTTGATAATCATGGCAAGAGAAAACAGACCTCAGAGAAGACAGGAAGAAAACGACGGACTCATCAAGAAGCTTATCGGAATCAACCGCGTAAGCAAGACGGTGAAGGGCGGCAGAAATATGCGTTTTGCTGCGCTCGTGGTCGTCGGCGACGGCAACGGCAAAGTCGGTTACGGACAGGGCAAGGCAAAGGAAGTGCCCGAAGCGATCGAAAAGGCGACGCAGGCAGCAAAGAAGAACATGATCAACGTTCCCGTCGTGGACACGACGATTCCGCACGAAGTGCTCGGAAAATTCGGCAAGGGCGCCGTTCTGATGATGCCTGCCGCCGAAGGTACCGGCGTTATCGCGGGCGGTCCCGTGCGTGCGGTCATGGAAGCTGCGGGGATCAAGAACATCAGAACGAAGTCGCACGGCACCCAGAACGCGGGCAACTGCGTTAAGGCGACGGTTGCGGGACTTAGCGAACTCAAAACGGTAGAACAGATTGCGGCTCTCCGCGGCAAGACCGTAGAAGAGATCGTAGGCTGAGGAGGACGCAAATGGTTAAAGTAACGCTTATTAAAAGTACGATCGGCGAAATCAAATCGGTGAAAGCCACGGTTGCGGCGCTCGGACTTACCAAGATCCGTTCGGAAAAGACCTTCGAGGACAGCCCCGCATTGCAGGGTCAGCTCAAGAAGGTTGCGCACCTTATCAAGGTCGAAAACGTATAAGGAGACGGCTATGAGAGTAGATACGATTTCTCCCGCAGAGGGAGCAAGAACTTCCGCAAAACGTCTCGGACGCGGCATCGGTTCGGGTCTCGGCAAGACGAGCGGAAAGGGACATAAAGGACAGTGGGCGCGTTCGGGCGGCGGAGTAAGACCCGGTTTCGAAGGCGGTCAGATGCCCCTTGCAAGACGCATTCCCAAGAGAGGGTTCCACAACAAGTTCGGCAAAGATTACGTTATCGTAAATCTTGCCAATCTTGCGGAGCTCCCCGAAGGAACGACGGTGGATTACGGCTTCGTGCTTTCCAACGGACTTGCGAAAGAAGTAAAGAATAATGTCGGACTCAAAGTTCTCGGCGCGGGTGAACTGAAAGTAAAGCTTACGGTGCGCGCCGCGAAGTTCTCCGCATCCGCCAAGGCTGCCATCGAAGCGGCGGGCGGCACGGCGGAGATCGTCGAAAAGTAACTGATTTTATCGGTAACGTTCGGCGAAAGACAGGAGGATTATTATGTTAGAAACCTTAAAAAACGCCTTTCGCAATAAGGACATCAGAAAAAAGATTTTTCTTACGCTCCTGCTTCTTCTCGTATTCCGTCTGGGCTGCTATATCCCCGTTCCCGGGTTGATCAGAAAGACGTTCAGCGATGCGATCGGAGATAACGATTTCCTTACGCTCATGAGCGGCATTACGGGTAGCGCGCTTGCGAACGGAACGCTGTTTGCACTCGGTATCGGACCGTACATCAACGCTTCGATCATCGTGCAGCTGCTAACGGTGGGGATCCCCGCGTTGGAGCGCATGAGCAAAGAGGGCGAAGAGGGCAAGAAAAAACTGACCACGATTACGCGTATCATTACGGTGATTCTCGCAATCGTTCAGTCTGTCGGCATTATCATTAACTTTGCCAACCAGAGCGACGCGCTCCGTACGGATTTGTTCTTCGATTCCGCATGGGTGGCAGGCATCTATATGGCAATCGTGTATACGGCGGGCTCGCTTATCGTCATGTGGCTGGGCGAACGCATCACCGACTTCGGCGTAAGCAACGGTATCTCGATGATCATTTTCATCGGTATCCTTTCTACGGCGGGTACGACGATTCTCAACAAGTTCATTGCCATGGGCAAGGGAACGATGAAGGTAGGAGACGGACTTCTCGAGCTCGGGATCTTCGTTCTGATCGCAATCGTCATCTTCTTCCTCGTAACGTTCGTCGATCTTGCGGAACGCAAGATTCCCGTGCAGTACGCGAAGCAGGTGCGCGGCACCAAGATGTACGGCGGTCAGGCGTCCGTCATTCCCATGAAGATTACGGGAAGCGGCGTTATGCCCCTCATCTTCGCCTATGCGATCGTGTCCTTCCCTTCAATGCTTATCAGCCTGTTCTGGCCCGAAACGAAGGCGGCAACCAATCTGCAAATCTGGTTCTCCGGCAACGGCGAATGGTACGGAAGAGTTATCTATTCGGTGGTGCTGTGCTTACTGATTTTTGCGTTTGCATTCTTCTATGCGCAGATTCAGTTCAATCCCGAGGACGTGAGCAAGTCCATTCAGCAGAACGGCGGATTTATTCAGGGTATCCGTCCCGGAAAGCCGACGGCGGCGTATTTGAAGAAAATCAACAACCGCATTACGCTGTTCGGCGCCATCTTCTTAACGCTCGTTGCGTTCGTTCCTTCGGTAGCGTTCAGCTGGACGGGCGATATGGATCTCGTCAACGTGTTCTCTACCACGGGTATTCTGATCATCGTGTCGGTTGCGTTGGAGCTTGATAAGCAGTTGCAGTCGCAGATCATGATGAAGAACTACAAAGGTTTTTTGAAATAATAAACGCGAAAGGACTTGCGGCGCAATACCGTGTCGTACCGTGGCAACCCTCAGTCATTTACGCTTAGTAAATTTCTTCGGGTTTTCCTCGTACTCCGTGTCTTGCTTGCATTTCTTTCCGTTCGTAACCGACGGATGTTAATAAAGAGGAATCAAATATGAATCTGATATTACTCGGTGCGCCCGGCGCAGGCAAGGGCACGCAGGCAACGAAAATTTCCGACCGCTACGGTCTCGTGCATATCTCCACGGGCGACATCTTCCGTGCAAATATCAAAAACGGCACGAAAATCGGGCTGCTCGCCAAGTCGTACACCGATAAGGGCGAACTCGTTCCCGACGAAGTAACCTGCGAGATCGTGCGCGACCGCCTTACCTGGGAGGACTGCAAAAAGGGTTACCTTCTCGACGGATTTCCCCGTAACCTGTATCAGGCGGAAGCGCTTGACAAGTTTGCCAAGGTAGACGGCGTCGTAAACATCAACATTGACTTCTCTCTGCTTATGGACAGACTTTGCGGCAGAAGAGTGTGTAAGGAATGCGGCGAAAGTTATCACGTTTCCACGCTGAACGGCGTTACGACCTGTACGCGTTGCGGCGGCGAGCTGTATCAGAGAAAGGACGACAATCCGGAAACGGTGGGCAGCCGTCTGAACGTTTACAACGGGCAGACCGCTCCGCTCATCGACTATTATACGAAAAAGGGAATCATTCTCAACTTTACGGGATCGGAAGCTCCTGCCGAAGTCCTCTTTGAGGAAATCAAGGCAGTTCTCGATCAGATGGCGTAATATGATTCTCACGAAGAGTGAAGAAGAAATTCAGCTCATGCGTGAGCCGTGCGCGATCGTCCGCGATTGCTTGAAGTTCGTCGGCGATCGCATCAGAGCCGGCATGACGACGAAGGACGTAGATACGCTCGTATACGATTTCATTAAGGCGAGCGGCGCGGAGCCGAGTTGTCTGGGTTACTGCGGTTACCCCGCATCCGCGTGCGTTTCCGTCAACGAAGTGGTCGTTCACGGCATTCCTGACGAACGCGTTCTCGACGAGGGCGATATCGTCAGCGTGGATATTGTGGCGTACAAAAACGGATTTCACGGCGACTGTTGCAGAACGTTCTGTATCGGCGAAGTGTCCGAAGAGAAAAGGAAGCTCGTGCGCGTTACCGAGGAATGTTTCTGGAAGGGCATCGAAGGGTTGAAGGCGGGCACGCCGCTGTACAATATCGGTTATCAGGTGCAGCGTCATGCGGAGGAAAACGGATTTTCCGTTATTCGGGCATACACGGGGCACGGAATCGGCAGGGAGATGCACGAAGACCCCAACGTTCCCAATTTCGGAAGAAAGGGAACGGGCGTAAGACTTGAAGCGGGCACCGTGATCTGCGTCGAACCGATGATCGCTCTCGGAACGTGGAAGGTAAAAGTTTTATCCGACGAATGGACGGCAATTACGTTGGATAAAAAGAGCGCGGCACACTACGAGAATACGCTCGTCGTCCGCGAGGACGGCGTCGAAATTCTGACGCTGTAAAAAAATCAAAGCGAGGAAATCATGTCGAAAGACGACGTTATCGAAGCGGAGGGCAAGGTCATCGAAGCACTTCCCAACACGACGTTCAAGGTACGGCTTACCAACGGGCACGTTATCACGGCGTACATTTCGGGAAAGCTGAGAATGAACTATATCCGCATTATCGAAGGGGATTCGGTCAAGCTCGAAATGAGTCCGTACGATTTAACGAAGGGCAGAATCACCTGGCGCAGCAAATCTTAAATACGATTACGAGTCGCCCCGTGTGCGCGGGCGGAAAAAAGGAGTTATTATGAAAGTCAGACCTTCTGTAAAACCTATGTGCGATAAGTGCAAAGTAATCAAGCGGAACGGAAAAGTTATGGTCATCTGTTCCAAAAACAAGAGCCACAAACAGAGACAGGGCTAAAAAACGATATAAATTCGCATTGAAATCGGTTGACAGAAACTTGCGGATTATGATATAATAGTTATCGCGGTTTTCTCGGAAAATCGAACTTTAACGCAAAATCAGCTGAATTTCCGCACGAACGGGTGCGGAAAATCGGCTTGCTTTGCGTTTAAGCACGGAAAACAAACCGAATTTTGACGGAAATATTTTCCACTGTTTCCGCAAGAGCTCGGAAGATATATAAAAACCATAAATATTTTTTAACACAAATCAACGGAGGATTTGCAAATGGCACGTATTGCCGGTGTGGATTTGCCCAGAGAGAAGAGAGTAGAAATCGGACTTACCTATATCTACGGAATCGGGCTTTCCACTTCCAAGAAGATTCTCGAAGCGACGGGCATCGACCCTAACGTGAGAGTCAAGGATCTCGACGAAAACGACGTATCCAAATTAAGAGAATATATCGACCACCACTATACCGTGGAGGGCGAACTGCGCGGGGCTGTCAGCCTCAACGTAAAGCGTTTGATGGAAATCGGATGCTATCGCGGCGTGCGCCACAGAAAGGGACTTCCCGTGCGCGGTCAGTCCACGAAGCGCAACGCAAGAACGCGGAAAGGACCTCGCCGTACCGTGGCGAATAAGAAGAAGTAAGGAGCGTTTGAATTATGGCTGAGAAGAAAAAGACAGTTTCCAGAGGAAAACGCAGAGAGCTGAAGAAGGTGGACAGAGGACAAGTTCATATCCAGTCCACGTTCAACAATACGCTTGTAACGATTACGGACATGAGCGGCAATGTCATCTCTTGGTCGAGCGCGGGTTCGCTCAACTTCAAGGGTTCGCGTAAGGGTACGCCGTTCGCGGCGCAGATGGCTGCCGAAACGGCTGCAAAAGCAGCGAAAGAACACGGTCTTCGTTACGTTGAGGTATACGTAAAAGGTCCCGGTGCAGGCAGAGAGTCCGCGATCCGCGCGCTCGGCAACTGCGATTTGGAAGTTACGCTGATTTCCGACGTTTCGCCCGTTCCTCACAACGGGTGCCGTCCGCCCAAGCGCAGAAGAGTATAAGGTAGGAGGCAATTAAAATGGCAGTATACAGAGACGCAAAATGCAAACTTTGCAGAAGAGAGGGTGCGAAGCTCTTTTTGAAGGGTGAAAAGTGCTACATGGAAAAGTGCCCCTTCAATAAACGCCCCACGCCTCCCGGACAGCACGGTATGGGCAGAAAGAAGATTTCCGAATACGGACAGCAGCTGCGTGAAAAGCAGAAGACCAAGCGTATTTACGGCGTGCAGGAAGGGCAGTTCCGCCACTACTACGAGGTAGCGGATCGAATGAAGGGGATCACGGGCGAAAATATGCTCTCCTTGCTCGAAAGAAGGCTCGATAACGTCATCTTCCGTATGGGTATCGGTGTATCGAGAACGCAGGCAAGACAGCTTGTAAATCACGCGCACTTTACGGTGAACGGCAGAACGGTGAACGTTCCCTCGTATAACATTAAAGTGGGCGACGTGATTGCGGTAAAAGAAAACAGAAGGAACAATAAATTTTTCGAACAGATTAAGACGATGAAGGTAGCGAATATGCCGAAATGGCTTGAATTCGACCCCGAGAAGCTGGAAGGCAAGGTGCTTGCGCTTCCTACGCGTGAGGACGTCGACAGCCAGATTGCGGAGCATATGATTGTCGAGTTGTACTCCAAGTAATTAAGTTTAAGGAGGTAGGTTTATGATCGAAATGGATATGCCCAAAATCGAGGTTACTGAAAACGAGGAAAAATCTTACGCAAAAATCGTCGTCGAACCGCTCGAAAAGGGTTTCGGTCTTACGATCGGCAACTGTCTGAGAAGAATACTGCTCTCTGCGCTTCCCGGCGCAGCCGTACAGGGAATCAAATTTACGGACGGAACGGTAAAACACGAGTTTTCCGCAATCCCCGCAGTCAAAGAGGACGTTACCGAAATTATTTTAAATCTCAAGCTGCTCGCCATCAAGACGAGAGTAACGGATAAGGACTACACGAAAACGCTTCGTCTCGTCAAAGAGGGACCGTGCGTGGTTACCGCGGCGGACATCTCGCAGGATTCCGAAGTGGAAATCGTCAATTCCGACCAGTACATTTGCACGGTGGACGCGGGCGGAAAAATCGACGCCGAAATTACGATCGGTCGCGGCAGAGGCTACAAGCCCGCCAAAGAGAACAAGCAACCGATCATCGATTTCATTCCCATCGATTCTATTTATACGCCCGTGCAGAAGGTCAACTACAATGTAGAGCCTGCGCGCGTAGGACAGAATATCGACTACGACCGTCTGACGATCGAGGTCTGGACGGACGGGACGTTCTCGGGCAAGGAAATCGTTTCGCTTGCGGCGAAGATCATGCAGGATCACATCAGCCTGTTCGTCAACCTGTCGGATACCATCAGAGATATGGACATTCTTGTAAAGACGGACGACGACAAACAGCAGCAGATTCTCTCCATGAAGATTGAAGATATGGACTTCTCCGTCCGTTCCTACAACTGCTTGAAGAGAGCGAACATTCACACGGTGGAAGACTTGTGCCGCAAGACGGAGGACGAGATGTTGAAGGTGAGAAACCTCGGCAAGAAATCGCTCGACGAAGTCATGCAAAAACTCGAAGCATACGGACTTTCGCTGGAAAAAAAGGAGGATTAAATCATGCCGGGTAAATTGGGCAGAACGACGGAGCAGAGAATGGCGATTCTTCGCAATCAGGCGTCTCAGCTTCTGTGGTACGGTAGAATCGAAACGACGGCGGCGCGTGCGAAAGAACTTCGCCCCTACGTTGAAAAGCTTATCACGAAAGCTGTTAACACCTACGACGACGTGGTAGAAGTGGAAATCGTTGCAAAGGACAAGAAGGGCAAGGAAATCAAGACGAAGGGCTATAAGGACGGCACGAAGAAGCTGGCGGCCCGCCGCGCGATCATTGCCAAGACGTACGATTTGCAGGAAATCAAGGAGTTTGCAGAAAAGAAGAGCGACTATAAAAAGCGCACTTCGCAGATCAAGCACCCCTTGATCGAAAAGATTTTCAACGAAATCGCACCTAAGTACGCTCAGAGAAAGGAAGAAGTCGGTCAGGGCGGAGGCTATACGAGGATTTATCTCCTCGGTCAGCGTCGCGGCGACGGAGCGGAACAGGCAATTATCGAGCTTGTATAAGAATAACGAATAAAGCGCTCTCATCGGGCGCTTTTTTGTTGTTCTGTACGTCGGCGAATATGCGTTAAGCCGCATACGATGGGATTTTTCCGTTCGTATGCGGTTTTGTTGATATGCGGCGGAATGCAAAAGACAGTTAGCCCGTTTCTTCCTCGTCGATCAAGTCAAATTACAATGGATCGTCCATCGGTCCCTCTGTTTTTATATTACACCGTATCAGATGACAGCTGTGTTAAATTGTCTCCGTGTGTTAATCATTGCATACACACACCGGAAATGGGTCGTAAAACTATTTGCATTTTCCCTGATTCGGTGATATAATAATAAAAAAACCAAGGAGTAGCGTTATGGCAGAGAAAAGCAAGGGTCAGAAATTACAGGAATCCCTTTCCTACAAGAAAAAGAACTACTACGAAGTCGCTTCCGAGGCGGAGCGCAAAGAAATTTTTGATTTCGCCAAGGGGTATATGGCATATCTCGACGCGGCAAAGACGGAGCGCGAGGCGTGCGCGGTTTCCGTGGCGGAAGCCAAGAAAAAGGGCTTTACCGAATTTAAGTTCGGCGATAAGTTAAAGGCGGGCGACAAAAAGTATTTTATCAACCGCGACAAGAGCGTGGTCGTGTTCCGCGTGGGAACGAAGAATATCGAAGAAGACGGGCTGCGTATTATCGCATCGCATATCGACGCGCCCCGCGTAGATATCAAGCAGGTTCCGCTGTACGAGGATTCGGGTATGTGCTACCTGAAAACGCACTATTACGGCGGCATCAAAAAGTATCAGTGGACGGCGATTCCGCTTGCGCTGCACGGCGCCGTGGTTCTGAAAAACGGTAAGAAAATCGAAATCAGCGTCGGCGAGGCAGCGGGCGACCCCGTGTTCTACATCGACGATCTGCTTCCTCATCTCGGCGCGGATCAGATGGCGAAGGGGGCGGGCAAGATTATCGAGGGCGAGCAGCTCAACGTGGTCGTCGGCGGGCTTCCCTATGCGGACGAGGACGTTTCCGATAAAATCAAACTGAACGTTTTAAGTATTCTTAACGAGAAGTACGGCATGTGCGAAGAGGACTTTCTTTCGGCGGAGCTCTCCGCAGTGCCCGCGTACGGTGCGCGCGACGTCGGCTTTGACCGTGCGCTCATCGGCGCGTACGGACACGACGACAGAGTTTGCGCGTATCCCGCGCTGCGCGCCGTGCTCGACAACGACAGCGCACACACCGTGCTCGCAATGCTCGTAGACAAAGAGGAAATCGGCAGCGAGGGCACCACGGGCATTCAGTGCAAAGTATACGAGGATTTAATGGAAGAGATTTCCGTTGCGCTCGGTGCGAATTTCCGCAAAGTGCGTTTTGCGAGCAAATGTCTTTCGTCCGACGTAACCGCTGCATACGACCCCAATTTTGCGGGCGTGTACGAGAAGCTGAATTCTGCGCTTCTCTCCTGCGGAACGTGCATGAGCAAGTTCACGGGTGCGCGCGGCAAGAGCGGCAGCAACGATGCTTCCGCCGAGTTTGTGGGCGAAGTGAGAAAGATGTTCGACGAGGACGGCGTGGTTTGGCAGACGGCGGAGCTCGGTAAGGTGGATGCGGGCGGCGGCGGAACGGTTGCGAAGTTCGTTGCCGGTCTGAATATCGACACCGTGGACTTGGGCGTGCCCGTTATCTCTATGCACGCTCCTTGGGAGCTCGTTTCCAAAGCTGACGTTTACAGCAACTACAAGGCGTTCTTGGCGTTCATGAAGTAAGATTTTCCCGTCGCGCGCTCGCGTACGACGGGAATTTTTTTCCTCGTACGATGGTTTGACGCGGAGGAGCAGAGCGTGCTATAATGGCAATATGATAAAACGCAGAGCGATTGAAATCGCGTTAAAGGCGGGTACGGGGCTGCTGCTTGCCGTTTCCCTGATTCTCACCTTCACGGTTTCCGATTATTACATATTTAATCGCTTCGGGCAGTTCGATTTCTTTTTCATCCTCAGTCAATGGGTGAAAAAGGCAGGGCTGCTTCTGTTGCCGCTTGCCGTTTTCTACGGAAAGAGATGCTGTGCGGATATTGCGAAATGCGTTTTACCGTTATTCGCGGTGATCTCCTGCTTTATGTTCGGGGAGTTTTTCGACGTAACCGCCGTTACTGCGGACAGCACGCCTGCCGAGCTCGTATACGCGCAGTTTAACGAGTTTATGCCGAAGAGTGCGAACATCGCGCTGTTTTATGCGTCGAATGTGCTCTTTCTGGCAGTGTGCGCATTACTCGTTGCGCGCGACGGATGGGGCGTTCGGGCAAAGAGCTTCGTTTATCTGCCCGCGGCGCTCGTTGGCTGTATGCCGCTGAATATGTTCGAAAATTTCTTCGAGATTGCTACGATTCCGGAAACGAGTTTTCTTCGTTTTAAAAATTTTACCGTCTGGCATTTTCTGATGCTGGCGGTTTTGATCTGCTTTACCGTGGGCGCGTACTATTTTTTAAAGCGAAAAAGCCGAAAGGCGCAGGAGGAGTACCTTGCGGCAGCGGCAATCGTGCTATTGATTCAGTATCACAGTAAGGATTCTATGTTGATCGGCGACGGCTATAACGTTTATCATACGCTGTTTGCGGTGGTGCCGCTGTTTATCTGCAATATCGGGGTGTACGTTGCCGCGCTTTCGGTGTTTTTGAAAAAACGGATTCTGTATGCAATGGCATTTTTCGTTCATGCGGCGGGAGCATTGAGTGTGTTCGTGTATTTCGGGCGCGACGATATGAGCAATTACGGCATCTTTTGCAGCTACTCCATTTTATATTTTTGTTTAACGCACTGTTTGCTGTTTGCGCTTTCGGTGCTGCCCTCCGCGCTTGGACATTACCGTTTCAAAATGAAGCACTGCATGATTCCGCTTGCGTATTACTTCGGGGTCATCGTCGTTGCAACGTTGGCAAGCGCGCTTGTTACCTCCGCCTCGATGGGATTTTCTTACGGCGGCTACACGCTTACGGAAGGGGAATATTTAATGCCGAACTACGCGTTTACGCAAATCAATCCTTTTCCCGTGGAATTGCCCGTGTGGGGCGTAACGGTGTGGCGGTACGAGGTGAATATGCTGTATATCATGCTGTTGTACGTCTTTTACGTCGCGTTGTTTTTCCTGTTAAACGGAGCGTATTATTCGTTTCTGGCGATACGGGGGCGCGTTTTGCGGCGGAAGGCGTCGGGCGGTGCAGGCGAGCTTGCGCAGGAAGCCGCGGTTGCCGAAGATAACCGTTCGAAAACCGACGAAAACGAGGAGAAATAAAACCACCGTCCGAGGGGCGGTGGAATGATTATACGGATTCATGAAAAACCGCCCGCAAGCGTTTGATTGCGGGCGTTCGTATTCGAAAAAACTGTGAAGCTTTTTTTGTTGCCGACCGCCGAAGCGGAAATACGGTAGGTTACTCCGACAAAGCTACCCTATGGCACACGCACCTGTCTGTTTAGTGCTGCTGTATCCCTACCCTGACACGGTTCGCAGGGGTGCGTTGCATAAGACCTTGTTATCAACATCCCTTGCCTTATGCTGCCTTCCACGATCGGCACCGAGAAAAGCGTTCGGTTCTGCTATAGCGGATTGCAGATACAGGGCACCGCTAACTCCCCACCTATCACAGCC
>CAJUOI010000016.1 GCA_910588615.1 uncultured Christensenellaceae bacterium | reverse complement strand
ATATAATACAGTTTATAGTTTGGCTTGTGCTACTCCCCTTTAAGGCGATAGGCGCACTATTTAAGGGCATAGGAAAAGCGGCAAATAAACGAAAGCGAGGTAAATAAAAATGGCAAGGAATACAAGAAAACCGCCCCGTAAAAATGGGGCGGCTACGCCTAAAAAGAAAGTAAATCAAGGACGAACGGCAAGCGGGAAAGTGCCGCAAGGCAGAACGCTTACAACACGCGATAAGTATTTAGACAAGAAAGCGAAACAACCCGAAAAGGAACGTCCCGTTGTCGTAATCGAAACAAACGCCCGTAATGACCTTGCCGTTGTGCAATTATCAAGCCGCGACGGTAGAAACCGTACACGGTTGAAAAACTATCAACAAGGACAATCACGCTTTAAGCATTACGTTGAGATTATGGACGACGAGGGCAATCCTATACGGGTAAATAAAAAATTCAAAGAAAATCACCCGAATATGGACGTATCAAGCGACGACGTGGAAAAGATAAAAGAAAAGGTTTTATACAAATCACAACCCGCCGCTGAAAACCGCAAGAAAATGGAAAAATTTCGCGGAAAAAAAGAATAAAAAAAGTCCCCGAGATTAGACCACTCGGGGCACTGTCGCAAAGTGTTGCAACGGGGATAAACGCGCGTAAAGCCGTTTAACTGTCTATAAGTATATACTACTTTGCGGCAAAAGTCAAATGATTTTGCAACGAAAATGAAAATTGAAAGTACACTTTCAAAAAGGACGGTTAAAGAAAATGACGGACACGGCGGGAATAATTAAGACAGAAAAACAATACGAACGGCTATTGAACTTATGCGCCCGCGCTCTCGGCACGGTAAACAAGTTTATCGAACTTGGGTTAATATCGGATATGGGCGACGGCAAGTATAAAATTAAGGTAATGTATAAGCACGTTTATTTATACGAAATGATTTACGACGGCAAACGAATTACAAGATATGCGAGGTTAATTTTTTAATGAAAACGATTAAACGGTTACTGTGGGTATTGCTCGGTATAGTGCTTTTGGTGGTTATCGGCTATTTTATTTATACGGCGGTGCAGATATGACGGAACAAACGATAAGATATATTGACGGTTTCAAAAAGACAACTTCGGTGTACGAAATACAGATTGAAAAAATTGCGGCGGTACTATATTCTCAACTTCCGTGGGATACAGCGGGTATATTTGCTTTTGCAAAAACTCTTTTTTCTATGGGTGTAAGGGTTGAAAATATAGACGATAAAACTTTATCGTACTTCCGTAATTTTGAGCGTAAGGGCTTTGGTAAGGAATATGAATAAACGGTTTGATTACCGCCATATCATTTGCATAGCAATTACGCTTGCGTTTATTGCTTGCGGTGTATTCCTCTATTCGGGTGCGCTTGGTAGGCTCATAGAGGGCGGGCGCGATTTCGGGCTATCGGTGGGTTACTACTTCTGCGAGATATTCGGCATATCGCACAATATCACGCCGACTGTAAACGACTTACCGAAAATACCCTTTTTCGACTTCACGCCCGCGCCGCCCTCTGTTCCGTCCGTTCCTTTACCGGAAACGTGGACGGGCTTTAAGTCAAATTGGGCGCGCTATTGGCAATTATGGGCGACAATGGATAATTTTACGGGTTATTTGTCCTTTCTCGGCAATTTGCTTTTCACGCTCTGCAAAGTGCTAATAATCGTATTGCCGTTTGTCCTGTTGGCGTATGTCTATTTGAAACGGTACTTGAAAAAGGAAAACAACGACTATGACAAGGACAGCCGCCCGCTAAAAGCGTTTAAGTGGCTCACGGCTCATACATATCGCCCCGTCAAACAATGGCTTGCGGGGCTTTGGGCGTTCATAAAAGCGCATAAGCCGTATTGGGCGGTGTGGCTGTGCTTGTGGCTGTTCTACTTCAATGCGGTTGCGATTATTTTTGAATTTTTAGCGTACTACTTTTATTTCGTCGTTTCGTTCGACGTGGTAAATATCTATCGGCAAGTGTATAAACTTTTTCTTGATTTGTCCGTGCCGTTTACTTCTATTCCCGTGTGGGCGTGGGTAATAATCGGGTTTGTGCTGTTCGATATGTTCCGCAAAAAGATAGCGTATGCGCGGCTCAATCATTACGAAATGCGTAATCGCGGGTTTATCAACGTCCGCCCTATTGTGTATATGGTCTGCGGCACTATGGGCAAGAAAAAGACAACGGCTATAACGGATATGGCGTTATCGCAAGAAGTAATGTTCCGCGATAAAGCGTTTGAAAAGATACTTGAAAACGATTTGAAATTCCCCGCTTTTCCGTGGTGTAATTTGGAAAACGAACTGCGGCGAGCTATGGAATATCACGAGGTGTACAACCTTGCGACGATACGGCAATTCATAGCGAAAAAGGCGGCAAGGTGGCAAAAAACGCAAACGCGCGAACGGCTCTTTAACTATGATTACGAGCGTTACGGGCTTGAATACGACGATAAATTAAAGGTTGTCAACGTGTGGGAAATCGTCGAGATTTACGCGCAATTATACTTTATCTATATAATTCAATCGTCGCTCTTAATTGCAAATTATTCCGTTCGCGTGGACGGTGTGCTTGCCGACTTGGGTAACTTCCCGCTCTGGAACGCCGACTTTTTCAAGCGTGATAGCCGCTTGATAGACAGTTATTCCCGCCACGCGCATATTTTGGACTTTGACAGTTTGCGGCTTGGACGCAAGCTCATTGAAAACAACGTGAACGCAAATAACTTTGAATTTGGCGTTGTCATAATTACAGAGGTGGGCAAGGAACGTGGCAACAGTCTTGAACTTTCGGAAAAGAAAAAGAAAGACGAAACGACAAATCAAAAGAACGATTTATTTAACAGTTGGTTGAAAATGGTGCGCCACTCGGCAACGGTTGACAACTTCCCTTTCGTGCGGGTAATAACGGACGAACAACGCCCCGAAAGTTGGGGTGCAGATGCCCGCGACTTATGCGAAATAGTCCATATCCGCGAAAGCGGCGAAACGTGCCTTGCAATGCCTTTTTTCTCTCTTGCGGAATTGCTGTACAGTTGGCTGTTCGGCAAGTTTGCGGGGCTGTATTATCAATACCGCTTTGTGCGCTCGGATAACACTTTGCCTATGTATCTATTAAAGGCGATTACGGCGAAAATACACCACTATTACACGCGCATATATAACCGCTTTGGATATTGCCGTTTACGGGTGCAAGTGGAAAGCGGAACGCAAGACGGAACGCTTGACGAAAACAAGTATTACATAATGTCGAAAAAGATTTACAGCAAGCGTTTTTCTACGGACTGTTTTTCAGACTTCTTCACGGAAAAGGCGTTGCGCTCTCCCGTCGGTATAGACGATTTAGCGGAATACGCAACCGAAAAAGCGACTTTCGCGGAACTCGGCGCACAAAACAGTTACTTTATAAACGACCTATTAAACGGTATGAATAACCGCGAAAATTGAAAGTACACTTTCAAAAACGGGCTATCCTTTTAGATTGCAGAGGTAAAAGAAAATGACGGTTACAGTTATGCAAGTGCGCGGTTTTCCGTAGTACGATAGCAAAGACGAAAAGCAACCCAAAAGGGGCTATCCTTTTGAGTTGCTTTCGGCGGCGCGAAAGGACTGCGGAAAATGCGGGCTGTCAAGCCCACCGTGGAATAAATAGCCGTAGGCGGTTTATGCCGCGAAAGGGGCTTTACAGCCCGCAAGCAAACGATTACAGAGAGGTAAACAACAATGAGCTATGCAAACTTAATTCCTATTGACGATATGTCGGGTTGCCCGTTCCCGTTTTTCAACGAGCCGCAACCGCCCGCCGAAACACCGTATTACAAGATATACAACGACGGCGGTCATTATATCGCTACGCGGTGTGTACGCAGTCAAATTAAACCCGTGCCGCATAAATATAAGCGCGAGGATATAGACATACTCTTTGACAGCCTTTATATCGCCGCTATGCAAGACGGCTTAAAAGGCGACGAAATGACGGCGTACATAAAGGCGGAAATACTCTTGCTGTTCCCCGACTATCCCGACTTGGATAAATATATAGCGGACAAAATCGAACGCAAGCAACACAATTTGTATGTTCGTAAAAAACGCTTTCGCCGTAAGGCTAACCTCAACCGTTGGAATTACTTTGTAACTTTCACATACGCCGACGATAAGCAAGACGAATACACGTTCCGTAAAAAATTGCGGTGCTGTCTTTCGCACTTACACACGCGGCGCGGTTGGCGGTATATGGGTGTGTTTGAGCGTGCGCCCGAAACGGGGCGGCTACACTTTCACGGACTGCTATACATACCCGGCGGCGAAATGATAGGCAAGATAACGGAAAAGACAGATTACAGCACGGCACAAGGTAAAATGCAAACGACGCACGAAAACGACTTTTTTCAAAAAACTTTCGGACGAAACGACTTCGAGGAATTAAACGAAATGGAACTGAAACACGGACAAACGCTAAACTATTTGTTAAAATACATAGGCAAGACGGGCGAACGTATTGTATACAGCAGAGGAATACCGACGGAAATATACCGCAAACTGAACGACGGCGAAATAGTAACGGAAATGAACGACTTCGGCACAAAGTATATACTTTTCGACGACGTGATAAGTTGGGAACGCGATATAATGCACTTCAAGCGTAAACAAATGTCAATAATTGACTTGATTTGCAACCCGCCACGGTACGGCTTAACGGCTTAACGCGGTTACAATATAATATCAACGGTCTTACACCTATGGCTTGACATAAGGTGTTTTTTGCGTTTGTCTGAAAACCGAAAAAAGCACGGTTACGCGCTCCACTTCGCTTTCACTTCCGCAAAACAAAATCAAAAGGCGGCATTTCGCAAGCGGTTTAGCGCGAAAGCCGCCTTTTTTGTGTGCTGAAAGCGGGCTGTCGGTCGGTTAAACGCGACACCTTGTACCCGCCGCGCGCAGCGCGGCGGGTACAAGGTGTCGCGTAATAGCCTCACGCATAAAATTAAGGCTTAAACCGTTTGAAATTCAAGCGGAAAAACACTATAATAAAACGATAAAGGAACGATAACGACTATGAAACGGAAAGGAACGAAAGACTTAACATTAACGCAACGGCGCGAAATAGAAAATCACTTGAAATCGGGCTGTACGAAAAAGCGCATTGCCGAGTTGTTGGGCGTGTGTCTTGCAACCGTGTACAACGAATTAAAACGCGGTCAATGTACGCAAAAGATTTACACTTACACCGACTATTGGGGCGAACGCCACTACAAGCAAGTAACTGCATACAGCGCGGATATAGCCGAATACAAGTACCGACAAAATCAATCGGCACACGGTGCGCCCCTCAAAATCGGCAACGACTTTGAACTTGTGCGGGAAATTGAAAACCGTGTTATAAACGACAAAATAAGCCCGTGTGCCGCATTGGGCAGAATTAAGCGTGAAAAGGCTTGCCGCACAATGATTTCAAAAACTACGCTTTACCGCTATATCCGTGCGGGCTACATATTCACGCGCATAACAATGAACGACGTGCAATTAAAACAACGGCACTACCAAAAAGCGACAATTAAACGCCCGCCGAAAGGCACGAGCATAGAGAAACGCCCCGCCGAGATTGCCGCCCGTGATACGTTCGGGCATTGGGAAATGGACTGTGTTATAGGCAAGCAAGGCACGAAAGAAACTATCCTTGCATTTACCGAACGATTGACACGCTTTGAAATTGTGTATAAAATGCCCGACCATAAGGCGGCAACGGTTGTGCGCTATGTGAATAAACTTGAAAAGCGATACGGAAAGCAATTCCATAAACTGTTCAAAAGTATAACCGTTGATAACGGCGTTGAGTTTAGCGACTTCAAGGGGCTTGAAAAGTCCATATACGGCGGCAAGCGTACAAGCGTTTACTATTGCCACCCGTACTCCTCTTGCGAGCGCGGCAGTAATGAGCGGTTAAACCGTGAAATACGCCGACTAATACCGAAAGGCACGGACTTATCCACCATAAGCGACAAGCGCATTAAAGCCGTTGAAACGTGGGTAAACGACTACCCGCGGGAAATATTCGGGTATGCGACAAGCGCGGAACTGTTCGCCGAGCAACTGCAAGCAATTTAACAATAATTGAAAGTACACTTTCAATAAATTCAACAAGTCGCCGAAAGACGGCTATTTTGTCATTCAACTTAAACACCCAGCCCGCCCCGTTTTTCTAACCCTTGCAAGGGTTAGAAAAATACAATACCCGCCGAAATACCACTTTCAGCGGGTATCTTATCATACTGCAAAAAAATTTTTGAAAATCTAAAAAAATTCTATAAAAATGCTTGACTTTTCACCCCCTTCCTGACGGAAGAGGGTGAAATTCGTCTGTAAATTTTTACCGGCATTCGTCAGCCGTTGTTAGCGACAGCAAAACAGTCCGTACTGCCGCGCATAGTACGCGTCGTAGTTCCCGCAATCCGTAAGACCGCTGAGATCGGCGTTGCAGCCGCTGCCGTTTCTCTGTTCGTTGCACCATCTGTGGCAATGGCAGCCACAACCGCTCCGATTGCGGTTACAACCGCAGCCGCAACCGTTGTCGTTTGTGGGAAGAGGGAAAAGATTGTTCAGCGCCCGCCCGATTTCATTACATAAATTGCGGCCGCAGCCGTTGTTGTTCTGCACGTCCGTTCCGTTGTTGCAGCCGCAGCAACGATTACAAGTATTGCACATAGTTTAACCTCTGTTCGTATCTTTTGGGTTCAAACGCTTCGCCGGCGTTTACCTACTCCATTTTATGCAAACAGGGCTCGGATTCGTGCCGTCAATTTAAGAGCCTCGGATACAACCCCATTTCCCGCAACAGACGCATACAGTTATCCCGTTCTTTATAATAAATTTTATCGACCCGCTCGGAGAGTTCTTTTACTTCTTCGTCCCCGCCTTGCGCTGCCATACGAAGATTTTTCGATGTCTGTTCCAGACAGTAAACGTATTTTTCATACGACCAAATATCCATTTAACTTTTCATTCCTTTTATTTTCTTAATTCTTAATTGTATAAGAAGAAAACTTCTTTGTCAATTATTTTAAGAAGAAATCTTCTAAAATAATGACTATGATAGGCGAAACCATCAGATATTTGCGAAATGAACGGGGATTGACGCAGGCGGCGCTTGCAAAGGAAATCGGCGTCAGCCAAAAGGCAATCGACTATTGGGAGCGCGGCGTGAACGAGCCTGTAGCAAGCAATATTCTTTCCCTCGCCGTGTTTTTCAACGTAACGACGGACGAACTGCTCGGCAGAAAAGATTTGTAACGCAATTGCAAGCAAAAAGGCTTCCCGTCGGGAAGCCTTCTTTTATTTTACTTACTTTGCGTATTCGACGCTGCGGAACTCTCTTATTACGTTGACCTTGATTTGTCCCGGATATTCGAGCTCGCTTTCGATTTTCTTTGCAATGTCCTTTGCGAGGAACAGCGCCTTTGCGTCGTCCACCTGATCGGGCTTGACGATGACGCGCACCTCTCTGCCCGCCTGAATGGCGTAGCTCTTGTCCACGCCATGAAAGCTTGACGCGATCTCTTCGAGCTTTTCCAGCCTCTTGACGTAGTTCGAGCCCGTCTCGCGCCGCGCGCCGGGACGCGCACCCGAAATGGCGTCCGCCGCCTGTACGAGCACCGCTTCGATCGTCTTGGGCTCCACGTCGCCGTGGTGCGCCATAATCGCATTTACGATCATCGCGTTTTCCTTAAACTTCTTGGCAATATCCGCGCCCAGCTGGATATGCGTGCCCTCCTGCTCGTGGTCGACGGCTTTGCCGATATCGTGCAGCAAGCCCGCGCGCTTTGCAAAGTTTACGTCCAAACCCAATTCCTGCGCCATGAGTCCCGCAAGCTGCGCGACCTCAATGGAATGGCGGTACACGTTCTGCCCGTAGCTCGTACGGAATTTCAGTCTTCCGATCAGTTTGATGATTTCGGGGTGCAATCCGAAGATCCCCACCTCAAACATCGCGTTTTCTCCCGCCGCCTTGATCTGCTGGTCGAGCTCCTTGCGTACCTTCTCCACCGTCTCCTCAATTCTCGCGGGATGGATCCTACCGTCCTGAATGAGGCGTTCGAGGGTCAGACGGGCGACCTCTCTTCTGACGGGGTCGAAGCCGGACAAAATCACCACTTCGGGCGTGTCGTCGATGATGAGCTCGATACCCGTGGCATTTTCGATGGCGCGGATGTTTCTGCCCTCGCGACCGATGATGCGCGCTTTCATATCGTCGCTCGGAAGCGGCACCACGGACACCGTGGATTCGGATGCGTGGTCGGAGGCGCAGCGCTGAATGGCAAGCGAAATAATGTTTTTCGCGTTGATATCGGCGTCGTCCTTCGCCTGCTGCTCGATGGTGCGCACCTGCACCGCACAGTCGCGGCGCGTCTCGTCGAGGATCTCCTCGGTGAGCTGCTTCTTCGCCTCGTCCTTAGTAAGCTGGGCGATGCGCTCGAGCTCCTGCACCATGAGTTCATGCTGGCGGGAAACCTGTTCCTGCGTTTTGGAAAGCTCCTGCGTGCGGCGCGAGAGCTCCTCGCGCTGATGGTCGAGCATGTCCGATTTTTTGTTGAGTTCGTTCTCCTTCTTTTCGAGGGCGTCCTCCTGACGGCTCAGGCGGGATTCCATGCGCTGCTGTTCGGCGCGCTTCTCCTTCATCTCCTGATCGAACTCGTTCCTTCTTTTGATGTCCTGTTCCTTGGACTCTAAAATGGCTTCCTGTCTGAGTTGTTTGCACTCCGCCTTTGCCGCGGAAAGCATTTCGTCTACCCGCTTCGACGTATCGTCGAGCTTCTTTTCCGACTTCTTTTTGGAAACGTTTTTCAGAATCAGCCACGCCGCAAGTACGCCCAAACCTATCCCGACCACGGGAAGGACGACGAAGAGCGAAATTGCAATCGGCGTTGCCACGTCAAGGAGCAGACCGAAAAAGTTTTGCATTGTTTTCAGTCTCCTTGAATTGTAATTTGTTTTTGCCGTACTCGAAAAAAATCCAAACTACGGCACTTTGAATTTATTATACAACGAAAATATTTTTTTGTCAAGGAGATAACGGAAAAATACGAAAGTCGGCAACAGAAAATTACCGCGCAAAAAAACGCGGTGATTTTCTTGCATTTTCGTTATGATTCTGCTATGGTGTTGCTACAATAGGTTGTAAACATATAGCCCGCCATCTTCGCAAATGAAGATGGCGGGCTATTTTTCTACGTAAAATCTCTGTGGAGCGCTCCCTTTACCGCGTCTTTTCGTCGCCCTTTTAAATATTTTCGCCGTTCGTTTCGATAACTTTCCTGTAAAAATACGCGCTCTCCTTGGGCGTGCGTTCTCCCGTTTCGTAATCGACGTGAACGATACCGAACTTTTTCGAATATCCCTCCGCCCACTCGAAATTGTCGATAAACGACCACTCGAAGTACCCTTTGACGGGCACGCCCTCTTCCGCCGCGCGTTTCAGGCTCCTTAAATACCGCCTGAGGAAATCGATACGCCCGTAATCGAGAATCTTTCCGTCGATATCCTTCCACTCGGTAAGCGCCACGCCGTTCTCCGTGCAGACGAGGGGAAGTCCGTAGCGTTCGTACAGGAATTTCGTGCCGTAATACATACTGTCGGGATGCACGTTCCAGCGCATATCCGTTTTGGGCGTGCTCGACGCGGGCGTAACCCGCTGCGTTACGCCCTCTTTCACCGTAACGTATTCGCCCGAATAGGTGTTAAACCCGATAAAGTCGAGCTGCGAACGAATGATTTTCATATCTTCTTCGGGCGGGTTTACGCCGTTCTCACGCATATATGCAAGGAAGTCGGCGGGATATTTTCCGAACACGAGCGGGTCGAGCCAGAGCGCCGCGCTGCCGTAATCGTTCGGACGGCAGGCGAAAGTATGCTCCTTCGCCGCCTGTAAATCCGCCTCGGTCTGCGGCAGAGAGGGCCAATACGCCTCTGCAATCCCCACTTGAACGCCGTCGCCGCAGACTCTTCGGATGGCTTTTTCCGCCTTGCCGCAAGCAAGATGAACGTGATGACAGCAGGTGAAAACTTCGCGCGCGGGCAACTTTAAGAAAGGCGCGTGTCCGCCGTGCGCATACCCTACGCCGATAAAACACTGCGGTTCGTTAATTAAAATAAAATGCCTGATATACTTTCCGAAAACGGCGGCAACTTTTGCGGCGTACTCCTCAAACCAATCGGCGCTTTCGCGGTTCAGCCAACCGCCTTTAAGATAGAGCTCGTACGGGTAATCCCAATGAAAGAGCGTAACCCACGGGGTGATCCCCGCCGCCTTCAACGCCTCAAACAGTTCGGTATAGAATTTCTTTCCGTCCTCGCTCATCTCCCCCACGCCGTGCGGGAACAGCCGCGCCCAGTTCAGCGAAAGGCGGTAGTGCCTGATGCCGAGCTCCTTCATCAGCGCGACGTCCTGACGGAACCTGTGAAAATGGTCGCACCCGACGTGCCCCGTATGCCCCTCGAAAATACGCCCCTCCGTCATCGAAGCGACGTCCCAGACATTCAGTCCTTTATCGCCGTCGAACGCGCCGCCCTCGATTTGATAAGCTGCGGTCGAAACGCCCCAAACGAAATTTTTGTCAAACGACATAATTTTGACCTCTCTATAAATTTTCCGCTTCCATTACCCATAGCTCCGCCGAAGCATCGGAAGGCATCCGCCAATCGCCGCGCGGAGAAAGACTGACCGAACCGACCTTTACCCCGTCAGGCACGCAGTTGCGCTTGAACTGCTGGGAGAAAAACCGTTTGTAAAAATTGACGAGCGTCTTTTTGAGTTCTTCCCTTGCATATACTCCCGCAAAGGCGCGTTCGGCAAGATACAGCGTTTTGGCGGGGCAGTCGCCGCGGCGCAAAAAACGGTACAAATAGAAATCGTTGATTTCGTACTTCCCGATCAGCTCCTCCGTCTTTTGCGCAATGTTGCCCGTCTTGTCGGGCGGGAGCAGCTCGGGCGAAATCTCAGTAGAGAGAATGCTTTCAAGCACCTTTTTCGCCTCGCCCCCCAGCCTGTCCGCCTCCGCCTTGACGAGATATTTTACGAGCGTCTTGGGCACGCCGCAGTTGACTGCATACATGCTCATATGATCGCCGTTGTACGTGCACCAGCCGAGCGCCAGCTCGGATAAATCGCCCGTGCCGACGACGAGCCCGCCCGTTTCGTTTGCGGCATCCATCAGCACCATGGTGCGGTAGCGCGCCTGCGCGTTTTCGTAAGCCGTGTCCAAAATCCCGGGGTCGTGCCCGATATCTTTAAAATGCCGCGTTACGGCTTTGGTAATATCCACCGTGCGCGCAGTCGCGCCCGTCGCCTGCATCAACAGCACGGAATTATTCTTCGTCTTTCCCGTGGTGCCGAAGCCCGGCATGGTATAGCCGAGAATATCCTTTCTGTCCTTATTTAACAGGTCGAACGCCCGCGCGGTAACAAGCAACGCGAGCGCGCTGTCCAACCCGCCCGAAATGCCGATCACCGCCGTCTTTGCGCCCGTATGCTTTAACCGCTTTGCAAGTGAGTGCGCCTGCATATTTAAAATGAGTTCGGCGCGCCCCGAAAGCTCCGCTTCCTCGGGCACGAAGGGCGTGCGGCTGAATTTGCGCAGTGTCAGATCGCCGTCGCCGACAAAATCGGCACGCGACGCAAAATAGTCGTGTTCGGAATGACAGGTAAAAATATTTGCAAAGGTCGTTAACCGTTTCCGTTCGTTTTTTAAAAACGCCACGTCGATTTCCGCTTCGCAAACCTCGCCCGAAAAGGGCTTTGCTTCCGCTAAAAGCGATCCGTTTTCGTAAATGAGCTGATTGCCCGAAAACACCAAATCGGAAGTACTTTCGCTCACGCCCGCATCGCAATAGACGTAAGCACAGACGTTTTTGCCCGACTGCGCGGCAAGCAAGGTCTTTCTGTATTCGCGCTTACCCACCGTTTCGTTGCTTGCCGAAAGATTTACGATGATTTCCGCACCCGCCTTTACGTGGCGCACAGACGGAGAATCCGCCGTCCACAAGTCCTCGCATATTTCGCACGCGACTTCGACGCCGCCGTTTTCCTGCCCGAAAATAAAATTCGAAGAAATAGGCGCGTTTTCTTTGCCCCAAAGAGAAACGTACCCCTCCTGCTCGAAGCCGTCGGAAAAATAACGCCGTTCGTAAAATTCGCCGTAATTCGGAATATACGTTTTGGGCACAAAACCGAGCACCTTTCCGTTGGCAATTCCCGCCGCGCAATTATAGAGCTTATTCTGCCAAACAACGGGCAGCCCCACGAACACGAGCATTTTCAGCCCTTCCGTCGTCTCGGTAATACGCTTCAACGCCGCAAGACAGCCGTCCGTCAGCGTCTTATTTAAAAATAGGTCGCCGCAGGTATAACCGCAGAGCGAAAGCTCGGGAAAAACTAAAATCTCCGTCCCCTTCTCCGCCTGTGCCCGAATGACCTCTATGATTTTTTCAGCGTTGAAAGCGGGATCGGCGACCCGAAGCTCGGGACTCGCCGCCGCCGCCTTCACGAAGCCGTGCTTCATTTATCTTCTTCTCCCGAAACTTCGCCCGCAACGCCTTCGGCAGGCATACCCTTTGCCATCTGGCGGATCTTGTCCTCCATCTCGCGCATAAGCTCGGGATTGTCCTTCAAGAACTGGCGCATCTTTTCCTTGCCGTTGGCAACCTTGTTGCCCTGATAGCTGAACCAGGCGCCGCTCTTCTGAATGACGTCGTACTGAATGCCGAGGTCGATAACGCAGCCTTCCTGCGACACGCCTTCGCCGTACATGATGTCGAATTCCGCCTGACGGAAAGGAGGCGCAAGCTTGTTTTTAACTACTTTGGCGCGCGTGCGATTGCCCGCCGCGCCGTCGCTGTCCTTTAAAATATCCGTCTTTCTCACGTCGATTCGGATGGATGCGTAGAATTTGAGCGCCTTGCCGCCGGGGGTAACCTCGGGATTGCCGAACATAACGCCCACCTTTTCACGCAATTGGTTGATAAAGACGACGCAAGTCTTGCTCTTGTTGACGATCGCGGTGAGCTTTCTCAATGCCTGACTCATGAGGCGCGCCTGCAAACCTACGTGAGAATCTCCCATATCTCCTTCGATTTCCGCCTTGGGCGTGAGCGCCGCGACGGAGTCGACGACGATAATGTCCACCGCCGAGGACCGCACGAGGGAATCGACGATGTCGAGCGCCTGCTCGCCCGTATCGGGCTGGGATACGTACAACTCGTCCAGATCCACGCCGAGCGCCTTGGCATAGGTGGGATCGAGCGCGTGCTCCGCATCCACGAACGCAGCGATACCGCCCATCTTCTGCGCCGATGCCACCGCGTGCAGGGCGACGGTAGTCTTACCCGAAGATTCGGGACCGTAAATCTCCACCATTCTGCCGCGCGGAAGTCCGCCGATGCCGAGCGCCAGATCGAGCGCAAGACAGCCCGTGGGGATCACTTCGATATCCACGTTGCCCGCGTTCGCCCCGAGCTTCATGATTGCGCCCTTGCCGTACGATTTCTCGATTTGCGCAAGGACTGCGTCCAACGCCTTCTTTTTTTCTTCGTTCATTGTATTTCTCCTTTATTTTTTGCGAATTTGTTTTTCCTTCCGCTCTTTCAACAAAAAGCAGCCGCAAGGAAAATCCCGTTTTCTACTTTAACTCCCGATAGGCAAGGAACAGAGCAAGATTGATTGCCGTTTTCGTAACCGTCTCTCTGTCTCCCGTCAAATCGTAACGGTACACGCGGACGTGTTCCTTGGTACCGACGGCGATATATACAAGCCCGACGGGTGCGTTCGTCCCGTCGCCGTTGGGGCCCGCCACGCCCGTGGTGGCAATGGAAATATCGCAGTGTCCCTGCGCGATCAGCCCCGCCGCCATTTCGTAAGCGGTTTCATCCGTTACCGCCCCCTTCGAACGCACGGTATATTCCTTTACGCCGAGACGGTCGATTTTGGCGTCGCTGTCGTATGCGTTGATCCCCTCGTAAAATACCGAGCTCGCCCCCGATACGGCAACGATTGCACCGCCCACGCCGCCGCCCGTAAAGCTTTCCGCCGTGGAAATCTTCAAACGATGCAGCTTCAACGCCTCCACAAGCCGCTCGGCAATACTTTCGCCCCCGATCGTATAGGTATATTCGCCCACCTCGCCGAGAATGGCGCGCACCGCTTCGTCCGCCGTCATCTTCGGCGTTTCCTGATCGTAGATAATTTCTATCGTATTTACGCCGTACTTCCCGCCGGCATGAAGCAAGAGCTTGTCCTCCGCAACCTCCTCGGCGGCGCGCAGCGCGTCGCGGATTTTTTTGGCGGGAGCGGCAACCGTACCGATCACCACGCGGCTGTACCTGCGGTTGCGCCGTCTGTCGATACGCGGAATCAAATCCGCCGCAACGCTCTCCGCGCCCGACTTGCCTGCGGAAATCACCGCAAAAAGGCATTTCTCCGTTTCGCACACGTCGCTGTTTTCGCCCGAAATAAGCGATATCGCCTCCTGCGCCGAAGCCTTGATCGCGCCGTCGCACACAATGAACAGTCCCTCGGTTTCCTTGGAAAGCCGAAAGAGGTGCTCGCTGACGAGCGAAGGCTTATCGTAAGGCAACAACAGGACTTCGTCCAAAAAGACGCCGCCCGATAAGAACGCGTCGACGACGGGCTCGAATTCCACCGACGAAACGGGATTTTGCGTATTACGTAAAACGACGAGCGCGTACTTCATTTGCTTTCCTCTTCGCTCTTGAACACCGTTTTGTTTTTAACAAGGTAATTGATCCCCGAAATCAGTGTGAACAACGTGCAGAGCACGAAGCAAGCCAGCCCGATATAAGCCACGACAAGTCCGCCGATATACAGACTGTGATTCGGCGCGCCCTCCGCAAGAATGAGGAAGGGCATACTTGCAAGCAGCAACGCGATCGCCGCGTCCTGCAACGTCGTCTTGATTTTGCCCAACTTGTCCGCCGCCAGCACCACCTTTTTGCCCGCCGCGATCATGCGAAGTCCGCCCACGATGAGTTCGCGCGCCAGAATGAGCGCTACGCAGACGCCCGCGACGATCAGCCCGTAAGTTCCAAACGGGTGCACGGCAAACGGCACGGGAACGGTAAGCATAAGAATGAACGCCGTAGACACGAGCACCTTATCGGCGATCGGGTCTAAGAACTTGCCGAGATCGGTAACGAGGTGGCGAGAACGGGCGATATGCCCGTCGATCGCGTCCGTGGACGCCGCTAGCAAAAATACCGCCGCCGAGGCAAGATAGCACCAAGGCGTCAACAGTCCGCAGTAGAACACAACGACGAACACGGGAATCATACATATTCTCGCCAGCGTAATTCGATTGGGTAAATTCATAACTCCTCCGCCCGACCGTACAGGTCGTATGTATCTGCTTTTTCAACGATAACTTCGTAGCGCTTCCCCTCTTCGGCGCGCGCCGCCGTAAAGTAAACGCGCCCGTCGATTTCGGGGGCTTGAAAATACGCCCTGCCGACAAACCCCGTACCCTCTCCGTCGATCCCCTCGCAGACGATAGACAGGCGTTTGCCGACGAATTTTCGCAAATTTTCGCGGGAAACCGCCTCCTGTACGGCGTACAGCTCGCGCTGTCTGCGCCTTTTCACGCCCGCCTTGATCTGCCCCGTCATTCGGTAGGCAGGCGTATCCTCTTCGCGGGAATAGGCAAAGAAACCGGCGTTTTCGAATTTCACTTCTCTCAAAAACGCTTTCAACGCCTCGTGCTCCTCCTCCGTTTCGCTCGGAAACCCCGTGATAAACGTGGTACGGATCGCGATCTCGGGAATGCGCTTGCGCAGCTTTGCAAAGAGCGTTAAATATTCTTCCTTACCGCCCCGCCGCCCCATCAGCTTTAAAATTCTGTTCTCGCTGTGTTGCAGGGGAATGTCGAGATACTTGATTATCTTATCGTTCGAAGCGATTTCTTCGATGAGATCGTCCGTGATCTTTTCCGGATAACAGTACAAAATGCGAATGTGTCGGATATTGTCCAACGCCGACAGCTTTTTGAGTAATGCCACGAATTTATTTTCGCCGCCGTCCTCGCCGTAACGCGTGGTATCCTGCGCAACGAGAACGAGCTCCTCCGTTTCCCCCAAGGAAGCCGCCTCGTTCAGAAGTTCCCCTTCGGGATAGGAACGGTATTTACCCCGAATCTTCGGAATCAGACAATAGGTACAGTGATTAAAACACCCGTCTGCGATTTTTAAATATTTGTAGTGCGCAGGCGTGGAAACGACGCGTGGCGTAAAGCTTTCGTGGCAGACGCGCACCGCATTGACGCGTTCGCCCGCATAGGAACGTTCGAGCGCGGAAAAGAGCGCCGCCGCATCGCCCGTGCCCAAAAAGACGTCCGCCTCGGTAAGGGAAGGAAACAGCTCGTCGATAAACCGTTCGGAAAGACATCCGCTCACCACGATTTTTTCGAGCTTGCCCGCTTCGCGCCAGCCGTTCGCCGCAATGATCTCGCCGATAGATTCCTCCCGCGCCGCGTTCAGAAAGGCGCAGGTATTCACGATTAAGATTTCCGCCTCTGCGGGGTCGGTTACGATTTCGCACCCGCGCGCGCGGATCTCGCCCAAAAGGCGTTCGCCGTCCACGCGGTTTTTATCGCACCCCAGCGAAATCATTCCGAATTTCTTATGCAACATTTCTCTTTAATACCCCAACCGTTTCAGCGCTTTTTGGGCGTAATCGTTCCCCTGCACTGCAGCTTTCCTGTACCATTTTACCGCCTCGGACTTGCTTTGAGCAAACCCGTTTCCCATTTCGTAACAATAAGCGAGATTGCACTGTGCGTCGACGTCGCCCTTCTCCGCCGCTTTTTGGTACCACGTTACCGCCTCCGCAATATTCTGCGGCACGCCATTTCCGTACGCGTAACAACGCCCAAGGCGGAACTGTGCCCTCGTATGCCCGCGCTCGGCGGCTTTTTTCAACCACTTTGCCGCCTCGGTATAGTTCTGTTCCAAGCCGATGCCGTAAAAATAGTCGTGTCCGCGCCGATACTGTATTTCCGCGCTCTCCTGCGACGCCTGCGCCGTTGTCTGTGCGGGTTGCGACGTCTGCTTTTTCGCACTTGCCTGCTTCTTTTGCAGTTCTTTCTTCCACTCCTCACGGGACGTGTTTTCAAGCTTTTCTAAATCAATCTGCGCCGACCCCGCCACTACGCCGCTCCGCTTCGCGGCGCTGCGGTACCAGTATAGCGCTCTGTCATAATCCGGATCCACGCCTTCGCCCTTTTCGTAGCAATGCCCCAAATGTAACTGCGCCGTAACATAGTTTTGATTCGCTGACCGTTTAAACCAATCAACCGCCTTTTCGTCTTTTTGTTCCACGCCCTCGCCTGCGGCATAGCGGCAACCGACGCTGCACTGCGCCGCAGCGTCCCCCTGTTCGGCGGCTTTCATCCACCATTCAAACGCACGCAAATCATTCTCTTCCACCCCCGTTCCGAGCCAATAACATTCCGCCAAACGCTTTTGAGAGGGAATATATCCTCGCTCGGCGGCTTTCGAAAAGCACTCCGCCGCCTTCTGCGCATTCTTTCCGACACCGTTGCCGGAGCTGTAACAAACTCCGAGCTGATGCAGGAAAGGCAGATCTCCCGCCTTTGCGCCCTCCAGAAATTCCCCGAATGCGTCGCGAAGCATTTCGCCCGCTTTTTGGGCGTCTTTTATCACGCCGCGCCCGCGCTTATAGCAGATTCCGACGTGATATTTTGCAAGCGCATACCCCCGTTCCGCAGCGTTCCCGTACCATTCGAACGCCGCTTTGTAATCCTTTTTGACGCCCTCTCCCAAATACAGACAGGTTCCGACCGCGTCGATGGATCGCGCGTCGCCCGACTTTGCCGCGCGTAAAAAACTATCGTAAGCAGCCTTATAATCTTCGATCGATTTCTGTTTTTTCCCCTTTTCGTACCATTCGTTCGGTTGCACCCCTTCGTAGCCGGAAATCCCCGTTTTGGAGAGCGTTTCGGAATGATTTCCGCCGAAACACCTCTTTGCGCGTTCGAACTGTTCGTCCGCTTCTATCTCCTCTTGCGTTAAAGGCTCGTCCGCTTTTTTCTTCTTCTCAAAGCGATAGCCCATACAACGCAGTTTGGTATTCGCTATATCGTCGCCCTGCGACGCCGCCTTGCAGAGCCATTTTACCGCTTCCTCTTCGTTCTTTGTAACCGTTTCCGTGCCACGACTGAGATAAAACCCGAGACACCTCTGCGCTTCCGTATATCCCTGCTCGGCGGATTTGCGATACCACCGCACCGCCTCGGCTTTATCCTCATAACCACATTCGCCCCTACCGTACAAATGTCCGAGTTGGCATTGCGCCGCCGCACAACCCTGTTCTGCGGCATCGGAAAACATTCTATAAGCCAATCGGGTATTGGAACCGCCTTTCTCGTAATAAAAGCATCCGAGTCCGTAAAGACCCTTGGCATTCCCTCCGTCTGCGCTCTTTTGAAACCACGCCTGCGCCGCATCGCGGTCTTTCGTTACGCCGCGCCCCTCAAAATAACATTCTCCAAGATAAAACTGTGCGTTCGAATCACCCTCTTCTGCAGCTTTTCGATACCACTTTACCGCCTCGCTCTCGTCCTTCTCCACGCCGATCCCTTCGGCATACCACTTTGCGATTCTTATTTGCGCCAACGTGTCGCCGTAGGTTGCGGCTTGCTCATACCACCCGTATGCGTTGGGATAGCTTTGCGGAACGCCGTTGCCGAATTCGAAGCACTTGCCAAGGAGATACTGCGCCCGCTCGTGCCCGATAAAAGCAGCCTTTTTAAACAACTTCACCGCTTCTTCGAAGCTCTGCTCCACGCCATCACCGTAATAATATGCAAGTCCCAAATTCGTCTGCGCCAACAATTCGCCCTGCCCGACAGCTTCCCGATAACACTTGTTTGCCTCCTCGTAGCTCTGATCGGCGCCGTAGCCGTAAAAATAACAATATCCGACCGAATTGGTCGCTTTCGTGTATCCCCGCGCCGAAGCGATACAAAAACGTTGCATCGCCTCACCGTAATTTTTGGGCAATCCGTAGCCGTAAAAATAACAATTCCCTAACCAATACTGCGCTTCCGCATCCCCCCGCTTTGCATCATTTTGAAATAATTGTACCGCTTGTTTGTAATGGTTCTGCGCTTCTTCCGCGTCCCGCAATACGCCGAATCCCTTTTCGTAACATTTGCCGAGATTGATATATGCAAGCGCGCACTTTTGCTTTGCGGATAAGCGATACCACTTTAACGCTTCGCCGTAATTCTTTTCGACGCCGCGCCCCTTCAGATAGCATTCGCCAAGGACGTTTTGCGCCTTCGCGTGCCCCGCTTCGGCAGCCGTCCGAAACGCTTTTGCCGCCGCCTCGTAATGCTTGACGACGCCGCGCCCCTCGTAATAATCCAGACCGTACCCGTAAAACTCCTCCGCCGTTTGCGGCTGCGCCCGAACGGCTTTTGCCGATGACCCCTGTTCGTCCCGAAACGAATCGCATATCTCCAATAACGATTTTGCCGAATCATTGCCCGCGTCCAAAGATGTTTGTGCCCATTCCCTCGCTTTATCTACGTCCCGTTCTACGCCCCAACCATTATAATAACAGCTTCCTACGGCTGCCATGGCGTGAGCAAAACCCGCTTCGGCGCATTGAAGAAAAACGCGGTAAGCCTCGTCATACTCTTTTAAATATCTGAGTTTGACGCCCTTAAAATACAACTGAGTCAATTCTCTTTGATTCACGCTATTTCCCTCCTGTCAAAGTAAACAAATTTCGTGAACCGTCAATCCAGCTTCCCGTACTTGCTTTCGTACTCTTCCTGCGTCAACAGCACCGTACGCGGCTTGCTCGTTCCGTCGAACGGCGAAACGTAGCCCATGAGCTCCATCCATTCCACGATTTTCCCCGCATGGTTATATCCAACCGAGCATTTGCGCTGAATGAGGGAAATGGAAGCCGTGCCCAGCTTTACGACCATGCCGAGCGCCTTGATATACTTTTCGTCTACTTCGCCCCCGTCCTCGTCGTCCAAACCGCCCGCGCCGCTCTCCGACGGCTGTTTGTTCACGTAATCCGAAACGTCGTTATCGAAGTACGCTTCGTTATGCTTCTTTACAAAATTGATAATTTCCTGCGTCTCCTCGGGGGTAAGATACGCGCCCTGCGCACGCGTGCGTTTTGCGCCGCCCACGGTAAAAATCAAGTCGCCGTGCCCGAGCAGTTTTTCCGCGCCGCTCTCGTCGAGAATAACGCGCGAATCGATTTCCGCCTGTACGTGCAGAGCAAAACGCGTGGGCAAATTGCTCTTGATGACGCCCGTAACGATATCCACGGAGGGACGCTGCGTTGCCAGCACAAGATGAATGCCCGCCGCACGCGCCTTTTGCGCGAGCCGCTGAATGCGTTCTTCGATATCCTTCTTGGCAACGGACATGAGGTCTGCAAGCTCGTCCACCACGACGACGATTTTCGGAAGCCGTTCTTCGTCCTCCGTAAGCTTTGCGTTATATTCGTCGATCTTGCGGCAGGGGAAACCCGCGCGCGTCTTTCCGTTGAACAGATCGTAGCGGCGTTCCATTTCCTTGATCGCCCAGTTAAACGCCATAACCGCCTTCTGCGCGTCGGAGATGACCTCGTTGATCATGAGGTGCGGCAGCCCTTCGTAAGGCGTAAATTCGTTCTTTTTTGGGTCGATCAGGATAAAGCGCAACTGTTCGGGCGAATACTTGTAGAGCATACTGCAAATAAGCGTATGCAAGCAAATGGATTTTCCCGAACCCGTAGTACCCGCTACGAGAATGTGCGTCATGTCGTTCACGTCGCCGCAGACGCACCGCCCGTCGATGTCTTTTCCGATGGCAAAGACGAGGGAGTCGGGCTTAGTATTGAGGAATGCATCCGAGCAAACGAGGGACTTCATCCCCACCATGGCGGGCTTGGCGTTGGGTACTTCGATGGATATTGCGCCGTGCTCGTAGTTAGCGTATACGTTGACCCCGCGCTGTGCGCGCAGGTGCATTGCAAGCTCGCTGCTGCGCTTAGTTACCATATTGACGGGGATATTCATGGGAATTTGCACGTCGTAACGGGTAACCGTTGCGCCGCAGGTAACCCGCACGATCTCCGCATCGTTGATCTTGTAGTTTTTCAGCGTGTCGATGATAATTGCGGAATTCGTTTCGATTTCCGCCTGAGAAACGGTATTCGAATCGTCGCGATCCAAAAGCAACGCGGGCGTCGGAGCGATATATTTCGAATAGACGTGCTTTTTCTTGGCGGGCTTTTCCGTTTCGGATTCCTCTCCCCCCCTTCTGCCGAGGGAAACATCGGGCATACGCCGCTCCGTTTCCGTACGGCGGACGACGGGCTCTTCTGGAATCTCCTCTACTTCGTCATCGTCAAACGCGTCCGCAGCCGAACGTCTGCCAACGGGGGCGTCGAATACGCGGCTGTCCTCCTCTGCGCGGTCAAAACTGCCCGTGCCCGCACCGCGGCCGAACGACTCCGTCTGTTCGACGCGCCCGAAGTCCCGCTCCGTACCGCGGTCGAAATCCTCCGTATTGCGCGTATTACGGGTAAAGCCCTCCGCTGCGCGCGATTCCTGCGTGCCGTTCGATCCGCGCGAATCGCTCTCTTCGGAGAAATCCTCGACGGGATCGGGAATGACCGTTCTCATCTCGCCCGTACTGCGCGAAAATAATCCGCTGATAATATTGTCTCCCGTCGGAACGGATTCCGCAGACGACGAACGCGAGGTGCGCGAAGCGCTCGTTCTCCTCGCCGCAGCGGGCTTGCGGACGGGCTCTTCCGGTTTCTCTTCGGGAACGGGAGGCTCGTCGTATACGTTGGGTGCGGAGGAATATTCCTCCGCAAAAGGAACGTCGTTCTGATAATAATCGTGCTCCTGCTCCTGCTCCGGCTTCTGCTCCTCCGCCGCGCGGTAGGACGGCGTCTGCGGGTAGGAAATGTCGTTGGAATTGAACGTGTATCCGCCGCTGCCGAGCTCGTCCGCCGTGCTCACCTTGCGGGGCATCTGCGGGCGCGGCGTTTCCGCCACGGCGTTCCAACGTTCGGAATAGGACTCGCTCTCCCGCGAAGCGGACTGCGCCGCCGCTGGCGTGGGTTGGGCGGACTGCCGCTGCGCCTGCGCCGTATTTGTCTGCTGCGCGCCGTAACGCTGCTGCGTGCGCTGATTGTAATAGGAGTCGTGGTCAAAGGTCAAATTTTCGCGGTAGCTGTCGGCAGGGCTCGTCCCGCCGAACAAAATTTCTCTGCTGCGTTCGTAGTCGCTCAACGGCTCGCTCGTCCGTACGCTCTCCCGCGCGTACGCCGTTTCCGTTGTGTAGGCGGGTTGGGCGTACCTTCCACGCCCGTACGTATTCTGCGGCGCATATGCGCCGTGCAGGGGGTCATCGCTTCTGCGTCCGTCGTACTGAGGCGCTTCCTCGCGTCCGCGCGCCGCCTCTCCCTCCGCGTATGCTTCCCGCCGTTCCGTCGCGCTTGCGCGGCGAGGTTCCAAATCGTCGAACGTCGCGCTCTTCGCCTCCGAAGGCTCCGCAGTATGCGCCCGCCGTCTCAATCCCTTGATGCGCGCGCCGAGCGGCGTCGCCATAACGATAAGAAACACGGAAAGCAGCATCAGGAGCGAGAACACGACGTATGCGCCGGCAGCAGAAAGCAACGCGCGGATGGGATAGACGACGATTCCGAAAATCACGCCGCCCGCGGTTGCGCCTTTTACGCTCTCCGCCGCCGCGTTCCAACACCCCGAAAGATACCCTCCGTAGCCGTTTCCGAAAAACGCCGCGCTCGTTGCCGTATGTACGATCAAAAAGACGCTTACGAGAAAGAATCCCGCGCGCAGCGACCATTTCAGCGGAACACCCTTTTTGCCCGCAATCAGCAGCACGGACTTATAGATTGCGTACGCGAACAACGGATACGCAAGAAATCCGAACAGCCCGAGGAAAAATGCGGTGATCGCCGTGCCGATTTCCCCAAACACGTACTTTCCCGTAACCGTGATAAATAACATGACGGCGGAAAAAAGCAAAAGCGTCATGCCTATCGTTTCGCGCGTCATCACCGACATGCGATTTTTTTCTTTTTTCTGTTGATCCTCTCCGCGACCGAACCCGTTCAAAATATCTCTCCTCCGTAATGCTTCGATAAAATCCCACGATAATAATTCATACTACAGTATAGCATTTCCGCGCCGATTTTTCAACGATATTCAAGGGAATTTTCCCGATTTTTTTCCAATCCGCTTTCTTTGTGCCTCCGCTTTCCCTTTCGTTTGACAAAACTTGCGGACAATGCTACAATATAAAAAAATTTTTTCGGAGTTCACGATGAAAAATTATCTTAACGACGCCGTACGGGCGATTTCCGAAAGCATCCGCTTCGACTCCTCCCTTTCCTCGCCCGAGGAGGGAATGCCCTTCGGCAGGGGTGCGGCGGACTGCCTCAATCACTTTCTGACGCTTGCAAATACGCTTGGCTTCGAAACACGCAATTACGACAACTACGTCGGAGAAGCACTCTTCGGAAGCGGCGAAGGGTTTGCCGTGCTCGCCCATCTCGACGTAGTGCCCGCGGGCGCCGGCTGGAACAAACCTCCCTTCGGCGGAATCGTGCAGGACGGCAGGATCTGGGGACGCGGCGCTATGGACGACAAGGGACCGACAATTGCGGCTCTCTTCGCCATGAAAGCGTTAAAGGACGAAGGTTTTCAGCCGAAGAAAACAATAAAGCTTATCGTCGGCTGCAACGAGGAGTGCGGCTGGAAGTGCATCGAGCACTATAACGAGGTTGCCTCCATGCCCGAAACGGGCTTCTCGCCCGATGCGAACTTCCCCGTTATCTACGCGGAAAAGGGCATTTATCACGTTCGGTTTGCCTTCCCCGTAAAGAACGGTCTGTTTACCGCGTTTTCGGGCGGAGAACGGGTGAACATGGTGTGCGATACCTGCGAAAGCACGCCCGTAAAATTGGACAAAAAACGTGCCGACGCGCTCGGGCTGCGCATAGAACACGGCGGTCTGCGGGCGTCAGGAAAGAGCGCGCACGGTTCCACCCCCGAGGAGGGAGTAAACGCGATCCTGCCCATGCTGAAATACTACGCGGACGACGAAAGCGTCGCGCGCGTGATCGCTTGTCTGTTCGACGATATTTACGGCTTAAAAACACTTGCGGACGAAACGGGAAATCTGACGATGTCCCCCGACGTGATCGCCTACGAAAACGGATTTTTAAACGTTACGGCAGACGTCCGCTACCCCGCCTCTCTTCCCCTGTCCGCCGTAACGGACAGACTGGACGAATTCGGCGTAACGTACGAAGAAATTTCGCACCAGAAGCCGATTTTTAACGACAAACAAAGCGAACTTATTCAGACGCTTGGCGCCGTTTACGACGAGTACACGGGCAAAAAGCACGAGCCTATCGCCATCGGCGGCGGCACGTACGCGCGGGCGTTAAAGCGTGGCGCGGCGTTCGGCCCCGAAATCGAGGGCGAGGAGGTTACCATTCATCAGGCGAACGAATACGTTACGATCGACCGCGTGGAGATGATGATAACCCTCTACAAAAACGCCCTCGAACGCCTGACGAAATAGAAAGCGCCCGCCTCCGTCGTTTCGCCGTTTCGGTCATTCCGCGACGCCGCCGAGGAATCCCGCCGAACGCAGTCCGTTAAGAATTGTGTACCCTCAATGAAAACCCCGCGAAAGAAGCGAGAGAGATTCACGAAAAAAGTATAATGCAAAAACCGAGACTTCACAAGCGCGAAATCTCGGTTTTTAATTTGTATGTCATTTGGCGATTTAGGTGTAATCTATTTCGCCGTTTGTACAGTGAACGATAATTCCGCCCGTTCGATAACTCCAATTAGAACCGACCTGTATTTCTTTCCATTTTTCTGTCGTACCGTTGAAGGTAATGCTCGTAAGTTTTTTGCAGTCCATAAACGCTTCGTCGCCGATATATGACACAGTGGCAGGTAAGGTTATGCTTTCAAGGTTGGAGCAATCCTTTAAAGCCGCGTCGTAAATTCGGTCGCCGCTTGTTACAACCACGGTTTTTAGTGCCGCATTGTTTATATACGAGCATATGCGCGCCGGAATTGTCGCCGTTTCGATGGGACAGCCCTCGAATACGGTATCTCCGTCTATAACCGTTTCGCTGCCTTGTACGGTTAAGCTGATTAAACTGCTACAACCGCTGAACGCGGAAAAGTAGAGTTTATTAACGCCGCTCGGAATTACGATACTTGTAAGACTGCCGCAATCTCTGAACACGTTATTGCCCAATCCTGTAACGGCTTCGGGTATGGTTACATTCGTAAGTTTACCGCAACCGTTGAACGCATTATTGCCGATACTCGTTACGCTGTTCGGTATGGTGATACTTGCAAGAGAGGTACAACCCATAAATGTTGCATCGCTTATATACGGTATACCGTCGGGTAAATTTATACTGGTCAGTTTACTGCAATTTTCAAACGCATTCCAACCGATATGCGTTACGCTGTCGGGTATGGTTACGATTGTTAGCGAACTGCAACTTTCAAACGCCGTCTGCCGTATTGTTGTAACGCTGTTTGGAATAACAATACTTGTAATATTACTGCACCCCTTAAACGTTTCTTCTTCGATAACCGTTACGCCGTCGGGTATGGTTATGCCCGTAAGCGAACCGCAACCCGCAAAAGCGTTTCTTCCGATACCCGTTACACCGTCGGGTATTTTTATGCTTGTCAGACTATTGCAATTCTCAAAAGCCCTATCTTCGATTTTCGTTACGGGTTTCCCTTCGTATTCGGACGGGATAATGATATCGTTATCGGTCGCCGTTCCTGATCCTTTCATAAAGTAACTGTCAGTACCAAAATCGAATTTATATTCAAGACCTACCGTATAGTTATATGTAGGCTTATATCCGCAAACGCAATCGCCGTCGGAAAAATCGTGCTCGGCATAGCCGTATTTATCCGAAACGTCCGTAATGAAACAACCGTCCGCAATGCAGTTGTGCCAATGGTGCGTTTCATTGTTTTCCCAAGTTTGCGCCCATTCGTGTGTATGCCCACCGCCGCCGCAAGCAACTAAACTTAAAGCGCCGGTAGCGCATACGAGTGATAAAAGAGTGGTTAAAATTTTCCTTTTCATAGAGTACCTCCATAAAATAAAATTAACAAAAAAAGTGCGCCAGCCAAAGCCAACGCACGAAAAATGCAAACTCCGACTGTCGCCAAACAATTCTCATATAGTACGGTCAATTGTACCCACATGAATGGAATTTGCGTTTTTACCAAATTCGATATATGGGTACAACAAAAAAACATACTTTTTTTGCTTATTGAAATAAAAAAGTCCGTACTCCTAATTTGGACTATGAGAATTATTTGGCATAATCAGTATAGCATATTTCAAGAGAAAAAGCAAACAAATTATGCGATACTCCGTGAAAATAAAAATAGCCAAAAAACAAAGACGAATTGCGAGATATACAAATCGTTTATAAAGTCATTATAGATACGACAATATAAACGCATAATAGCAAAAAGCGCGATAGCCTTTTCGTTTTAGTCCATAACGATAGGCTATCGCGCTATACTTTTTTCAAGTTCGGGACGACAAACTGCAATTTACCTTATTCTCTACGTTCGTTTTTGTGGAATAATTTTTCGGGATCTTTACAGTAAGTACGAACTACGCTTCCGCAATCACGACAAAGAGTGGCAAATATTCCCGCACCACGCGTCTTATTGACTAACGCAAAAAAACGAAACCGCTCTTTTCCGTTAAAGTTTGCTTTACGCTTCTTCGCGTTCCTTGATTTCAACGTTGTACTTCTTCGAATCGCGGGGTGTCGCCGAGCGTACGATCGTACGAAGCGCTTTGGCGATTTTGCCTTGCTTACCGATGACCTTGCCCATATCCGACTCGGAAAGAACGACGGTAACGTTGATCGCCTCCTCCGTCTCCTCCACGTTGTACTCGATATGTTCCTTATCCTCGGCAAACGTCTCGACGATATATTTGATCAAATCCAACATATCCCATTCTCCCGAAAATTACTTCTTGCTCTTCTTGCCCTTGGTCTTGGAAGGGCTGAGCTTCGCGCTCTTTTCGATCACGCCCGCCTGAACGAGAAGGCTCTTTACCGTTTCCGTCGGCTGAACGCCCTTCGCAATCCAATCCTTCGCCTTGTCCGCCTCTACCGTAAGCGTAACGGGCGTGGATTTGGGATCGTAAAAACCGACTTTGTCGATATACTCACCCGTTGCCGCCTTGCGCGCATCCACCACGACGATACGGTATACGGGAGACTTCTTGTCGCCGAGTCTTACCAATCTCATCTTAACCATTTTTTTATCCTCCAAATATAAATATTATTTTTCGCTTTTCCCGCCCCCTTGCGTCATGGGGGGTTCCCGCCGTACAAAAACAAGAAAGTCTTAAAACGGCAGCCGTCCGCGCATCTTTCCGCCCTTGAACTGCTTCATCAGCTGCTTGGTCTGCTCGAACTGCTTTAACAGCTGGTTCACTTCCTGCACGCTCGTGCCGGAACCGAGAGCGATCCTGCGCTTGCGCTTGCTTTCGATGATCTGCGGGTTGTCCCGCTCCTTCGGTGTCATCGAAAGGATCATCGCCTTCGTGCGTTCGATCCGCTTTTCGTCCAAGTCCTTTTCGCTGATTTTCAGCTTTCCCGCTCCCGGTAGCATCGCCGCGAGCGCACCCGCGCCGCCCATCTTCTTTAACGCTTCGAACTGCTGCAAGTAGTCGGTGAGCGTAAAGCTTGCATCTCGCATCTTGCGTTCGAGCTCTTTCGCCTCCTTCTCCGTAACCGCTTCCTGCGCCCGTTCAATCAGCGAAAGCACGTCTCCCATACCGAGAATGCGCGAAGCCATACGGTCGGGATAGAAAGGCTCCAGATCGGTCAGCTTTTCGCCCACGCCGATAAATTTGATGGGCTTACCCGTTACCGCCTTGATCGAAAGGCACGCGCCGCCGCGCGTATCGCCGTCGAGCTTGGTTAAAATCACACCCGTTACGTCCAGCCGTTCGTTAAACGTGCGCGCAACGTTTACGGCGTCCTGCCCCGTCATTGCGTCCACCGTCAATAAAATTTCGGTAACGCTGACTTCCTTTTTGATATTCTCGAGCTCTTTCATCAGCTCATCGTCGATATGAAGACGACCCGCCGTATCGATAACAACCGTATCGTAGCCCATTTTATTAGCGTATTCAACCGCCTGCTTCGCCGTCTTGGGCGGAGCCTGCGTCCCCTTTTCGAACACCTCCGTATCCGCCTTGGCGCCCACGACCTTTAATTGCTCTATCGCCGCGGGGCGGTAAATATCGCACCCGACGAGGAGAGGCTTTTTTCCCTGCTTTTTCAGTTGCAAAGCAAGCTTTCCGCAGAGGGTCGTTTTGCCCGCGCCCTGTAAGCCGCACATCATGATGACCGTCGGAGGCTTGGGCGAAACCTCGAGCTTGGCGTTGCCCGAACCCATGAGCTCGATCAGTTCGTCGTTGACGACTTTGATTACCTGCTGCGCGGGGTTGAGCGATTCGAGCACCTTTTCCCCCACGGCTTTCTCGGAAACCTCCGCGATAAACTGCTTAGCCACGCCGATATTGACGTCCGCTTCCAACAGGGCGACTCGCACTTCGCGCATTGCGGAGCGGACTTCGAGCTCGGTGAGTTTACCGCGTTTCGTCAGCTTGCTGAATATGTGGTTTAATCTTTCCGAAAGCGAACCGAACAGCGCCATGCGTCCCTCCTTACAATAAAGTGTCTTTATTTTTCTCGATTGCCGAGGCAATCTCTTGCGAATAATCGCGCTGCAATATCTCTGTGAGTTTTTTACGGTATTCTTCGGGAAACGCTTCCGCCGTTCTCTCAATATCCGTCGCCAGAAAGGACGCGTTCAGCGAAGCTTCCGTCAGGATTCGCAGGAAATGCAGCCTTTCTTCGTACTCCTCGAACTGTTTTCTGCAAGTCGCCAAACATTCGGAAACGCTCTGCCGCGAGCAACCCTTTTCTTCGGCGATTTCCGCAAGCGACAAATCGCAGTTGTAATAGAGGTCGGTAATTTCCCGTTGCGTATTGGTGAGAAGTCCGTTGTAGATATCCCAAAGCCGCAAAAAATGCAAATCTTTCATTGACGCTATCATTATAAAGAATAAATAAACGCCTGTCAAGTAATTTTACCTGACAGGCGAAAAATTATTTTTCTTTGGATATATCTATCCCCAGCCGCAACCCCGCCCGAAAGCCTTGCCGGTACACTAAATGCCCGACTGTACGGAAAAAGATATCGCTTTTATCGGTTAGTTTTAGGTAAGCTTCCATCTGTTCCGCATTTAAAGTTTGTCTTAAAGCCCTCAGCGCCTCATGATAGGCGTCAGACGTTTGTTGATAATCTTCATTTCGCAGCACTTTTTGGATTACTCCGCACTCTTCAAAATCAGTTTCTCCTAAGGCAAAACGCATAATTACCTCCTAACTGTTGCATTATATCAAACAAAACGTAGGAAGTCAAACAAATTGTAGGACTAAATGTTAAAATAATTTTTATGAAGGGCAACATTTTCGGTAAAAATTTACGAGAATTACGGACAGGCGAAGCGATTTCCCAACGGGAACTTGGTAATCGTCTCGGTGTCTGCAATCAAACCGTGAGTTTTTGGGAAAGCGGAAAACGAGAGCCTGATTTGGATTCTTTACTGAAAATTGCCGAATATTTTAAAGTTACAACCGATGATTTATTGAAATAAAACGCCGCAAGGGCGGATTGACTTCGCCCGTTAAGCGGCGTTATACCTTATATCCTCACGCGATTTCTTTTAACAAAAGAAATCGCGTGAATTTTATATGAATCCTTTCGCAGCACTTTTTGGATTACTCCGCACTCTTCAAAATCAGTTTCTCCTAAGACAAAACGCATAATTACCTCCTTAATGTAGATACTATATTATACTACCAATTTTGGGTAGCGTCAACCCAATTTGGGTATTTGTTCATATAATAATTTCGTGGAATTTAAAAACAGGCTCAAAGAAATAAGAATCGAACGGAAGATGACGCAACGAAACGTCTATGAACTTTTAAGCGTCTCTCCGAATTGTTACGCCAGTTGGGAACAAGGTCGTACGCAACCCGACATAGAAATGATTAAACGGCTATGCGAAATCTTTGATGTCAGCGCCGATTATTTACTCGGTATTACCGACGATGATTTTTAAAAATTCCACCCCGTAATTCAGTGTCCCGATAAAGAAAATTACAACAGCGCGTATGAGATTACAACAACTTCGGAAACAAAAGAATCTTTCTCAATTACAGTTAGCAATGGCGTTAAATATGAACCAAAACAGCATTAGCCGTTACGAAACAGGCGAGCGCGAGGCAGATTATAAAACGCTCATATTGTTTGCCGATTATTTTAACGTATCTATTGATTATCTGTTGGAACGCACGGACAAACCAAATTAAGCAATACCAATAATGAAGTAAAACACCGCCGCATCCCGTTTGGGATGCGGCGGTGTTTTACTGTCATTCCGAGCGTAGCGAGGAATCTTTTCACGCTTTGCGTGAAATTATTTAAGATTCTTCGTCGCGCTCCGCGCTCCTCTGAATGACAGCGGGAGGGCATTCGCGCTCCTCTGAATGACAGCGGGAGGGCATTCGCGCTCCTCTGAATGACAGCGGGCGGCAGTGAGTTGCTTGTCAATGAAAGCGTGGAGAGCCGTCTATTCTTCACACAAATCGTGCCAATCGGGATTTAACGCAGCTATCAGTGCGTTTTTTTTAGCGCGCGACCAACCTTTTATTTCTTTTTCGCGCTCGATTGCGCGACGAACATCATCCATGGTTTCAAAATAAACCAATTTATGAACACGATACTTCTTGGTAAAACCTTCAATTTCTCCGCTTTTATGCTCGTTAACGCGGCGTTCGAGGTTATTCGTCATGCCCACGTAAATAACCTTACCGTTCCAATTGGATAAAATATAAACGTAGTATTGCATAGTAAAAACCTGAAAGATTCTTCGTCGCGCTGCGCGCTCCTCTGAATGACAGAGGGAGAACGCGCCGAATCCCCCTATGTCATTCCGAGCGTAGCGAGGAATCTTTTCACGCTTCGCGTGAAATTGTTTAAGATTCTTCGTCGCGCTGCGCGCTCCTCTGAATGACAGAGGGAGAACGCGCCGAATCCCCCTATGTCATTCCGAGCGTAGCGAGGAATCTTTTCACGCTTCGCGTGAAATTGTTTAAGATTCTTCGTCGCGCTCCGCGCTCCTCTGAATGACAGCGGGCGGGCGCTCCGCGCTCCTCTGAATGACAGAGGAGGGTGTTCTTCCGCTCTTATATGAATCCTTCTACGAACTGTTCGGCGTCGAACAGCTCCAGATCGTCGATTTTTTCGCCTACGCCCGCAAATACTACGGGGATATTTAAATCGCCGCAAAGGGAGAACACGAAGCCGCCCTTTGCCGTGCCGTCGAGCTTGGTTAACACGATTCCGTCCAGCTCCACCGCCTCGTCGAACACGCGCGCCTGATTGACGGCATTCTGCCCCGTGGTGGCGTCGAGCACGAGAAACTTTAAAAACTGCGCTTCCGCAAATTCCCGCGTTACCACCCTGTCCATCTTTTTTAATTCATTCATGAGGTTTTCTTTCACGTGAAGCCGACCCGCCGTATCCACAAGCACGACGTCCGTGCCCCGCGCCTTGGCGGACGACACCGCGTCGTAAATGACCGCTGCAGGATCGCTGCCCTCTTCGTGCTTGACGATGCGCACCTTCGCCCTGTCCGCCCAGATATTCAACTGGTCGCTTGCCGCCGCGCGGAAGGTATCCGCCGCCGCAACGGTAACGCTCTTCTTGTGCGAAGTAAACCAATTGGCGACCTTGCCGATGGTCGTCGTTTTGCCGACCCCGTTCACACCCACGAACATAATGACGAGCGGGTACCGAAATTCGGGAGGTTCCGCCTCGTTCAGCTTATCTTCGAGAATATCCTTCAATAAATCGGTTACGAATTTTTCATCCTTAACGCGGTTTCCGATCGCCTCTTCCCTTACCTGTTCGACGACGTCTTCCGCGGTGGTTACCGAAACGTCCTCGGAAATTAAAATTTCTTCGAGCTCGTCGTAAAATTCGTTGCCGAGTTTGTTTTTGGAAAAGAGCACGCGCAGTTTCTGCGCCATGTTCGCCCGCGTCTTTTTTAACGCCTCTTTGATTTTACCGAAAAGACCCATAAGAACTCCTTTGACCGTTCGAGATCCGCTTCAAGCTCCGTATGCGCAAGTCCCGTTTACGCGATCACGGTATCTCCGCCGAGGCGGGTTTCCACTTCGGAAAGCTTGACCGAAACGATTTTGCTGACGCCTTTTTCCTCCATGGTAACGCCGAAGAGCGAGTCCGCCTGATTCATCGTCGGCTTTCTGTGCGTGATGACGATGAACTGCGTCTCCTTGGAGAATTTCTTTAAGTACCGCGCGAAACGGTCGACGTTAGCTTCGTCGAGCGCAGCCTCGATCTCGTCGAGAATACAGAAGGGCATGGGACGGCTCTTCAAAATCGCAAACAGGATCGCGATCGCCGTAAACGCGCGCTCGCCGCCCGAAAGCAGGGAAATTTTCGTCAGCTTTTTGCCGGGAGGGCAGGCGACGATTTCGATGCCCGCGTCGAGCGGATCGTCGCAATCGGTGTAGTCGAGCTCCATCTGCGCCCTGCCGCCGCCGAACAGCTCGCGGAAAATATGCGTAAAGTTATCGTTGATTTCATGGAAGCCCGAATCGAACTGTTCGCGCATCTTCGTCTTTAAGTCGGTAAGCGCCGTTTCAAGGTCGGTAAGCGCCTTTTCCAGATCCGTCTTTTGCGTTTCCATTTCCGTATGGCGTTCGACAAGCGCAGTGTATTCCTCGACGGCGTTAAAGTTGATGTTGTTGCCGAGCGCGGCAATCTTATGACGCAGACTGTTGATGTTCTGCGACGACTGGGAGATATCGTATTCGGGGTCGCGCAGCTCCTTTGCCGTTTCGTACGCAAGCCCGTACGCTTCGTCGAGGCGCTGACGCATGTTTTCGAGCGTCGTCTGCGCCTTGGAAATTTCGATTTCGCAGGCGTGCTTGTCCTCGCCGAGCACCAAACGGCGCGCAAGCAGCGAACGCTTCTCTTCCGCAAACTTTGCCTGACGCGCGTTGACTTCCTTCTTTTCCGTCTCCGTATCGGCAATGCGGGCACGGATCGCCGCAACCGTCTTTTGCTCCTCTTCCGTCAACGCAACCTTCTCTTCGTCGCGCTTCAACACCTCGATTTGTTGCTTCGCGTTTTCGATCTCACGCTGCGTCGTGTCCACCTTCTGCAACAGCGATTTCTTTTCTTCCTGCAAGCGTTCCACCGTTTCCCTGTCCGCCTTGCGTTCGCTGGCGATGGACGCGCTCTCTACCTGCAACGCGTGGAACTCTTCGTACAGCGCGTCGCGCTCCGCTTTCAAACGGGATATTTCGGCTTCCCGCGCGGAAGCTTCCGCCGCCGCCTCCGAACGGATCTTATTCAGCAAGCCCTCGTTTTCCGCGGAGGAGAGCACCTCGCTTTCGAGGCTGTCCACCGTTTTAGACAGTTCGTCGAAAAGTCTGCGGTATTCCGAAGCGTCGTTTTCCGCTTCGGCTACGAGCGCGGACAATGTGTTTTCCTGTTGGGACAGCGCCGCGAACGACGCCGCCTGCTCCTGCACTTCAAGGCGGAATTTTTCGTACGCCGCGCGCGCAAGCTCCAATTCCTTGCCGCATCCTTCGAGCGCGGCGCGGATTTTTTCCACCGCGGCACGCTTCTTTGCAATGCCCTCTTCGCACTCCTTGATGCGCCGCTCGCCCGCGAGCAGATTGCCGCTGTCCTTCTTGCGCGAGCCGCCCGTCATGGCGCCGCTTGTCGCCACCGTGTCGCCGTCGAGCGTTACGATTTTAAAGGCGTGCGGGTATTTTCTCGCAATCGCCGTCGCGCTTGCGATCGTGTCGCAGACGAGGGTGTTGCCGAGTAGATTTTTAATAACGTTATCGTAGTAGCCGTCGTAGGAGATGAGCTCGTCGGCAAGACCCAGCGCGCCGGATTCGTTCAACGCGTTTTTCGCCTCGCGGCTGTTCCAGCGCGGCGCCATCGACTGTACGGGCAGAAATGTTACGATACCGCCGCCCGTGCGCTTTAAGTACTCGATGAGGTAGCGCGCATCCTCCGCCGTGGCGGTTACGAGGTTCTGCATGGCTCCGCCGAATGCAGTCTCGATGGCGACTTCGTACTTCTTGTCCGTGCGCACGATGTCGGCAATCGCGCCTTTGATGCGCGAACCGAGCTCCCTGTTCTCCTTTGCCGCCTGCTGTAAACGGCGCACCGAGTCGCGGTAGCCGTCGAACCTGTTTTTTAAGTTAGTGTATAATTCGAGATTGTTGTTGAGGTTGGCGATCGTCGTGTTGCAGTCGACGAGCTCCTCCGAAAGCTTCTGCTCCGAGCGCGCCAGCTCCGCAATTTCACCCGTGAGTTCGCTCTCCTTTGCATCCTTCGAATCGAGGAACGCGACCGTCTTTGCCTTTTGGCTGCGGCACTCGTCCAACTGACGGCGGAACTCGCCGCCGCGTTCCTCCGCCTTGCGGATCGCCTCCTTCACCTCGGAAAGACGCTCGCTCGCAGCATCGCGCTTTGCAGAAAGACTCCCCACGTTGGCACGCACGTCCGCGAGGTTTTCCACGGACGAAAGCTCGCTTGCACGCTTCTCGCCCGAAATTTTTTCGTACGCCGCAACGCGCGCGTCCGCCTCGGAAAGCTTCTCGCCGAGCTTTTGGCTGCGCTCCCCGATTTCCCGTTCGCGTTTTTCGCTTTCGGCGGCTTTCTTAGCGTTCGCCGCCGTCAGACGGTCGATTTCCTGCCTGCGGCGGGTGGAGTATTCCATTTCCTCCGTCGCCTGTCTCAATCTGCGGGTATAGCCCTGGATCCGCTCGTCGATCAGCTTTGCCTGACCGCTCTTACGCTCCATGCCCACCTCGAAGGTGAGGAGCTCGTCGTTGAGCGATTTCAGACGCTCGTCCGCGCGGGTCAGCTTTTCCCTGCCCTCGCTCTCGGCAGCGTCCAGATCGACGAGGCGGGTTTCCACCTCTTCGAGCTTTTCGTTGGCTTCCCGTATTTTCACGCGCTCGCGCTCCGTCTCCTCCTCGAAGGTTTCGGTACGCACGAGGAAGGTGTTCACCTCTTCGTATTTCAGCTGCTTGCTGTATTCGTTGTGTTTTTTCGCCGTTTCCGCCTGCCGTTCGAGGGGCGGGATCTGCTTTTCCACCTCGTCGAAACGCTGCAAAAACACCATGAGGTTATCCTTGGAATTAGCGATTTTCCGCTCGATTTCCCCGCGCTGTATCTTGAATTGCATAACGCCCGTCGCTTCTTCGAAGATGGCGCGCCTGTCCTCGGGCTTGGCGTTCATGATTTGTTCGACCTTGCCCTGTCCGATAATCGAGTAGCCCTCCTTTCCGATGCCTGCGCTATGTAGAATGGTTACGATTTGCTTTAAACGGCAGTCCTTGCCGTTGATGAGATATTGGCTTTCGCCCGAACGGTACAGCCGCCGCGTAAGCGCGATTTCATCATACTCGGTATCGAACAGCTTCTGAGAGTTATCGAACACGAGCGTAACCTCGCAATAGGAAAGGGAGCGACGCGCTTCCGTGCCGCCGAAGATGACGTCCTGCATATTCGAACCGCGCAACGTCTTTGCCGACTGCTCGCCGAGCACCCAGCGCACTGCGTCCGCAACGTTGCTCTTGCCGCAGCCGTTGGGTCCCACGATACAGGTTACGCCGTCGTCGAGACGTACGCACGTCTTATCCGCAAACGATTTAAAACCGATCAACCGTATTTCCTTGAAATTCAATGTTTCCTCTCCTCCGCCTTCCGATTGCTCTCGTTTAACTTTTGCAACAGCGCCATTGCCGCAGCGCTCTCCGCCGCCTTCTTGCTCTTACCTGCGCCGCGCGCACGCTTGCCGAGGGCGGAAACGGTGCATTCAAAGCCGCCGCTTGCCTCCTTTACCGCGTACACGGGCAAACGCTTGCTGCGCTGTTGAACGTACTCCTGCAGCTGCGTCTTGTAATTTTCCGTATCGGCGTTTACCACAAACCGCTTTAAAAACGCCCTTACCGCCCGAATGCCGCCGTCGAGATAGATGCCCGCCGTTACCGCCTCGAACAGATTGCACGGAGTCTTCCCGCCGAGGGTGTCATCCCCGCCCGCATAGCGCATGAATTCTATCAGGCGCGCCCGCTTCGCCGCGCTGCCGAGCGCATCGCGCGAAACGTACTGCTGCCGCTCCTCCGTCATGCGCCCCTCATCCTTGACGCTGTTTTTGAACAGCGCCTCGGTTACGATAAACTGTATCACCGCGTCGCCCAAAAATTCAAGGCGTTCGTTGCTCTCCTCGCCCGTGATATTCGCATAGCTCTTGTGCGTAAAGCCCGTCTTTAACAGCGCTTTATCTTTAAACGAATACCCGATCGCCCTTTCCGCGCGCTCGGGCGTGTCCTTATTCCAGTCCTCAGACGGTTTCATTGCCGAAACCCGCCTCTTCAAGCATGTCCGTGATCGTCTGCACGAGGTTGCCGCGCACTGCGTCCACCGCCTGCACGAGCGCCGCCGTTACCGTTTTCGGCTTGGACGAACCGTGCGCCTTGATGACCGTCTTTTTCAGTCCGAGGAACACCGCTCCGCCGTAACGGTTGTAGTCGAGCATCGTCTGCAACTTTTTTATGGACTTGCGCGCAAACAGATAGCGCAGCTTTCCGCCGAAGGAAGAAGTGAATTCCGTGCGCAGCACGCTCGAAACGGTCTTTCCGCACCCCTCCATCGACTTTAACGCGACGTTACCCGTCAGCCCGTCCGCAACGACGACGTCCAGATCGCCGTACATAATGTCGCGCCCCTCCACGTTGCCCGCAAAGTTGACGCCCGCCGTTTCGTTGAGCAGCGAGAACGCCTCCTGATGTACGGGATCGCCCTTGTGCTCCTCCGTGCCGTTGGATAGCAACCCCACGCGCGGATATTTCATGCCGAACGCCGCGCGCCCGTACGCCGTTGCCATGATCGCAAACTGCACGAGATACGGGGGCTTGCATTCCGCGTTTGCGCCCGCATCGCAAAGCAGCGTCTTGCCGCCGCGCACGTTGGGAATTGCGGGGCACAGCGCGGGGCGCATGACCCCCTTGATCCGCCCGAGATACATAATTCCGCCCGCAAGCACCGCACCCGTCGAGCCCGCGGAGACAAACGCCCCCGCCTCCTCGTCCTCGCGCAGAATTTTCAAGCCCACGACGAGCGAACTGCCGCGCTTGGTGCGCACGGCGGAAGTGGGCACGTCGTCGTTCGTGATCACTTCGGTGCAGTGCACGACCTCGATACGCGAAGCGTCGTAATCGCATTTCTTCAATTCCGCCCTGACGAGGTTCTCGTCTCCCGTCAGAACGATCGCAAAATCCTTTCTCTCTTTCAGCGCAAGCACCGCGCCCTGTACGATTGCCGCGGGCGCATTGTCTCCGCCCATGGCGTCTACCACGATTTTCAGCATATATTACTCCGTTTCCGCGAACACGCAGAAGGCTCCGATTATTGTTATAAGAATATCATTATAACATTTTCAAATAAAAAAAACAAGAAGATAATGCACCCATAAACAAAAAAGCACGGGAAAAAAGTGCAGGGATCCGCGCTTTAAGGCTATTCCCTTTCCACCGTTATCACGGGCTCGGCGTCGGTCAAAACCCGCACGGCGCTCGTAAGCGTCGCCGCCACCTCGTCGTCTCCGATCTTCAAATCGAACGGTACGCCGACCTCGAACACGATTTTTTTGCGCTCTCCGCGCACAAGACGAAAATCATGCAGATCCATTTCCTCGTAAATCCCGTCGATTGCCGCTCGGATTTTTTCTTCCAGCTCCTTCGCCTCCGAATCGGTCGGATCCACGGGGTCGAAGTGCGCCGTCAATTCCGTTCCAAGCTCCCGTAATACCCTTCGTTCGAGCGCATCGATCTTCGCGTGCGAAGTCTCCGCGCCCTCGCGCACGTCCATTTCTACGTGCACCGTCGCAAAATATTTGTTCGGACCGTAGCGGTACACGCGCAGGTCGTGTACGCCGAGCACGCCGTCGCTTTGCAGAACCGTTTCTTTCAGCCGTTCCACAAAATCGGGCGCGGGCGCCTGCCCCAACAGACGGGAGCTGGCATTTTTGACGATGCCGACGCCCTCCCAGACAATGAACAGTACAACGACGAGCCCCGCGATTCCGTCTGCAGGAAAGCCCGCGTAATCGGAAACGAGCATTCCCGCGGCGACCGCCGCGGTGGCGATGCAATCGCACACACTGTCAAGCGCGGCGGCTTTCAATACGTCCGAATCGAATTTTTTGCCCGCAATCCGATACATCGCGAACATGCCGCCCTTCGCGGCGACGGACACCCCGAGCAGGATATACACGAGATAACCCGTATCCGCGACCGTACCCGTAACGATTTTTTCAATTGACTCGCGCAGAAGCTCCACGGCAATCAGGAGTACGAAAAAGCCGATGAACATCGCCGCGATATATTCCGCGCGCTGGTGCCCATAGGGGTGCTCTTTATCGGCGGGCTTTTCCGCTATGCGGAAGGAAACGAGCGATACGACGCCGCTGCCGCAATCGCTTAAATTGTTTGCGCCGTCCGCCGTAAGCGAAACGATTCCGAAGAGCACGCCGAAAATAATCTTCGACGCCGCCAGCATAAAATTCAAAACGATACCGACGATACTCACGGTATTTCCGACCCGCTTTTTTTCACTCATACTGCTATTATACACGATTTTCGGATTGCTGTCATCAAAATTTAACGAGTTTCCCGCCGTCGGAAGAATACGCCGCAAAAAAACGGTCAAAGATATAAGCGTGAGCGGACGAAAGTCGGAACCGAACCCTTACGCAGCTACATAAAATGATAGTAAAGGGAGCTCACAAAGGAGAACTATGAACGTTAAGAGAGGAGAACTTTATTATGCCGATCTTTCCCCCGTGGTGGGAAGCGAACAGGGCGGAGTGCGCCCCGTTTTAGTGGTGCAGAACGACACGGGCAACAAGTATTCCCCCACCGTGATTGCCGCGGCGGTAACGAGCAGGATCAACAAAGCGAAGCTCCCCACGCATATCGAACTCCCGCAAGCATACGGACTGCAAAAGGACAGCGTCATTTTGTTGGAGCAAATCCGCACAATCGATAAAAAGCGGTTGATGTCTCGCATCGGACAGCTTCCCCCCGCCACCATGTCGCGCGTCAACAAGGCGATTCTCATCAGTTTGGGCTTCGACGAAAGCAATCGGGCGTAAACCGCGGAACGACGGGCGGGGTACCAATCTTGCCCATCCAAGACGTTTCCCGTCATTCCGAGCGATTTTCTCCTGCCATTCTGCGCAAAGCGAAGAATCTAAAATATGCGCGCGCGGACGATTGTCCGCACACGCATATTTTTAAAAAAACTCCCTTTTTGTATTTTTACGCATATGTGCCCGCGGACAGTTGTCCGCGGGCACATATGCTTTGGGGGACAAAGATGCTTCGCATTGCTCCGAATGAAAAGAAACGTCGTCCGCACTGCCTTGCGTCCCGAACGGGACGGAATCACAACTCCCGCCACCGCCTTCCCCGCAAGCTCGGTCGTCGAAATCACGATCCTCGGATAAATAAAAATGCCGCGAAGAACGTTCGTTCCTCGCGGCATATGCGTTTTGATTCAACCGTGCGTTACTGCACTTTTTCAAGCAATTTGAAGTCAATGCCCTTTTCGCCGATTTTAATGATTTCCACCTTGACCACGTTGCCGATGGAAAGCACGTCCTCCACGCTCTCGATGCGCTTTTCGCTCATCTTGGAGATATGAATCATACCGTCCTTGCTCGGAGCGAATTCGACGAATGCGCCCACCTTCGGCAGAATGCGCACGACCGTACCGATAAAGCGGTCGCCCACTTCGGGATCGTGCACGATGCTCTCCACGATAGCCTTTGCGCGCTGCGCGGCTTCGGGATCTCCGTACGACGCGATGCAGACGGTGCCGTCCTCTTCGATGTCGATTTTGGTGCCCGTTTCAGCAATGATCGAATTGATAACCTTGCCCTGCTTTCCGACGACGTCGCCTATTTTTTCGGGGTCGATCTTAAAGGAGATGATACGGGGTGCGTATTTGCTCAGCTCGGGCGCAACCTCGGGCACGCATTCAAGCATCTTCGAAAGAATGAACTGTCTGCCCTCGTTCGCCTGTTCGATCGCCGTGTGCATAATCTCTTCGGAAATGCCCTTGATCTTGATATCCATCTGGATCGCAGTAATACCCTTTTGCGTGCCGGCGACCTTAAAGTCCATATCGCCGAGGAAGTCCTCCAAGCCCTGAATATCGGTAAGCACGCGGAATTCGCCCGTTTCCTGATTTTTGATGAGTCCCATGGCAACGCCCGCAACGGGAGCCTTGATGGGCACGCCCGCATCCATGAGCGCCATGGTCGAGCCGCACACCGAAGCCATCGACGACGAACCGTTGGAGGACATAATATCGTTTACCACGCGAATCGCATAGGGGAAATCCGCTTCGGAGGGAATGACGGGAACGAGCGCGCGTTCCGCAAGCGCGCCGTGTCCGATTTCGCGTCTGCCCGCACCGCGGATCGCCTTTGCCTCGCCCGTGCAATAGCCGGGGAAGTTATATTGATGCATATAGCGCTTTTCCGTTTCGTCATCCAAGCCTTCGAGCTTCTGCTTTGCCGCAAGCATATCCAGCGTGCAGGTAGTAAGCGTCTGCGTCTGACCTCTCGTGAACACCGCCGAGCCGTGCACGCGGGGAAGCGGGTGTCTTTCGCACCAGATGGGACGAACGTCCTTCAGCCCTCTGCCGTCGGGACGGATGCCCTTGTCGAAAATCTTGGCGCGGATTTTTTCTTTATTCAGATAATAGATGCTGTCTTTGATTTCGCGCTTGTTGTCGGGATAGATTTCCGCAAAGTGTTCGAGAGCTTCCTTCTCCACCTGATCGTAGCGCACCTCGCGCTCCTTTCTGTCGGTGGTGTCGATCGCCCATTCGATTTTCTTTTCGGCAAACGCGCGTACTTCCTTGTCAAGCTCTTCGGGAACGTGATACAGTTCGATTTCCTTTTTGGGCTTGCCGATCGCGGGAACGATTTCCTCTTCGATAAATTTGCAGATTTTGGAAATTTCCTTGTGCCCGAACATGATCGCGCCGACCATTTCGTCGTTCGTAACCTCGTCCGCGCCCGCCTCGATCATGAGGATCGCGTCCTTCGTGCCCGCCAGATTCAAATGAATAGTGCTCTTTTCGCGCTGTGCGGCGTCGGGGTTGATCACGTACTTGCCGTCTACCAAGCCGACCACGACCGAACCCGTGGGCCCCGCCCAAGGAATGTCGGAAACGGAAAGCGCGATGGAAGAACCGATCATCGCAAGCGGCTCGGGGCTGACGTCGGGCTCGACGGAGATTGACGTTGCAATGACGACGACGTCGTTAAAAAGACCCTTCGGGAAAAGCGGACGAAGCGGGCGGTCGATGAGGCGCGAAGTTAAGATCGCCTTATCGCTCGCTCTGCCCTCTCTGCGCTTGAAGCCGCCGGGGATCTTACCGACGGAGTACATTTTTTCTTCGTAGTCCACCTGAAGGGGGAAGAAATCCATTCCCTCTCTGGGGGTTGCGGACATACATACGGTAACGAGAACGGCGGTTTCTCCGCAGCGTACGACGCACGCGCCGTTTGCCTGTTCTGCATACTTGCCCGTTTCGACGGTAACTTCCTTGCCGCCGATCACGGTTTTGAATTCTCTGTAATTGGGTGTCATTGTTTTCTCCTTTTCCTGATTCTTTGCCGTTTTACCCCTTGGCAAAACAGCGATTTTACAACAAAAAGAGCGGATTAAAGCCCGCTCTTTTCAAGTGCCTTACTTTCTGAGATCCAACGCCGCGATGACCGCTCTGTACCGCTCGATGTCTTTTGCTTTGAGATAATCCAAAAGACCGCGTCTTTGACCGACCATCTTCAACAATCCGCGGCGGGAGTGGTTGTCCTGCTTGTGCAGTTTGAGGTGTTCGTTGAGGTGGTTGATGCGCTCGGTTAAAAGTGCGATCTGAACCTCGGGCGAACCCGTGTCCCCTTCGTGCTGCGCGAATTTTGCGATGATTTCCTTCTTTTCCATTTGCGTTTATCCTCCTATGGAAGTTTTCTCGATTTGCCAAGAGATGCGTGGAGAGCGCAATTCCTCGCAAACGACTGTATAAGAATACCACAATTTTATCCGCTTGTCAAAGGTTTTTATGCAGGTAGCGGATTTTCAAAAAAGAAATTTTATTCCTTTTCGAGCTTGCGGCAGGCGCGGTAAAAGGTGGCGCGGCTGGCAAAGCCCGCTTCGTCGATAGAATAGTCCACCGTCTTGCCCTCCTTGATCAGGGCGAGCGCGGCGCGGGCGACCAATCAATATTCTTGTATTTCGCGCCGTCCCAGTCGAACGAACCGCGCGTCATGATCGTATAGCCGACGCGTTTTGCCGTTAAGTCGGACAACGTGTCCAAATAGAAGAACACGCCGTTTCTATTTTCGTCGTACAGCGTAAAGCCGAACTTGGGATATTCTCGCCGAAGTATACGGGATTTTCGGGCAGCGAAAAGCTGCTCTCCGCATAAAAGAGCGTGCTCTTTTCCCGATAGAACCACAGCTCGTTCCACTTTCCCGTTCCGAGCGAGCCCTTCAACTCCGCGCGTCTGTCGCCGTAGCGCGGACTCGATGCGAGATAGTCCTCGGACACGTCCCAATAGCTTTCCGTCCTGTCGTAGACGTTCTTTTTATAATGGAACGTGCCCGTGGGATAGGGATCGGAATTGAGCGCGAACTCGTTGTCGTCCTCCACGACGAGATAGGTGTTCTGGTTTTCGGGGTCTACGCCGTATTCGGTGAGCCCCGCACCGCGCACTGCCGCGGTGAACGATGCGGACGAGGTATTCGAAAGCTCGGCAGCGATCGAAACGTTGCCCTTTGCCTCCGCCGCCGAAACGCCGAGCGCCGCATAAGGGAACGCTGCGTCTACTTTATATCCCACGACCGTTTCACCGCTCTCCGCCCATTCTTTTACGGATACGGAGATTTCGTCCGCGCAGTCCGCAAGCGTTTGGGCATCCTTCGCCTTTTGGAATTTCATCGCGCCGTCGGGAGCCGCAAAAAGACTGACCGTTCTGCCTGCAACGTACCCGCTTACCTCGGACACCTCGGAAAGACGAATCTTCACGCCGTCGCTCTTCGACCAATCTTCGTTCGCGACGACGATTTCGTCCTTGACCCAGACGGTAACGCGGAAGGCATCCGCCTCGTACTTCGTCTGCCATACGGACGACGCTTCTTTCATGTTGGAAAGAGCGTTTACCTTCAGTCCTTCCGTCGGCATCTCCTCCGTTACGCCCTGAAAGCCGTCGGGCAGAGGCGTTACGGGCGGTTTGTCGCCGCCGTCGGGGGGCGGTTGTTTCGGATCGGTACAAGCCGCCAGAGCCCCCGCCGCCGTTGCCGCACACAGAACCGCGCACAAAATTTTCGCGAATTTTTTCATTTTTTCCTCCTTACCGAAGCCGTTTTCCGACGGCTGATATGCGCAAAGACACAAATTGATTCGTACGCATCTGTCCCTCGGCACATTCGTCCGCGTTTTTGCCCCGAACTGCGCCCGCCCGCATATCATGCAACACGCATACGGCAAATTTTTCGCTTCGATTTTACCGTTTTGATTATAGCATGAAAAAACAACCCTCGGGTGTCAGATATTCCAAAGGTTGTTTCATAAGCAATTATTTATTCGGGCGCTTAAACCGACGTCGTTCTGCCTGCCCTTCCGCCGTTTTATCCGCCCCGTCATACCCAATAGCCCTTCCGCGATAAATTTTCCAAAAAAGGCAAAAAAACTTTTCGACAAAATTCGTTAAATTGCAAAAACGGATTGAAAAATATTTTCAGTTATGTTATAATATGCAATAGTGTTGGATTATGCTCCGAAAAACGGGGCGCAAAGATTAAGGAGGTTGTATATGAAAAACTGTGCAGCACTGGGGACCAAGGAGCAGTTGACCAAGCTGAAGAACGTGATCGAAAGCTCGAAAGACACTCCCGGATGCCTCATGCACATCTTGCAGGAGGCGCAGGCGATCTACGGTTATCTGCCCCTCGAAGTGCAGAAAGTGATTGCGGAAGGGCTCGGTATTTCTCTTTCCGAGGTGTACGGGGTAGTTACCTTCTACTCGCAGTTCTCCCTCAAACCCAAGGGAAAATACCGCATCAGTGTCTGCCTCGGCACCGCGTGCTACGTAAAAGGCTCGGACAAGATTCTCGAAGAGGTTGAAAAACAGCTCGGGATCAAGTGCGGCGAATGCACCGAGGACGGGCTCTTCTCCATCGACAGCTGCCGCTGCGTCGGCGCGTGCGGGCTCGCCCCCGTCATGATGGTGAACGAAGAGGTTTACGGCAAACTCGAACCCTCGAAAATCAAGGGAATTCTCGACAGTTACAGGGAGGCAAAATAATGACCATTCAGGAATTGGACGCCATTCGCAAGGCGAAACACGACTTAATTCAGGTGCGCCGCGTCGTCCGCGAAGAGGGCGAAAAACTTGCTGCGAAAACGGGCTACCGCAAGCAGGTGCTCGTCTGCGGCGGTACGGGCTGCACCTCCTCTCACTCGATGCAGGTTATCGATCAACTCGAAAAGTCGCTGAAAGAACACAAAATCAACGACGTGCTCATCGTTAAGACGGGTTGCTTCGGGCTCTGCTCGCTCGGTCCCATCATGATCGTTTATCCCGAGGGCGCGTTCTACGCGCAGATGACCCCCGAACACGTGAAAACGGTGGTCGAAAAGCACCTCGTCAAGGGCGGCGAAATCGTAAAAGACCTCTTATATCAGGGAACGGTATTGAAGGACGGATCGATCATCCCCTTCGCCGAAACCCCCTTCTATAAAAAACAGATGCGGATCGCGCTGAGAAACTGCGGCGTCATTGCGCCCGAGGATATCGAGGAGGCAATTGCCGCAGGCGATTACGAGGCGATCGAAAAAGTGCTCACCGGCATGACCCCCGACGACGTCATCAACGAGATGCTCGCCTCCGGCTTGCGCGGCAGGGGCGGCGCAGGCTTTCCCACGGGCAGAAAGTGGGCGTTTGCAAAAGCTTCGCAGGGTGAGATCAAATACGTATGCTGCAACGCCGACGAGGGCGACCCCGGCGCGTTCATGGACCGTTCGGTGCTCGAGGGCGACCCCCACTGCGTGCTCGAAGCCATGACGATCGCAGGCTACGCCATCGGCGCGCATCAAGGCTACATTTACGTGCGTGCGGAATATCCCGTAGCCGTTCAACGTTTGAAAATCGCCATCGATCAGGCGCATCAATACGGCTTGCTCGGAGAAAATATTTTAGGACTCGGCTTTGATTTCGATATCGAGATCCGCCTCGGCGCGGGCGCGTTCGTATGCGGCGAAGAAACGGCTCTTATGACCTCCATCGAAGGACATCGCGGCGAACCCCGCCCCCGTCCTCCTTTCCCTGCGGTCAAGGGCTTGTTCGGCAAACCCACCATTCTGAACAACGTGGAAACGTGGGCGAACGTCAACCCCATCATCACGAAGGGCGCGGCATGGTATTCCTCCATCGGTACGGAGACCTCCAAGGGCACGAAGGTGTTCGCGCTCGGCGGAAAAATCACCAACGTCGGACTTGTGGAAGTTCCCATGGGTACGACGCTTAGGGAGATCGTCGAAGAGATCGGCGGCGGCATTCCCGACGGTAAAAAGTTTAAAGCAGCCCAGACGGGCGGACCTTCGGGCGGCTGTATTCCCGCCTCCTGCATCGACACCCCCATCGACTACGACAGCCTGCTTGCCATCGGCTCGATGATGGGTTCGGGCGGCATGATCATCCTCGACGAGGACACCTGTATGGTGGACATCTCCAAGTTCTACCTCGAATTTACCGCAGACGAATCCTGCGGAAAGTGCACCCCCTGCCGTATCGGTACCAAGCGCCTGTTGCAGCTGCTTACCAAGATTACGGAAGGCAAGGGCGAGCCCGAGGATATCGTAAAAATCGAAGAGCTGGCTTCGCACATGAAGTCCTCCTCCCTCTGCGCCCTCGGACAGAGCGCGCCCAACCCCGTTCTTTCGACGCTGCGCTACTTCCGCAACGAATACGAGGAGCACATCAACGAAAAGAAGTGCGAAGCGGGCGTGTGCAAGGCGATGCTCAGCTACTCTATCGACAAAGACAAGTGTATCGGCTGCGGGCTGTGCGCAAAGAACTGCCCCGTCGGCGCGATTTCCAAAACGACTTACGTTGCTCAGGGACACAAGCTTCCCTCGCTCGAAATCGACGGCGCGAAGTGCATCAAATGCGGCGTATGCATGGGCAACTGTAAATTCAAAGCGATTTCGAGAAAGTGAGGTAAAGACGAATGGCTAAAAATATTACCCTTAAAATCAATAATATTCCCGTTACCGTTCCCGAAGGCACCACCATTCTGGAAGCCGCGAGAAAGGCGCATATCGAAATCCCCACCCTCTGCTATCTGAAGGACGTCAACTGCGTCGGCTCCTGCCGTATGTGCCTCGTCGAAGCGACGGGCGCGCGCGGACTCGTTGCCGCTTGCGTCTATCCCGTAGCCGAGGGCATGGAAGTGAGGACGAATACCGAAAAATGCCGCCAGAGCCGCAAGATGACTTTGGAGCTGCTGCTTTCCAAACACAAGAAGAAGTGTCTTTCTTGCGAACGGAACCACAACTGCGAATTGCAGAAGCTCTCCTTGGGCTACGGCGTGGACGAAGACCGATTCGAAGGCGAAAACTTCGTTCTGCCCATCGACGACGCGGCGCCCGCAGTCGTCAGGGATAACGACAAATGTATCAGCTGTTCCCGTTGCGTGGCGGCGTGCGAAAAACAGCACGTCAACGCGATCGGACACATCGGCAGAGGATTCAACGTTCACATCGGTAGCGCGTTCGACATGCCCCTCAAAGATTCCGTCTGCGTCGGGTGCGGTCAATGTATCGTCGCCTGCCCCGTGGGCGCGCTTTCCGAGCGCTCCTCGATCGACGATGTGTGGTCGGCGCTGTCCGATTCCACCAAGCAGGTCGTATTCTTTACGGCGCCCTCCGTACGCGCAACCCTCGGGGAAGCGTTCGATATGCCCGTGGGCACCAACGTCGAAGGCAAGATGGTTGCGGCGCTCCGCCGCCTCGGTCCCGCGCACGTCTTTAATATGGACGTAACCGCCGACCTTACCATTATGGAAGAGGCAAGCGAGCTTATCAACCGCATCAAGACGGGCAAACCCATGCCCATGTTTACTTCCTGCTGCCCCGGCTGGGTAAAGTTCGTGGAAAAGAAATATCCCGATATGATCCCCCACCTTTCCACCTGCAAATCGCCCCAACAGATGTTCGGCGCGCTCTTAAAGAGCTATTGGTGCGAAAAGAACGGCATCGACCCCAAAAACCTGTACGTCGTATCCGTCATTCCCTGCACGGCGAAAAAGAACGAGTGCAAGCGCGAAGAGATGAAAAACGACGTGGACGCGGCGATCACGACGCGCGAGCTTGCCCGCATGATCAAGACGGCGGGCATCAAGTTCACCGAGCTTCCCGACGAGGAATTCGACAATCCGTTTGCGATTGCGACGGGCGGCGGAGCGATCTTCGGCGCAACGGGCGGCGTTATGGAAGCGGCGCTTCGTACGGCGGCTCACATGATGGACGGCAGCTTCGAAGTCATCGACTTCTTCGCGCTACGCGGCAGCAATCCCATTAAGGAAGCGACCTATCTTGTAGCAGGCAACACCGTTCGCGTTGCGGTCGCTTCGGGACTTGCAAACGCCGAAACGATCATCAAGCAGATCCAATCGGGCGAAAAGCAGTACGATTTCATCGAAATCATGGCGTGCCCCGGCGGCTGCGTCAACGGCGGCGGACAGCCCACCCTTTCGGACAGCGTCCGCAACAGCGTGGAATTAAAGGAGTCGCGCGCAAAAGCGCTGTACACGGCGGACGTGAAAAACGAGATTCGCCGCAGTGCGGATTCGCCCGTAATGGACGTTATCTATAACGACTATTTCATGTTCCCCAACAGCCACAAGGCGCACGAGATCTTGCACACCGAATACAAGGCTGACCCGAAAATTTAAGTCGGTAATAAAAACCCGCCCCTGCGTTTCCGCAGGGACGGGTTTTTTTGTTTTTACGCTGTCGGGGAATCGTTCGCAAAGGGTACTTAAAACTTTTTTCCATGCGCTCCATTTAATCTTTGCAAAATTTTTCATGTGATTTCTCCTCCAACTTTTTATTCAACGACTTTAATTCGATATACTCTATTTTCAATAGGCGGCGTTTTGGGTTCCCATGGAATTTTTGCGCTACATTTAATACTATAATTACCGACTTTAGCGGCTTTAAACACATATAAAATCGTTCCGCCCCCTATTATGTTAGGGTCATTATTAGGAAAAATAAAATCTCTTTTAACATACTCTATCCCTGTTTTTTCGCTAATTGTATACTGCCATTCATACATACCGCTTCCGTGTACGTCCAAAGTAATTTCAAAAGTATCGCCTACCGCCACGTCAGGCAAAGTGTAATAATTGACATTCTTTTCTTTACACCCGCTCCCGCACAGCAACACCGCAAACGCCATTCCGATTGCCATAATTACCGTTAAAATTCTTTTCGTCATATTTCTCCTCTCCTCTTTTAAATCCTAATTAAAAAAAGCGCAATATCTCCCCTGACGTTTCAGATTCGATTTGCGCGATTTTACCTACCCATCGGTCTGTACCCCTCTCTCAATTTATTTCATTATATTATGCTTTCCTTTTTTTGTCAATAGTCATCCCAAAATTTCCCATATACACGTTTCCGTCTGTTCCTGTCCACTTGTTACTAAACTTCCCTTACGTTTACTTTATTTCCTTTAATCGTAACGCGAAACAATACGTATTCCGAATTTTCCAACATCATCATAGTTTTATCGTTTCGAATCGTCGGTCCTCCGACGGCGTACAGCCTGACCCAATTATCACCGTCTGCAAATTGCGCTTTGTCCAACTGCACCACAAACTGATTCATCCAAACCACTTCGGTTTTAATCGTCCGGTACGTGTTCTCATTTGCTTTTCTGATGTCAATTCCAATCCCATGCGTCCCGTAACCATAGTCATACTCAAATCGCAAAAACACAAAATCCTCTCCGCCGCTACTGATTTGAATATCTTTCGGCGCTGTAAGAGTTCTTGTATTTTCAATTAATCGATAATCGCCGTCTTTTTGGAATATCAGCGTTTCTTTCCCTTGGGGAAGATACAGCGATTCTTCTTCAACCCAAAAATTTATACTCATATTTGCCGCATCCCCGCGATAAACGTTATTCTCTCGCGATATTTGATACACATAGCTCCTACTGTCAGAGACTGTAATTTTATTATTCAGGATTACGCAGTAGTAATATGTTTTTGGAAGAATATCATATTTCCATTGAACGCCGGGGTAGCCTCCGTTTAAGACGTTCTCAATCCAACTCTCATCTTCTCCGATGCGCTCGGCGACCGCTCGCACATGGGCTTTCCAACTTTCATCCGTAATACAATAGACACCATCGTTTTGGGATTCGTTTCTCTTTGTCGATTCAACCGCGTCTATCTCCAATTTCATTTTGCCTACAACCAAATCAACAGCCGTCCTATTTTTAGCGCGTTTGATTTGGTCTTGCCCCGAAATTACAAACCCGCAAATCACATCCCAATTTTGATTATCAAAATTTTCTTGTCCGCGACGGTCGGCATAACATTGAAGCCATTCGCACTGCTCTGACTTATAAATATGTAAAGTGTCGAAACTGCACCCGCTGCCGCACAGTAGCACCGCAAACGCCATTCCGATTGCCATAATTACCGTTAAAATTCTTTTCGTCATAT
>CAJUOI010000015.1 GCA_910588615.1 uncultured Christensenellaceae bacterium | reverse complement strand
GGTCTCGAAATGTTCCACAAGCAGCTTGACGAAGCTATGGCGGGCGATAACGTCGGTGCGCTTCTTCGCGGTATCAACAGAACGGATATCGAAAAGGGACAGGTTCTTGCAAAGCCCGGCACCGTTCCTACGGCTATGAAATTCGAGGCTCAGGTTTACGTTTTGACCAAGGACGAGGGCGGCCGTCATACGGCGTTCTTCAACCACTACCGTCCTCAGTTCTTCATCAGAACGACGGACGTTACGGGTTCCATCGAACTGCCCGCGGGCGTTGAAATGGTTATGCCCGGCGACCACGTTACCTTGACGGTTGAGCTTATCAAACCCGTTGCTATCGAGGAAGGACTTCGCTTCGCTATCCGCGAAGGCGGCAGAACGGTTGGTTCCGGCGTCGTTTCCAAGATTCTTTAATCGAATATTTGATCAAACAGGTGAAAACCGCACGGATTACCGTGCGGTTTTGTTTTTTGAAAAAGAAGGGCTTTTGTCATTCGGAGCAAAGCGAAGAATCTTGATTGCCGGTTGCACGAAAGGCAAGAGTCCTCGTGCGCTTTGCGCTCCTCTGAATGACACGCGGGAACGGGCTCGGATGTGGCTCGACTTGGCGTTGCCGGGTTTCGGGATCACGGGTGGCAGACAAAACGGCGGCAGAAGCAGGAAAAGTTTCCCTTTACGCTAAAAAATTTGTTGAGTACTTGCCTTTTTCGTCGGAATGTGATATAATCTAACATAATTGGGGTATTATATACTTAATCGAGGTACTGCGCGGTTTCGGCGGTTGAAAAATCCTTTTCTCCGCCCCGAAACCGAACGGCTTCGGTTTCGGAGGAAAAAGCGGGTCGATGGCAATCTTGAATATCGGATTGGACCTTGGCAGCGACGCGGTAAAAATCGCGTTTGCGGTGAAAAAGGGGCGCGACGTTTCGTACGGAAAGCTTGCGCGCAACGACTTTTTGACGCAGGTGGCGATTCCTGCCGTTGCCTTTTACGATTTGAATACCCGTAGCTGGAAGTTCGGCGACGAAGTGGAGCGGAAAAACGAATACCGCTCGTCTTTTGCTACCGTCGTGAAGATAAAAAATCTCATTTCCCTTCTGGAACGAGGCGAGCACAAGGCGGACGTGTTCGAAGAAAACGCCCGTTACTATCGCTTCGGGCACGATTTTCCCAAATTCTACTTTCCCGTGCGCAAGAAAATGCTATCCAATTTCGGAGAAATGGTAAAAAACGATTTGACCTTTTGCGTGGCGGAGGATACGCCCGAGAGCGTCTGCGAAAGTTTCTTTTACTATCTGCGTACCGTTATCGAAGAGCGGACGAAGGCGTTTACGCGCGAAAAGGGGATTCCGATCGAAGAGTACCGTCTGGCGCTCGTTTACCCGCCCAAGGTCGGCGGGGAGTACGTCGAGGAGCTGATGCGCCTTGCACAAAGGGCGTTCGGGATCGGCGCCGACAAGGTGCTTTCCTCCACGAAAGCGCTCGGAATGTTTGCCTATCATCGCGGCGCGCTCGCTTCGGGCGAAAGCGTGCTTGTGTTCGACATGGGCGACGAAAATATATCCGTCGCGCGCGTGTCGCTGATAGACGAAACGGTCGTCGTGGACGGCGCGGACGGGCACAGCGCTCCCCTTGCCGTCGGCGGACAGGACGTGGACGAAGTCGTTGCGTCCTATCTCGAAGGGCAGATCGCCGCCTGCGAAACGGTAGGCACGCCCTCGTTCGGCGAAGAAGGGCATATCCGCGAAAGCGGGCTGTATTCCAAGCAGTACCTTTTCATGAAGGAAATCAAAAAGGCGAAAATCGTGCTGAGCCGTCCGCTTGCCGAGTGCGCGGCGTTCCGCGACGGCGTGCCCGTGGCGGTCAACCGGGACGTGTATATCCAGCGTCGCCTGACACGCGAGGCGTTTGCCGACTGTCTCGGCATGAGCGCGCGGGGCGGACTTGCGGAAACGATCGCCTCCTATATCGTAAACGAAATCAGAATGCCCGCCAACCGCGGGGTGCAAAAGATTTTTCTTTCGGGCGGATTGGCGGAAACGTACGGTTTGCTCGACTACCTCGAACGGCGGATCGGGGAGGAAGCGTACGGGGTCGCTGTGGGCACGTTCGACGACGGACGGGAAACGGACGACGGGTTTACCGTGCTCTCGCACGAGGACAGCGTATACGCGCCTGCCGTGGGGGCGGCAATCGTTGCGCTTCGCGGCTTCGACGTGCGTACGGCGGTGGCGCTTTCGTACGGCACCTGGGCAATCGACCCCGCGACAAATTCCAAGATTTTGTCCGTGCTTGCGGACAGGGGCTCGGTATTAAAGGAACGGGGAACGACGACCTTCGGTACCCGCTTCCATATCGAGAATACGCTGGAAATCAGGGACGACGAAATGTTTTCGGCGGCGATCACCAAGCAGGAGATCCGCGATCATTCGGTGAGGGGGCTTACGTATACGGGAGAGCGGGTCATGGTTGGCGAAATCAATTCGCAGCCCCGTCTGCGGGCGGCGCGGCTCGTAGGTTTGAAAACGGTTACGGGCGGCGTCGGGTCGCTGATAGAGTTCTATTATTCGGGCAGGAAGGTCAAGATCCTCGACCGAATTTATTTCAGGGAGGGCATTCACGTCGACCCCGAGGGACACGCGACGCCGTTCTTCGAAAACGCTTCGGGCAAGGAGGACCGCGTAAACGTGCTGTACGTGAGCAACGGCGCGAGGGTATCGGTGAAGGCGAGCGAGATCGAACTGAGATTTTACGGAATGGACGCGTTCAAGGTGGTTGCGGGAGAATAAAAAATGGCAAAAAATTTCGGGATTACTTTTATCGGAAATGCGTATAACCGTGCGTCGCAGCGCGCGGGGCTTTCGGATATCAAAGTTAATTACAGCGAAAAGATAGGTAAACTGGACGAGGACGTTGCGGCGCTTGACCGCTACGACGAGTTTGCCGCACTTAGGATTGACGCCTCCGAGTACGAGGCGAACGGCGCGTACGGTATTCAGCGTAAAAAGAGCCTGCACGGGGGCGGCGGCGTCATATTGAAGCATCAGGCGGAAGCGGCGGAAAAGTTCTTAAAGGAGCGGCGCGGCGTGGGTTTGCTTGCCGACGTGGTGGGCAGCGGAAAGACCTTCGAGGCGTGCGTTGTGCTGAGCGAGCTTGCGGTACGGGGGGATATTTCCTCCCTTCTGCTCGTGGTGCCCGCGCAGGTGTACGACGATTGGGTGCTGACGCTTGAGCGGTATTTCGGATTGGGCGACGGCGTGCTCTGCCGCGTGGGGAGCGATTTCGATATCGACGCGCTCACCGAACGGGGGGAGGACGGACTCTTGCACCCCGTGCGCCCGATTATCGTGCTCGACGAGGATTTCGCGCGCTGGGGCGAGGACGTTGCAAAGCGGGTGCTTTTCGACGTGATTGTCGTGGACGAGGCGCACCACCTTTCGGAGGAAGAGGGCGAAATGGCGAAGGCGATGAAACTGCTCTCCCTGATGATGGCGTTAAAGCGCAAAGCGCAGAAATCCTACTGCCTGCTGCTAACCGCAACGCCGCACGCGGGCAACCTTGCGCATATGTTCCGTCTGTGGTATTTTATCCGCTGTAAAGGGGGCACGCCTTCCGACTTCGACGAAAAGGACGATGCGGACAGAACGGCGGGCTATCGCGACGAGAAGAGGTACTATCTCGAACATATCTGCCATAACGCGACCACGGTGATGGAGTTCATCCGCAAGGTGAAAATTTCCGAAGTCGGCGTAAAGTATGCGGAGAAGTTCAACGCGTTTCTCGCGCGGAAAAACATCCGCGGGTTTGACGAACTGACGGAGGGGGAGCGCGCCTCCGCCGTGGACGAATTTTTGGATACGGACGGAAAAATAGCCGATGCCGTCAATGCAGCCGTGGCGAGCGCTTATCATAACGGCGTTCTGCGCACGATCATGGTGCGCCAGCCCAACAATAATTTAACCAAGCGCAAGGACGTCGTCAACTTCCTGTTCGTTCCCAAAAAGGTTATGGAAGAGAACGTCGGGGGGACGGGGCTTTTAAACGAACCCGTGGTATTCCATCCCGCAAAGCTCAACGGAAAAGGCGCGATCGAGTCGGAGGGGGAGGCGCTTTCCCTCGCCGAATATTTGCAGCGCGTACGGCGGGGCGGAGACCACAGGAACGAGGAAAAGGCGTTTGCCGATTTGCTGTTCGGCGGGCTGCTGCCCGCTCTGGGCGTTTCCGACGGCGACTTTACCAAGGCAAATTCGCTCGGCTATTACAACCAACAGATGCGCGCGGTGCCGCGCGGAGTAAAGACGATGCTGTACTTTTCCGACCCTGCGGCGGGCGAGTTCGAGCGCAAGTACGGCGTGCTTACCCAAATATTGAGATTACATAAGGACGAGCGCGTCATTCTCTTTTTCGATTACGAATTGAAGCGGCGCGATCGCATCGTCGACCGCGTGGAAGAAACGTTGAAAAACGACGAGCGGTTCAAGGACAGACTGCTCGTCGGCACGGGTATGAATAAGGATAAGACGGTTGCCGCATTTACGGGCGAGGAGGGGAAAAACGCAATCCTGCTCGTAAAGGACGCCTCCTTTACGGAGGGCGTCAACTTGCAGAGCTGCAACGTTATCGTCAACGTGCAGGTAACGCCCGACCCGCTTGCGATGGACCAGAGAATCGGGCGTATTTTCCGCCTCGGGCAGCAGAACGACGTTACCATTTATTCGCTTGCGGATATGCGCAGGCTCGAGGGCTACGCGCTCTCCTATTTTTCGCGCATCGGTCTGATGACGAGTAACAGCGGCGACGCCACGATCATCGCGGGCAGCAACAGCGACCGCATGATCACCGTGCGGTGCAACTGCTGCGGCAACGTCAAACTGTTTTCCAAAGAGGACTACGACACCAAGAGATACCGCGATTCCGACGACTTGTACTGCATTTCCACCGAGCAGTGTATGGAAGCGGGCAAGCGCGGAATGCGTATGGAAGAAATCAGCGTATACGATTTCAAATGCGACTTGTGCGGAGAAACGTTTACCCGTGCCGTCGAGGAAGAGGGCTACACCTGTATGGCGGCTTCCAGCTTCGGCAAGGGCGTAATGTGCAACAGCGGCGAAAAGGGGGACAGAAACCTTTATTGCCGCAAAATTTGCGCGATCGCGCATTGCCAGCGTTTCCTGAACGGGGCGATGAAGGATAAATGTCCCGCGCTTGCGCGCTATCGGGAAAACCGCAACGTGGGAGATTTGGATCTTGCGGTCATCTGCGAGACCTGCCCCAGCCGGCGGGAGTGTCCCGAGAAGTGCCGCGTTTCGGAGACGGGCGAGCGCGCGATCCGCAGTTGCGAGGATTGCGGCGAGTCTACGTGCAGCACCAATCCGCACGTCATCCGTTTCAACGAGCGGTGGGAAGCTTCCTGTCCCGTCTGCCGCGCCAACGGACGGCGCGGGCGGATCAAGCCCGTACAGGCGCGCACGTTTGCTACGTACTTGCGCGCGGCGTGGGATTTCAGGCACGACGGCGGGCGCGCGTTCTGCAACAACCTCGGGCAAGAGGCAAAGAAGGTGGCGGCGATCAAAGAAATTCTCGACAACGACAACATAGGGGACGGTGAGTGAGTATGGAAAAAATCATCGTCGGAAGCCAGTATAAAGAAGCGTTCGACAGCGCTTGCAGGTTAGTGGAGAGCGGCTGTATCGGCAGCGACGTGCGCATTGCCAGGGAGGGCGGGCGCAAGCTTATCGACAACGGAACGTATCTGTTCGCGTTGGGCGACGATCGTGCCGATCTGGAACTTGACGACATCTCGATGACGGGCGAGGGCGCGTCTTGGTTCGGCGTGCTGCGCGGCGGCGAAAACAAAAATCAGAACGCCGTGTGGGTTTCTTTTATCGAAACGCTTGCAAGCCGTTATCACAAGCGGTTTTCTCTCGTCGAATACATGGAAAAGCCTCCCGAAGCGGAGGAGGAAGAGAAAAAGTCAAGGATTCTTTCCGAGTATGCCGACCGTTTGACGGCGGCGCTCTTCCCCGATTTGGTCGGGCGTTACACCGTGCGCAGGCTGTCGCCGCGGGAGAGCGCGGAGGACATTTACGGCGTTTCCATGCGCATCGAGCTTTCGGGCGGCGCGGGGGCGGCGATGCCCGTATTGTGCAGGGTCTACTTTAAAAAGACGGGGCACAGAATGATTCCTGTTTCCGAATCGGAAGCGCAGCGTATCAACGATTATCTCCGCAGCGTCAAGGCTCCGTCGGACGCGGGAAAGGAGGGCGGTCGGGACGGTACGCTCGTGGACGAAGCGCTGACCGCGCTCGAAGTCCTGATCGAGGAAAACGGGGGCGCGGGCTTTGCGGACGCCATTTGCTACGACTCGGAAGAGGACGCAAAAGCGGTGGGAATGCTGGTGAATGGTTCGCACGAGGGCGACGTGCAGTTAGAGTGCACGCGGGTGAAAACGCTCGGCGTGCTGCACTTGAAGTGGAATATCGCCGCCGCCGATTTGTGCGTGGGCGAGCGGAGGCTCCTGCGCGTGGTCGCGGGCGAGGGCGGAAGGGTAACGCTCAGCTGCCTCAACTGCGGCGATGGCTACGGCTTGGTGGAAAACAACGAAATCAGGTTTACGGACGAGTCCGGCAAGACCCGCGCGGTAACGATCGACCCGACCCGAGCGGATCTGGGCTTCGGTAAGGAAAAGGCGCAGCTCGTACTCAAAGAGATCCGCGAAAGCGACCGCTTTAAAAAGCATCTGTTCCGCATTTCCTGCAAGGAGAATCTGCGCAACGAAAACTGTTCGTCCGTCGCGTGCGAAAGCGAGGCGTTCTGCTTCGAGACGGCGGGCGGAAAAAAGATTTACAAGTGCAAGGACTGTCCGTTCCCCGAAATCGTGTACCGCGGCGCGGACGGTGCGGCGCGCTACACTCCGTCGCTTGCGTTCGTGCGCGATAAGGGCGCGCTTGCCGATAAAAAGACGGTGCGCTATTGTTCCCTTTGCGGCAGAGCGTTTTCCGCCGCCGTTATGAAGGGGGCGAGATGCCGCCTTTGCAACGGGACGGACGACGGCGGTAAGGAGGCGGAAAAGACCTACCGCAAGTACGCGGATATTCTTTCCGTGGGGCGGCGGCTTTCCGCGGGCAAGAAATATTGCTACGAGGACGACGAAATTCTCATTTTCGTCGTGGGAAATAAAAAATTCGTTTTCGATAAACTTGACGTCGGCGCGGACGGCTATATCAAAGCGCCGAAAAAGATGTGAGGCGTCAGATGAAACTATTTCGGAATGTAAAAACTGTACGGCGGGAAGAGAGCAGAAAGGAGATTTTGTATTTCTCCCTTGCGCTCGCGCTCTTCCTCGATCTGTTTGCGGCGGTTTTGCTCGGCGTTTCGCAGGTTACGGACGCAAAGTATCTGGCTTGTCCCATTCTGCTTGTCATCGTTGACGCGGGATTTTTGTTGCTGTCCGTGTTCACCAACTACCGCTTCCGTTATTCTATTGCAGGTACGTTGATATATCTTTGTTGTACGCTGATCCTCGTTGCCGTGATGACGGCGCTGCACGCGAACGGCGGTACGGTAACGCTTGCCGCGGGCAGCGTGTGGCTTGTATCGCACCTCCTGTCGGTTGCGGGCGTGGTTGCTGCGGCGTTCGGCATTGCAAGGCGCAGCGGTAAACTGAAATTTATCTCCTACGCCGCGGGCGGGGCGGTGCTGATTGCCGCCGTGCTGTACGGGGCGATCGCGGGCACGGGCGGCGTGTTCGGGCAGGGAATGACGGGACGCACCGTAACCTACGCGTACGATAAAGATACGGACGGCTACGTTGCCGTATCCCTCGTTGCCGGCAGGGGCGGAAAGTTGATCATCCCGGAAACGTTCAACGGCAAAAGGGTGCGGGCGGCGGACTGCGGCATCTTTTCCGAAGAGGGGCTGACGGAAATCTACCTTGACAGCGCGGGCGAGCTCGAGCTGGAAAATACCGTAAAATTGCAGGCGTTCCGCGAGGGCGTGGTGGTATACGCCGACCGTTCGGAATACGACGCGCTGCGGAGCGGCTATTTTAAAGAGGCGTACGAAACCTCTTCCGAAGGACTGCTGCGCTTTGCGTGCAGCTTTGCTCCGACGGGGTTGGCGGCGGACGAGGTGTTCGTTTCCTTCGACTACTCCATGGATACCTTACAGACGGCGAAGGGCGAAGTGTTGCCCGTCTGGGTGGGAAAAAAGGGCGATACTTTCCGCTTGGATTTTGCGGATATCGGCTACGCCCGCCACGCCGACGAGCACAGCGACGCGGATTTGCTCTGGTGCAGCCGCAATATGGGCGGATTCATTCTCACCGCGCCCGTCGCCGGAAACACCTCGATCGCGGGAACGTCGATCGAGCACAGCGTTACGGGGGCGCAGTTGCGTTTTGCCCGCATTTTCCGTATTACGATCGGGGAGGACAACGACGCCGTGTACGAGACCCCCGACGACTATAAGTTTACGGTAACGGGGGGCGAAACGTTGAACTACCGCCTTGCCACGGTAAACACTTGCGACGAAATTATCGATAACTTCCCCAAACGCGAGGGCTTTGCGCTCTCCTTCCGTACGGCGGGCTCGACGCTTTCGGGCAAGCTCTCCGACGTGCTGAAATCCAGCTCCTCCGACCGTGTGAGCGTATTTCCCGATTGGCGGCTGCTTCCGCCCTCCATTCGTTCGCTTTCCACCGCAAACGGCGGAAGAACGATTACCTACGGCAATGCGGCAACTATCCTGTGGGAAACGGAAACGCCCGCGGAGGGATTTGCGTGCGACTACGAAATCACCCTGCCCGACGGATCGAGCCGTAGCCTGAACGGGCAGACGGATTATGAAATTCTAAACTTTCAACCGAGCGACGGGGGCACGTATCTCGTAACGATAGGCATTTCCGCGCCGAAGATCACTTCGTTGACGGCGGAGGCGTCCTCCCCGATTACGCTGGAGTTCGCCAAACGCGAGCTTACGCTTGCTTGGGACGACTTCGCGGACGACGTGTACGACGGGTCGGCAAAGGAGATTACGGCAAACGTTTTGAGCGGCGTGATCAACGACGACGAAATTACGTTTCAATTATCCCGCAAGGCGGTTCATGATGCGGGCAGTTATACGGTCGTTGCAACCCTGACGGGGAATTGCGACGCGAAATATGCGCTTACCGCGCCGTCGGCAAGCCGCACCTACACGGTGAAGCCCCGTCCCGTTGCCGTCGATTGGACCGTGGGTACCTATACCTATAACGGATTGATGCAGGCGCCGACCGCTTCGATCACGCTCGTGAACGGCAGCGCGCGGACGCTGAGCGTTTCGGGCGGGCGCGGCGCGGGCGAGCAAACGGCAACGGCAACGAACAGCGACGGCAATTACACGCTGACGAATCCCACGCAGCGTTATACGATCGCAAAGCGCGGCGTCAGCCTCGTCTGGTCGGACACGGCGAGCTTTACTTACGACGGCAGCGTGCAGTATCCCGTGGCGGCGAACGTGAACAACGCCGTTGCGGGCGAACAGGCAGAAATTTTGCGGGCGCTCTCTTACGCAGGCGGCGGCAGAACGGTGGGGAGCTACACGGTAACCGCCACGCTCAACCACGCCAACTACGAAATCGCGGAAAACGCAAGCAGGGATTTTACCGTTACGGCGCGCGATTATCGGGTGCGCGTCTATTCTTCCTCCAAGACGTACGACGGAAAGAAGTTCGATTCGTTTGCCGTAAACTTTTCCGGGCTTGCGGGCAACGATTCTCCCGTGGGGGTCGCAAAAATCGAATATACCTACACCACCGATTTGACGAGCGCGGGAGAACACGATATTATTCCCGTCGTTACGACGATCAACGAAAATTACCGATTGGCGTCGGCGGAAAAAGGCACGATTGTCATTGCCAAGCGTCCCGTAACGATTATCGCCGACAGCAAGAGCAAGACATACGACGGTACGGCGTTTACGGATTTCACCTATTCGGCGGTCAATCTTGCCGAGGGCGAGAGCAAAGAGAGCGTGTGCGGTTCGGTAACGTTTACCGTTTCGGGCAATGCCACGGACGCGGGGACGTATACGATAACCGTCGATCAGACGAACGCCTCCGACAATTACACGTTTACGCGGCGTTCGGGGACGCTGACGATCGCAAAACGCGTTTTCAGCCTGCAATGGTCGCAGAAGCGTGTCTTTGCGTACGGCGAGGATGCGAGCGAACTGAGGGCGGTTCCCGATTGCGATGTGGCGATTTCATACGAATATTACGACGTGCACGGCGTGCGGTTGAGCGGCGTTCCCACGGCGGTGGGCAGTTATACGGTGCGCGTCGTGTACGATACGGACAACTACACCGCATTGGATCCGAGCTGTACGTTCACGATTGAAAAGCGTGCGGTTACGATCAGCTGGACGGGAAGCCGCGAGTTCACCGTCGGCGAGGACGCGGGCGCGCTGAAAGCGACGCCGAGCTATGCGGTGGAAATTAATTACGAATATTACGATTTTGCGGGCAACCGTCTAAGCGGCGTTCCCACGGCGGCGGGCAGTTATACGGTGCGCGCCGTGGTAAAGGACGCGGACGGTCGCTATACCGTAACGGGCGACAGATGTACGTTCGTCATCGTCGAGAGGTCGGATATATCTGTCGGCGATTCGACTGGGGAAAAGGAGGCGCGGGCATGATTTGCAAGAACTGTTCCAAAAACGTGGAGACGCCGCTCGTGCTGTACGACGGCAGGCTTGCCTGCCCGTACTGTACCAAGGAGCTGACGGACGTGGGCGACTTTCGCGTAACCGCCGAAAGCGAAGCGGACGATCGCATCGCCGAGCTCGGATATTTAAGGTGGCTCGAACGCCCCTCGGCGGAAACGAAAAAATATCTCGAACGCAGCGTGGAGGCGTGCATCCGCGCTGCGCGCGCGGGACACCCGAAAGCCGTCGCCCGCCTCGGTTACTTTTACGAAAAGGGGTACGTGGACGGGACGCGCGGCAGAAGCGAGAGCTCTACGATTGCCTACGGCTACTATAAAAAGCTCTGCTTTGCGGGGAACGTGCACGTCAAGGTTTCGGACGGCGTTTCTGGCTACGGCGAGGCGGAGTTTTCCGAAATCCGCAAGGGGACGGCAAAGCAGCTCCTGTCGCTGATCGCCTCCTTTTCCAAGGACGACGAGGGGGTATCCCTGCGCAGCCGTGCGAACATGGAAGAGGTGCGCCGAAGGGTCGTTGCCGCCTATCCCTCGCTTTCTGGGTTCGTCGAGAGTGTGTTGCCCACGGCGGAGCCCGACCGCGTCAGTCGCATTATGTCGGTGTTGATTTCGACAGCGGCAAGCGGCAGAACGCCCCTCTTCGGGGTCATCCGCGTAACGAACACCGTACTGAAAGCGTTGTTTTCGGACGAGAACGAACGCACGGCGTATAAGCTGATCGGCGGCGGGTTGGAGCTGTGGTACGCGCCCTGCGACGGCGACGGAGCGATTTCGGAATCGTCGGACTGCCGCTTTCAGGCGCTGTCCAACCGCAAGCTCGTTACGGAGGAGTTGGACGCGCTCGCCGACAACGGGGCGGGATATCTGTATTTCTTTAACGCTACGTCCAAGCGCCGACAGCTGAAAAAATCCGTGTGCGCGCACGTACAAAAGGACTTGCGGGCGGACGAATTCACGCTCGTAAAGCGTATTGCCAACAAGGGCGGGCAGTCGGAGTATACCTTTTACGACGACGACATTATCAGGAATAAATCGCGTATTTCCTTCGACAGGGCGGTGGAGACGCTGGTCGAGGACGTTGTGAAGAACGCGAACGAATCATTTTAATTTCGGAGGAAACATATGGCGGTACAGGACAAAATCAAGAGGATTGCAGAGGTTTGCAAGACGAACGGCGTAGCGATTTCAGGCAAACTTTCGGGCGTCGGCGTTACGGGGTATGCGAGCGACGGCTGTCAGGTGCTTGCCGAAAGCTGCGTGGATAAAATGGAGGAATATTGCCGTTACGGGGTGAACTACGGGTTTGGCGGCGTGAGCGAGCCGATCGAGGCGCTCTCCAAGCTCGCCGTGTCCATGACGGACAAAAAGGCGGACAAAAAACTTGCCAAGGCGGAGGAAAGTTTACGAAAAATCGAGGCGGAGGTCAAACTCGGTCATAAAGGAGAAACCATGGAAATCAAGGAAGAGGTCTACAAGTATATCGATACTTCGTCGGAGGCGTGCGACGTTCTCGCGGGATTGGACATTGCGAAATCGCGTGCGGGCGTGTTGAAGAAGAGCAAGGCAAAGCTTGCGGAATTGCGCGCGATCATCGAGGACGCGTTCGACGGTTCCGGCGAGAAAGCAGCCGAGAGCGCGGGGAAGGTCATTTACCAGATCCGTCTCTGGCGCAGGGACGCCGCCAATTCCATGCACTCGGAGACGTCGCTTGCCTACCTCGACAAGGCGATCGAGGAGGCGAAGAGCTGGAGCAAGCTTACGGCAAGCGTCAAGGGCGGGGGGCTGTTCGCCCGCGACAAGCGCGCCAAAGCGGATAAAATCGTAAAATATACGCCTGACGCAGTCAGCCGCATTGCCGAGAGCGTGCGAATCAAGAACAATATCGAAATCTTCCACGAGAACCTCGCGGCGTACAAACGCACCGCCGAGGAGCGCTACGGCACCGCTTCGCGGCAGGAAAAGAAGCAGAACTATCTTGCGCAGATCGAGGAGCTCGAAAAGGAAAAGAAGCAGATCACGGCGGCGCAGCGCAACGGCGAAATGGATTTAGAGGAAGCGCTCATCCGCTGCCGCGACGAAATCGACCCCGAGCTTCGGGATCTGCGCGACGAGGTCGCCGCGATCAATTCCGAAATTACCCAGCGTAACGCCATGCGCAGGGAATACGACTACGTGTACCGCAAGCTCGATACAATCAACGAGTTTATCATGAGTTACCATAACGACCCCGGGATGCTGGTAACGCTCGGAATGTCGATGGACTTCAACAAGCTCAACAACGTTATGCGCGGGCTTGCGAACGCCGACGAAATCAATCACGTCATCGATCTCGAAATGGCGAACAAGCTGACGAGCGCGCAGGCGCGGGAGGCGGTTGCCAATCTGCGCGCCAGCATTACCGAAGCAGGCAAGGAGATGCGCGAGATGATGGGCTCCAAGGCAGGCGTTATGGCGGGCAGGACGCAGGAAGAGGAAAAGCGCCGTCAGGAGCAAATCAAGAAAGAAGCGGACGCCTACTTCAAGAACGAGGAGAACAAGGCGGAAGAAGCGGCGAAAGAAGAGGTAAAGGAAGAGAAGGTGAAGTACGTTGCCTTTTCCGACGACGATAAGTAAGAGGGAGAGATATGCCCAATATTCCCGAAATCATCGAGAGCGTGAACGAAACGTTCGTAACGAGCCTCGAGCCGGACGCGCTGGAAAAGGCGTATGCTCAGCTGAGGCGAATGCTTGAAAAGGATAACCCGAACGAGCGCAACCGCGAAAACGCGCAGGCGCTGTTGATGCGTCTCGGTGCAAAGCAGCTTGCCATCGTCTATTTCGGGGAGTTCCTGCCTCAAGACGGGGCGGACTTCGAGGAGTATCTGAACGCGGCGATTCCCGATGCGGAAAAGCTTGAGTATAAAAATACGCTCGCCGCGCTTAAAAAGCTTGCGGAAGCGCTTGCAACGGTGCGTCCCGTCATGGACGAGGCATATGCGCGCCTTGCGCCGCTGCGCGGGGAGGAGGGGCTGGTTGCCTCGGCTTCGGAGTGCGGCGACGCGATCGGGTGCTTGGAGCGTTTACTCGGTGCATTGGACGGCATAGAGGAGGAAAACCCGTTCGGCGACAGGGCTCGATTCATCAATATGAAGGCGCGCGCCAAGGAAGCGGTGCAGACGGAACTCGACGCTTTGGAGGCGCGGATCGCTTTTCTTTCGCGCGCGGATTCCGAAAAGCTGTTTCAAGAATACGCAGACCTGCGTATGCAGGAATTGTACGAGTATTATCCCGTATTTTCCGAAGAAATCAATGCGGGGCTCGTTGTGTTGCGCACGCCCTTTTTCGACGAAGCGGAGCTATACGTGTCGGCAAGCGCCAAAGAGCGCGGCTGCGGTTACGCCGTGATCCGAACGGAGGAGCTGAGCGGGGAGAGGGCGAACGTTCTGTTCGGTTGCCTGAAAGAGAAAAAGACGGAGGCGATCTTGCTCGGCTTGGAAAAGCGGGTGGATCTGTTCCGTACGGCGATCGCCGCATCCCGTGCGGGCGCGCGGTTGTACGCCGTGGATTCGTCGCCCGAGGGCGCACTGTATTCGGGGCTTGTCGGCGCCGCGAAGGAGAGCTTTTCCGTACTTGACGTCGGGTGCAGGTATCTCTCGATGCCCTATTTTCGCGAGGTGAGCGCGCTTTTCGAGGAAAAGGGGATGATTGCGGGCGCGGACGAATACGACTTGTTGCGCGCCTGTCCCTTTATGGGCTATCTCGGGCTGAACGCCGCCTCGCGCGCGTTTTCGGCGGGGCGCGACTGGAAGAAAGAAGCCAAAGAAATTTCGGACGTAAACTTTGCAAGGGCGAAGCGCTATCTTGCGGTAACGCCTCTTTCCCAATTGCTCGACGCGGAATGGGGAGTAAAGGATGAAGCCGTGTTCATCCCCAAGGGGCGGGAGTTCGACTACGACGACGTGCGGGGGATCGACCCCGTGAATATCAGGAAAATTTTGACCTGCGGGGGGAATATCTTTGCCAAGTGCGGGCTGATTGCACGTTACTGCACCCTCTGCGGCGCGGACAAGTCCGTGTGGAAAGCGCTCTCTATCGAAACGAAGAGCGAGCGTCTGACGGCGGCGACCAAACTGATTCTGCGCCTGTTGGACGCGGACGTCGATCCCGTGGTAGAGCTCGTGCCCGAGGAGGCGTGGACGAAGGCTGATTCCGGCGGCTACTGCTCGCAGGGCGGAAAGCTCATCCGCTACCGCGACAAGAGTATGCAGGACTACGATTGGGCGGTGCAGACGGTTTGCCACGAGTGCTTTCACGCCTTTCAGCACCGTGCGGAGCGCGGGTTTGAGCAGTGGTTTTTCGAGGAGCTCGGCGTAACGCGGAACAGGATCGAGGAATGGAAATTTAATTTTTTAAACTACGAAGGAAGAACGAACACGCTCACCTACAAAGTGGAAATCGTGGAGGGCGACGCGCGCGCCTTCCAGCACGACTGCTTTCAGATGAGTGAAGAACTATGGCATAAAATTGATTTCGAGTGAGACAAAAATATGGGAATTGCAAGCGGAAATATCGACGCGTTCATCACCGACCTTCTGCGCATTGACGACGGCATCAAAAACCGTCTCGTCGATCTGGAGGGCGACGGCACATTTTACCTCTCCCGCGCGGGAGAGGGGTTCGGCGCGTATCTTCTGAATATCATAAAAAAGCGCTTCGGCAAGACGGGTAATACCGTAATGCGCGGTAGCGCGCTGTCCGGGAGCGAGCAGATCGTGGGCGTTGACAGCAACGTCGTCGACTGGACGGACGCGCGGGGGGAGAGGAATCCCGCCGTGCTCGATAAATTCATCAAAAACGCGTACGGAGAAATCGACTTCAAGGGCATCAATCCGCTGTTTTTATGCGTGGGGGCGCTGCGTTGGAAGGCGCCCGTGGGCGCGGTCGTGCGCGAAATCAGAACTCCCGTTTTGCTCTTTCCCGTGCGGCTGGTACGCTCGGTAAGCTCGAGCCCCGTGGCGATCGAGTTCGTGGACGACGATATTTATTTCAACCCCTGCCTGAGCGCCAAGCTGAAACGGGTGCTCGGCGACGAAGTGTTAAACGGATTTCCGCACCCCAACGGGGAGAACGCCGACAAGGACGACCCCGTCGATCTGAGCTTGCTCGGCGACGGGCGGGCGTATTTCGACAGGGTAGAGGAGTTTCTGGAAAAGTGCCGCGCGGCGGATGAGAACGCCACCTTCCATCTCGAACGGGACGCCGCTGCGGTTTCCCGCTTCAACCACGACGAAATCTGTATGTATTACGATATCCGCCGCAACCGCGGGAGGATAGATTCGCACCCCTTGATCGGCAGAATTTTCGGGGAGGAGATTCCCCTTGCCGAATGTCCGCGGGGGAAGGAGCCGCGCTTCGTCCTGCCCAAGGACAGTGTGCAGGAGGAGATGATCCGCGCGGTGATCAACGGGCAGTCGCTGATTGTCAAAGGTCCTCCGGGGACAGGAAAGACGCTTACCATCGCCAACATGGTGGCGGCGCTGATTGCCGAGGGTAAGAAGGTGCTGCTCTCCTCAGAAAAGCTTTCGGCGCTGTCGGAGGTGTACGCCAAGCTGCCCGAAGAGCTGAGGCGGTTTACGATGCTTTTAGACTGTGAAACTGCGTCGCAGGCGGCGAAGCTCAACCCCTCGGACGTGAAGCGCGAACTTTCGTCCATTCTCCGCGCAGAGGTGAAGGAGGACGGATACCGCGCGTTCGACGCCGCACAGATCGGTATGAGCGCGGCGGCGGAAGAGGCGGAGGAGTACTGCAGAATCGTTTACGGAGGAAGGGTTGCGGGGGTCAGCTATTATGAGGCGATCGACAGGATGTGCAAGAACGATCTGCCCGTGATTTCCTTTACGGAAAAGGAGGAGGCGCTGCTGCTTTCGCGGGAGGAGTACGAAGACCTCTCCCGCCGCGTCGCCGAAGCGGGCGAATATTTCGACGTTCTCACGCGCGGCGGCACCTTCGCCATGGAAAAGTGCCCGTGGTTCCCCGTTTACGGCACGCTGAGCGGCAAGGATGCGGAGGAAGCGATTACCCGTTATCAGGCGATTGCGCCCAAGGCGGAGCGCGCCGTAAAGGAGGGGGAGGCGCTGTGCGAAGGAAACGCGGACGCGTTGCCCGTTCAGGCGGTGGTGCACCTTGCGGAAAGCGGACTGTCCGAAGAGGAAGTTCAAAAAAGTACGGAGATTGACGGAAACGGCGCGAAGGCGATCGCCGCGGCTCTGCGCGATTTCGGGCGGAGCAGCCGCGAATTATTGAAATCATACGAAAAAATCGAAGGCGCGGCGGCGATTCTCGAAGCGTTGGAAACTTGCTCGTCGGACGAACGCGCGACGCTTGCCGACTTAAAAATTCTTTCCGATCACTGCGAAACGCTCGGGAGGCTGGCAACGGGCGAAAAGGAGTTTGCGGCGCTTGCGGCGGGCTATCTGAAATCGCAGCGCGAGGCGGAAACGGAAAAGGAAGGGTATCTTGCAGTATTCCGCGAAAATCTGTCGGCGGCGGAGCTCGATGAGATCGACGCGGCGTATCGCCGTTTCGTAAAGTACGGCGCGGAGGATGCCAAGCCCCGCGCGTTCGATTTCGGCGGAAAGCGCGCCTACCAAAAACTGAAAGCGTATTCTTATTTGTCCGACGTCGGTTTTTCGGAAATGCGCGCGGCGGTGTCGAAGCTGCACGGGTATCGCGAAAAGCAGGGCAAGCTTCGTTCGGACGAGGCGCTTCTTAACCGCCTGTTCCGCAAGGAGCTCGGAGCGGAGGAAGTGCAGGCGGCGCTCGCTTTCGGGCGGATGCTGGGCTGCGAGGGCGCAGACAAGGAAAGAATGCTGTCCGCGGCGGAGCGCGACTATCCTGTCGTACGGGAGGCTTGCCGCGTGGCGGCGAGAAAGCGCGGGGAAAGCACGCTGTCGGAGTTGCGCGCCGTGTTGGCAGCCCGTATTGCACAGGAGCGGCTGACGGCATTGCTTGCGGACGCCGGCGTCGGAACCGAAGACTGCGAACGGACGGCGCGGGGTGTTCTGGCGGCTCGCGTTCTCTTCGAAAAGACGGAAGATCCCGCCTTTCTCGCACGCGTTTTGCAATACGATACGGCGGGGCTGAAAGAGCTTATCAGGGATTTTTGCGCTTTTTCCAAGGAGTGCTTCCCTACCTATTACGGCGAGTGCGCGGATAAGACGACATACGGCGATCTGAAAATTTTTACCGCGCAGGCAACGGACAGAAACGTGGCGGGAGCGGCATTCAAATATTTTTCCGTGAAGGAAAGCAACGCGTTTTTCGAACGGTTTTTCCGCCCCTTCGAACAGGGTGCGTGTGAACGGGGCGGGGCGAGCTTTTGCGATTGGTTCGAGCATTCGGCGTATTCCCTTGCCGTTTCGGCGTGGCAGACGCTCATCGGCGAAAAGCGCAACGGATTGGGTAAAAGCGTAACGCGCGCGCTTGAAAAATTTTCGGCGGCAGAGGTGGAGGCGGCAAATGCGAACGCGTCGATCATCGCCCGCAACTGCCTTGCCCGTATCCGTAAAGACGATCCCGATTTTGCCTTTTTAGAGGCTGAGCGCAGCGGCGCGGAGACGCTCCGCAAGACGTTCAAGGCGCACGGCAGCGCGATTTTAAAACTCAAACGCTGCTTCTTGCTGTCGCCCTCCACGGTGAGCGTGCTCTTCCGCGGCGAGGAGTTTTCCGACTTTGACGTCGTCATTGTGGACGAGGCGAGCCAACTTGAACCGACGGGGATCCTGCCCGTGCTCTTTCGCGCGAAGCAGTGCGTTCTCGTGGGCGACGAGTGGCAGATGCCGCCCATCAAGCACTTCGTAACGCGTACGGAGCGGCGGATCGAAGGGGAGGACGGCGAGGAGACGCTCGTCGATCCGGACGCTTCGGTATTAGGGCTTGCGCTTGCGCACGAGGCGTTCCCCGTGCGGCGGCTCGACTGCCATTACCGCAGCAAGACGGAGGCGCTCATTGCCTTTTCGCAGGCGCGCTACTATCCCGATATGCAGACCTTTCCCGCCCCCGTTCCCTTTGCGGAGGGACTTGGTTTTACGGATATCTACACGCCCGACGGCTATTCGGACGGCGCGGTCAACGAGCGCGAGGCGGAGGAATCGGTGAATTGGATCCGCCGCCACTTCGAAAAATATTACGACGGGGCGGAAGGAATTTTGCGCGAGTCGTTCGGCGTGATAGCCTTCGGCGAAAAACAGCTTGCGCGGATCAAGGCGTTGTTCGAAGGGGATGCGGAGCTTTCGAAAAAGCTGAAAACGGCGTTGGAACATTTCGACGATGTGCCCGAAAAGCTTGCGTTTTTCCGCACGATAGAGTCGGCGCAGGGGCGGGAAACGCAGCACGTTGCGCTGTCGTTGACCTACGGCAGAAACAAGAACGGCGCAATCGTGCAAACCTTCGGCGAAATGAACCGCGGCAAGCTGGGACAGTGCATCTTCAACGTTGCGGTAACGCGCGCGCAGTCGTCGGTTACGGTGATCCACTCCGTGCGGGCGGGCGATATCGACAATGAGAACGTGTCCTATATCCGCGACTATCTCGAATACGTTGAAAAGTTTTCCGAAGGCGGCAAGGGGCAGTTCGTGTCCGAAGCGCCCGATAAGGGATTTCTCCGCGCGGTGGGCGAATATATCGTGTCGTGCGGGGTAGACAGGGAGCGCGTCGTGTACGGCTACGGCGTAACCAAGGGGTCGGTGCGTATTCCCGTCGCGGTGCTGTCGGAGGATTCGAACAGGGCGCTTCTCGGCGTCTGGTGCGAAACTGCGCCGGACGGAAAGCACTATTTCGACAGGAACGTCCGCCGCTACGAGAGCTTACGGGAGCGGGGCTGGAAGCTGATCCGCGTATACGCGCACGATTGGGCGGATAACAATAAGCCCGAACGGGATGCGATTTTAACGGCGTTAAAGGAGTGCGGCGCAGTGTAACGCCGTTACTTGTCCTCTCTTTGTACGAAAGAGGCGCGGAATAAAAAATAAAAAGAGAACGTTGATATAAAAGGAGATTTTATTATGAGCGATGAACAGAACGTGGAATTCAGGGACGCGAGCGCGGACTTGCAGGGCGATATCGAGAAAATGCGCCTCGAACGGGCGCGCAAGCAACGTAGCGCGCAGTTTGACGCAAAGCTGAAAGAGCTTGCCAATAAGGCGGTGGATTTCCGCTTGAAATACGGCGAGAACAACTATCTTACCGAGCTGATGATGACCTTTCTCGAGGTTGCGACGCAGTTGAAAGAGGTGGTGGAGGTACTTTCCGCCGTGAACGTAGCCATGGAGTGTCTTTCCGACGCTATCGGTTTTATCGACGCGGCGATATCCTTCGACGAGAAGCTGTTCGACGATTCGTTGCAACAGAAGTACGGCGTGCTTGCCCGTTGGAAGCGCCGCCGCAAGGCGAGAAAGGCGATCCGCAACAACGTGGGGCGGGTACAGGCGATCGTCGAGGGCATTACGATGAAATATCAGATGGCAATCGAAGTGATGGGCTCTTTAAAGACTGCCTGCGTGAAGATGCAGAAGTGCATGAAGAAGAAGTCGCTTGCGGGTAAAAAGGATAAGGCGTCCAAGGGCGAGAGCTTCGGCAAGCCGACGGCGGCGAACGATCTGATCAACGAGGTTCTGCGTGAGCGCGGGCTTTCCGAAAGCGAGCTCGGTTCTGTTCCTTCAGAACCCGCTTCCGCAAAGGGCGAGGGCGGCGTATCCGACATCGACGACATCGTTTAACGGAGAGAGAGTATGGCAGGGATCGGAAGAAGTTCCTCGAAGGCGGAAAAGACGGAGAGCATCGAAGAGCTCGAACGGGATTTTAACGCGACTACGAATAAGATCCGCGCGTTGCTCGGCGGCAGAAAGGACAGAAACGATTTGCCCGACGAGGATCGTTTGAAGCTGCGCACCGAGTATTCTCGCGCGGCGCACATTGCAAAGACGCTTTCCGACCGCGTTACGCAGGAGGAGCAAGCCAAGAAATATAAAAAATTCTTCGAGCAGCTTTCGGAGAGGGCGGCAAGTTACGGCTCGGTCATCAAGAGTCAGGTGCCCGAGACCACGCTCGACGACATCAAGGGGCTCGACCACGTGAAGCGGCTCGTTAAGAGCTTTCTCTTCATGACGGAGAACCCCGAAATTTTAAAGCATTATAAAATGGAAGGGGGCTTGGGACTGCTGATGTACGGCGCCCCCGGCACAGGCAAGACCATGTTTGCGGAAGCGATTGCCAACGCCATGAACCTGCCTCTGTTCGTGGTAACTCCCGCGGATATTTTCAAGAGCTACGTGGGGCAGTCCGAACAGGCGGTCAAACAGATTTTCCAAGAAATCGAGGCTTGTCCCGACGGGGCGATCCTCTTCGTGGACGAGTGCGAATCCATATTCAGCCGCAGAACGGACGACACCAAGGACTACAAATCGGCGGTAACCACCGAGCTGTTGCAGCGGATCAACGGCTTCGGCGTGGACGGCAGTAAACGAATCATGATCGGCGCCACCAACCGCCCCGATATGATCGACCCCGCCTATCTGCGCTTCAAGCGTTTTTCTCACCGTATCCACGTAACGCCCCCCGATGCGGATGCAAAGCGCGCGATTATCGAGAGCAAGCTCAAAGGCATCGGGCTCGACGGCGTAACCGTGGAGGACCTCGTGGAAATGACGGAGCGTACGCGCGCCAAGGAAACGGAGCTGGGCGTAGTGTCGGTAAAGGACGCCTATTATTCGGCGGCAGATATCTGCGGCATTGTGGAGGAGGCGTGCCGTATCGCGCTCGAACGCATTCAGGCGGCGAAGGGACACGAACCCATTCCGCTGACGCGCGAAATGTTCGAGCTGGCGTTCGAGCATATTCCCGCAAGCATTTCCGCATCCTCCTTAAAGCAGTACGAGGATTTCAGATAATGAGGGCGCGGCGACTGTGCGCGGCGCTCGCTGCCGTGCTTGCGCTGTTGCCCCTCGGCGGGTGCAAGCTGTACGGAAACAGTCGGGCGGATACGCAGTGCGTCGCTGCTTTCGAGGCGGGCGCACAGCTGCGCTTTTGCCTGAGAGAGGGGCAGACGCTCGTGTACGACAGGAAAAGTGCGGCGCTTTCGCTCGACGAGGAGTCGGGAGACTTCCTGCCCTTTGCGGGGCGGGTAGTGTTGGAAGGCAATACCTTTCCGCGGCGCCTCTTTTGGGTGGACGAGGAGTACGGGCAGTTGAAAGAGCAACTGTTTGCGCAAACGCGCCATCCGGAGCAGCCCCTGATTCAGGCGTACGCGCTGGAGGGGGAAGCGGGAACGGTGTACGGGTTCTGTAACGAGTACTCTTCTGCGACGGGGTATTTTGCCGGCGGCGGACAGATAGACGCGGATAAGGCGTACGCCGCCTGTTACTTCACCTACGATGCGGCGTCGGACGAGCTTTACGTGCACGACGTCGTACACCGCGGCTGTATCGTCGCGTTCAGCAAAACGCACTTTATTTACTATTATAAAAAGGCGTATTACGCGCAGGATATAAACGGCGGGTCGAACGCGGTAAAAATTTGCAGCGACGATGCGTACGACAAGGGGTTCACCAATTACAGCTATGCGGATTTTTATTTTTCGGGCGACTATTGCGTAATGAAGTTTCACCGCGGATACGGCAATTACAAAAATGATTACGACAGGTTTATCCTCTGTACCATGGACGGAAAAACGCTCGGCAATATCAAAATAAATACTTGGCAGGAAAACGAATGAAGGTCAACGTAAAAAAAATAAACGAAAATGCAAAGCTGCCCGCCTATGGGTCGGAAAATGCTGCGGGCGCGGATTTATACGCTTGCGCGGGCGAGGTTATCGGCGCGGGCGAAACGAGGTTCGTGCACACGGGTATCGCCGTGGAATTGCCTGCGGGTACGGTGGGTTTGGTGTACGCGCGCAGCGGACTTGCGTGCAAGCAGGATCTGGCGCCCGCCAACAAGGTGGGGGTGATCGACTGCGACTACCGCGGCGAAATTATGGTGGCGCTGCACAACCACGGTAAAGAGGCGCGCAAGGTAGAGGCGGGCGACCGCGTTGCGCAGCTTGTGATCGCGCCCTACTATACGGCGGAATTTGCGGAGGCGGAAACGCTTTCGGATACCGTGCGCGGGGCGGGCGGATTCGGCTCGACGGGGAAGAACTGACATGAGAATGCGCAGGAAGCGTAATCTGGAGCCGCGCATTTCCGCGTGCGGCGATTTGCTGGTCGCCCGCGGCAGACCGTGTTTGAATCTGAAAGAGGCGGCGGAGCATTTCCGCGCGCGCTTGGATTACGCCGAAGTATTTAAAAATGGTAATCCCGTCGAGCTCGAAATCGGATGCGGCAACGGGGCGTTCGTGGCGGAAAAGGCGAAACGGGAGCCGAACGTCAATTTTCTTGCGGTGGAAATTTGCGACAACGTAGTGCTTGCCGCAATGGAGCGCGTTAAGGCGGAAGGATTAACGAATATCCGTTTTTTAAACGTACCCGCCGAAATTTTGCCGTGCTATCTCGGCGAGGAAAGCGTCGGGCGCATCTATCTGAATTTTTCCACGCCTCTGCCCGAACGCAGCAGAGAGCGGCAACGCCTGACTTCGCCGCGCTTTCTTGCGATTTATAAACAGCTGTTAATGCCGCAGGGCGAAATTATCCAAAAGACGGACAGCGAGGAGTTCTTTGACTATTCGTTGGGAAAATATCGAGAAAACGGCTTTACGGTAATGGACGTTACGCGTGATTTGCACCGCAGCGAGTATGCGGAGGACAATATCGTTACCGAGTATGAGGCAAATTTTTCGGCGCAGGGAAAGAAGATTTTCCGCGCCGTAGCAATTAAAAATTAAGAAGGGAGTCGAAGCAACCGCCCTCCGCTTGGTAAAAGCGGAGGGCGGTTCGTATTATCACTTTTTCGGAAACAGTTCCTTGATCATTTGCCCGACGTACGAAACGGGCACGAGGTCGATTTTTCCTTTAAACTTTTCACACGCTTTCATGTTTTTGGCGGGCAGGATCACCCGTTGAAAGCCCATTTTCAGACATTCGTTTACGCGCTTGTCCGCAAAGTTCACACCGCGCACCTCGCCCGTCAATCCGACCTCGCCGAAGAGCGCCGTATACTTATCCACGGGGATCATGCGCTCCGCGCTCGTAAGCGCCGCGCACACCGCCAGATCCGCGCTCGGTTCGTTCAGCTTGATCCCGCCCATGGCGTTCAGATAAATATCCTGCGTGCCGAGGGGAAGCCCGCACCGTTTTTCCAGCACGGCAATGAGCACCACGAGGCGGTTGAAATCCACCCCTAAGGACATTCGGCGCGGAAGTCCGTATGCGGTCTTGCTCATCAGCGTCTGGATTTCAACCATCATGCAGCGGTTGCCCGTTTCGCTGGGGGTTACCGCCGCGCCTGCTGCCGTGCCGCGGGTATCCGAGAGAAAGAGGGCGGAATAATCCGAAAGTCCGACGATTCCTTCGCCCGTCATCTCGAATACGCCCACCTCCTGTACCGAACCGAAGCGGTTTTTTACCGCCCGCAGAATTTTAAAGTTTTCCGTGTTTTCGCCCTCGAAGTACAATACCGCGTCCATGATATGCTCGAGTACCTTGGGCCCCGCAAGCGTGCCTTCCTTGGTAACGTGCCCGATGATGAAAAAGGTGATCGAACGGGACTTTGCTATGCGCATAAGCTTACTTGCGCATTCGCGCACCTGTCCTACGCTGCCCGCCGAGGAGTTCAGCGCATCCGTGTACACTGCCTGAATACTGTCGATGATCACGTACTCCGCGTCGTAAAACGCTTCTTCCGCGTTATCGAGATTCGTTTCGTTGAGAAGGAGCAGGTTTTTCGAATTCAAGCCCAACCGTTCGCAGCGCAGTTTTACCTGCGAACAGCTTTCTTCTGCCGAAAGATAGAGCACTTTGTGTTCCTTGGCAAGATGCGCGGCAACCTGCGTCAGCAGAGTGGATTTGCCCACCCCCGGATCGCCGCCCACGAGCACGAGCGAACCCTTTACGATACCGCTGCCGAGGACGACGTCGAGTTCGGAATTCCCCGAGGACACGCGCTCGTACTTTTCGAACGCCACCTGAGAGAGGGGAATAGGGCGAGCGCTTCCCGTGCGGAAAGCGCTCCTTTGTTTGCCCGTCGGGGCGGGAGTTACCGCTTCTTCGATAAGCGTGTTAAACTTGCCGCAGTCGGGACACCGCCCCAGCCACTTGGGGGAGGTGTAGCCGCATTCGTTGCAAACGAATTGAGTCATAGATTTTGCCATGATGATTCCACCTTAAATTCTAAAATTTCAGCGGACGTGCCGTCGTAGTAATCTTCGTAGCCGCGTACGGTTTCGACTTTGCCGCCCGAGGCTTCGTTTGCGATTTTCTGCCGGAAAATTACGCTGCCCTTGTTGTTAGGGTGATAGTTGTAAAACCCGTGGGAAGTACCCCGTTCAAACGCATATTCATAAGTTATTTCAACAACACCGTGGCGTAGCAGGTAATCCCTTTGCCTTCGCCGATATAACCCAGCTTTTCGTTGGTGCCCGCGGCAATGCCGACGGCGTTTTCGGTTAAGTTCAGGGCTGCGCTTAAATTGCGCTTCATCTCTTCGATATGCGGCGACAGACGCGGCGTTTCCGCAAGGATCGAAACGCTTGCGTTTGCCACGGAATAGCCCGCTTCACGCACAAGGCGACTTACCTCCGCCAGCAACTTCATGCTATCCGCATTGCGGAATTTTTCGTCCGTATCGGGGAAGTAACAGCCGATGTCCCGAAGTCCTGCCGCCGAAAGCAGCGCGTCCATCAGCGCGTGCACGAGAACGTCGCCGTCGCTGTGCGCCTTTAACGGACGGTCGGAGGGGATGCGAACCCCGCCGAGCGTGATGAAGCCGACAAGGGGCGCGCCCTCGTCTCCGTCGTAAAACGCGTGGGTGTCGACGCCGAAGCCGACGCGTTCGGCAGGGAGAAAGTCTTCGGCAAACGTCAGCTTTTTGTTGGCTCTGTCGCCGAGAAAGAGACGGGGAGACCCTACGTATTTTGAGTACAAACCGCCGTCGTCGGTAAATTCCGCTCCTTCCGCCAACGCCCGCTCGTACGCCGTAAGCAGGGTTGCTCTGTAAAAGCCCTGCGGGGTCTGCACGGTAAACACCTCGTCCCGCGGGGGGACGCTCTTCACTTCTCCGTTCTGCGCAAGCACCGCCGTGTCGGTAGAAGGGAGCGCGCACACGCCGCTGCCGAACGCTTCGACGCTTGCGATACAGTCCCGAATGATTTTATCCGTAACGAAGGGGCGCGCCGCGTCGTGTATCAAAACGACGTCGCCCGCCGCCTCTTTGAGTGCGGAGCATACGCTTTCCCCGCGCGTTTTGCCGCCGCGCACCGTGCGGGCGTTCGGGTAGGGGCGCAGGAGAGCGTTTACCTCCGTTTTGTCCTCCTCCCGACAGGCAACAAGCATTTCGTCCGCAAGGGGGGCGAACGCCGACAGGGAGTAGGAGAGCACGGGTAAGCCGTTCAGCTCCCGCAGCACCTTGTTTTCCCGAAACCCCGCGCGCACACCGCTGCCCGCCGCCACGATAATCGCAGATATCATTTCAGTCTCCTTCCGTATCCGACGGGATCGCTTCGAAGAGGGATTGCGCTTCGTCCTTCTTTACCGTTTCCTTGACGGCGAGTATCCTGAATTTTACGCTGCCCGCAGTGTAGAAGAGCTCGACCACGTCGCCGACCTTGACCTCTTTCGAGGGCTTGACTTCCTTGCCGTTGATATAAATTTTGCCTGCGTCGCACGCCTCGCGCGCAACCGTTCTGCGCTTTAAAATGCGCGAAACTTTTAAAAATTTGTCGATTCTCATGCTTTTCTCCGAATTTTTTAAATTTTTTTTACAACGGCGTTCAAAAGCGGTTGACATCTTTTCAAACAAAGGATATAATAACATACTGTATCATTATGTTTATGATAGGTTTTTAGCGCGTTTTTCGGGAAAAACGTGTTAAAAACGACTTGCTTCATTCCTATATTATAGCGTAAACAGGCGCGAAAGTAAAGGGTCGGAAGGAATTTTTTCATAAAACATTTCGATTTTTATCGATGAAAAGATATACTCGGTAAATCGCCAAATGATAACAACGCAAAAAAGGAGTTATTTGACGGATGAACTTACCAATTCAAAAGTACGGCAAAACCGAGAGAAGAAAGTTCGGCAAGATCAACGAAGTCATCGACATTCCCGATCTCGTCGAGATTCAGAAGGAAAGCTACGATTCCTTTATCAACGAGGGCATCGGCGACATCTTCGAGGATTTCTCTCCCATTACCGACTTTTCCGACCACTTCGAGCTGTATTTCCTCGACCACTCGTTCGGGGATAAGCCCAAGTACGACGAAAAAGAATGCCGCAACCGCGACGCCACGTACGCCCTGCCCCTTCGCGTGAAGGTGCGCCTCGTCAATAAGGTGAAGGACGAGGTGTTGGAACAGGACGTGTTCATGGGCGATTTTCCGCTGATGACGGAGAACGGTTCCTTTATTATCAACGGCGCGGAACGCGTTATCGTGTCGCAGCTCGTTCGTTCCCCCGGTGTGAACAATTCCGCAGAGACGGACAAGACGGGCAAGCAGATGTACGAAACGACGGTCATTCCCAACCGCGGCGCCTGGCTCGAATTCAAGCAGGACGCGCAGGGCGTGCTTTGGGTGAGCGTGGACAGAAAGCGTAAGCTGACCGCGACCGTGCTTTTGCGCGCGTTGGGCTTCGGCAGCGACCGCGCCCTCGAGGAGCTGTTCGGCAACGACAAGATGATCAAGGCGACGATCGAAAGGGATTCCAAGGAAAACCCGCCGATCAGGAGCGAATCGGACGGCTTGATCGCTCTGTACCGTCGTATCCGTCCCGGAGAAGTGCCCACGGAGGATTCCGTGCGCCAGCAGCTCAATAACCTCTTCTTCGACCCGCGCCGTTACGACGTGGTCAAGGTCGGGCGGTATAAGTTCAACAAAAAGCTCAACCTTGCCTACCGTCTTCCCGGCTGCCGTCTGGCGGACGATATTTTCCACCCCGAAACGGGCGAGTTGCTCGCAACGAAGGGGGAGGTCGTTTCCGAGGAGAAGGCAAAGGAAATCCAGAACGCGGGCATCGGCGAAGTGTTCGTACTCGTTAACGACCCTGTGGACGGGGAAATCCGTCATAAAATCATTTCCAACAACACCGTGGATTTTGCCGCGCTTTCGGACAAGAATCCAAAGGCGTTCGGTCTGTTAAAGACGATTTACTATCCCAACTTCGCGTTCTCCAAAAAGATCGCGGCGGAATGCGAAACGCTTTCGGCGGAGGAAGTTGCCGAGAAGTATCTCGACGAAATCAACGCGATTTACTACACCCGCGAAACGGAGCCCGAAGCGGACGAAAAACAGGAAGAAAAGAAGAACCGCGAGAAGAGAAAGGAGAGCCGTCTGAAATTCGTGAAGGCGTGCAAGCTCTTCCACGAGATTTTGGCGCGCGACGATTCCGGCAAGCGGGAAGCCGCCGTCGATCTCGAAACCGAGGCGCGCGTGATGGGCGTAAGCCCCTCCGAAAAGAAAATCATCCAGCCCCTCGTCGACAAGCTCAACCATAAGTGCGTTACGGTAGACGACATTGTCGCCGCCGTTTCCACCAATCTCGACTTGCAGTACGGCATCGGCACCATCGACGAAATCGACCACCTTGGCAACCGCCGCGTGCGTTCGGTGGGGGAACTGTTACAAAACCAGCTGCGCATCGGTATGGCGCGTCTCGAACGCCTCATCAAGGAGCGCATGGCGACCGCAGACCCCATGGAGGTTACGCCCTCCTCGCTGATCAACGTGCGTCCGATTTCCGCAGTCATCCGCGAATTCTTCGGTTCTTCGCAGTTGTCGCAGTTCATGGATCAGACCAACCCGATCGCAGAACTCACGCACAAGCGCAAGCTGTCCGCGCTCGGTCCCGGCGGACTGAACCGCGACAGGGCGACCTTCGAAGTCCGCGACGTTCACCACTCGCACTACGGGCGGATGTGTCCCATCGAGACCCCCGAAGGTCAGAATATCGGGCTTATTTCTTCGCTCGCTACTTTCTCGCGCGTCAACGAGTTCGGCTTTATTATGTCGCCGTACCGCAAGGTGGATAAGGCAACGGGCGTCGTTACCGACCACGTCGACTACCTCACGGCGGACGAAGAGGACAGATACGTCGTCGCACAGGCGAACGAACCGCTCGACGAAAGCGGAAGATTCGTCAACGAGCGCGTCGGCTGCCGCCACCGCGAACTCATTACCGAAATGCCGCGCGAGGACATCGACTATATGGACGTGAGCCCCAAGCAGCTCGTGTCCGTGGCTACGGCGCTCATTCCCTTCCTCGAAAACGACGATACCAACCGCGCCCTCATGGGTTCGAACATGCAGCGTCAGGCAGTACCTCTGTTAAAGACGGAGAGCTCTATTGTCGCAACGGGTATCGAAGCGGCGATCGCGCGCGACTCTGGCGTAATCGTCAGAGCGAAAGAGGCGGGCGTTGCCGTCGGCGTTTCGTCCGATAAAATCGTCATCCGCGAAAACAGCGGTTTCGAAACGGAATATCCCTTAAAGAAATTCGAACGTTCCAACCAAGGCACCTGCCTCAACCAACGTCCCATCATCTCGACGGGCGACAGGGTGGAGAAGGGTGAGATCGTTGCGGACGGCCCTTCCACCAACAACGGCGAGCTTGCCCTCGGCAAGAACATTCTCGTCGGCTTCATGGAATGGGAAGGGTATAACTACGAGGATGCAATTCTTATTTCCGAAAAGCTCGTGCAGGACGACGTGTTCACCTCTATCCACATCGAGGAGCACGAAACGGAGGCGCGCGACACCAAGCTCGGCGAAGAAGAAATCACGCGCGACATTCCCAACGTGGGCGACGACGCGCTCAAAGATCTGGACGAGGACGGTATCGTCCGTATCGGTGCGGAGGTTACGAGCGGCGACATTCTCGTCGGTAAGGTTACCCCCAAGGGCGAGACGGAACTCACGCCCGAAGAACGTTTGCTGCGCGCTATTTTCGGTGAAAAATCGAGGGAGGTGCGCGATACGTCGCTGCGCGTTCCTCACGGAGAGGGCGGTATCGTCGTAGACGTTAAAATTTTCACACGCGAAAACAAAGACGAGCTTTCGCCCGGCGTTAACAAGCTCGTGCGCGTGTATATCGCGCAGAAGCGTAAGATACAGGTCGGCGACAAGATGGCTGGACGCCACGGAAACAAGGGCGTCATCTCCCGCGTGCTGCCGCAAAGCGATATGCCTTTCCTGCCCGACGGTACGCCTTTGCAGATCTTGCTCAACCCTCTGGGCGTTCCCTCGCGTATGAATATCGGACAGGTGCTCGAAGTGCACCTCGGTTACGTCTGCCGCCAGCTCGGCTGGAAGATCGCAACCCCCGTATTCGACGGCGCAACGGAGAAGGACATCGAGAAGCTCTTTGAAGAGAACAACCTGTACAATCCCGAAGGCAAGGTGGACGGCAAATTCCAGGTGTTCGACGGCAGAACGGGCGAACCCTTCGAAAACCGCGTTACCATCGGTATCATGTACATGATCAAACTTATCCACTTGGTCGACGATAAGATCCATGCGCGTTCCATCGGTCCTTACAGTATGGTTACGCAGCAGCCTCTCGGCGGGAAAGCGCAGTTCGGCGGACAGCGTTTCGGCGAAATGGAGGTCTGGGCGCTCGAAGCTTACGGCGCGGCGCATATCTTGCAGGAAATTCTGACGGTCAAGTCGGACGATATCGTAGGACGTGTCAAAACGTACGAGAGCATCGTCAAGGGAAACAACATATCCGAACCGGGAATTCCCGAAGCGTTCAAGGTGCTTTTAAAAGAATTGCAGTCGCTTGCACTCGACGTAAAGGTGCTTACCGAAAACAACGAAGAACTCATTATCCGCGAGTTTGACGACGAGGACGACAAGGAAGAAATGCGCCGCGACGCGCGCGTGGTGGAGCAGGACTTCGACTTCGGCGCGGAGGACGAGGAAGAGGACGGCGGAGAGGTCGGCTCGATCTTCGACGAAGCGGGCGACGACGAGGACTTCGTGTCCGAGGATCTGTTCGGAGAAGGCGACGACGAGGACGACTTGTCGGACGTTGACGACGACTTCTCGTTCGGCGATCTTTTCTCCGACGACGACAATGCGGACGACGAATAAGAGAGGGAGGCAGAGAGATAATGTTTGAATTAAACGATTTCAATTCCATACAAATCAGCGTAGCATCTCCCGAAAAAATCAGGGAATGGTCGTACGGGGAGGTAACGAAACCCGAAACGATCAACTACCGTACGCAAAAGCCCGAGCGCGACGGTTTATTCTGCGAAAAAATCTTCGGTCCCACCAAGGACTGGGAGTGCCATTGCGGAAAGTATAAGCGTATCCGCTACAAGGGCATCATCTGCGAAAAGTGCGGCGTCGAAGTAACGCGCGCCAAGGTACGGCGCGAACGCATGGGACATATCGAACTCGCTGCGCCCGTTTCGCATATCTGGTATTTCCGCGGCGTTCCGAGCAAAATCGGACTTCTTCTCGACATGGGACCCAAGCCCTTGGAACAGGTCATCTATTTTGCGTCGTACGTCGTGCTCGACCCCGGCACTACGGGGTTGGAATACAAGCAGGTCATCAACGACAAGCAGCTGCGTGAAATCGAAGAGCAGTTCGGCGATTCGTCCGTAACGGGCTTGAAGGTCGGCATGGGCGCGGAGGCGATCCGCGAACTCTTAATGGCGATCGACCTCGATAAGGAGAGCGAAGAGGCGAAGAATATCATCGCCAACAACGCTACGGGCCCCAAGCGCGTAAAGGCGATCAAGCGCATCGAGATCATCGAATCTTTCCGCAAGAGCGGCAACCGTCCCGAATGGATGGTTCTCACCGTTTTGCCCGTCATTCCGCCCGATTTGCGCCCCATGGTGCAGCTGGACGGCGGCAGATTCGCCTCGAGCGATCTGAACGATTTGTACCGCCGCGTCATCAACCGCAACAACCGCTTAAAGCGCATGATCGAGCTCGGCGCGCCCGAGATGATCATTAAAAACGAAAAGCGTATGTTGCAGGAGGCGGTGGACGCCCTCATCGACAACGGCAGAAGAGGCAAACCGCTTTCGGGACCGTCGAACCGCGAGCTCAAATCCCTGTCGGGACTGCTCCGCGGCAAGCAGGGACGTTTCCGTCAGAACCTGCTCGGCAAGCGCGTAGACTATTCGGGACGTTCCGTTATCGTCGTCGGACCCGACTTGAAGATTTTTCAGTGCGGCTTGCCCAAGGAGATGGCGATCGAGCTGTTCAAGCCCTTCGTTATGAAGCGACTTGTCGAAACGGGTAAATGCCACAACATCAAGAGCGCGAAGCGCACCGTGGAAAAGGGTAAGGATTTCGTCTGGGACGTTCTCGAAGAGGTCATCAAGGAACATCCCGTGCTTTTGAACCGTGCGCCTACGCTGCACCGTCTGTCCATTCAGGCGTTCGAGCCCGTGCTGATCGAGGGCAGAGCGATTAAGATCTCGCCCCTCGTCTGCGGCCCCTTCAACGCCGACTTCGACGGCGACCAGATGGCGGTGCATCTTCCTCTGAGTATCGAGGCGCAGGCGGAAGCAAGATTCCTGATGCTTTCCGCAAACAATATTCTGAAGCTTGCCGACGGAAAATCGGTAATGAGCCCGACGCAGGATATGATCATCGGCGCGTATTACCTTACCATTCTGCGTAAGGAAGAGGGCAAGCGTTACAACGCGATGGGGCGTCCCGCCGCGGACGGCGAAGAGGGCGAGGCGTACGAGCCGCCGGTTTTCGCCTCCTTCGACGAAGCGCTCATGAGCTATCAGCTGAAAGAAACCCACTGTCAGGATGAAATTTACGTCCGCCGCACGGTGGAATTGCCCGCGGGGAAATTCGAGGATCTGGAGCTTCCCTACGAAAAGACGTTCGGACGGGACGGCGACGTTGCAAATAACGGCTTGCGCGGCAGAGTGTACGTAACGAAGAACGAAACGACGGGCGCGCTCAGTGTAACGGGCACGATCAAGACGACCGTCGGCAGGATCATATACAACGACGGTATGCCGCAGGATCTGAATTTCGTCAAGCGCGAAACACCCGAGGATTACCTCAAATTGGAGCTTGCGACCGAGTTTATCGAGAGCATCAAGGGCTCGCGCGCCATCGGCAAGAAGCACCTTTCGAAAATTGTCGAAGCGTGCTTTAAGACGGGCTACGCGCCCAAGGCTTCCGCCGTGCTCGACGCCATCAAGGAACGCGGATACAAGTACTCGACGCTTGCCGCGCTGACGACTTCGGTATTCGATATGAAGATTCCCGACGAAAAGGAAGATATCGTATCCGAGGCGGAGACGCAGGTTGCGAAGATTTCCAAGATGTACGCCCGCGGACTGCTGAAGGAAGAGGAGCGTTACCGTTCGGTCATCGGCGTCTGGGACGACGCGACCGACCGCGTTGCAAGCATTCTGAAAAAGCAGGGCGAGAAGGATAAGTTCAATCCCATCTGGATGATGGCGGATTCCGGCGCCCGCGGCTCGATCGACCAGATCAAGCAGCTTTCGGGTATGCGCGGACTCATGGTAAACCCGCAGGGTAAGAAAATCGAAGTTCCCGTAAAATCGTGCTTCCGTAACGGACTTTCCGTTCTCGAATACTTCATTTCGTCGCACGGCGGACGGAAAGGTCTTGCCGATACGGCGTTAAAGACGGCGGACTCGGGGTATTTGACCCGTCGTCTCGTCGACGTTTCGCAGGACGTTATCATCCGCGAAGAGGATTGTTCGGCGGGCAGAAAGCCGCGCGGCACCTATATGAAGGCGATTACGGGCGCCAACGGCGAGCTCATCGAGAGCCTCGAGGACAGACTGACGGGCAGATTCGCCGCGGAGGATCTGACGGACGAAGCGGGCAATATGCTTGTTCCCTGCAACGAAATCATTACCGAGAGCATGGCGAAGAAAATTGCCTCGCTCGCAAAATACAGCGGCGAAAAGTCCAACGGCGTGTATATCCGCAGCATCTTCAACTGCTCCACGCGCTTCGGCGTCTGCGCAAAGTGCTACGGCAAAAACATGGCGACCACGCTTCCCATCAAAGTGGGCGAGGCGGTCGGCGTCATTGCGGCGCAGTCCATCGGCGAGCCCGGTACCCAGCTGACGATGCGTACCTTCCATACGGGCGGTATTGCGGCGACGGGCGACATTACGCAGGGTCTTCCCCGTGTCGAAGAGCTTTTCGAAGCGAGAAAGCCCAAGGGCGTTGCCACGATTTGCGAATTCAAGGGTATCGTTACTGTGGACGACAGCGACAACTTAAAGCACATCAAGGTGCGCGACGAGGACACGAACGAAGAACTCAAGGAATACGAGCTTCCGTTCAACGCGGAACTCAAAGTAAAATCGGGCGACAGGGTCAAGCCGGGCGATCTGCTGAACGCAGGTTCGGTCAACCCGCAGGACATTATCCGCGTCGAGGGCGTCAAGGGCGTTCAGGACTATATCCTCGAACAGGTGCAGTCCGTTTACCGTTCGCAGGGCGTTGATATCAACGATAAACACGTGGAGATCATCGTGCGTCAGATGCTTAGAAAGGTGCGTATCGAAAACGCGGGCACGACGGAAATGCTGCCCGGTCAGCTTGTGGATATGTTCACGTTTGAAGAGCAGAACGAAAAGACGATTCGTAACGGCGGCATTCCCGCAACGGCAAAACGCGTCCTTCTCGGCATTACCAAGGCTGCGCTTGCGACGGACAGCTTCCTTTCGGCGGCATCCTTCCAGGAGACGAGCCGCGTGCTTACCGAGGCTGCCATCTGCACCAAGCGCGACCCGCTTATCGGCTTGAAGGAAAACGTTATTATCGGTAAACTCATTCCCGCAGGTACGGGTATGAAGGACTATAAGAACGTTTCCGTACAGTCTACGGGCGGCTACCGCGACGTGCTTGCGTCGGAAACCGCCGTGGCGGACGACAACTGAATTTTATCCGAATAAAACGGTGCGGCGTTTGCCGTAATTGCTATAGGGAATGATCGGTAGTCCGTATACAAAAAAGATTTGGCGTGGTATGAAACCACGCCTTTTCTGTTGTTTTGTTTTTGTGCGGGCGAGATCCGTCGATTTTATGCGGAACTTATCTTCGAAGAGGAAAAAGTGTAGTGCGCTACACCTGGCAACCGATTGTATTTTCACTTCGGATACGATAGCGGAACGACTGTAAAACGCTGAATTTCAATGCGGAACGAAGAATCTGATTGTTTTGTGCTGCGCTGCGCAAAAAGATACTGCGGTAAAGACTCGGAATGACGGAGGTGAGAAAAGGCGGATAAGGGCGCCGAGGCGGATAAGCAACGGTCTGTGTTGGGAAGGGGATATGACAAATATATGACAAATTGACGGGGAAGTTCGGGTTTAAAAATATTCTTTCGGCGGCAGAAAAACCGTTAAAAATTCAGCTTCCTATATAATAGGGAAAGAAATATCGGAAAATCTTCTTTTTTTAGTTAAAAAATTTTATTTTTTCACTGTTGAACCGTTGACAACCCATGGATAAAATGATATTATAGTGTCATAGAATTTTATGACAAGATAATGTCCGCCGAAAAAAGACGTTTTCAAGGCGGAAAAGAGAATAACTTTCATGGGAAAAATCAAAAAAGAACGCGTCCGCCGCATGAGACGGGAAGGGATGCACGAAATAAAAAACAAGTGGCGCTCCCGCGCCGTAAACAAGCGTAAGCGCGGTTTGGTGCTTACGCCCAAGAAAAAGCGTACGGCAATTAAAATTTGCGCGTCGATTGCTTCGCTCGTCATTCTCGTGCTGGGCGTGTTTTCGATCGCGTCCATGTTCACGAAGTACGTTGCGCCCAACGTCGTTTCGGACGACTTTGTAACCGTCGACTACGATTGTCCGACGGACGGGTCGCGCCCTACCGACCATTCCGCGCTGGAGAATATCGGTTATCTCAACAACCGCTTTAAACGGCAGACGAACTGGTATCTCGAAATGCACGGCACGACTTCCACGCCCGTAGGGCCGCAGTCGGTGAATACTTTCAAACAGTATCTGAACGGCACGATGATCATGGCGGACATAACGTCGAGCGGGCTGGTAAAAGCGGCACGTCAGTTCTGTTACGTCGGCGACGAGGTCATGTGGCGTTTGGGATCCTCTTACACGGGGGAATCGTTTGAGGCGATGCAGACCATCCGCTGGAACACGGGCGAGCCGTACGCGCACATGACGATCGAGAACTTCAAGAAGAAGAACGGTCTGCCCGGTACGGAGATGTGCGTTTACATCATCAACGAACAGACGCTCCTCTCTGCCGACGACGTAAAGGATAACGGCGACGGCACCTATTCGCAGACTTACTATCTCGATTCCGCGCAGGACAAAGCTCCCGCACACTACGTTAACCAAATGAAGTTTACGGGAGGTCTTACCGATCTGCCGAAATTCGACTATATCACGGTTACCTTTACCTTCGATGCGGAATGGCAGCTGCTGAAAGCAAGCGTGCAGGAAGCGTATACCGCTACGATGGGTATTACCGTGAAATGTTCTTCTGATTTCCATACCCAATACGAATACAACACCTCGAAAGCGGAGTCGGACGCGTACGAAACTTACTTTAAGCAGTACGTCGGTCAGAACATCGACGACAACGCTCCCGAGGCGGTGGACGCGATGGGTTGCCTGACCTCCGCTTTCCTTACGAAACCCGTTACGTTCGGAATGACGCTCGATATCAACGGCAAGGGGACGAAGGGGGTGATTTCCCTCGACGCGAGTAAGCTCGATATCGGGGCGATCATGAAAGAGGACGGCATGGATATTGCCGCCGCGCTCGGAAATATCGGCTTAAAGGCGCAATTCGGAAGCGTTTCCGTCTATCTCGAGGATTCGACGGCATATCTTTCCGTGGGTGATTTGAAGGCGAAGCTTTCGATCGCCGACCTGCTTGAAATAATAACGAAGAAGGACGCTTCGGCAGCCGTTGCGGAGATTACCGAGGCGGACGGCGGGGAAGAGCCTGCAATCTTCGTGATCGACGATCCCGAAACGGATGAACCTAACGACGGCTTTACCTTTACGGCGAACGAGAGCGCAAAGATTCTGGCACGGCTCGATTTGACCTCGCTCGGCATCGGACTCGTGATTCCAATGAACTTTGAGTTCAGGCTGGACGAAAACAACAGCGCGGAGCTGACGAACGCAAGTCTGAACCTCGCGTTCGGGAAAATCGCGGCGAAAATCGGATTGACGGAGAGCTCGGAAACGGTAGCCGATTTGACCGAGGCGGAAAAGGACGCGCATATCGACCTGCTTCCCTACGCGAACGCCCTGCTGTCCATTTTCGAAAGAGAGAACGTGGAAATCGGCTTGCATTATGCGCAGGATACGCTTGTGATCGACGGAACGGTGAAAATCAAGTCGTTTGACGAGAATATGCAGCTTGCGGGCGATTTTACGGTGAAATCGGGCGAGAGCCAAAAGACGATTACCGTCGGTTACGCGGGCGGCACCGTGTATCTTGCGCTCGGCAACGTCAAGCTTTCGGTAAGCAAAGACGAGGCGCTTGCGCTCGTGAAAAAGTTCGTCGGCACGGATACGGCGGCGGGCAAGGACGTGCTCGGCAGCGTGCTGAATGCAATCTTCGAAACGGATCTTTCGAAACTTCTGTCCGTGTGTGAACAGGAGGACGTCCTCGAAATCGCGCTTAAGGGCAGCGAGATCATTAAGCTTTTCGGCGTAAATTTCGCCCTCGGCGACATCGATCTGAGTCTTGCCAAGAACGGCACGGTTACGGCAAGCGCGCTCGGCGCGACCGTTACCGTTGCGGCGGGCAAAGAATTTACAATGGATACCGCGGGGTATACGGACGTCGGCGTTTACGCCGGAACGGTTGCGAACCTTCTGACTTCCGGTACGTTGACGGCGGATATCGACTTTGCATACGGCGACGTAACGTTGAAAGGCGCGGTTGCACTCTCCCTCAAGCCCGTGGCGGTGTCGGGCGAGTTGACGCTCGGTTACAAGTCGTTCGACCTCAAGCTTGGTCTTGTTTATGCAGACGGCGGAGTTTATCTCGTTGCGGACGAATGGAAGGCATTCGCTTCCGAAAAGGAGATTGCGGCGCTTATTTCGCAGTTCGTTCCCGCAAATGAGGACGGCGCGGCGCTATCTTCCGTGCTCGGAACGGTTTTGGCGCTTGACTTCGATAAGCTTCTGCGGGTTTCCGAAACCGAGACGGAAGCGGGAAACACGCTTGAAATTGCGGTGAAGGGCACGGAATTGCTTTCCGCCCTGAATATGAACTTCGATTTGGGCGATATCGTGCTGACGGTAGTTGCGGATGAGATCACGGCGTCCGTGTTCGGCGCAAACGTTACGCTGACTGCGGGCGGCTCGGTGAAGACCCTGACGGAAGAGGAAAAGGCGGAATATACCGCTTTGAACGGCGTGCTTGCAAAGCTTTCGGAATTGTTGGAGAAAAAGGCGCTTGCCATCGGCGGAAGCGTGGATATTGCAGTAGACCGGACGAAGGTGAACCTGACCGTAAACGAAGGGGTGTTCTCCTTTGCAAACGGCATTTATCTTTACCTCGACGCAACGCTCCGACTGAGTGAAACCGAATTGGATCTGATTCTTTCGGCGGACAGCGAATACTTGAAAGTCATGTTCGGAAACGTCGGCGCGGAGATCCGCTACGACGAAATCGGCTCGCTCGGCGAGGCGGTCGTGGCGCTGTACAGGGACGTGCGCGCAACGCTGAATCCCATATCCGACGCGGAGCTTCTGCCCGAAGCCAAGACGGTGCGGGAATTGTTTGCGGTTTTGTCGGCGCTTTTCGGCGGAAAGAAAGAGGGCGCGCAGGCGGAAGGCGAGAGTTTCTCGCTCGACTCCGTGCTTGCAAGCCTGACGCTGAAAAATTCCGAAAGGAAAGACGGGTTGCTGGCAATCGGCATTCTGGGCATCACCGTAGACGTTGCAGACGAGACGCAGAACGGATTTTTGGGAATTTCGTTCGGCTACGAAAAGGATAAGGTTTCCGTCGGCGGCAAGCTTACGGCGACGGTTTTCGGCGGCGAAATCAAGAAAATCGAAAAAGACGGTATGCTCGGCACGCGCGACTTTATCGAGCTTCTGGATTACGTTGCCGCGGCGGTGAGAAGCCTTGCGGAAAATTATTTGAACGTTACGCTTTCGGGGACGATCGGCTCGGATGATGCGGCAAAGTATCCCGATGGCGTGCAGTACCTGCTTTCCGGCGGCGTGAAGCTGTACTCGGGCGAGGAGACGGCAATTCACCTCAATATCGACAAGAAGAGCTTTTGGGTGGATGCGGACACCTATCTGTACGCGCAGGTCAACCTTGAAGCGGCAACGGAAAACGACAAGAGCGTCTATCTCGAACTCTTCGCGCTCGATTGCGACGAGAACGGAACGAAGGACGGCGTGCTCGACGTGTACGTTTCGGTTTCCTTCTTTAAAGAAGGGGATGCAAGGCGCAACCCTCTGACCGTGTACGCGCCCGCTACCGAGCTCATGCCCGTGCTCTCTTCGGCGTTGGGACTGTTCGGTGTAGACCAACAGATCATTACCGATTACGTGATCGCCCCTTGGATTACCGATGCGGAGACGGTGGCGCAGTTGAAGTGTTTCGGCGGAAGCATTAAGAATCTGATCGGCAAAATGCTCGGCGGCGCGAACGGTGCGGCGCAGAGCGAAAGAGCCGCAATGAATTACGAAAAACTTATCGAGTCGATCAAGGTTGGCGCAACGCAGTTTGAAATCGCGTTTTCGCAGGCGGAGCTGTTCGGCAAGGAGGGCGCGCCTCTTACCGTTACGGTCGGCAAGGAGCAGGGCGCGAACGGTACGCGCCTGACGGCGGTAACGCTTGTCAATATCGGCAACACCTCCGTATCTGTTGCGATCGGCTACGAAGAGGGCGAGCGCACTTCGCCGTCGTTCAAGGGAATGCTGAAGCTCGACGGAATCGCTTCGCTGCTGCAGACGCTTGCAAGAAGCACGACGCACAAGACGGACGACGTGATTTCGGGCGAAGAGCAGGAGCACAATTACGTGCTCAATCGGAATTTCTACGTGGACGGCAGCATTCGGCTTGACGTGAGCGCAATCGGCATTATTAACGTCAGCCTCGATATCAAGGTGGTTGCGTTCTCCGTTACGATCGACGAAAACGGCGTTTGGGGCGTGAACGTGCGCTTCGAATACGACGCGTTGAAGAAGCTGGGCATTACTGCGATCAACGGCAACACGCAGGTTGATTTGACGGGCAAGGACAACATGATGTATATCAAGCGTGTGCAGACCTCTGACGCGGACGGTAAGACGTACGCCAAACCCGTCGTTTTGTACCGCGCAATGCCTTTGAATAATTTCGTAAACGATTTGATCGGGCAGATGGGCTTCCTCTTCAACCTCGGCAGCAAGATCACCGATTTGCTAAACGGAATCGACATGGGCGGGTCGTCGGGCGGTTCGACGGAAGCGGTAGATCTCGGTACGACGGTTTCCGGCTTCTTAAAGTCGATCGAATATACAAAGAGCGACAACGGCGAGAGCTGGAAGATTACGCTGAACGGCGCGGGATTGACGAACAACACGCTCGGCGATATCGTGGTTACGCTCGGAAGCGACGGAGAGGGCAGGCTGCGTACGCTTGCCGCGCATACGTCCCTTTCGACGACGGGCATTTCCATGACGATCGACGCCGATCTTACCTATCGGAATCCCTGCGGCGTTATGGATGCGGGAGTCAAGGATATTACGACGGATATTGCCGCGCTCCTCGCGGACGGTATGAGCTACAAGCTTTCCGCCGTGGATTGGACGGATACGAAATATATCGAAGGCGAGTATACCTCGGTTGATTATATTCTCATGGGCGAAGTCATCAAGACGCAGGATATCGTGATTTCGACGGGTTCGACGGGAGATGCGAAGGGAACGCTGTACGGAACGCTCGTTTATCCCGACCTGACCGATTATCAGACGCATAAGGGCTACAAGGCGGAATGGGTTACGGTTTACGGACAAAACGATCCTCTGCCCGAAAACAGACAGATTTTCGCCCGCTATAACGCCTGCACCTATACGGTAACCTTTGATATGGGCGGCGGCGAGAAGGTGGTACGCGAGTATTTATACGACGACGAGGCGTTTGAATTGCCCGGTTACGAAGATCGGGAAAAGAAACTTGCATATTTCGTCGATGCGGAGGGCAACGAGTACCGCACGGCGGAGGATATGAAGCAGGTCGACGCGAACTGCACGCTTACGGCGGTATACGAAAAAATCGAATATACGGTCGTCTTCGACTTGGGTGAAGAGCAAATCGAACAGAAAGCAAATTACGGCGACGTCATCAGGTATCCCGAGCAGCCCGAACGCACGGGTTACGAATTTGCGGGCTGGGATACGATGCCCGAAACGGTTACGGGAAATACGAAGCTTACCGCCCTTTGGATGGCAAAGAAGTACGAAATTACCTTTGTAAGCAAGTACGAAGTAGAGGGCTACGAATGGATGGCGGACGAAAACGGAAACTACGTTACGGCGTTCGAATTCGCTTACGGCAGTACGGTAGCGCTTCCGCAGGGCGTGCGTACGCAGGTTGGCGATAAGATCTATGCGCTCCGCGGATTCTGTACGGCGGAAAACGAGAGCTGCTACTTTGATAAGCTTCCCAACGTTACCGAGGACACCGTGTTTACGGCACAGTGGGAAGAGCTCGGATTCGATATTGTTTTCGTTGCAAGGGACGGTTCGAAAACGGTGCTCAATTATCACGGCGGCGAAGTGATCCCCGCAAACGCGATCCCCGTAATTGCAAACCGCGACGGATATATCGGCGCTTGGCAGAACGAAAACGGCGCGGTGATCGCAGAGGACGGCTATAAAGTAATCGGCGAGACGACCTTTACCGTAAAGGATACGGCAAGAACGTTTAACGTTTCGGTCGTCAGCAGTCAGCCGTACGACGGGTTTGTGTCCGTAGACGGAAGCTACGTCAGGGAGTACGATTATATCTACGACGGCGCGGCGGTAACGCCGGAAACGCTGAATAACCTGCACGGGTATTGGTTTAAGGGTTACTACACCGAAGCGGACGGTGCGGGCGAGAAGGTGGAAAAGGTCGAAAAGATTCTCGAAGATACGATCGTGTACGTCTGGTGGCAAGACAATACCGTAAGGGTCAACCTTTGCAGCGACGTTCCGTTTGCGGGCGCGATACCCGACGCGAAGCGCGGCGGACACGTGCAGGAATTAAAATTTAACGATAATTATGCTTTTACGGACGATTATCTGCCTAAGGTGGCGGGCTACCAGTCGCTTGCAGTTTGGTGCGACACCGGCAGCGGATACGAGCGCGTATCCGACGTTTCGGATTACGACGGCAAGGATTTGTGGATTCTTTGGATCAAGGATCTCAAGGTTACGATCACCGATTTTTATACGAACAATTTCATGGGCGGCAAGCGGTACAATATCGTAGGTACGGTAACGGGCGGTCAGGTCTACGGTCCGAAGAGTCTTGAAATTTTCGGCAACGGCGGAAGCGAAGCAACGACGGCTATCGTCGACGTCGTAGGGGCAAGCGCAAGCGATAAAAACGGTAACCTCGGTTGGGGCAATTCGTTGGATATCAAGTACGACGAGGACGGCGTAGGAACTTTCAGTTTGTTGGAGAAAGACTGCTTCAACTATGCGGGCGGTTGGGGAAAACCGTTGGCAACGTACGGCGGCGCAATCATCATCAAGACCTTCTCGATCGGCGGCGTAACCGTTTCGACTACTTCGGGTTCGTTCGTTTCCCTGAGTAAATACACCGTAACTTATCTGGACGAGAACGGCACCCAAATCGGCAAGGTGAACGACGTTCGTATTGCCTGCCCGTTCCCTTACACTAAGGACGGCGTATCCTATCGGCACGACAGTATTGTTTACGCAGACGAGCTTGCGGCGAAGAACGGCGTTGCCGTGCCCGAAAAAGAGGGCTGCGACGGCGCTTGGGAGCACGTAGAAGTGCGTGGCAACATGGAGTACAGACCCGTTTATACCCGCAAAGAGGGTTAACGGTATAAAAGACGCAGAACGGCTTCCTTACCGTAATTCCCATAGGGAATTTTACCACAGGAACAGAAGAGAAGTAAAGCGCACTGCCTTGCTTGCAAGGCAGTGCGCTTTTGCTTTACTTGTTCATTAAAATGTTGTATAATTACAGAGTGCTAAACAGTAATTTAACAAAGGAATAAAGTTATGCGTAGTAGAAATAATTTAGTTGAATTGGCGAGATTTCTATTCAGTATTTTAGTTGTCGGCTATCATATTCAAATGACTTTTTTAGGCGACGGCATAAATTTTTTTGAGAACGGCGCACTTGCCGTTGAGTTCTTCTTTCTGATTTCGGGTTATTTCCTTGCAAGGTCTATTGAAAAAATAAGCACAAAGGAAAGATATAACCCTGCGCTTGAAAGTTGTCGTTTTATGGGTAATAAGGTTAAAGGAATTTTGCCCACGCATTTAACGGCTATTATAGCGGTTATTGTCATAATACTTGCTTGTAATTTTGCCAATTCGGGCAATATAATTCTGAACGGCTTGCCGAGTATATTTTTAGTGCAAATGGGCGGCGTATGGACGGAAGCCTATGCGAGCGCGCTCATAGTACCCGAATGGTATTTGTCGTCAATGCTCTTATGTATGCTGTTTATAGTACCCATTGCATTGCTATTAAGAAAGAAAATCAAGAAAGGAATTTTAGTAATTCCGATTTTGCTTGGCGTTTTAGGCGTTATTGCTGTTATTTATGGACTTTGTACGAATTGGGCGTTCACTACGACTTTTGTCTATGATTTAAGGGCTTGGGGCGAAATGTGCGTAGGTATGTTTGCTTATTACCTTTCTACCGTCATAGCAAAAAAAGACTTAAAAGCCGCACCGTCGGTTATTTTGAAAGTTGTAGAAATGATTTGTTACTGTGCGCCTATAATACTCGGTTTTATTCCTATAAGTAAAAGTTTGGAACCCGTTTGTATGGTTGTCGCCGTAGTATGTGTATTTGTTGCAATCTCAATTACATTCGCAGGCAAGGGCGTAGCTGTAACAAATTCAAAGGTAAATAAAGCGTTCGGCTATCTCGGCAGTTTGTCATTAGCAATATATCTGTTCCACCCCGTAATAATAACCTTGTTGGAATATGTCGGCGGTCTTGAAATATGGGCTATTTATTTAATTGTTTTTGCCGTATCTATTGTATCTGCCGTTATATTCAATATCGTTGTTATGCTTATCAAAAGGCTAATAAAATCAATTAAAAGCCGTAAAACAGAAAATACTGAAATTGCAAATTAAACTCAATATAAAAATATAACCGCTAAATTTCTATTTATCTTACTTAATTATGGTAATATAACGGCTCTCGAACAAAAGCGTTTGAGAGCCGGTTGCATCGCTGTTTTCTAATTCTCTATAAACAATGCGCTTTCGGGAAGCCGTTTTCTTATTTTCGTATGATAAAAGCCGCTCGTTGCGAGCGGCTTTTATTACGCGTTGATATTCTTTTGCTTTTCGTTTTCGAACGGAGTGTTGTACAGATCCTCTTTCCTTAATATAAAGAGGGGAGCGCCGTCTTGATCGTACGTTACCTTTAATACGTGCGCGTGGCGGTTGTGGTCGTTCAACGGGTCGCCCGAGATCTTTTCGTAATTGCGGAAGTGCAGCAGTGTTAGCTGTTCGCCCTCGTCTCCCTTAACGAAACAATTGTGCCCCGGTCCGTATACCTTTAATTTTTCGTCGGTTGCGAGCACGGGATTTCGGGTTTTCGTCCAGTTGCGGGGATCGAGCAGGTCGGCGTTTTCGTCAATGCTCATCATGCCCATGCAATAGCACGCGCCCGTTGCCGAAGCGGAGAAGGTTACGTAAATCCTGCCCGCGTTCTTTAGCACTGCGGGACCTTCGTTTACCCAGAATCCGCCGTCGCGCTCCCAATCGTAGTCGGGCGTGGTTAAAAGAACCTGAACGGTCTTTAATCGGTTAGGGGTGTCGAGTTCGGCGATATACAGGTTGGAAATTCCGTTTACCGTGCCGACCTTCTGCGCCCAGATGGTGTACCATTTTCCCTTGTGCTCGAACACCGTCATGTCCAGCGAGAAATCGGTGAACGAATAGGGGTCGCCCTCCGCCGCCTGCATCATGCCGCCTTCCACCCATTCGTCCGTCATGGGATCGTTCCCCTTGCATACAAGGGTGAAGGGGCGGATTTTCCAGATGTCCGGAAGCTCGCCCGCCGCAAAATAGATGACCCACTTGCCCATGATATAGTGGATTTCGGGCGCCCAGATATGGCACGCCATAATGCCTGAAAGGTGGCGCGTCCACACGGTGCGCGCCTTTGCGCTTGCAATGCCGTTGACGGTATCCGCCGAGCGGATTTCGATTTTGTCGTACTTCGGGCAGGTTGCGGTGAAGTAATACTTTCCGTCCGTGTGTTTGTACAGGTATGGATCGGCGCGTTGGGGCGCCAGTGGCGACAGGTAATTCATTTCGTTCTCCCTAAATGATTTTCTAAGCGTATTTTACTATAAAATTTCCGCTTTGTCAACGGTGCAAGGATTTTTTTCGTAAGAACTTTTTGCTTTTATTTCGTGCGGAACTTAGCGGCGCTCGCCCGATTTTTTACCGAACATCAAATAGATATACGCCGCGACGATAACGACCGCAAGCACGCTCAAAATAACGATCAGACTGATGCGAAGCGCGTCCGTTTCTCCGCGGGCGATATAACTGCCGTCCACCACGCCCGTATAAGCCTTTCCGCCCTGCATTACGCGCACGGTGAACGTGCCGTCGCCGTTGTCGTATACGAACGCTTCCGTGCGCTCCTTTACGACGATGGTTTCACCGTTTGCATCCGTCAGCGTAACGCCGTCCTTCGAATTTTTGATGCTGCCGAGCGTGAATTGCGTCTGCGTGCTGCCGAGCGGGTTGACCTCCGTCAGATACGAAAGGGGGACGTAGGCGCGCTGTACGGCGCGATCCGCTTCATTGTACTCCACCAACGCGTAGCTGCCGTCCTCGCCCGCAACCGTGCTCAGGACGCTGACTTTCGTACCGCGTGCAAGCCGTTCTACCGTCATGACGTGAAACAGACAGGGGACGTAGCTTGCCGCGACTTCGTTCGTAAGATATGCCGTGTTCAGTTCCGTCTTCTGCCAATCGTCGGCAAGCGGTTCGGTCTGTTCCTTGCGGAAGAGATTCGCGGTATAGACGTTCGTCTTTAAATCGTCGTCGTACGAGTACAGCGCAACGAGGTAATAGCGCTGTGTTTCCGCAAGCAAGATTGCGCGCTGATAGGTCTTTGTGCGGTAGTAGCGCTGATAATCGAAGTATTCGCTTTCGCCGTTCTTCAAGCCGTCGAGTTCGACCTCGATGCCGATCGCCCGCTCGTGCACGGTTAAAAACAGGTTTTCTTCATGCAGGGAAAAGGCGAGGTCTTTGGCGTTTTCCACGGAGATTTCATTGAGCGTCGAAAGCGATTTCAACGTGCCTGCGTTCATCCGGATCACATAATCGCCGAAGCCGAAGTAGACGACGCCGTCCTCGAAGCCGAGAGCGAAGGAGGACGGGGTGGTTTTGCCGCGGTACACAAAGCTTCTGCCGACGACGGCTTCCGCTGTTTCGTTACGGTAGAGCGTGTCTCCGATCAGGTACCAGAGGTTTCCCTCGTAGTCCGATTGCAGGGAGTGCGCGCCCGCGGGGAGCGTGAGCTGTTTTTCACCCGTCGCGCCCGTTGCGCGGAATTCGTCTTCGTCGAACGCGTAAACCTCGCCGCCGAAATTTACGTAGAGCGTGCCGTACACGTCCCGCGTCAGCGCGGAGGGAACGTTCGTACCGGAAGAAAAGTAAAAGATTTCCGCTTGCGGCTTATCGGGGGTGAAGTACCCGTAGCCGTTGTTTGCCGTAACGAAATAACATTCGTCGTACACGAAGGCGACGCCCGTAACTTTTGTCGTAGTGCCGTTGACTTGCGAGAGCGTGAAGCCGTTTTCGCCCTTTCGGTAGAGGAAAATTTTACTGTCGGAAGAGACGGCGATGCGCGTTCCGTCTTTGTCTACGGCGACGTGTTCGGGGATGAACGGCTCGCCGTTATCCTCGCAGGCAATCGTTTGATAGGCGTGCGTCTGCGCGTCGTATACCGATACGCGGCGGTTGCCGGCGTCGCAGGTTACGAGCAGCGCGTTTGCACGCGCGCTCTCCGTGGCGCCGGAAAGGCGGTTGTGCGAGGCGGACGCAGAGGCGATTTCGTAATCCGTAAAGCCGATTTGCTGTTGCGTCAAGGCAAGCTCCCGCACGGATTTTCCCTGTACGCAGTACATTTTGCCGCCCGAAACGGTGAGCGCGCGAAATCCGTCGCCCGCAATGCACAGTTCGCTCGTCTCCGTGGCGGGGTCGGAAAAGTACAGCCCGTTGCGGTCTGCCGTGCCGTCCTCGGTGTAGTAGATCCCGCCGTCGTAAACCGCGACGGAGGTTAAGCCCGCAAGGGCATTTTGTCTGTCGAGATACATATTTTTCTGTGCGTATCCGTTTTTCGTGTCGTACGAGTATACGGTGGCGTTGAATGCGCAGTATAAAACGCCGTCGGCAAACGCAGTCGCGGGCGTTCTGCCCGAAGGGATGGAGGCAAACGGCGTGCAGGTGCTCGTATCGGTGCTGCCGTCAAGCTCGAGCGCACGCAGCTCCGTGCTGCCCTCGACCACGTTCATTGCGTACAGCGTGCCGCCGTCGATGCAAAAAGTCGTCAGCGTATATTTTGGTTTTTCGTCGGCAGTCAGGGCGGTTACGTCCGTTACGTCGAGCTCGCGGAAGCCCAAAAGGGAATCGGAATAGTATAGCCGACCCTCGTCGGAAAACTGAATTTGCGTAATCGTTGCCGTTGCGCCTACGGTGTAGCTGCCGTAAACTTTTTTCTCCCGATCGCATACATAAACGGTGTTGCCGTCGGCGACGGCAATGCGCGTATCCGTCATGGCAACGTACGTCGGGTTTTCAAGACCCAGATACTCTTCGTAACTGTCGGGCAAAAACAGCGTCGCGTTCTCTTGCGAAATCGCTACCGGAGTTTGGCTTGCAGATTCTTCCGCTTTGGCGGACAGCGCGTGCGCGCCCCCCGCAAGTACGTCGGCGCCCAGAAACAGCGCAAGCGTCATGCTCGTAATCTTTTGCGTATTCATAACCTTATTATAACACGCGCGCGTAGAATTGACAACTTCTTACGGGTAAAAATTTTTTTCGGAAAAACGAAAAAATTTCGGCACAAAGCGATCCTTTTATCTTCGATTTGTGGTATGATATAAATACAAACAAATGTTCGGTTTCAAAAAAAGGGAAAATGCGGACGGTGCAGAAAGAGTACGGAGGGTTCTATGAAAATCGAATACGTAAAGACGGTTTTATACGTTTATCCGATGCTGAAGCGGCTGGCGGAAGCAACGCGGGATTCCGCGGAACATAAAGCGATGCTTTCCTATCGCGCCAAGGGCGATGCGTTTCATACGGCGCTTGCGGTGGCGGAGGAGTACCTGCTCGCGGACAGGCTGGATTTATTAAAGGAGCGGATGCGGGACGTGCTGTCGAAGCTGGGCGAGGAGGAAAGGTTTTTTCTCGAATACCGATATTTCGGAAAGAATAAGGGGAAGCCGCGCACGATTTTTTGTTCGGAGCGCAACTATTACCGCAGACAGCGCGATTTGTTGCGGAAGGTCGCGTTCGAGCTTTCGGTGCACGGCGTGCGGGAGGATAACTTTCGCAAAGATTACGGCGGGTCGGAATGTATGATGCGCATTCTCCGCGCAGTGTGCGAGGGGAAGGAGAGGGGCGTGCCGCCCAAGCGGAGCGAACGGGCGATCCGTTTTCAGAAATCGCCGTCGGAACGTTCGGGAAGCGGCTTTCGTCCGCGCGCCACGAAGACGGCGATGACGACGACCGCCGCCGATACGAGGCAAATGACGACGATTTCCACGACGGAAAGACCGTTGCCCTTGGGCGTCTTTTCCTCTTCTTCGGGCAGATAGTCGGTATTCAGATCGAAGGTGAGTTCCTCGTCGGCGGGGATATAATCGAAAGTACCCTCGCGGCAGACGTAGAAATACAGTTGTCCCGCGTCGTAACGGGTGCCGTAGTAAACGAAGTCGCATTTGTACCCCGCAAAGCTGCCGTTGCCGAGCGAGGCGCCGGGGAGCACGTATTCCACGGTGATTTCGCGGTAGAGATAGGGTCGCTCGGGCACGAAGTCGACGAACGTGAGAGCGTTCGTTTTGCAGTAGCCGCGTATCTTTTTGTAGGGCGGGTTGTCGCGAAGGTATTCGACGGCGCAGAATTCGCCGCCCTTGGTAAGGATTTTTACGTAATACGTACGGGGAAGGCAGAAAAGTTTGCTTTCCTCGTTTTCTTCGGCGTAAAACCACACGTCTGCGGTTTCGGCAACCGCGAAGCCGCTCTCCTCTGCGGCGGAAACCGTGTGTTTTACCGTTGATATCGAGGGCAGAAGCGCTGTCAGAAAGACGAGCGCGAACAGAAAAAATCGTTTCATAGTGCTATCATAGCCGAAAATTTATCGCGAGAAAGGATTATTTTTATCGAAAATGAGCGAAATCGTGCAGAAAATCAAGGCGATCGAACGGGAGCAGGCAGCGCGCGCCGAGCGGGACGACCTTGCACGCTATAATCGCGGAAAAGTTCACCGCAAGCAGCTTGCCTTTCATAAGTGTAAAAAGCGCAACCGCTGGGTGTTCGGGGGAAACCGCTCGGGCAAAACGGAGTGCGGCGCGGCGGAGACGGTTTGGATCACCCGCGGCACGCACCCGTACCGCAAGAATCGCGCGAATACCTTCGGGTGGGTGGTTTCCCTGACGGCGCAGGTGCAGCGCGACGTGGCGCAGAAAAAAATTTTACGCTATCTTCGCCCCGATTGGATCGTGGACGTCGTCATGCTCAGCGGCAGGAAGGACAGACCCGAGACGGGCGTCATCGACCAGATTATCGTAAGAAACGTGTTCGGCGGCACGTCCGTCATCGGGTTTCGGAGTTGCGATCAGGGCAGGGAAAAGTTTCAGGGCAGCTCGCTGGACTTCGTATGGTTTGACGAGGAGCCGCCCAAGGATGTTTACGAAGAGTGCCTGATGCGCGTCGTCGACAGGCGGGGGGATATTTTCGGAACGATGACGCCTCTGAAAGGACTGACCTTCGTATACGACGCGATCTATCTCAACAAAAAGAAGAACCCCGAGGTGTGGTACGAGTTTATGGAGTGGTCGGATAACCCGTATCTTTCCAAGCAGGAGATTGCGCTGCTGGAAGCGACGATGGACGAGACGACGCTGCAAGCGCGGCGGTACGGCAGATTCTGCACGCGCGAGGGCTTGGTGTATCCCGAGTTCGACGAGAGCGTGCACGTTATCGACCCTTT
>CAJUOI010000014.1 GCA_910588615.1 uncultured Christensenellaceae bacterium | reverse complement strand
ACGAACCGATTCTCGGAAGATTCCTCTCGCCCGATTCGCCGCAGTATCTCGATCCCGCAACGATACAGGGACTGAATTTATATACCTATTGTTTAAATAATCCGAACACTATGTTGTGTCAAATGATGCAGGACGACCCAGATTAGAAATAGAGCAATAGGTTAAGGTAATCTATGAGAACTAAAATATACCTTTTAGAGCGTTATGAATTATGGTTTTGACAAAGCAGTACTGAGGGGTACTGGATATCGAAATATTGTTTAAATAAACTGTATTCGGTAGATACGAGTCGTTATTGACGTTGAAAAATTTTGGGGTGTAATTGGGGCGTAAAAATCGGTATAAAAATGCTTGACTAAATATAGTGGATTTATTATAATAAATGCGCTACATTTAGTAGAAAAAAGGTATTAAGACAAGGCAATTACGAGAGGCAAAGATTCGTTTTTTTGGTTCAAATCCGGGTGGCGCATCCAATCGCCTTGATCGGCGGAAAAGAACGGGCAATCCGTCGGATTGCCTGTCTTCGTTATTTACAAACATTTTTCGGAAGGGAAAGTGAGAATGAAAAAAATTCTTATTTTAACCGTAACGGCGGGGAACGGGCACAATGCGTGCGCAAGGGGAATGAAAAATAAGCTTGAAAAAATCGGCGGCGTCGAAGTCAAGGTCGTCGATTTATTAAAGAGTTATTCTTCTAAGCTCAACGTTTGGGTGGCGGACAAGGGCTATGCCATTTCCGTGAGTAAGTTCCTGCCCCTCTATAACGCTTTTTACGACTATTACAAACGTATGGATCCGGAGAGGAGATACGCCGTCCCTTCGCAAAAGACGGTGGTTTCCACGGCGGAGGGGTTGATGCGGGAAATCCTCGAATTTCAGCCCGACGTTATTTACAGCACGCACTTTTACGGTGCGATTGCGCTTACCGATATAAAGCTTGCCTACGGATTGCCCTGCAAAACGGTGGTTTCCAATCTCGATTACGTCAATTCGCCCTTCTGGGAGGCGGGAATCGGCGTGGATTATTTTGCGATCCCCAACGAGGACTTTATCGAAGAATGCTTGGCGGAAGGGTATCGGAGAGAGCAACTGTTGCCTATGGGGCTTCCCGTGGACGAGCGTACGCTCGAATGCGTGGAAAAGGCGGAAGCGCGCCGACGGATCGGACTCGAAGAGGACGTGTTTACCGTAATGGTAATGTTCGGCGGCGGCTATTGGAGCGGCGGGGTGAAGATTTTTAAAAATCTGATCAAGGCGCTGCAAGGCAGAAGGGCGCAGGTCATCATGATAAACGGGCGGAACGAAAGGGGTTACCGTCAGGTTGAAAGGGTGCGTGCGGCGGAAGGCTTAAAAATTCTGAACGTAGGGTTTACCGATCAGGTGCCTCTGTATCTGTCCGCAGCGGACGTTATCATCAATAAGTTCGGCGGGACGAGCGTTACGGAAATGATAAATAAAACGCTTCCTATGCTGATCACCGAACGAACGGCAGCGCAGGAGCGGTATAATCTCGAATACATGAAACAGAAGGGCGTGGCGCTGTCGTTCAAGAACGAGAAGGAGCTCAGAGAACAGATTTTAATGCTGATGGACAACCCCGAACGGTTGCGCGAGATGTCGAAAAAAACGCAGAGTCTGCGTAAGAATGCAATCAACGATCTTGCGAATTTTATGCTTTCGCTTCCGAACGCCGATTATTCTCAAATGGAAAAAGAGGAAATCGAATTGGGCGACGTGAAGAAGAGCGTGGAAAAGGCGCTGCGGGAGGCGAACCAATCCGCCCGTACGGAACGTCGCAAAACAAGATTTTCCGATGGGGGGGGGCGAATTACCTGATCCCGCCCGCCTTCGGGCGGCGAATAAAAGTTTCGCCCCGTAATGCGGTTTCCGCCGCGGCGTAAGGGGGCGGAACCGTGAAGCGTATTTTAATTTTAACCGTTACTGCGGGAAACGCACACAATGCCTGCGCGCTGGGGATGAAAAAGAAACTTGCAAGTCTCGGCGGGGCAGAGGTCAAGATCGTAGATCTGTTAAAAACGTTTTCGGGAAGGACGAACGCTTGGGTCGCCGACAGCGGCTATGCGATTTCGGTGCGCAATTTTCTCGATTTGTACAATGCCTTTTATAGATATTACCGGAAAGCCGATCCGAGCAAACGTTACGCCTGTCCTTCGCAGGTAACCGTTCTCTCCGTAGTGGGCGGGCTGATGGAAGAAATTTTGTCCTTCCGTCCGGACGTGATCTACTGTACGCACTTTTACGGCGCGATCGCGCTTACCGATTTAAAACTTGTATACGCGTTGCCGTGCAAAACGGTCGCCTCGTGCCTCGATTACGTCAATTCCCCTTTTTGGGAGGCGGGGATCGGCGTGGACTATCTCTCCGTGCCCGGCTGCGACTTTATCGGGGAATTCGTTGCGGAGGGCTTTCGCGAAGAGCAGATTTTGCCCATGGGACTGCCCGTAGACGAACGCACGCTCGAACGGGCGGACAAGGCGGAAGCGCGCCGCAAGATCGGGTTGAAAGAGGACGTGTTTACCGTAATGGTCATGTTCGGCGGCGGATATTGGGGCGGCGGTTTCGCCATTTTCAAGAGCCTGCTGAAAGCGGTAAGCGGCAGAAAAGTGCAAATTATCATGATCAACGGCAAAAACGAAAGGGACTTTAAGAAGATCGAAAAGATGAACTTCGAAGAGGGGATCGACGTTGTAAACGTCGGATTTACCGACAACGTTCCGCTGTATCTTTCGGCGGCGGACGTGATATTGAGCAAGGGCGGCGGGGCGAGCGTTACGGAAACGGTAAACGCGTCCGTTCCGATGATCGCGCCCGAGCGCATGGCGGCGCAGGAACAGTCGAACGTGGAGTATATGAAGCGGAAGGGCGTTGCCCTGTCCTTTAAAAACGAAAAGGAACTGAAAGGATTGCTCTCGACGCTGATGGACGATCCGAACATATTGCGGCAGATGTCGGAAAAGACTTATTTTTTGCGGAAGAACGCGATCAACGATCTGGCGCACTTCATGCTTTCTTTGCCCGATGCCGATTACACGGGATTGGAACGGGAGAAAATCGATTTGAGCGAAGTCAAAAGGACTGTTGCGGCGGCAGTGAAAAATGCCAACAGAGCAATGCAGATACGGCGCAAAGATGCAAAAAACCGTTGACAATCGGTTGAAATTTGTTTATAATACCAACAAAGGCTATAAAGCGGAACAGACGCGTTTCGTAAAATCCGGACAGAGAGAGGGATCCACGGGCTGAAAGATCTCTTGCGGACGGAAATGCGGTATTCCCCCGCCAGCCGCCCGCCGAAAGGAACTTTAAGCGGAGCCGTATTCCTGCGTTAAGGGAGTAAACGAGGCGCGCCATGGACTGCGCGCGAAAACAGGTGGTACCGCGGATAAGTTCGCCCTGTGCAACGTGCACGGGGCGAATACTGTTTTCACGGCTTTTTCTTGCGAAGAAAAACCGAAGACGGGTACTCCTTATTGTCATCCGGAGGCGTTTGGAGTGCGACGAAGGATCCGAATAAAACACGATAAACCGTAGAAAACCGAAAGGAGCAGGATATGAACGACGAAGAAAAGCAGGACGACAAAGAACTGGACGAGGCGCTGAAAAACGCCATCAAGGAGGCGGAGGAGGCGGAAAACAGCCGCATTCTCTACGAAGCGAAGATGCGCTTTTTGGGGCGTATGGGTATCGTCATGAATTTTATGAAGCGCATGAAGGATATTCCGCCCGAGAAACGCCCTTCGTTCGGGAAACAAATCAACGCTTTGCGCGATAAACTCGAAGCGGAGTTCGCCGCGCGGGAAGAACGCCTGAAAAAGCGTGAAATGCAGAAGAAAATCGAAACGGAGAAAATCGACGTTACCATGCCGGGAAAGCGCACGGCAAAGGGCGCGCTGCACCCCGTAACGCTTGTAAAAAATCAGCTCGTCGATATCTTTGCCGGCATGGGGTTCGAAATTTTCGAGGGACCCGAAATCGAGACGGACTACTACAATTTCACCGCGCTCAACACGCCCGCCGACCACCCTGCGCGCGATATGCAGGACACCTTTTACATTTCCGACAATCTGCTTTTGCGCACGCAGACGAGCGCCGCGCAAATCCGCGCGATGGAAAAGAAAAAGCCGCCCATTAAAATGCTCAGTCCGGGTCGTGTGTTCCGTTCGGACGACGACGCGACGCATTCGCCCATGTTCCACCAGATGGAGGGGCTCGTCGTAGACAGGGGCATTACGATGTGCGATTTAAAAGGAATGCTCGACGAATTTGCGCGCACGATGTTTTCGGGTAATTCGAAAACGCGCCTGCGTCCTTCCTATTTCCCGTTCACCGAGCCCTCGGTGGAGGTGGACGTCAGCTGTTCCGCCTGCGGCGGAAAGGGCTGTTCGCTGTGCAAGGGTACGGGCTGGATCGAAGTGCTGGGCGCGGGAATCGTCAACCGCCGCGTGCTGGAAAACTGCGGCATAGATGCCGACGAATATTCCGGCTTTGCCTTCGGTATGGGCGTGGAGCGCATCGCCATGCTCAAATACGGTATCAACAACATCAAACTGCTGACGGAAAACGATACGAGATTCCTCGGACAGTTCAAGGAGGAAAACTGACATGATAGCGCCTTTAAGCTGGCTGAAAGAATACGTGGATATCGACGCGTCCGCGGAGGAGTTGCAGGAAAAACTTTTCTCCTGCGGGTTCGAGGTGGAGGAGCTCACCTATCTGGGAAAAGACGTCGTCAACGTGGTAACGGGTAAAATTATAAGCTGCGAGCGCCACCCCGACGCAGACCGTCTGACCGTGTGCAAGGTGGACTGCGGCGCGCACGGCGAAAAGCAGATCGTAACGGCGGCGACCAACGTGTTTGCGGGGGCGACCGTGCCCGTCGCACTCGACGGCTCCACCGTGTTGCACGAGGGCGGCGTGCAGAAAATCAAGACGGGAAAACTGCGCGGCGTCCCTTCGGAGGGAATGTTCTGTTCGGGGGAAGAGCTGGGGATCAACGACGACTTCTACGCGGGCGCGGAGGTCAACGGCATTTTGATTCTGGACGACGGTACGCCCGTCGGAAAGGATATCCGCCCCGTTGTGGGGATCGACGATTGGCTGTTCGATATTGCGATCACCGCCAACCGCCCCGACTGTATGAGCGTATACGGCATGGCGCGCGAGGTGGCAGCCGTTCTCAAAAAGCCGTTGAAACCGCTCGAAACGGATTTTACCGAAGTGAAAACGGACGTAAAAATTCCCGTAACCGTCTTGGAGCCGACGCTCTGTCCGCGCTATATCGGGCACTTCGTAACCGACGTGAAAATCGGTGTTTCGCCCCGTGCGATCCGCCGCCGCCTTGCCCTTTGCGGCGTGCGTTCCGTTTCGGACGTAGTGGATATCACCAACTACGTTTTATTGGAGGTCGGGCAGCCCATGCACGCGTTCGACCGCAGCTTCCTGCGAGGGGGCGAAATCATCGTGCGCCGCGCGGGCGAGGGAGAAAAAATCGTAACGCTCGACGAAAAGGAATTTACGCTGACGGGCGATAACTTGCTGATTGCCGATAAAGAGGGCGGCGTTGCGCTCGCGGGGATCATGGGCGGACTTAACAGCGAAATCAAGCCCGACACCAAGGAGGTGTTCTTCGAGGCGGCGAAGTTTGCGCGCGACAGCGTGCGCAAGACCTCGCGCACGCTGGGGCAGCGCAGCGATTCTTCGGCAAGGTTCGAAAAGGGCATCGACGCCGTAACGGGCGAAATTGCCATGAACCGCGCACTGCATCTTGTGCAGCAGCTGGGCTGCGGGCAGCCGACTTCCTACCGTATCGACGTGAACAACGCGGACATGAAGCCGAGAATCGTTGAAACGACGTACGAAAAAATCAACGCGATTCTCGGGATCGAAGTGCCGCGCGCGGAGGTCGCCGCCATTTTGACCCGTCTGTGCTTTGCCGTGCATGAGGATAAGACGAACGGCAAGCTTGCCGTCGGGGTTCCCCTGTGGCGGGAGGATATCGACGGGGAGGCGGATCTGGCGGAGGAGGTCATTCGCTCCTACGGGTATTCGCACGTTCAATCGACCTTTCTCGAAAACGCCACCGTTACGCACGGCGGATATGACGCCGCGCAAAAGCGGGAGCTGGCGTTGAAGCGCGCGCTCGCAGAGGAGGGATTCTACGAAGCGTGCAACTATTCCTTCTATTCGCCCAAGGCGTTCGATTTGCTGCGGCTGCCCGAGGACGCAAAGGAGCGCAAGGCGGTAAAAATTTTAAACCCGATCGGTGAAGACTTGTCCGTGATGCGAACGATTCTCGCGCCGAGTATGATAGAGAATATCGTGCGCAACGTGCGCCGCGGAAATACGGAGGGCAGACTGTTCGAGGTCGCAAACGTGTATCTTTCCGATCTGCCGCCGAAAGAGCGGCCCGAGGAGGCTAAGCGCATCGTTCTGGGGCAGTGGGGCGATTGGGATTTCTTCGCAATGAAGGGCGCGCTCGAGGGGGCGGCGGAGCGGCTTGGCGTGTCGTTGAAATTTGCGAATGGGACGCGCACTTTCCTGCACCCCGGCGTAACCGCCGACGTAATATGTAACGGAAGGACTGCGGGTTATCTCGGTCGGTTGCACCCCGAGGTTCAGGAAGAGCTTGCGCTCGAAAAGGACGTATATCTGTGCGAACTCGATTACGCCGTGCTCGGGGAAAAGCGCGAGATCGCCGTAAAACCGCTGTCCGCCTTCCCCGACGTGCAGCGCGACATCGCCTTCGTTGTGGACGAAAAGGTTACCTGCGCCGAGGCGGAGGAGTGCATTCTCCGCGCCGTAAAGGCGGTGAAACGGGCGGAGCTGTTCGACGTATACCGCGGGCTGCAGGTGGGCAAGGACAAAAAGAGCATGGCGTTCCGTCTGACGTTTGCCGCAGACGCAAACGCAGACAAACCGCTTTCCTCCGAAACGACGGACGGATACTTTAAAAAGATCCTCGGCGCTCTGCAACGCACGCTCGGTGCGGAACTGAGGTGATCGGGAGGCGTCCCTGCCCCTGTGTCCCCCTGCCCGAGGCAGGGAAAGGCTGAATGACAGAAAGGAGAGTAAAAAAATTGAAAATTGCCCGATCGGTTTGGGAGCTCGTGGGAAAAACCCCGCTCCTCGAACTCTGCCGTTTTACAAAAGATAACGGGATCGAGGGCAAAATTCTGGCAAAGCTCGAAAGCATGAATCCCGCAGGTTCGGTAAAAGACAGAGCAGTGCTTGGGATGCTCGAAGGCGCGGAAAGGCGTGGCGAGCTTCGATCGGGCGTCATTGTCGAGCCGACCTCGGGAAATACGGGGATCGCGCTTGCCGCTTTGGCGGCGGCAAGGGGGTACCGCGCGGTGCTCGTTATGCCCGACACGATGAGTGCGGAGCGAATAAAACTCATGCGGGCGTACGGTGCGGAGGTCGTACTGACGGACGGAAGGCGCGGGATGCGGGGCGCAATCGGGCAGGCAAAGCATATCGCAAAGGAACGGGGCGCGTTTTTGTTGGGTCAGTTCGACAATCCCGACAATCCCGACGCGCACGAGCGCACGACTGCGCCCGAAATCTACGAAGCGACGGAAGGGAAGTTCGACTATTTCGTTGCGGGCGTGGGCACGGGCGGAACGCTTACGGGCGTGGGAAGATACCTGAAGAGGAGGATGAAGGCGGTGAAGGTGATCGCCGCGGAGCCCGCCTCTTCTTCTTTTTTCAAAACGGGCAAAGCGGGTCCGCACGGGATACAGGGGATCGGAGCGGGCTTTGCGCCCGCCGTATGCGATATTTCGCTTGCGGACGAAATCATTGCGGTTTCCGACGTCGACGCAATCGGGGCGGCGCAAGCCGTTGCCGAAAAAGAGGGGGTTTTCGTCGGCATATCGTCGGGAGCGGCGCTGTTTGCGGCAGCGGAGGTTTTGCGGCGGGAAGCGGGAAAAACGGCGGTCGTGCTTTTGCCCGATTCGGGCGACAGATATCTTTCGACGCCGCTTTGCGAAAACTGAAAAATCTTTTGTGAAAAAACAAAAAACCGCTTGAAAAGAGTTGCTTTTTTTATCCGTTTGGATTATAGTATGTTGACGGTCGGTATTATAATAAAAGTTTCCTTTCAACGGGTACGGTAACTCATGAAAGATTTAACGAAAGGCAATCCATTTAAACTGATATTGCTGTTTGCGCTTCCCGTACTTTGCGGAAACGTCTTTCAGCAACTTTACAATATGGTAGACACGATCATCGTGGGCAACACGGTCAACGCGGATGCGCTGACGGGCGTGGGGCTTACGGGGCCCGTGTCTTTTTTGATTATCGGTTTCGTCGGCGGATTGACCGCGGGCTTCGGGGTGCGCGTGGCGCAGCGCTACGGCGCGCAGGACGAGGACGGCGTGCGGCGCGCCATCGCCATGAGCTTTCTTCTCGGCATCGTCATCACGGTCGTGCTGACGGCAATCGCGGTGCCTCTGACCGCGCCCCTTCTGCGCCTGATGCAGACTCCCGAGCAGTATTTCGGGTACGCATACAATTATCTGTTCGTCATTTTCTGCGGGATCGGCGCATCCGTGCTTTACAATATGATTGCTGGCGTGCTGCGCGCCGTGGGCGATACGAAAACGCCGCTCTTCTTCCTGATTGTAGCGGCGTGTCTGAACGTTGCGCTCGACTTCGCCTTTATTCTCGGCGCGAAAATGCACTATTGCGGCGCGGCGCTCGCTACCGTTTTAAGCCAATTGCTTTCGGGCACGGCGTGCTTTATTTATATGTGGAAGCGTTATCCCGCGCTTCGCTTAAAGAAAAAGGACTTTGCTTGGGATTGGAGTCTTGCGGGCGGGCATATCGCGGTAGGGCTTCCCATGGCGCTGCAATTTTCCATTACGGCAATCGGCTGCATCGTGCAGCAGACGGCGCTCAACGGCTTAAACGCCGTTGCCCCCGGCGTTGTTACGGCGTACGCGGCGTCGTCGAAAATCGACAACCTCGCCAACCAGACCTTTCAGGCGCTCGGCACGGCGTCGGCAACGTACGCGGGGCAGAACAGCGGCGCGAAGAGGTTCGATCGTATCCGCAAGGGCACGCTCGTTGCCATGGTGTACGTGCTTGCGGGCTGGGCGATCGGGGTCGCGTTCTGCATGGGCTTGTACAGTCCGTTGATGAAGCTCTTCGTTAACCCTGAAAAAGGCGGTGATGCGGCGATTTATTTCGACGACATCATGCGCTACGGAAGAAAATATCTGCTCTTCCAGAGCGGGTGCTATCTCTTCCTCGGCACCATTCTCGTGTACCGCAATGCGTTGCAGGGCATGGGATACAGCTTGGTTACCATGTTGTCGGGCGTTACCGAGCTGGGAGCGCGCTGTCTTACGGCGTTCGTGTTCGTAAAGCTATGGGGCTTTACGGGGGCGTGCCTGTCAAACCCCGTGGCATGGATTTCCGCCGACGTGTTTCTGCTGATAACGTATTTTGCGGTAATGCACAAAAAGCGCGTGCGGCAGAAACGGGAAGAGGAGGAAGCGAAAGCCGAAGCGATATCCGTGCAAGAGCAAAGCGAGCCCTGCGTGCAAAACGCCAAGTAAAATGAGGATCGATACGCCGCCCTTACGGGGCGGCGTTTTTGGTTTTACCGTCCTTCTCGGGAGAGAAGCGAAGGACTTCGTTTATGGGATTTTTCGGCGCACATACTGATTCATATACGGCGACGGGGCAAACGACCTCGGCGACCGTTGAAATGTCGGGCGCATCCGACTTTTCGTTCGGGTTTTCCTACCAAACGGAACGAAAGCTGTTGCCGCAATAGTTTAACGGAAACGCCGTCAATCAGAACGGCGTTTTTGATTGCGGCATGGAAAGAGGGGATGCGTTTTCTCGAAAATTATTTTTCTTTCCGTTTCCCGTTTACCTTGCATTCGGGGTAAAAATATGTTACAATGTCAATGATGAATACGGCAAAAGTCTTAGCGTATGCAAAACTCAACTTGACGCTCGATATTCACGGCACGGAAAACGGATATCACATGCTCGATTCCCTCGTCGTAACCGTCGGGCTGTACGATAAGATCATCGTAAAAAAGAGGAAAGATTCCCTCGTCGGCATTACCATGCACGGCATGGGCAGCGAGAATATTCCCTTTGAAGGGAATAACGCCGTGCGCGCCGCGGAAGCGTTTATTCGCAAATTCCGTACGGCGGGCGCGGAAATCACGGTATATAAAAATATTCCCATGGGTGCGGGTTTGGGCGGATCGTCCGCCGATGCGGCGGGGGTGTTGAACGCAATGGCAAAGCTGTACGGCGTAAAGGACGAGCGGGCAATCGAAGAAATTGCCGATGCGCTCGGCAGCGACACCAAGTATCTTTTGCACGGCGGGTTCGCCCGCTTGCGGGGGAGGGGCGAATGCATCGAGCGGTTGGGCGAATGCCCCGAAATGCACTTTCTGTTGCTCTGTCCGAAAAACGGCGTGTCCACGGCGGAGTGCTATAAACAGTACGACGCGCAGCAAAAGACGTGCGAGCCGCGCACCGACCGCTGTCTTTCCGCGTGGAAGAGCATGGGTATGGAGGCGGGCGCGAAGTTTTTCGGCAACGATTTGTACGGGGCGGCTGCCGATATCGAGCCTGACGCGGCGGAAGCGTTCCGCACCGTAAAGAGTTTTTCTCCGCTCGGCGCGGCGATGACGGGTTCGGGCAGCGCGGCGTTCGCGCTCTTTTCCGCGCGCGAGCTTGCGGAATGGGCGAAGAGCCGCTACCGCGGGAAATTCCGCGTATATTGCGTGGATGCGGCGGACGCCGTAAAAAAGAAAAAATGGCGCAATCCGTTCGTGCTTGACGCCGACGAAATTCAGACGGATTAAAGGAGGATCCATATGGAAGAAAGAATCGTAGACAAAGACGACGAGCGGTTGATCCGTATCAGACGCACGAAGGACGGGGTGGACGCCGAGGACGCGCTCGCCGACGAGGGCGAGGAGGAGCAAACCGAAGACGTCGTGTTCGAAATCCCCGACGAGGAGTTCGACGAGGATCTGGTCGGACTGACGCCTTCGCAATTGCAGCGCGAGCTCGAACGCCGCAAAAAGGCGGAAGAGGCGGAGAAGGCGGAGTACGAAAAACTCGTTTCTGCGGCGGATGCTTTGGCTGCGGAGGAGAAGTACGCCGAGGCGGAGCCGCTTTACGCGCAGGCGGCGTGCTATTCGTTTGCGGACGAGCGCACGGTTACGGGGCTCTGGACGGCGCGTACGAAAAACTTTACCGATTTTGCGCCATTTTACGTGGCGGAATATGCCGAGGCGCTTTCCGAAGCGGACGATAAGAGCAAGGCGTTCGTGCGAGAGAAGGCGGCTTCGTTAAAGGAGGAGCGCGCGCGGCTTGCGGAGGAGGAACGGGCGCTTGCCCCCTCCGTGCTCGAAAAGCAGGAGGAACGGCGGCGGGCGTTTGCCGAGAATAAAAAGTATTACTTCGTGCGCGCGCTTGCGCTCGTCGGGGGGATGCTGCTTTGCATGATCGCTTGCGCGGTCAGTGCGAACTATATCGTAAGAACGCAGAGTATTGCGCCCGTAGTGTGCACGGCGGGATTCGGCGGAGTGTCGTTTATTCTGTTCGTTTCGGCGCTGGTGTTTTTGCGCAAATGGAGTCTGGCGCAAAGATTGTGCCGGATCAACGAAGCACTCTCCTCCACCGAGGACGGCGCGAAGCTCGAAACGCTGCGCGGCAAGATCGCCTGCCTCGATTGGGTGTTCGGGGATGCGGAAGTGTCCGCAGAAGAAACGGAAGCGTCAGAAGAATAAAAACGGCTTTGCTTGCGCCGCCCGTACGGGCGGCGTTTATAACAGAAAAACGGAACGGGAGAGATTTTCCGTCGCGCTTTGCGCGCCTCGGAACGACAAGTGGCGGCGCTATAATTCGCGACGAGTAACGAATTTTCGACAGACGGCGCAAAACGTGTGTAAACGTGAAAAAAACCGACAAATTTATGGAAAAATTTATCAAAAAGGTATTTACATTTTTCGATTTATGAGATATAATAGACGCGGGATTGCAAATAAACGAAACAATCCCGAAGTTATGGCGGAAATCTTTGCGGGATAAAACCCCGCTGATATAAGGAGGAGACAACAATGAAACTCATTCACACAAGCAAGGGAAAGAAGCTGTACCGCGACGGGGATAAGCTTATCAAGTCGTTCGACGAAAGCTATTCCAAAGCGGGCATCCTGAACGAAGCGCTCAATCAGGCGCGCGTGGAGGAAACTTCCCTGAACATTCCCAAAGTCCTCGGCGTAGAGGTCATCGAAGGCAAATGGTCGTTGATGTGGGAATACGTCGAGGGCGATACGCTTGAAGAACTCATGCAGAAGCATCCCGAAAAAACGGACGAATATCTTGATTTCTTCGTGGACTTACAGATCAAGATGAGTAAAGAAAACGTTCCGCTTCTGGGACACCTGCGCGACAAGATGCACGCCAAGATTTCGGCGAGCGCTTTTCCCGCGACGGTGCGTTACGATTTGCACGTCCGTCTAGACGGTCTGCCCCGCCACAGAAAGCTGTGCCACGGCGACTTCCAGCCCAGCAACGTGATTATCGCAAAGGACGGCACGCCGTATATTATCGACTGGTCGCACGCAACGCAGGGCAACGGCTCGGCGGACGCGGCAAGAACGTATTTGTTGTTTAAGTTGCAGCAGAAGGACGATCTTGCGGAAAAATATTTAAAACTCTATTGCACGAAAACGGACACCGCCATTCAGTACGTGCAGAGGATCCTGCCCATCGTCGCGGCTTCGCAGTCGGTGAAGAACAAGCCCGAAGAAGCGGAGTTCCTTGCAAAATGGGTGAACGTCTGCGATTGGACCTGATAACCAAATAAATTTTTGCAAAATCCTGCATTTCACATGGATAAAAAGCAAGGAGCAATAAAAGCGTACTTCCCGTAGGGAATATAAAAAGCGAAGAATTTTTAAATTCTTCGCTTTTTATAATTGATGGTAAATTGAAATTTATCTTATTATGATTATCTTAACTGTCGCAATTTTTTAGACTGCCGTACAATGCCGAATATACATAAGCCTAACACCACCGATGAAACCGGAATTAAAATACTGTAAACGATTAAAGCTGTATTGCGTTTTAATGATTCCTTATTAACAGATAGACAGCACATCCCATTATCGGCAATAAGCATTTTCTTTGTCGGTTCGTCAGCTATCATTTGCTTAATATACTGCTCTCGCGCATTCAGTTCATCTCTTGTTTTGCATACAACGGTATCTAAATATTCGTCAGTATATGTGTCGCCATTGTCGTCAACATATTCGTATACTATGTGAAAACGCCCGCTACGATGTATGTGCGGTCTATGATTAGGGTCGGTATGTACTGTTGTGCTGTAATCATCGTAATAACCTATGGCGTAAGCATCAACCTCAATGCCGTTTTCGTATAAATACTTCACTAGTTGCGGGTATTTTAACGCTTGCGGAAACCCGCATATCGCAATAACAAGCAAGACACTCGATATAACCGCAAAAACGCAAGAGATAATTAAAACTATTTTTGCGTACTGTTTTTTACTGTCTTTTTGTGTTTTCATTTAATCTCCGCTAAATTGAAATTTATCGTTACTATGATAATTTGTTATTCCAGCACTGAATGTATTGTGCGACTAAAAAATAATTTTTTATATCTGTTTCGTCTAATCCTCTGAACAGAAAAAGGTCATCGTAAATTTCCGCCACTCTATTAATATCTTTTCCTTCAATATGGAAAAACCCCGTAACTAAATCAATCCCGACTAAAACAGATGAATCTTTAGCTTTATATGCAACAATTTGCGGTACTGCACCTTGCGGTAATTTCTCTCTATTAGATTCATTTTTCATAATGTTGAATTCTACGACATCATGAAAAGATAAAGAATCTAATTTTTCAAAACGATATTTGTTGCAAAAATAATCATTTATTTCTGCTCCGCTTTTCCGATTCGGTTTCAACTTATCACGATTTTCGTTATATATGCATTTCCACTCCTGAATCATTTCAATAGTTGGCTCTGTTGTAAGCATATTAAAATCTCCGCTAAATTACTGTTTATCGCTCTATTATTATACCGCAACTCAATCAAAAGGTAAAGTAAAAACGCACTCACCTTTCTCGCAAGGTATAGTGCGCCTATACTTACATTCTGTTCCTGTGGTAAAATTTCCTATGGGAACTACGGTAAATAACGCTCCTTGCTTTTCTTATTTGGTTTTGTTATCATGCAATTACGATAAACGGTAATTTATATAATGAAAGACATGAAATGCAATCTAACGATATACTTGAATACTGTCCCGATAATCTACCCGATACGGTGTTGGAAACCGCTGGGGCGAAAGCTGAATTTCAATTTATCGCCTCATGCAAAAGTATAGCCCTCTATACTTTGCTTGCGAAGATGTTTGGCTATTTATACGCACGGAAATGTCTATGACAGGCACCTTTTGCCGAACTTTTATTTTTTGAGAAAATTCGGGACGCACACGGCGGTCGGCAGACCGCCGTTTTTTTGTTAGACCGCGTATCTCCCTTGGTATTCGGAGCGGAGCGAAGCATCTTACGCTTTGCGCGGCGTGCCGATGATAATTTTCATAAAACTTCCGCATAAAATTTTTGCGTCTGCCCAAATTACGCATAGGAGGAAATTATGAAAAAGTTTATGGCAATCGGCGCGCTGACGCTCGCGCTTACCGCTTCTGCCGCGGCGTCCGCTACGGCGATTGCGGTAAGCCAAAGGCATAGCGCCGCCGAAACCGCGATTGAACTTTCCGTTGAAACCGCCGTACTGCGTCAGGGCAGTCAGGGCGGAGAAGTGAAGGAAGTTCAGCGCAGATTGAAGCAATGGGGCTACTATACGGGTGCGGTGGACGGCATTTTCGGCTCGGGCACGAAAAAAGCCGTGATCTCGTTCCAGAAGAAGAACGGTCTGACGGCGGACGGCGTGGTGGGCAAAGCGACTTACGCCGCGCTCGGTATGAACGATTCGTACAACGCGCTCAACGGTACGAAGCCGTCGACGGGCTCTTCGAACTATTCGTCGAGCGATCTCTATCTCATGGCGAAGGCGATTTACGCCGAAGGCAGAGGAGAGAGTTACACGGGTCAGGTGGCGATCGGCGCGGTGATCATGAACCGCGTGAGAAGTTCGTCCTTCCCCAACACGATCGCGGGCGTTATCTATCAGAAGGGCGCGTTTACGGCGGTAGCGGACGGGCAGATCAACCTCGAACCCAATCAGACGGCGTACGACGCCGCGCGCGACGCAATGAACGGCTGGGATCCTACCTACGGTGCGATCTATTATTACAACCCCGCCAAAGCGACGAGCGCTTGGATTTTCAGCCGTAAGACGGTTACCGTGATCGGCAAGCACGTGTTTGCCATTTAAGGAGGAGATATGGATAAGAAAATTGCAAAAAACGTATCGAGCGGAGCAAAGAAAGTTGAGAGAGTGGAAGCGGAAAAGGAATACACGGCGGACAGCGTTAACGCGAACGCCGCGTCTAAGCCCGTGAAAAAGACCGCCCCGAAAAAGACGGCGAAGCCTACGGATACGCCTTCCAAGTCCGCCAAATCGCAAAAGGCGGAAAGGGCGAAAAAGAAGGAGCGCGCGGCGGCGGACAAGCGGATCGAGGCGGCGAAAAAGCGTGCGCAGAAGAAGGAAGAAAAACTCATGCGCCGTGCCAAGCTCAAGGAAAAGAAGCTGGAAAAGAAAGCTGCTTTAAAGGCGAAAAAAATCGAAAAGCGCGCGGCTTTGAAAGAAAAAAAGGCAAACCGCATTCAGGCAAGACAGGAACGCAGGGCGGCGTTAAAGGAGAAGCGCGTGGAACGCCGCGCGGAAAAGGCGGCGCGCCGCGAGCTTTTAAAGCACGAGGGAAAGGCGGAGAAGCAGAAGCGGCTTGCGCGCGAAAAGAAAGAGCGTATCGCGCTGCGCCGCCAGAAGCAGGAATCGCGCGACGCGGCGCGCGCCGCCAGAGCGGAAGCGCGCGAAAAGCAGCGCGCGCGCAAAGCGGAGCACAAGAAGGATAAACGCCGTCGGCGCGCCGAACACAAAAAGCGTTCGCAGGGCTTCGGCGGCTGGCTTGCGGCGGTGGTTTCGCTCGGCGTTGCCTGCCTTGCGCTTGCAACCGTGGTAACGGCGGGCGCGATCCGTATGCGCGATGTGAATTCCGAAGTGGAGAGCGGTTACCGCTCGACGCTGTTCGAAATGGTATCCGTTTCCGAGGATATGGACGACAGCCTGTCCAAGCTCAGCGTCTCTTCGGGCGCGGACGAGCAGAGAAGGCTTTTGACCGATCTGCTCGTGAACAGTTCTTTGATGGAAAGCGCGCTCGAACGCGTTCCGGTAGACGCTGCGACGGGCACCGATATTTCGGCGTTCGTCAACCGTACGGCAAGCTATGCGAAGCGTCTTTTGGGTGAACTCGCGCAGGGTAAGCAGCTGACGGAGATGGAAAAGAACACGATTTCCTATTTGAGTCAGGTAAACCATACGCTGTACGGCGAGCTCAACGACATTGTAATGAACATGAAGGACAAGGATTTCCGCGCCTTCCTCGAGGGCAAGAAAAGCGAGGTAGGCAACAAATTCTCGCAGGCGGGCAAGGACACGCATCTCAACCCCGATACGGCGGTGGATACGCCCTTCTCGGTACAGGGCAACGTCGGAAAGAACCGTCTCGAACAATTCGAAGAGGTAACGGCGGAGCGCGCCGAAGAGCTGGTAAAGGGCTATTTTTCCACCTACCATATTGCCGATACGCGCATGACGGGGGAAACGGAAGCGCGCGGAACGCAGTGCTATAACTTTGTTATGACGGACGAGAACGGCACGGAAATCTACGCCGAGATTTCGAAAAACGGCGGCAAGCTGATGTTCTTCGACACGTACGAGCCCTGCACGCAGAAAAACTTCGATTTGGAAGCGTGCGACTCGCTGGCAAGAGAATATCTCGCAACGCTCGGCATCGACGACGTGGAAGCGGCTTTCACTTCGGACACGGGCATGGTGGCGAACATCACCTACGTGGGCGTTGTGAACGGCGTGCGCGTCTATCCCGAAGCCATCAGAGTGCGCGTATGCGAATCTAAGGGGCGCGTCATCGGCATAGACGCTGCAGACTATCTTTTCAATCACTTCGAACGCAAAATACCGCAGGCGCAGATGAGCGAAAGAGAAGCGCGCGATATGCTTTCCGGTTCGCTTACGCCCTACGAAGTGCACCTTGCGTTGATTGCAAACCAAGGCAAGGAAACGCTGGTTTACGAATACGCCTGCTATACGGAGAACGAAACCTATCTCGTATATCTCGACGCGAACACGGGCAACGAAGTTCAGATGTACCGTATCCGCGAGAGCTCGGGCGGAAAATATTTAAGATAAACTTTCGGACGAAAGTCCCCTGTCAAGCGCAGGGGACTTTTTCTGTGAGGAAAAGGGAAAAATTTTAACGTCCGATTTTCAAGTCCTTGACAAACGAACGCAATTGTCTTACAATATGGGTACTATGTTTCATATCGTTTTAGTGGAACCGGAAATCCCGCAGAATACGGGCAATATCGCGCGCACCTGCGCGGCGACGGGATGCGTGCTGCATCTCGTTAAGCCGATCGGCTTTGATATTTCCGACAAGCAGGTAAGGCGGGCGGGCTTGGATTATTGGCGGTTCGTGGACGTGCGGGTGCACGAAAATCTCGACGAATTTTTTGCGGAGGCAGAAGGCGGACGCTTTCACTTTTTTACGACGAAATCGACGCGTTGCTATGTGGACGCGGAATACCGCGAGGGCGATTATCTCGTATTCGGCAAGGAGACGCGCGGGCTGGAAGAGGAATTGCTCGTAAAGCACCCCGACGAGTGCGTGCGCATACCCATGATAGGGGAGACGCGCTCCTTGAATCTTTCGAACAGCGCGGCGATCGCCGTTTACGAAGGGCTGAGGCAAAACGCTTTCCGCGGACTCTCTTCCGCAGGGAATCTGCACCGCCTGCATTGGCAATAATTTTCCGGATATGAAGCGTTTCTTTAAAAAACTGTTCAGTCGGTTTTCCTTCGTCGCGCTCACGATCATCTTGCTGTTTACGCTGTTCGTGCTGGTGTTTGCGGGCGGCGTGTATTTCGCCGAAGAGGTTGCCGCATATTACATTAACGGGGTTGCCGCCGAGTGGTTTCGCTGGGGAGCCCGCGTTTTGCTTTGGCTGCTGGTTGCCGCGACCGCCGTTCACGCCGCGAACCGCGATATGCTTCCCGAAACGAAGCTGCCCTGGGTGCTGTGCATCGTCGGGTTGAATTTTTTCGGCGTTGCCATCTATATCGTCTTTTCGCACACGCGCGCTACACGCAAGCAGCGCCGCCGCTACGGCGAGTTAAGTCTGCAATCGGAGCCTTATTCGAAACGCAACGTTTCGCGGGAGGAGCTTGCTTTCGAAATGGGCAGCCGCGCCGACACGAGCGAGGCGCTTTTCCGCGCGAACCGTTTTGCTCTTCCTTACCGCAATACGAAAACGGAATATTTCCCCTCGGGAGAAAGCTTTGCCAACCGCCTTTTGGGCGACCTCGAAGACGCAAAGGAATATATCTTCCTCGAATACTTCATCATCGCCAAGGGCGGGCTTTGGAACGCGGTGCTCGACGTGTTGAAGCGGAAGGTGAAAGAGGGCGTGGAAGTCAAGGTCATGTACGACGACATCGGCAGCATGAGCCGTGTGCACGTGCGCTATGACAAGACGCTGAAAAAGGCGGGGATCGACGCTAAAAAATTTTTGCCCTTTATCCCCGTTGTCAGCAATCTTCACAACAACCGCGATCACAGAAAGATTGCCGTGATCGACGGAAAAATCGGGTACACGGGCGGGATCAATCTTGCCGACGAGTACGTCAACCGCGGCGGAAGATTCGGACATTGGAAGGATACGGCTGTGCGCCTCGAGGGGGAAGGAGTCAAGGCGTTCGCTCTCATGTTTTTGAGAATGTTCTATCTGCGCGGAAAGCGGTCGGCGGATTTTTCGAAGTATATCCCCGCAAGCTACGAGTCGTTCGAAAACGAAGGATTCGTTCAAGTATACGGCGACGGACCGCGTCCGCTTTACGAACGGCAGATCGGCGAGGATGTGTATCTGAATATTCTGAACGGCGCAAAGAGATATGTGTGGATTACGACGCCCTATCTTATTATCGACTACCGTATGCGCGAGGCGTTGTGCATGGCGGCGCAGCGCGGCGTGGACGTGCGTATCGTAACGCCGCACGTTCCCGACAAGAAAATTCCCTTTGCGCTGACGCGGTCCAACTATCTCGTACTCATTCGTTCGGGAGTGAAAATTTACGAATATACCCCCGGATTCATGCACGCAAAGAGCTTTTTATCCGATGATGAAATCGGAGTGATCGGAACGATCAACCTTGATTACCGCTCGCTGATGCACCACTTCGAGGACGCGGTGCTGATGTATAAAACGCGTGCGCTTGCAGGGTTGAAATCGGACATGGAGGGGGTATTTTCCATTTCCGCCCTGCAAACGGAAGCGGATGCGGAGAGAAACGTCGTATCGCGCACGGTCTGTGAAATTGCGAAATTATTTGCGCCGCTTTTCTGAGTTTAAGAAATTTGTTTTGCACGGCAAAACAAATTTCCGTATGACAGGAAGCCCAAGGCAAGAAAAAGCCGTTTGCGAAGAAACGGGAGGAGTTTTTATGATACATTCGTTAAGCGGAGGGGTGTTGGGCGATAACGGCGTTTACACCTTCGCCAAAGTCGAAGTCGAGGGCGCGCCGCGGTGGTACGTTGCGCCCTTCCCCGTCAAAGAGGGGGATACGGTCGCGGTTCCTTACGGCGCGGTCGGCGAAATGCAGGGCAGGGTATTGAGGACGGAACACTGTACGGCGCACACCGCGCCCGTGCCGATTTCGCGCGCGCAGGAGCTTTTGCGCGTTTTATAAAAAATCTGCGGTTATTTGCTTGACAAGTATGCACGGTTCATATATAATGCCGTAGAGTATACGGAATCAGGTCATCGGAGGGCTTCCGACCGCAGTCGGAAAGTCGGAGAAGATGTCGAGTGCGCTCGGTTGTATTTTCAGCCGGGGCGTTTTTTTACTGTCCGTATGCATCAGGGAGGGACAATGAAATCGAGAGTCCGTTTATCCGATCATTTCACTTACAAAAAACTATTCCGCTTTACGCTGCCTTCGGTGATCATGGCGGTGTTCACTTCCGTTTACACGATCGTGGACGGACTATTCGTTTCGCGCGTCGTGGGCGACAGCGCGTTTGCGGGCATGAATCTTATTTTTCCCGTGATTATGATTGTGGGCGCGGTGGGCATGATGTTCGGCTCGGGCGGCAGCGCGCTGATTTCCAAGACGCTCGGAGAGGGGGACTCCAAGCGCGCCAACGGCTATTTTTCCTTCCTCGTCATTGCGATCGCGGTCGCGGGGGTGGTTCTGGGCGGCGCGGGAATTGCAGTGCTGCGTCCCGTGGCGCAGCTCCTCGGGAAAAACGCTTCCGCCGACGCAGTGGAAAACGGAATTGTTTACGGGTTTATTCTGCTGTGCGGAATGCCCTTTCTCATGATGCAATACGCTTTTCAGAGCTTTATGATCACCGCCGAAAAATCCACGCTCGGATTTTTGATCACGGTGGGCGCGGGCGTTACCAACGCCGTGCTCGACGCGGCGTTCATTCTCGGCGCACACATGGGGATTGCGGGCGCGGCGTTTGCTACGATCATCGGTCAGGCGGTCGGCGCGGCGCTCCCGATCGTATATTTCGCCTGCAAAAACAGGAGCTTGCTCCGCCTCGGCAAACCCCGCTGCGAGGGGAAGGCGTTCTTTCTGTCCGCCGCGAACGGCGCGTCGGAGCTGCTCTCGAACGTTTCCTTCTCCGTGGTGAGTATGCTGTACAATATGCAGCTGTTGCGTCTGGCGGGCGACGACGGCGTCATCGCGTACGGAATCATCATGTACATGAGCACGGTGTTCTTCAACATTTTCTTTGGCTTTTCTTTGGGCGCAGCGCCGCTTGTGGGTTACCATTACGGCGCGGAGAACAAACAGGAGTTGAGAAACCTCAAACGCAAGGGCTTCCTGGTTATGGGCGTTCTGGGAGTGGCGCTCACCGTGATTGCCGAAGCGTTCGCTTCGCCCTTCGCCCGAATTTTCGCAACGAACGGGGACATCTTTCGGCTTGCAAAGCACGGTATCCATTTGTACTCCGCGGCGTATCTGTTAATGGGGTTCAGCGTGTTCGGTTCGGCGTATTTCACCGCGCTCAACAACGGGCTCGTGTCGGGAGCGATTTCCACGCTGCGCTCACTCGTGTACCAATGCGGTGCGGTGTTGCTTTTGCCTTTGCTTTGCGGCATGACCGGCGTATGGATCGCCGCAACCGTCGCGGAGGCACTGGCGTTTGCGACGACGATGTTGTTTTTCGTTTGTATGCGCAAAAAATACGGGTACAGCGACAAATTCGACGGGAAATCGGTTGACGAAGCAGGCAAAGAAATGATAGAATATAAACAAGAGGACATAGGGGAGTAGTCGGCTTTTTGCCAACCGTGCAAGGAGCGGTAACGTCCACATCATGCGCTGCGGCGCGGGTGTTACATGAAACGGCGAGACTTATGCGCAGAACCGCAATCGCGGTGTTTTGCGCGTAAGTCTTTTTTTGCGGAAGGAGTCCGTATGACGGTTTGGGAAATTCTTTTGATCGGCTGCGCGCTTGCCGCAGACGCGGTTGCCGTGTCGTTGACGGACGGCATGACGGAAAAGGATATGCGTCTTTTCAAGGCGGCGGGCAGGGCGGGCGCGTTCGCTCTTTTTCAGTTTGTCATGCCTCTCGTCGGGTATTGTTGCGGCGCGCTGTTTTCTGCGTTCGTGGCGTCGGTTGCGCCGGCGCTTTCCTTCTGTCTGTTGCTGCTCATCGGCGGCATGATGATTTTCGAGTGCTTCCGCAGCGCGAACGCCCCGCACGAACGATTTCGGAAAAAGAAAAAGGGCGGCGCGGCAAAGCTGCTTGCGGAAGCATTCGCAACAAGCATCGACGCTCTTGCCGTGGGCGTTACCCTGCTTGCCGCGGAGCAGAGCGGCGCGTTGCCCTTCGGCGTTCTGTCCTCGTCGCTGATCATCGGGGCGGTAACGTTCGTATTGTCTTTCGCGGCGGCGCTCGTCGGCAAAAGAGCGGGCGCATATCTTGCGGATCAGGCGGGCGTATTCGGCGGGGTTATTCTGATTTTTATCGGTGTAAAAATTCTGATCGGCGGATTTTAAAGCGGAATTTGTTGACAAGGCGTTTGCCCGATTGTTATAATAGGGGAACGGAGGCGTGCCGTGGGAAAGAAAGAAGAAAAGAGACCTTCGAAACAGAATAAGCTGTTGGCGGCGCTTTTGCGGGCGCTCGTCTTTCCGCGCTATCTCCGCAGGCGCAATCTGTCGGTGGCGCGGATTGGCACCGAAAATCTGAAGCCGCCGTTTTTGCTGCTTCCCTCGCGGGGCGGGCCATTGGATTATATCGTTGCGATGCGCGCACTGTCGCCGCATCCTTTACACTTCGTGTTGCCCTCCGATCTGGTGCATTCGGCGGAGGTGCCCCTTGCTGCGGGCATGGGGATCATCATTGCCAAACGTCATTTCCGCGATGCGGACACGATGCGGAAATTAAAGATATGCGTCGGAGAATACCGCGACGCGGTCGCGTTCTTTCCCGAGGGACGGCGCACCGTCGACGGGACGGGCGCGTATTTCAACGGGGACGCGGCGCGGTTTGCCAAGGAACTCGGCGTTCCCGTGGCAGTGCTGCGCATGAACGGGAATTATCTTTCCTGCCCTCCTTGGAACGGACAGGACAGCAAGGTGCCGCTGTACGCCGAGCTCGTATCCGTCGCGGATGAGGAGGAGATAAAAACTCTTTCCGCAGAGGAACTGCACGCGCGCATCTGCGAGCGGATCAAGACGGACGATTACGCCTATCAGCGCGCGCACGCGTACGAGGTGAACGGCGCGCACCGCGCCGACGGGTTGCACCGCATCCTGTACCAATGCCCGCACTGTCATGCAGAGTTTATGACCTATTCGGAGGATACGCGCCTGTGGTGCGCTTCCTGCGGCAGGGGCTGGCAGCTGAGCGAATTCGGCGAACTGCTTGCCGAAGAGGGAGAAACGCCCTTTTCCGCCGTGCCCGAATGGACGCAGTGGGAGCGGCAGAATCTGCGGAAAAAAATCGAGAGCGGAGACTATCGCTTCGGCATGGAGGTGTTCGTGCGCACGTCGCTGGGAGGAAGGCGGTTTTCCCGCAAGCGTAAGGGCATTCTGACGCAGACGAAGGAGGGCACGGCGCTCGAATTTCCCGATACGAAGGAACGTATCGAATGGAAAAACGACGAGCTTTGGGGTTTGCATATCGAATACGATTACCGCAGGAGCAAGAGCTCGAAGAGCTGGGGCGACGTGGCGGACTTACCCAAAGGGGATGCGCGCTATTACGTCGTCTTTACCGAGCGCGACCGCTTGACGAAGTTTGCGTTCGCGACGGACGAAATTTATCAATTGTCGCTGCAAGCGGCGAGGAATTAACGTTTTGCAATCGGTCGGAAGGGAGTAGTCCATTTTTGCGCGAACGGCGCAAAGAGGCGGCGCGGCAACATACCCCGAAGAGAAATCTTCGTGTCGCGGCGATTCGTTTGAACGACGAGACTTTCGGCAAAAATAAAAAGAGGTGTATCGGGTATGTTATACTTGTGGATTTTTTTGCTGATTCTCGGCTTGGTATTGCTCGTAAAGGGAGCGGACTGGTTTGTGGGCGGTAGCTCCGGCATAGCCCAAAAATGCAAAATCCCGCCGCTCGTTATCGGGCTTACTGTGGTAGCGTTCGGCACGAGCGCGCCCGAGCTTGCGGTGTCGGTTACCTCCGCCATCCAGCATTCCACGGACATTGCCGTGGGCAACGTTGTGGGGAGCAATATTGCGAATATTTTTCTCATTCTCGGCGTGTCCGCGCTCATTAAGAAGCTGCCCGTGCAGAAGGAATCGCTGAAAATCGATCTGCCCGTGCTGCTCGGCGCAAGCGCGCTTTTGATCGGGCTCGGGCTCTGGGGAAATTCCGTTCAATGGTGGGACGGACTGATCTTGCTTGCCGTGTTCGCGCTGTATATGACGCTCACGCTGGTAAAGGCGAAAAAGGAAATCAGGGCGGAAAAGCTGAAAATTGCCGAGGCAAAGGCGAACGGAACTTATATCGAAGAGGAAACGGAAGAAAGAAAACCGCCCAAAACGAAGGTCGGTGCGTGGTTCTTGCGGATGCAGGAAAAGCTATGGTTCTGCATTGTTCTTGCCGTCGTGGGGCTTGTGATGGTAGTCGGCGGCGGCACTCTGTTTGTGGACGGGGCAAAGTACATCGCGCGGGCGGCGGGCGTTTCCGAACGAATCATCGCGCTTACGGTTGTGGCGATCGGAACTTCTTTGCCCGAACTCGTAACTTCGGTCATGGCGGCGTTGAAGGGCGAAACGGACATTGCGGTGGGTAACATTATCGGAAGCAATCTCTTTAACGTTCTGCTGATTCTGGGCACGTCGTCGCTGTTCTATCCGTTGGCATTCAGCGTACAGTCAAACCTCGTGGACGCGCTCGTCGCGTTCGGCGGCGCACTGCTTCTGTTCGTGCTTTCGTTTTTCGACAAACACCGTCTGGGCATTCCCGCGGGGATCATCTTTCTGCTTTCCTTCATCGGCTATTACGTTTATTTGTTTTTGATATCGGCGTAACAAGTTTGCCGAACGGTGCAAGGGCGGATTTATGTCGCCCGTTAAGCGCCGTTACGACCACAGAAATGCGTCAATGAAAGGAGCTATTTTGAAACATCTCTTTTGCTGTTTAAAAAAATACCGTGCGGAAGCCGTGCTTGCGCCTCTTTTTAAACTGCTTGAAGCGGCTCTCGAGCTTGTCGTTCCCATCGTCGTGGGGGCGATCATCGACAACGGAATTGCCGCAGCGGACAAGAGCTATATCCTTTGGGGCTGCGCCATTCTCGTGGGTTTCGGCGCGGTGGGGCTGGTGTTTTCGCTGACGGCGCAATATTTTGCCGCGCGCGCGGCGGTGGGTGTTTCGGCGGCTTTGCGCGAAGATTTATTTGTGAAATTGCAGACATTCTCCTATGCGGATATCGACGACATGGGCACTTCCGCCATGATTACCCGCATGACGAGCGACGTACAGCAGGTACAGACGGGCGTCAATATGACGCTGCGTCTGTTTTTGCGTTCTCCGTTTATCGTGTTCGGCGCGGCGGCAATGGCGTTTTTCGTCGATTGGAAGTCGGCGCTCGTGATCCTCGCCGTTATTCCGCTGCTGGCGGTAGCGGTGTTCTCGGTGATGGGCGCGTGCATTCCGCTGTACAAGAAGGTACAGGGCTGTCTGGACGGCGTTTATAATTCCACGCGCGAAAACTTAAAGGGCGCAAGGGTCATCCGCGCGTTCTGCAAAGAAGAGGACGAGATCGCGGAGTTTGAAAAACGGAGCGGCGCGCTGCGCTTTTCACAAAAAAAGGCGGGTCGCATTGCCGCCGTTACCGCGCCCGTTACCTATATTCTCGTAAACGCCGCGCTCATTTTTTTGCTGTGGATTGCGGCGGGGCGTGTGGATTCGGGACACTTGGAACAGGGCAGCGTCGTGTCGCTGTACAGCTATCTCTCCATGATTTTGGTGGAGCTCGTAAAGCTCGCTAACCTCATTGTTACGTTGACGAAGGCGGTTTCGAGCGAAAAGCGCATCGGCGCGGTGCTCGACAGAGCGGGCGAAGCTTCGGTTACGCTTGCGGAGGAAGGGGAGAAGAGCGAAGTCGCGGTGTCCTTCGAGAACGTAACGTTTGCTTATGCGGGCGGCGGCGCGCCCGCGCTGAAAAATATCGACTTTCAGGTAATGCGCGGCGAAACGGTGGGCGTCTTGGGCGGCACGGGGTCCGGAAAATCAACGCTCGTCAACCTCATTCCGCGCTTTTACGAGGTGCGCGAAGGACGGGTTCGCTTTTTCGGCAGGGACGTGCGTGCGATACCCGCGGAGGAATTGCGCGAACGCGTGGGCGTCGCTGCGCAAAAGTCCGTTCTTTTTCAGGGCACGATCAAAAGCAATCTGCTCTGGGGCAACGGGCAGGCGGGCGAGGAGGAAATGCTTGCCGCCGTCAAGTGCGCGCAGGCGGAGGACGTCGTTGCCGCCAAAGGCGGCTTGGACGGCGCGATCGAGCAGGACGGCAAGAATCTGTCGGGCGGGCAGCGCCAGCGGCTGAATATCGCCCGCGCGCTCGTGCGCAATCCCGAAGTTCTCATTCTCGACGACAGCTCGTCCGCGCTCGACTACGCTACGGATAAGAAGCTGCGCGCCGCATTGAAGGCGCGCGGGGGCACTACGTTTATCGTGTCGCAGCGTGCGGCGTCCGTCATCGAGGCGGATAAAATCGTTGTGCTCGACGACGGCGAAATCGCCGGCTTGGGCACGCACGAGGAGCTGTTGGAAGGCTGCGCCGTTTACCGTGAAATTTACGAGACGCAATTCCGCGGCGGAAAGAAGGAGGGAGCATGAAAAAGAAAGACGGAAATTCAAAGACTTTTTCGCGCATTCTCCGCTATTTAAAGCCGTACGGCGGCTACCTTGCGGCAACGGTATTTCTGGCGATCGTTACGGTGGCGGCACAGCTTGCCGTGCCCTTTTTGGCGGGGCTTGCCGTCGATAAAATCGCCGGCGCGGGGAACGTCGAATGGCGGGAGCTTTTTAACCTGTTTATCGCAATCGCCGCGTGCGTCGGCGGCGCGGCGCTCTCGCAGTGGCTGATGAGTTTAAGCAACAACCGCATCGCCTATCACGTGCTGTCGGACGTGAGGGGGGACGCGTTTAAAAACATCGAACGATTGCCCCTCAAATATATCGACGGCAGGGCGTACGGCGAAATCGCGAGCGTCGTCATCAGCGATGCCGAGCAGTTTTCCGAGGGGCTGCTTCTTGGCTTCACGCAGTTCTTTACGGGGATCGCAACCATTCTGGGCGTGCTCGTCGTTATGTTTGTCATGCGCTGGGAGGTCGCGCTCGTCGTGTTCTGCATTACGCCGCTTTCGCTGTTCGTAAGTAAATTTATCGCTTCGCGCACCTATTCGCTGTTCAAAAAGCAGTCGGAGGTGCGTGCCGAACAGACGGCGTTTATCGACGAAATGATCGGAAATTTAAAGACGGTAAAGGCGTTTACGCACGAGGACGAAAACGAAGCGAAATTCCGCGAGGTCAACGAAAGGCTGCGGAAATGTTCGTTAAAGGCGATCTTCTTTTCCTCGACCACCAATCCCTCCACGCGCTTCGTCAATTCCGTGGTGTATGCGGCGGTCGCGCTTTCCGGGGCTTTGCTCGTCATTGCTACGGCGGGGGCGGCGTTGCCGTTTACGGTGGGAAATCTTTCCTCCTTTCTGTCCTATTCCAACCAGTACACCAAGCCGTTCAACGAAATTTCCGAGGTGTTCGCGGAGTTTCAGAACGCGCTTGCCTGCGCGGCACGGCTGTTTGCGCTGATCGGCGAGCAGGCGGAACCCTCGGATAAGGACGCCGAAGAAATCGGGCGCGCGGAGGGAAGGGTTACGCTTGAAAACGTGTCGTTTTCCTACGATCCGCAGCGTCCGCTGATCGAGAATTTGAATTTACAGGCGTCGGAAGGAAAGCGCGTGGCGATCGTGGGGCCTACGGGTTGCGGCAAGACGACGATTATTAACCTCCTGATGCGCTTTTACGACGTGAACGGGGGGAGCATTTCCCTCGACGGAAAGAATATCCGCTCGGTTACGCGCAAGTCCTTGCGCGAAAATTACGGCATGGTGTTGCAGGAAACGTGGTTAAAGCGCGCTACCGTGCGCGAAAATCTCTGCCTCGGCAGACCGGACGCTACGGAGGCGGAGATGATAGAAGCGGCAAAGGCGGCGCGGGCGCACGCGTTTATTCTGCGTCTGCCGCAGGGCTACGATACCTTTATCGGAAACGAGGGGGTGCTGTCCGAGGGGCAGAAGCAGCTCTTGTGCATTGCGCGCATCATGCTCTGCCGTCCGCCCGTGCTCATTCTCGACGAGGCGACAAGCAATATCGACACGCGCACCGAATTACGGGTGCAGTCGGCGTTTGACAAGCTGATGCAGGGCAGAACGTGTTTTATCGTAGCGCACCGTCTTTCGACGATAGAAAACGCCGACACCATTCTCGTGATGAACGCGGGACGCATCGTGGAGCAGGGGACGCACGCAGAGCTCTTGCGGAAGGGCGGCTTTTACAGGGAGCTTTGGAGCGCGCAGTTTGCGGGCGTGCAGTCATAACGCGGGGGGAGGTAAACGTAAATTTGCACCCGAGTGAACGGCACGGTGGGTGAGGGCAAAACGGCAAAAAAATCCCCCGCAACAGCGGGGGATGGCGTTTATTCAGTTGTACGGGCTTTTCTCTGAACCGTTAGAAATTTACTTGCGGGTGTTCCCGCGGCGGTGTATTTGTCCGCCCGACGTTATTTCCCGATTATTTTTCCGCCCTTATCATATGGTACGTTGGTCTGTCCTCCTCTTATCCGAGCTTGAATCCTTTGGGAAAGTGCATATCACGTTACCTCCGCGATACGTTTTTTTGGAAGCATTTCCGCCTTCGCCTACTTCCCTGCGATACGGATTTTCCTGTCCGTTGTTTTGCCCGCTGAGAACTCGATTTAGTGGTGCATTGGTCTGTACCCCTTGTTCAAATTTTACACTTTATGTTTGTTTCTTTCTTTTACACCTTTATTATAACACGAAAAAATCATTTGTCAAGGGGTTTTTCAAAAAAAGTTTTAAAAAATTTTTTCGCAAAAAAAGGGGCGTTTGCCCCTTATTTCGTACTCTTTATTTTAATATCGAATTCCGCCGGTACCGTGGCAAGCAAAGTGTCCTTCCATTCTTCGTATTTTGCTTTCGAGGCGCGGTAGAGCGAGCGGTTGAGCTGAAACAAATCGCACCCAGTCTCCCGCAGCAGAGCGAACACCTCTTCGAGCCGCGTGCGGATGGTATCTTCCGCTTTTTGCAGAAGCTCCGGCGTTACGACGTTCAGGCTTACGTCGTCCACGGAGGAGGGCGTGCTGCGGTTCAGTAGCCGTACGGTGAGCTTTACCGTCAGCGTTGCTTTGGGCGTCGTCTTCGTTTCGAACTTTACTCCGCCGTCGTTGTCGAGTACCGTAATGCTTACGGGCTTACCGTTATCGTCCACTACGAAGGAGCCCGAAAATACCTTTCCCTTTACGAGGTTGCACGCAAAAGTCTGTTCCTCGTTAAGAATGCTTGCCATTCGTCCGTTTTTAAACAGCGCGGTGCGGCGTACGCAATACACCTTTTCCTTTTTTTGCGACCCGCCGCCGTTGCTGTTTTGTCCGCCCTGTCCGCCGCCCGAGCTCTCGGTGCCCGTGCCGCTTTCCTGTTCGAAGGAGCACACGAAGGGCATGAATCCGCTCTCCGAGGGACCGTAATAGCTGATGACAAACTCGCGCAGCGTGTTCTTCATCACCCGTCCCGACTTTTCGGATGCGTTGGAAAAGAGGCGGGTGATTGCCAGCGAAGAGGTGTCGTCCACCGCGCTCTGCGACGCGAGCATCTCTTCGGCGGAACCTTGGCTTACGGCGACGAAACAGCTGTCGGGCATATATTCGTTGCGGAAAAAGAAATCGAGCACGTGCATACAGTCCGCTTCCTTTGCGGTGTCCTCGCCGATCAACAGCAGATTGCAGAACACGAACTTGGGTACCCAACCGGTCAAGGCGTAGATGTCTACGACGCAGTCGGAAACGGTTTCGCCCTTGCCCGTGATCTCCACGCTCGAGGTGCCGCCCGTCGTGCGGTCGGTGCCCTTTGGAACGGCGATCTGCGTTGTCAGACGATACCCTTCCTCGCCCTTGTCGATACCTGCCGCCAGAATAATGGCGCTCTTTTGAATGTCGACGAGCCCGAAGTCGTTGGAGAAAAAGGAAAAGAATACGACTGCGACGAGGATCACCCACAGTTTCATGGGTACGGTTTTTAAAAACCGTGAAAACTTGTTATTCACGACGTTTTTACCTCCCGTTTCCTGACCCTAAGCTTCAAAAGCGGTGATAGGGCGGGCAGCAGCAACGTAAAAATCGGGAAGACCCAAAACAGCATTTCACCCACGAAGCGCCTGACTTCCGCAAAGCGATAGTCGAAAAAGACGGTTAAAACGAGCATTATGATATTTACGGCGACCGAAGCGAGTGCGGGAAGCAGTTTTCCCGCGGGGCTGCCGTACGCCTGACGCAGACAGTCTATGCCCGCTTGCAGGGGAAGGGCGGAATAAAACGCCATAACGAGGGAAAGCGCGAATACGAAAAGGTAGTCGATTCTGCCCAATATGCCGACCGCAGGGGAGTATTTGCCGATTTTTGCAAACGCAAACTGCTGCCGTACGGCGATTTCGGAAAAAATTCCGTAGAATACCGCCAGAAACAGCATGACCGCCGCCGCGCCCAAGAGATAGAACAGCGGTCCTTTCCATGCCATTCCGCGCTTGTATTCGATTTTTCCGAGCAGGGTCAAGAGGATTGCCGAATCGAAAAACCAATAGTTCGTAAACGCCGCGCCCTGCGTGATTTTTTCGATTCCCGCCGCGCCTACGGGGTTCAGCGCGCCGAAATCCATGTTGCCTGCGGCAAGCGCGATGATCCCGACGAATCCGACGAATGCGACGGGCGCGAGGATGTCCCAGATCCGCCCGTACGAAGAGAGCGGTTTGGCGCACAGATAGGCGGAAAAAATGAAGAAGGAAGAGAAGGTAACGACGGAAGGCAGCGTGTCGTAAAATATACTCTGCACGAACAGCTTCTGTTCGATGAGCGGACACAGCGCCGCGTAAAAGAAAAATGCGAAAAATATCGTTAAGATGATTTTTGCTCCGATCTTTCCGAAGGTTTTTTGCAGCAGCTCTCCCAAAGAAAGCCCGTTTTTCGCCAATAGGAGCACGAGGGCAATGACGCCCGCCTGCAAGAAAAAGTTGATTGCGGCAGGAAATAGCAAATCGTTTGCCGCATAGTGCGCGAGCGTTACGGGCAGAAGAATGAGTTTGCCGACGGGCGCGACGGCGGCGAGAAAAAAGTAGAGCTGGCGCGACGAGATTTTATTCACGGTTGAGCCTCCGTTTGTTTTTGCTTTTCAGCGTTTTCGGACGGATATCCAAAGAACGCAGGTTGTATTTTACGAGCGAATCCTTTAAATCGTGTCCGACGAGGGGGGAGAAGGGCGCGACGAGCGGGGTGCCGAAGCAGTCCTCCGTAACGAGATAGAAAAGAATGAAACCCGTTGCGAGGATTATGCCGTACGTTCCCACGCTGCCCGCTACGAGCAGCATCCCGAGGCGGACGACGCTCGTAACTTCGATGAGGTTGGGTACGGCGTACAGCCCGATACCGCTGAACGCGATAATGATGATGGCGGGCGTGGATACGAAGCCTGCGCTGACGGCAGTTTCGCCGAGTACGAGCGCGCCGACTACGGAAAGCGCCATTCCTACGTATTTGGGCATTCGGATACTCGCTTCGTTTAAGATTTCGAGAATGACGAGTACCAGCAACATTTCGAGCGACGGGGAAAAGGGCAGATCGCGAATGCTGCCCGCGATCGTTAAAAGCAGTTTTACGGGGAACAGCTGCAATTTAAACAACTGCGCCGCCACGTAAAACGCGGGGATATAGATGGCAAGGAACAGGGCGAAGAGGCGCAGAAGCCGCGTAAACGTCGCGCGGTAAGAGGGCACGAAATAGTCCTCGCTCGATTGGAAATCCTCTACGAGGAGATAGGGCACGGTGAGAGCGATGGGCGAACCGTCCACTAAAATTCCAACTCTTCCCTCCGCGATTTTTGCGCAGAAGATGTCCGGTTTTTCGGTGGCGCCCACCTGCTTGGTCAGCGACTTCGGGCGGGAAGCCAAAAAGTGCGTGAGATAGGAGGAGTCGGGGATATAGTCGATGTCGATTTTCGAAAGCTTCTCCTTGACCTCCTTTACGACGTTTTCTTCCGACGTGCCTTCGAGATAGCAGACCGCAACGAAGGTCTTGGAAATCTTTCCGACTTTTACGAATTCGATGCGTAAATTTTCCGATTTGAAACGCTTGCGCACGAGGGAGGTATTTATTTTGACGTCTTCTATAAAGCCCTCGCGCGGACCTTTGATCGCAATGTCCGTGGGGGGTTCGGTAATGCCGCGCACGAATACCTTTTTCGTGCCCACGATAATACCCTCGTCCATGCCCTCCCATAAAAGTACGGGGTTGCCCGCAAGAATTTCTTCCGCAAGCGTTTCAAGTTTTTTTTGTTTGCGCTGTTCGGTGAACGTAAGCTTTTTCGAAATTTCTTCCGCCGTCGGCTTGCCTTCGAATTGCAAAAGAGGGCGTACCACCTGATCGCCCAAAAGTTCTTTATCGGTTAGGGGGTCGGCAAAAATCACCGTACAGTTCAACCCCCGTTCGGTGCAGAACGGAAAGGTCAGTACGTCCTCCGCGGGAAGCAGCTTTTTTAGCTCTTCCTCGACTTTTTTCAGATCTCCGCTTACGTTTTTCACGATACGAGTATGCGTGATGCGGAAATTATTATGTATGCGCGTTTGGAACTTTCCCTCCGCTTGCGCAAAGGGTCAACCGACGGTTCGAACCGTTCTCTTGTTTCCGCTTGACTTTTGTACGGCTTTTTAATATAATGACTGCGTTATGAAATTTCTGGAATTGACCGTACATACTTCGAGCGAGGCGAGCGAGCTCGTCGCCGACGCCATGTGGGAATTTACGCCCCACGGCGTAACCGTCTGCGACAGCAGCGATATTGTCGCGTTGCAAAAAAACTCAACCGTATTCTGGGATTATATGGACGATACTCTCGCGCCAAGCCCCAATGCGGACGTGCTCGTAAAGTGTTATTTTTCTTTGGACGAAACGGATAAGATCTCCGCGCTCATGCGGGAAATCGGTTGCCGCAAAGAGCTTGCCGCGGGGGCGGTGTTTTTCGGCTCTCTCGAAGAGACGAAGCGTGAGATCGAAGGGGACGATTGGATCGACGTGTGGAAAAAACACTTCCGTCCCATCCGTCTCGGCAAAATCGTCGTCGTGCCGGAATGGATTGCCTACGACAAAAAAGCGGGGGAGGAAACCGTTTTGCTGGACAGCAATATGGCGTTCGGTACGGGTGAGCACGAAACTACCGCTATGTGCGTTGCGTTGCTGCAAAAGTATCTGCATTCGGGCGACGAAGTATTGGATATCGGCTGCGGCAGCGGAATTTTGGGTATCGCCGCGGCAAAGCTGGGCGCGAAAAAATGCTATCTGACCGACCTCGACCCGATTGCCGTGGAGAGCGCAAAGCACAATTCGGAGCGCAACGGCGTTGCGGACAAAGTGAGCGTAACGGAGGCGGATCTTGTCGGAGATACCTGCGTCAGGTGCAATCTGGCGCTTGCCAACATTACGGCGGAGGTGCTTGCCTTGCTTGCGTCGGGCATTGGGAACAATCTTAAAGAGGACGGTACGCTGATTTTAAGCGGAATTATCAGGGAACGTTTGGACTTCGTAAAAGAAACTTATGCGCGGGCGGGCTTCGCCGTAACCGAAGAGTGCGGCAGGGGCGAATGGTATGCGCTCGCGTTAAAAAAGGAGAGCGCGGTATGAGTGCGCCCAAGCGTTTTTTTGTAAAAAATATCTCCGGCGAAACGGAGCTGACGGGCGACGGGTTCCGCCATGCAAAGAACGTTCTGCGCCTTTCGGAGGGGGACGAGGTTACGGTGTTCGACGGCGGCGGTGCGGAGTATGCCGCCATCATATCGCGCGTTTCGAAAAACACGATGACGCTGCACGTTCTCGAGCGCCGCGCCTGCGCGCGCGATCCGAAGGCGGATCTGTACTTGCTCGTCGGGGCTTTGAAGGGGGATAAAACCGAACTCGTCGTGCAGAAAGCGACCGAGCTCGGAGTAAAAAAAATCGGCGTTTTTTCGTCGCGTTACTGCGCGGCGTACGTCAACGGCAACAAGCTCGAGCGGTTCCGCCGTGTGGCGGGCGAAGCGGCGAAACAGTGCTTGCGTGCCACCGTGCCCGAGATCGAGTACTTCGAAACGCTTTCCGCGGCGCTGTCTTCCGCCGAAAACTATCGTTATAAGCTGTTTGCCTGCGAGTTTGCGGAATGCAGCGACGTTTCGCTTTCCGAGGTGCGCGAGAGTTGTGCGCTCGCGGTGGGCAGCGAGGGCGGATTCACGCGGGAGGAATTCGAAGAAGCGAAGGCAATGGGGTTTGCGGGAATCACGCTCGGCAAGCGCATTCTGCGCGCGGAGACGGCGGCGATTTCGCTGTTATCCCTCGCCGCGTACTTTACGGGGGAGCTGCAATGAAGGCGTGCGTATTTACGCTCGGCTGCAAGATGAACGAAGTCGAGAGCGCTTCGCTTGCCGAGGGATTGAAGGAGCGCGGCTTTGCCGTTACGGACAAGCTCGGTCATGCGGATTTATATTTGATCAACACCTGCGCCGTAACCGCCGAGGCGGAAAAAAAGAGCAGGCAGGCGATCGCGCGGGTAAAGAAGTTTAACCCCCGTGCAAAGATCATCGTCTGCGGCTGCGCCGCAAGCGCGAACCCCGAATCTTTTTTTCAAAGGGAGGGCGTGGCGCTCGTTACGGGCGCGCAGGCAAAGCACAGGGTGCTGCAGCTCTTGGACGGAGAGGGAGTGTTCTGCGAAACGGACGCCGCTTTTTCCGAACTGCCACCTCCTATGCGCAATAAAACGCGCGCCTTCGTGCGCGTGCAGGACGGATGCGACAACTTCTGCTCTTACTGCCTGATTCCCTACCTGCGCGGGCGGTCGCGCTCGCGGAGCGCGGAAAGCATTCTTGCCGAGGTTACGGCAAGCGGCGCCAAAGAGACCGTGCTGACGGGTATCGATATTTCCTCCTACCGGGACGGCGAAATCGACCTCGGAGCCTTGCTGAGCGCGCTTGCGAAGGCGGACACGCGCATACGGCTCGGTTCGCTCGAACAAAAGATTATCACGCGCGACTTTTTGCGGCGGGCACGCGACGCGGGCAACGTGATGCCGCATTTTCATCTGTCGTTACAGAGCGGGTCCAACGCCGTACTGAAAAAGATGAACCGCCGATACACGCGCGAAGAGTATCTTGAAAAATGCGCGCTCATCCGCGAGTATTTTGCGGACGCCGCCATCACCACGGATATCATCGTCGGTTTTCCCGAGGAGAGCGAGGCTGATTTTACGGACTCCGTGCGTATCGTGGACGACGCGGCGTTCGCTCGCGTGCACGTCTTTCCCTATTCGTTGCGAAAGGGCACCGTCGCCGCGAAGAAGGCGCAGGTGGACGGTGCGCTAAAACGGGAACGCGCCGAAATTTTAGGAAAGAAAGCGAAGGAAGCGGAAGAGAAATTTCTACGTGTGCAAATCGGAAAGCAAGCCGTCGTATTGTTCGAAGAGGAGGGCGGCTACACCGAAAACTACGTGCGCGCGTATGCGGAGGGCGCCGAGGAAGGGCGTCTGTGCCGCGTGCGCATTCTCGGTACGGAAAGAAACGGCGTGCGCGCCGTAATTGAGGAGAAATTGTAATATGTGTATTTTCTGTAAGATCGTCGCGGGAGAGATCCCCTCCCGCAAGAAGTACGAGGACGACGAAATCGTTATTTTCGAGGACATCGAGCCGAAGGCGAAAATTCATTTGCTGTGCGTGCCGAAGGAGCATTTTGCCTATCTTTCGGAGGCGGGCGGAAAGGAGGCGCTTTTGGGCAGAACGCTCGTAAAGATCGCGGCGCTTCAAAAGGAGCTCGGGCTGGAGGACGGATACCGCCTCGTCGTAAACCAGGGCGAGAACGCGGGACAGACGGTAAAGCATTTGCATATTCATATCCTCGGCGGGGAAATTCTGCCTTGGGAATAAGTTTCGTTCCGTCCTCCCCAAACGGCGAAGCGGTTGAGGATATCCCCCTCGGGCGGAGCGCGTCGGACTGCGTTTACCGGATTCCCCCAACTTGGCTCTGCCAAGTTTCGGGAGGACGGGAAGCCTTCGGCATCGGTCTTGCAGGGGCTTGCTCGGCGGAACGCTGTTCCCTGTCATTCGGAGGCGCGCGAAGAATCATGCCTTTTATTAGAGGGAGGTCTGAATAACCGTTGTTTGAAACAACGCGGAGCGGATACGGAGGAAGAAAATGCGAAAGAGGACAAAAGAACGGCGGAGAATTCCGAAACGATTCTTTCTCGTCCCGTTCTCCGTGCTCTTTTGTCTGATTCTTTCCGTTCCCGCGTTTCTTCCCTTTCCGCAACGGATTCCAACGGAAGGCGATTCCTACCGCTGCGAGTGGGAGGACGGCAGCGTGAGCGAAGAAAATTTTGCGGCTCTTTATTCTGATTTCGTCGGCACGGACGGGGAATTTATTTATATCGAGCGCGGCGGCGTGCACGGCAAATGTGAGCTTTGCGCAAAAGAGCTGTACCGCACGCTGAAACGGGGAAATTTCGGCGAACTCAACGCGCTGCGGCTTTCGGGCGCGGAAAGCCGTCTTGACCGCGCGGCGCTTTTCAGGACCTTTTCGAATACTCTTTGGTTTGCGGACGAATACTACGAATGGACGGGCGCGAGTCTGAAACGTACGCGCGTGCGGGAATGCGAATCGCTCGTCTGTCTGAGCGGCAAAATTGCGTCTCCTCTAAAAGCAACACGGGCGGAAGCCGTGGATTTGAGAGCGGAGGCGGAGATGACTGCGGACGCCTTTCTGGGCACGAACGTCGGAAGCGTTACCGCGGAGCCGCCGTACGGTACGGAACACGGACTCGTCTATCTCGACACGGTGAGCGGCAGGCGGCTGATAGCCGCGATTCCGAACGTTGCGGAGGCGGAAGTGAAGTCGGACTATTGCGACGAGGGCGCATTGCTTGCCGCAGAGGGACTTTGCCGTTTGACGCTGCCCTTTCTCGGGAGCGGCGCGGATGTGAATTCGTCCTATTACCGCGGGGAACTTGCGCATCTCTTTTCGCTGAACGGGGAATATCGCGTGCCGGAATCGTTGAAGTCGGTACGCGTAACGGGCGGGGCGGTGATCTCATATGCGTTTTACGCCTGTCCGTTAATAGAGGAGGTCGATCTCTGCGGCGTGAATTCCGCCGACATTTCCCCGACGGCGTTTTTAAACCTTTCGTCCCTGCGCATTCTGCACGTGCCGAAGAGGGACGTTCTGCTTCCTGCGGGAACGTTTTCGTCGTCCACGGCGGCGTGCGGCTGCACTGTTTACGAAAGAATCTGAAAAAATTCGAAAAGAAAAGTTGACGAACGGCGTCGAAAGCGATATAATGATAGAACAAAATCTGCCCTCACGGGCATTCCGCAATAGAAGACGGGAAGGAGTTTTAAGTGGAAAAAGAAGAAGGCGGCGTAACGCTCGGTGGAATTTTCCGTACGATCGGCAAAAAAATCTGGATCGTCGTTGCGGCGACGGTCGTTATCACCCTGATTGCGGTGCTCATGTTCGCGCTCGTTATCAATCCTTCAAGGACGACGAGCTCCATGAGCTTCCGTATCGAATACCCGACGAGCGATTCGGCGAAATATCCCGACGGCTCGCCCTTTTCGTACCGCGATTTGATTTCGTACGAAGTACTCGAAGAGGCGAAGGCAAGCAGCGAGGCGTTTTCTTCTCTGGACGTGAAGGATCTGCTGAAAGAGGACGACATATCGGTTTCGGTGAACGCCGCGCTCGACGGAAGCGACGCCGTGTATACGCTCTCGATTAAGACCTCCCGCTTTAAAAAGCAGGAGACGGTGGAGCGCTATCTTCGCGCCGTTGCGGATACCCTCGTTGCGCGCATCAAGACGAACGCGTCCGAGCTCGAATTCGGAATCGACGCCGAGACCTTCCACAGCGCGTCGTTCAGCGAACAGCTGGCGTTTTTAAAGAGCCAGAAGCAGACGATTACCGACCAATACAACCAGTGGATTTCGCTGTACACCGCAAGCTACCGCGTCAACGGTAAGACGCTTGCCAACTATCTCGCCGACGTTACCGTGGTTTACGGCGACAGCACGCGCACGAGCTTCGAGAAGGAGCTCGCAAACAAGGGCTTCGACGAAATCGACTTGAACAGCTACGAAACGGCGAAGGAGGCAATCGACGTGCTCATCGACCAGCTTCTGGAAGAACAGGCGTTCAATCAGAAGATTATCGACGAGCTACGCAAGGATCTTGCGGGGAGCGGTTCGGGCGACCAGCCGACGGTGCGCGCGGCGGAGGGCGTGCGGGCTACCGTGGATTCGGTGGTCGACTCCTCCACGGACAAGGAAACGAACGGTTCGAGCGTCATCATTATGCCCGGCGATTTGGGGCTTTCGGAAATGCTTGCGTCCTATCTGAAACGGAATGCCGAAATCGAATTCCAGCTGGAAATTTTTCAGACGAAGGATTCGGCAACGGGCGCGTTTGTGGCTAACGACAAGCCCGTCCGCGATTTCAGAGCGAAGGTGAACAAACAGTTTGTGAGTCTGAGCGAGGCGGCGAAAACGCTGTCCGCCGTTTCCAAGTCGATTTACGAGAAGGACACTTATGCGTCCTTCGAATCGCAGAGCTTAAACGTCAACGGCGGCATGAGCATCGTCATCGTGGCGGTCGGCGTGTTCGTCGTCGCGTTCCTCGTTGCGTGCGTGATTGCTTACTTCGTCGGCAGCAGAAAGAAACCCGTTGCCGAAGCGGCGCAGAACGAAACGGAAGAAAACACGCAGGAATAACAACGAGAACCGCCGCAGACGCGGCGGTTTTTTGGCGGAATTTTTTATGAAACGAATTTTATTTATCGCAACGGGCGGCACGATTGCGTCCAAAAACAGCGGGTCGGGCTTGACGCCCGTCATGACCTCGGACGATTTGCTTGCGTGCGTGCCCGAAATCGCAGAAACGTGCAGGGTGGACGCCGTGCAGCTCTTCAACCTCGACAGCACGAACATCTGCGCCCGTCATTGGCTGGAAATCGCAGGCGCCGTCGAAAGGAATTACGAAACGTACGACGGATTCGTGGTTACGCACGGCACGGACACCATGGCGTACACGGCGGCGGCGCTTTCCTATTTAATGCAGGATATCGCAAAGCCCGTCGTGCTGACGGGAGCGCAGAAGTCGGCGTACCTGCGCGATACCGACGCGCGGAGAAATCTTGCCGACGCTTTCGCGTTCGCCTCGGACGGAAGGGCGTTCGGTGTGAACGTGGTATTCGACGGGAACGTGATTCTGGGCACGCGCGCGAAAAAAACGCGCACAAGGAGCTTTAACGCATTTGCGAGCATCGACTATCCCGACGTTGCGCTGATGCGCGACGGCAAGCCGTTTTATTATCTGACGGACGCAAAGCCGCAGACGGCTCCGTGCTTTTACCGCGCCATGAACGAAAAGGTGTTCGTGCTGAAAATGATTCCGGGGCTGTCTCCGAATATTTTTTCGTACCTGAACGAGGAGTGCGACGGGCTGGTGATCGAGTCCTTCGGTTCGGGCGGACTGCCCGACTACGACAACGACGAGTTTTTCTTCCGCTTGAAAGAATTTACCGCGCGAGGCAAGACGGTGGTGTGCACCACGCAGGTCGAGCGGGAGGGGAGCGCGCTCGATACTTACGAGGTGGGGCGCAAGTTGCTTGCCTGCGGTAACGTTCTGGAGGCGCGCAGTATGACGCTCGAAGCGACGGTAACCAAGCTGATGTGGGCGCTTGCCGCCGACAGGGAGCGTGTGGGCGAGCTGTTCGAATCGCCCGTTCGGCACGATATATTTTAAGCGCAAAATAGTGCGTTCGTCTTTGGATTTTGCCTTGTATTTCCTTGACAGACGCACCGCGTTGTGGTAAACTGTATTTGATTATTCTTTAAGAGCGGTACCGTGATGCCGACAAGAGAAATTGAAGTTTTGGATCGGGTGTTTCTCGAAGTCTTGCATCGCGCGCAAGACTTCTTTTTTTACCGCAAAGGAGGAGCGTATGTCTGCAATTATTATGGATGCGACGGGACTGCATCGTACGGTCATCCGTCTGGCGCACGAAATCGGAGAGCGCAACGACGGTTATCACGACGTCGTGCTGGCGGGTATCAGGCGCGGCGGTGAAATCATTGCCAAACGCATTGCAAGTTATTTGAAGGATTCGGAAGGACTTATCGTCCCTGCGGCGGGAATAGACATCGGCATGACGCGCGACGATCTCGTTTCCGCCTTTTTCGTGCCCGAAACGCTGAATAACGAGCTCGGGTTTTCCATCGCGGATAAAACCGTCGTTTTGTGTGATGACGTTTTGCATACGGGACGCAGCGCGGTTGCGGGCATGGAGGCGCTGTTCCGCCTCGGACGCCCGAAGAAAATACAGCTGCTCGTCCTTGTCGACCGCGGCGGACGGGAGCTGCCCGTGCGCGCCGATTACGCCGGGAAGAACGTGCCTACGTCCAAGGCGGAATATATCGAGGTATGCTTCGAGGAACTCGGCTCTTGCGATCGGTTTTCGATTATACGGAGGGATCAATGAAACGCAAAGACATTTTGGGGCTGTACGATCTGTCGGCGGAGGAAATCGACGAGATTCTCAGCGTCGGCGACAGCATGAAAAAACTGCTGCGGCAGAACATAAAAAAGCTGCCGCACTTACAGGGCAAGTCGGTAACCACGCTCTTTTACGAGAACAGCACCCGCACGCGTTGCAGCTTCGAGTTGGCGGCAAAGTACATGGGTGCGCACGTCGTTAATATCACGGCGGCGTCCTCTTCCGTGCAGAAGGGAGAAACGCTCGTGGACACGGGCAAGACGCTTGACGCTATGCGTAACGACGTCATCGTCATCCGCCACCCCATGGGCGGCGCGCCGCAGTTGCTTGCCAAAACGGTGAAAGCGCACGTCGTAAACGCCGGGGACGGCATGAACGAGCATCCCTCGCAGGCGCTTTTGGATATGCTGACGATGCGCGAATGCTTCGGAAAAATCAAGGGATTGAAGGTTGCGATCATGGGCGATATTGCCCACTCCCGCGTGGCGAAGAGCAACTTGTACGGGTTGAAAAAGCTGGGTGCGGAAGTGCGTTTTTTTGCTCCGCGTACTTTGATGCCCGCCGAAATCGACAGGATGGGGGCAATCGTGTGCAAATCGCGCGAGGAAGCGGTGGAGGGCGCGGACGTCGTCATGGGGCTGCGCATTCAGCTCGAACGCCAGCACGCAGGCAATTTCCCCTCGCTCGGCGAATACGCCAAGTTTTATGGCGTGAACGAGGGAGTGTTGAAGTACGCCAAACAGGGCGCGCTCGTTATGCACCCCGGTCCCGTCAACCGCGGGGTGGAACTGACGAGTTCGCTCATCGACGGGGATACGAGCCGTATTGAGGAGCAGGTTCTTTCGGGCATCGCGGTGCGTATGGCGATGCTGTTCTTGCTGACCAAGGAGGAAGTGTAAATGATTATAAAGAATGCCGAAGTCGTTTTAAAGGATAAAGTCGTCCGTGCGGATATTCGCTGCGAAGGGGGCGTCATCGCCGAGATCGCGCCGAAGCTTTCGGGCGAGGGCATCGATTGCAAGGGATTGACCGTATTGCCCGGGCTCATCGATATGCACGTGCATCTGCGCGAACCGGGATTCGAGAAAAAGGAGACGATCGAAAGCGGCAGCCGCGCCGCGGTCAAGGGCGGCTTTACGCAAATTTGCTGTATGCCCAACACCAAACCTGCGTGCGACAGCAAGATCGTCGTGTCCTATATCCTCTCCAAAGCAAAGGAAGCAAATCTGTGCAAGGTGCGCCCGATCGGTGCGATCACCGAGGGACAGAAGGGGGAAAATTTGGCTGCGATCGGCGCAATGAAGGCGGCGGGTGCGGTGGCGCTTTCCGAGGACGGAAAGAGCGTGCTTAACACCAAGCTCATGGCAAACGCCATGGCGTACGCGTCGGATTTCGGGTTGAAGTGCCTGTGTCATTGCGAGGACGCGTCTCTCGTCGACGGCGGCGTCGTCAACGAGGGGTACTATTCCACGCTGACGGGTTTAAAGGGCAGTTTGCGCGCGGCGGAGGACATCGTTATCGCCCGTGAGATCTGTCTTGCCGAAAGCCTGAACGTGCCGGTGCATATCTGCCACGTCTCCACATACAGCGGCGTAGATATCATCCGCAGAGCAAAGGCGCGCGGAATAAAGGTAACGGCGGAAACCTGTCCGCACTACTTTACGCTCACCGACGAAGCGATCAAGGATTTCGACACGAACACCAAGGTCAATCCGCCGCTGCGTGCGGAAAAGGACAGGCTTGCGATTATAGAGGGGGTGAAGGACGGCACGCTCGATTGTATCGTTACCGATCACGCCCCGCACCACGCGGACGATAAAAACGTGGAGTACGATTTGGCGGCGTTCGGGATCAGCGGGCTGGAAACGTCTTTGGCGCTCTCGTATACCGCGCTTGTGAAGGAGGGGGGGATGAGCCTTACGGAGCTTGCGGATAAGATGAGCGGAGCGCCCGCCCGCATTTTAAATTTGGAGGGTGGAGAAATCGCCGCGGGAATGCCCGCCGATCTCACGGTCGTTGACCTGAAAGAGGAGTGGACGGTAGATCCCGCCGAGTTCGTATCCAAGGGTAAAAACACGCCCTTTGCAGGACGCAAGGTTTTCGGTAAGGTAAAATATACCCTCGTCGACGGGGAGATTAAGTACGAGGGGTAAGGCAAAATTTCGCATGGAAGAAAAGCCGTGAATGCCCTATCCTTGGGGCGCGAGGCGACAGATTAAGAAAAACAGATAAATGAAGGAGAAAACGACATGATTTTCGACGAATTGCAACGGGCGATCATCGCAAAGCAAAACCCTACCTGCGTGGGGCTGGACACGGCGCTCGAATACCTGCCCGAGGGCATGGCGGCGGGCAAAAGCTTTAATGACGCGGCGGAAGCGATTTTCGGTTTTAACAAGAATGTTATCGACGCCACCTTCGATATCGTACCCTCCGTAAAGGTGCAAATCGCCTATTACGAGCAGTACGGATATTTCGGGCTGCGCGCGTTTTACGACACGCTGCGTTACGCCAAGAGCAAGGGACTGATCGTTATTGCCGACGCAAAACGCAACGATATCGGAGCGACGGCTTCGCGCTACGCCGCCGCTTTTCTGGATGAAAAGGATGCCTTCGAAAGCGATATTCTCACGGTAAACGGATATCTCGGTTCGGACGGCATCGTACCGTTTACCGAGAAATGCAAGGCGAACGGCAAGGGGATTTTCGTGCTTGTAAAAACGAGCAATCCCTCGTCGGGCGAGTTGCAGAATTTAAAACTTGAGGACGGCAGAACCGTGTACGAGTGCATGGGCGACATGGTGGAGGCGTGGGGCGAGGGCACCTGCGGGGCATACGGCTATTCGTGCGTGGGCGCGGTGGTCGGGGCGACTTACCCCGAAGAGGCAAAGGTATTGAGGACAAGGATGAAAAACACCTTCTTTCTCGTGCCCGGATACGGCGCGCAGGGCGCTAACGCCGAAATGCTGAAAAATTGCTTCAAGGCGGACGGCACGGGCGCGGTCGTAAACAATTCGCGCGGCGTTCTCTGCGCGTACAAAAAACGCGGCGGCGATTACGCGGAAGCGGCGCGCGCGGCGTGCCTTGACATGAAGGCTGATTTGTTGAATACGTTGGGGGAAATATGCGCGAAGTAAGGGCGTCCGTTCTGGAAAACGTCCGCATTGCGGAGGATATTTATTCGCTGACCTTTTCCGTGGGGGAGGAGATCCCCGTGCGCGCGGGACAGTTCTGCATGATCGGCGTGGGGGAAAAACCGCTGCGCCGTCCCATCGCCGTATGCAAAGCGGAGGGCGGGCGCGTTACCGTATGCTACCGTTTGAAGGGCGAGGGTACGAGGAGACTTGCAAGCGAGTACAAAGCAGGCGAAGCTTTGACGGTGCTGCTTCCGCTCGGCAACGGGTTTTACGTGAAAGAGGAGGAAAAAAAGGTCGCGATTGTGGGCGGCGGCGTGGGAATCTTTCCCCTGATTTCCGCCATCCGCGCCTACGGGTGTACGAAAACCGTCAATTCGTACATGGGCTTCCGCAATGCGGGCGCGCTGTGCATGAAACACGAAATGGAGCGCAGCAACAGGCTGGTGTTTGCTTCCGATGACGGAAGCGTCGGCTTTCACGGCACCGCGGTGGAAGCGTTCGTAAAGGACTGCGAAAAGGATAAACCGGACGTCGTGCTTTCCTGCGGACCCACGCCCATGTTGCGTGCGCTGAAAGAGGCGACGAAGGGTTGGAATATCCCCGTGTACGTTTCGCTCGAAGAACGCATGGGCTGCGGGATCGGAGCGTGTCTCGTGTGCGTGTGCAACAAAACGGACGGCGCGCACGCGCGAGTGTGCAAGGACGGACCCGTGTTCGAGATCAACGAAGTGGAGATATAAAATTCACGAAAATCTTTTTGCGATACAAAAAGAAAAAAATCAAGGGAAATAAAAGATGGTTGATTTGAGTATAAAACTTTGCGGTACGGAGTTGAAAAATCCCGTGATCCCGGCGTCGGGGACGTTTGGGTTCGGCAGAGAGTATAACGAAATTTACGATATTTCCGTGCTTGGCGGCGTGGCGACGAAGGGCTTAACGCTTGCGCCCCGCCACGGCAATCCCGTGCCCCGCATTGCGGAGAGCCGCGGTACGATTTTAAACGCCGTGGGCTTGCAAAATCCGGGGGTGGAAAACTATCTTGCAAACGACAACGAGTGGCTGCGGAGCAAGACGAAGGTGTTTGCCAACGCTGCGGGAAGTACCCTTTCCGACTACGGCGAAATCTGCGCCAAGCTCGACGGCAAAGTCGATTTCGTCGAGCTCAACATCTCCTGCCCCAACGTAAAATGCGGGGGCATGGCGTTCGGTATCCGTTCCGAAAGCGTGAAAGAGGTTACGCGCGTTGCCAAGGAAAATCTGAAAAAGACGCCCCTCGTCGTCAAGCTTTCTCCCAATGTCGAAAGCATTGCCGCAAACGCGCGGGCGGCGGAGGACGGGGGCGCGGACGCAATCTCCCTCGTGAACACGTTCACGGGTATGGCGATCGATATCGAGCGGAGAAAGCCGGTCATCGCCAATAACACGGGCGGCGTGTCCGGCGCGGGCATCAAGCCGATCGCGGTGCGTATGGTATACGAGGCAAGCTGCGCTGTAAGTATCCCCGTCGTGGGCATGGGCGGTATTACGTGCGCCGAGGATGCAATCGAATTTCTGATGGCGGGGGCGACTGCGGTGGAGGTGGGTACCCACAATTTCACCGATCCGCTCGCTTGCCCGAAGATTATCGACGGCTTGCGGGACTGGTGTATGCGACACGGCGTTGCGCGCGTTTCCGAACTGACGGGCACGCTGAAACTGAACTGAAACGGCTGTTTGCGCTCTCGCCGCTGCCCTTCTTTTTCATGAAGCGGTGTTTCAGGCGGATCAAGACGGTTTCTATGTTGTATTCGCGACAAATAACAAGGAGATATAAATTATGCAGGAGTACAAAAAGGAATTTATCGAATTCATGGTGGAAAGCGGGGTGCTTTGCTTCGGTGATTTTACGTTGAAAAGCGGCAGAAGGGCGCCCTACTTCGTGAACACGGGCAAGTACCGTACGGGCAAGCAAATCGCAAAGCTCGGCGAATACTACGCTGCGGCGTACCTCGAACACGGCGTTAACGCCGACGTTCTGTTCGGACCCGCGTATAAGGGAATTCCCCTGTCGGTTGCAACGAGCATTGCGCTTGCCGATCGCCACGGCGTGGACTTGGGGTTTTGCTTCGACAGAAAGGAAGCAAAAGATCACGGCGAGGGCGGTACGTTCGTGGGGACGCAGCTCAAAGACGGCGACAAAATCGCTATCGTCGAGGACGTTATGACTTCGGGCAAGGCGCTGCGCGAGGTGCTTCCCAAGCTGAAAGGGGCGGCGGACGTGAAGGTCGAAGCTGTCATTCTCTCCGTCGACCGCATGGAAAAGAGCCTTTCCGGCGGCAAATCCGCCGTACAGGATATTTATGACGAGTTCGGGATCAAGGCGTATGCGATCGTAACCATTAAAGACGTGATCGAGGCGCTCGAAACGGGCGCGGTTGCGGGCAAGGAATACTTGCAGGCGATGAAGGATTATCTGGCGGAGTACGGAGCGTAACGTCGGGTTTACGCATTTCTTTTTCCTGCGCCTTGTTTTTCGCTCGTGCACGAGCGAAGAAGAGGCTTGCCGGACTGCGTTTGTAGGATTTTCGCTCCGCTCGGAATGACGGGAACGGCGGGGCTTCTGCCCGAGGGGAGCCGATCGGAGGACACGAATATAAAAAATCTTTCCGAAATGGATTGATTTTTTCTTCGGTTCGTCGTATAATGAATATATCGGCGGAACGCCGTTATAAGTCGGGAGGTTGGAAATGGATGATTTGAACAAGTATGCCGGTCTGATAGCGTTGATTGCGCTTATCGCTACGATCGTGCTTTCGGGACTGACGATTTTTTTGATTATCAGTCTGCGCAACAAAATCGCAGGACAGCGGTTAAAGTTTTTGGGGTTCTATTCCACGGACGCGGAAACGCGCGAAACGTTTGCCGAATTTACGGTGGGCAACCGCTCTCTCAACGAGGTCGGCATTTCCGAGCTCGGTATCAAAAACGGCAAGGTAAATTTCAATCTCACCAAGCGCTATAAAAAGGAAATGCGCATGAAGCCCGAAACTCGCATCGTCATCGAGCAGCGCAGTTCCATAACTTTTACGGTTTCCGCGGAGGATTTGATGAAGGTACTCGTCGACGGAAAGAACGGCAAGCAGGTGTTAAGGACTCTTCGCGTGTACGCCGTCGATTTGACGGGTACGCTGTATCAGGGCAGAGTTCCCGCCGTAAAGAAGCTTTTGAACGAGCTCTTACACGGCAGACCCATCCGCACCAACGAAGTCGCGGGCAGGGACGAACACGGCGAGGGCTTCGGCGCGTCGCACGCAGAAGCCGCGAACGAAGTGGAGGGCGAGGTGCAGGAGGTCGCTTCATCCGAAGCAGACGAATAAGCATAAGCGGACAAGTACGAACATAAAATAGACCTGTCGACGAACGTCGGGAGGTTTTTTTATGCGAAAATCAGTTGTGGTCGTGCTGTCCGCGCTCATGGTGGCGCTGCCGATCGGGGGAATGACCGCTTGCGGGAGTGCGGGCGCCAAGAGGAGCGAATACAAAATCGAGGCGGAGTATTTCGAGGAGGACAGGCGGCTGGAAGCGTCTGCCGAAATCGTCGTTTACAACGGCTCGGATAACGCCTATTCCGTGCTGCCCTTCATGCTCTGGGGCAACGCATACGGTGCGGGGGCAAAGCTTGCGCCCGCGTCCGTGCACGGCGAGGATCTGGGCGGTGTGAAAATCAATGAGGTAACGGGCGCGGAATATTCGCTCGGAGGGGCGGACGGTACCGTGATGTATCTCGCGCTCCGAGAGCCGCTGTACGCGGGCGAACGCACGACGCTGACCGTGGACTATACGCTGATTCTCGCCAAAACCGAACACCGCCTCGGCGTCGGGGAAAACTGTGTGAATCTTTCATGGTTTTATCCCGTGCTCTGCGCAGCAGGCGTCGAGGGTTTTCTCGAATACGCGGAGGAAGGCTTCGGCGAAAGCTTCGTGTGCGACTGTGCCGACTTCGACGTAACGCTCACCGTGCCGGAAAAGTTTACGGCGGCGTACGGCGGCGAAGGGAGCGAAGTGGCGGAAAACGGTAAAAAAACGTATCATGTAGTAGCAAAAAACACAAGGGACGTCGCGTTTGTACTGGGCGAATTTCAAACGGTTTCGGGGGAATGCGGCGGCGTGCCCGTGCAGTATCGCTATTTCCGCGACGAGTTTCCCGAGGAAACGTTGCGTGTTGCACTGAAAGCCGTGGAAACGTTCGAAAAGCTGTTCGGCGATTATCCGTTCGATAAATATACTCTTGCCGAAACGGACTTTCCTCTCGGCGGTATGGAGTATAGCGCGTTTGCCGTTCTTTCCTGCGCTCTTCGGCATGAGGAGCGCGCCGAAGTGGTCGTTCACGAAACGGCGCACCAGTGGTGGTATGCGTCCGTGGGCAGCAACCAATACGAGAACGCGTGGCAGGACGAAGGGCTTGCCGAATATTCGGTCGCGCTCTTTTACGAGTGCAACGCCGATTACGGCGACTACCGAAAGAGCGTTAACGCATCCGAGCACGCGTACCGTGCGTACTTCTCGGTGGCAAGCCAGCTTTCGGGCGAGGTCAACACCGCCATGACGCGCCCGCTCTCCTCGTTTTCGGGCGAGTACGATTATCGCGTCATCGCCTACGATAAGGGAGTAGTGATGTTCGACCGCGTGCGCGAAACGGTGGGGAACCGGCGCTTTTTCGCAGGGCTGAAATCGTACGCGCAGAAGTACGGCGGCAAAATAGCCTCTCCCGAGGATTTGATTTCCTGCTTCGGTGCGGAGCGGCTGTTCGCATCCTTTCTCGAAGGGAAATGCGTTATCTGAAAAAAGTGCGGAAAAACAGTTGCCAAAAACGTAAAATACGGCTATAATAGGAGTACGAAAAAATTCGGAAGGAGTTAAAAATGGACGCAGACCCGGTAAACCGACGTGTTGAAACGTTACGTTCTCTTTCCGTGCAGCAAAAAGCATTGGCGTAAGATTTCTGTCTTGGCGGATTGCGGCGCACGGAAAGTTTTCCGTGCGTTTTTTGCTACCGATTTTTAACAAGGCGGAAGTGCTTATGATTAAATATTTCAAGACCGACGAACAGAAAAAAATGCGGCGGCTCGAAGCGTTCGAAGAGGGGTGTTGGATCGATATGTTTAACCCCACCGACGACGAAATCGAGGACACGTCGCTCGTTTCGGGAATCCCCGAAGAAATGCTGAAAGCCGCCCTTGACGAAGAGGAAACGGCGCGTATCGAACGGGACGAGGGCGTGTTTATGTGCCTGATGGATACGCCTACCATCACCGATACCGACGACGGCGATACTTACGAAACGATCCCGCTTGCGTTGATCTACAACGAAAAGTGCATCGTTACCGTATCCCTGCGCGGCAACCCCGTGCTGGCGGACTTTATATCCAACCGCGTCGGGGTGGATACGGCGAAATCCGTATATTTTATACTCACGTTCATGCTCGGCAACGCAAAGCGGTTTTTGTCCAACCTCAGACAAATCGACAAAAAGTCGCTGCGCGTACAGGCGGAGCTGCACCGTTCCATGAAGAACAAGGAGCTCATCCAGATGCTCGAGCTCGAGAATTCCCTCGTGTATTTTTCGACTTCGCTGAGTTCGAACATGAGCGTTTACCAAAAAATGGGAAAGCTGCCGCTTGTAACCGAGAACGAGGAGTACGGCGATTTGTACGAGGATGCGCTCATCGAGACGCGGCAGGCGGTGGAAATGTGTAATATCTACCGCGACATTTTATCGGGAACCATGGATGCGTACGCTTCCGTTATTTCCAACAATTTGAACGTGGTAATGAAGCTGCTGGCGGTGATTACGCTGATCATCTCCATTCCTACGCTGGTGGCGAGTTTGTGGGGTATGAACGTGGGCGTGCCGTTCGAGGGGAAGCTGTGGGGCTTCGGCGTGGTAATCGGGATCTGCGTAGTGCTTACGGCAATCTGCTCGTTCATTCTCATCCGCGCGACCAACTCCATTAAAATCAAAACGCCAAGGCACTTAAAACACAGGCGTCGGCGCGGTAGGGACTAAGGAGGAAAGGCTTATGCCGATATTGCAGTACCGCTGCCCGCATTGCGGAAAGCAGTTTGACGAGCTCGTAAAAAATTGCGGGGAAGAGGTGCTTTGCCCCGACTGTAAGGAGAAAGCGGAGCGCGATTGGGCGGGCAAAGTGTATTCGGCAACGGGCAAACCCGTAAAAAATTGCAGCGGGCATTGCGCCACCTGCGGCGGATGCCATTAAAAAATTAAGAAAACGGCGGTTTGACCGCCGTTTATTTTTTGTTATCGTAAAAACGGCTTTGCCGTTCTTTTCTATTGTCATTCCGAGGCGCAGCCGAGGCAATTCCTTCCCTGCCCAAGGCAGGGGATGGATGAGCCAACGGAAAACGATAAAACAACCCCCTGCGCAGGCGCGGGGGTGTGGTGTTTCCGTTTAATCCCTGTCGTCCGTTCTGCCGAGCAGGTAGTCGGGCGAAACGTCGAGAACCGAAGCTAATACATACAAATTTTCAAGGGAAGGATAGATATTCCTTTTCAGCCAGACCGAAATGGAATTTTTCGGAAAACTTGCTTTGTTCGTTATATCGGCTTGCTTTAAACCTTTCTCCTTCATTATTTCTTGCAAACGTTCCTGAAAGGTTACGGGCTCTTCCGATTTTACAAAATTGTTTTCGTCCGTGCGCGCCAAGAGATAACTAAGGGATACATTTAAGCAATCTGCAATCTTAATTAAAGTGCGAGCGCTTGGTACAATCGCGTAATTTACACAGTGCGTTATGATATTTTTGCTTACGCCTGCTTGTACTCCGAAATCGTATACGCTATAATCGGGATTTTCAAAATAAAAGTCGGCGATTAATTCTAATAGCCGTTGTCGAAATTTATGTGATACTTTATATTCGTTTTGTAAATTCGACATGATTCGACAAAACCTCTTACATCTCGACAAAAATAGATAGTAGACAAACGGGACTGTCTACTTTTTTATGATATAATATAATCAGTCAAAAATAATAGATTTCCATGGAAATAGAAAAAATGGAAGCAAAACAAACGGAGGAAAAACAAATGCAACTCAATCTCAACGAAATCGAAGCAAGGCGCCTGCTGCACTTTGTATTTATCGGTAACTGCGTTATCAATGGCAACAACACGGAGGCAAACCTGACCATGCACGAGGCGCTCGCCGAAAAGATATACGCCTTATATCTTACGCAAGTGAAAAACGTGCCGTCGGAAGAGATTACCGACAACTTGATCGCGGGACTCAGGGACAAAATCATCGATGAAACGGAAAAGTTTTTCGAAGCGTACAACGACGACGTCCTCAGGGGCGGCTTTTAACAGCGTTTCTTTATAATATCTTGTGTCGGTTTTTGCGGAAAAACCTATATATAGGGTTAAAAAAATTTTCCAAAAATTTCTTAAAAAAAATAAAAAATTACTTTCAAAATCGCTTGACGGAAAAGTTGATTAGTGTTATTATGTAAAAGCTGTCTTTGAGGCAGCTTGCTTTTTCGCGAGAGAAAGCCCTTCTTTTGAAGGAAATCCGCACATTGACAACTGCATAGCGTAAAGTAAAGTATATGACGAAAAAGAAAG
>CAJUOI010000013.1 GCA_910588615.1 uncultured Christensenellaceae bacterium | reverse complement strand
GAGTTGATTTCCACGTTGGTCAAAGAAATTCAAATTTATCCCGAAGGGGAGAGCGAAATGCCCTTAAAATCAATGAAATTCAACTTTCCCGTTTATAAAGACGGGAAAGAGGTACGGGAAATCTTTTTGAACAGTGATACAAACGTCGAGACGTTGGTGTTGTTGAAAAAGAAATAACGACTATATAGGAAGGAGAAAAGAATGGCGGGTTACATGAAATTTAACACGAAAGAGGAATTTCTCAAATTTATGCGCTTCGAAAAGGAGAACGACTACGGAATCGAGCGCATCACGGTAGACCACGTGCAGCAGTATATCAAAATTCCGCTGCACTGCGCAAGCGTGCCCGAGATTCCCGATGCGTGGCGCGGCGATCGGGAATTTATTACCGAGGCGGTAAAAATCAACGGCGATGTTCTTGCGCAGGCGTCTGAAGAATTGCAGCGCGACAGGCAACTGTATCTGCTCGCGGCGGAAACGTGCAACCATTACGGCAATTTGCCGCCCATTCCCGCCGCATGGAAATCCGACCGCGAATTCGTTTCCGCGGCGCCGCAAAAGAACGACGGCGTTTTGAAACAGGCGGCAGCCCAAAACGATAACGTTTACGAAAAGACGGAGCCGAGCGACGAGGGAAATGCCGACAGGGAATTTATCTTAAAACTGTTGAGCGTCGACGGACGATTCCTCTACCGCATCTACGGCAGGTGCGTGTCGGCGGACGCGGCGGATATGGAATTGGTGCGAGCGGCGATTTCGCAAAATCACAGCGTGGCTACGATTTTTTCGTACGACGCACTGCATAACCGCGACTTCGTAAAGCAGCTGGTCAATATACACGGCAGGGTCTTGGAGTACGTCGACCCGCAGTTCCGCGACGACGAAGAGCTCGTCTACGATGCGGTCGTTACCTACCGCGCGTTCGAATTTGCGTCCAACCGCCTGAAAAACGACGAGGCGTTTTTAATGAAGATCCTCGACAAGAACCCTTCGTGTATCGTCTATGCGCCCGTAAAGTACCGCGAGGACAGGGCGCTGATGGAAAGGCTGATTGCGGTGCACCCGTACGTTTACCGCTACGTGAAGGGGGATTTGCAGACGGATTTGTCGCTTGCCCTGTACGCGTTGAAAAAGGACGTCGGCGTCTACGATTTCGTTCGCGGTGCGCTTAAGAACAATGCGCGGGTAAAGGAAATTTTGCGCGAGACGGCTTACGACGAAACGAAGGGCGCGCAGGACAGAGCTTACGCGATGAGGATGCTGGGTTTGAAAAAATAATCCCTGCTTTATCGGAGTCCCATAGGACATAAGGAAGTGTTTTTTCTATGAAAGCAAGAATGATAGCGATGTTTTTGTCGGCTTTGATGATTGCCGCGGGATGCGTAGCCTGCAGGAAAGCCGACGCAGGAAAAGAATACGTTCAGGATCTGGATTATGAGGAAAGCACGGAGGAAATATCCAATCCCGATCAGGGATTTTACCGTCCTTTATACGTAAAAATCAATGAAAACGGAGTGGCGTACAATCAGGGCGTAATAAACGCGTCAACGCAGCTCTATCATTTGCGCTGCGATATCAGTGCGTTTTCGTCGGCGGTAAACAACTTGGCGGACAAGCCTATCACGGAAGAGGCGCTGGACGGGTTGGATTCGTTGCTGTTATCTCTGAAAGAGAACGACAAAAACGCAGTGGTGAGATTTGCTTACGACCCCGGCTATAACGGCGGTGCGAATAAGGAGCCGGTGCTTGACGTAATGCTGGTTCACGTCGAACAGATCGCCTCGGTGCTCAACCGTTACGCGAATACGGTTACGGCGATAGAAACTGGGCTTATCGGTCCATGGGGTGAAATGCATACGAGCGCGGCGGCAAATGCGGCGCATATAACTCCGATCGTAGACGCCTTTTTAACGAACGCTTCCGAAATACCCGTGTTGGTGAGGACGCCTAAAATGATATACGATTATCTCGGCGTAACGTCCGACAAAATCGCGGAAATTTCTATTTCTCCCGAAGAAAAGGCTTATAGATTGGGCTTATACAACGACGGATATCTGGGTTCCGAGAGTGATTTGGGCACGTATGGGAACAGGGAGCGCGATATAAAATTTTTAAGCGGTCAAAATTCTCATTTGCCGTTCGGCGGCGAAGTAACCGTTCCCGACAGCCCGCTTCACGATATTCAAACGTGCTTGCCCGAAATGAATAAAATTCATTTAAGTTATTTGAATATAGAGTGGGATAACAGAGTGATCGCAAAGTGGAAAAACAGCTTTTATTCGCAGGAATGCGGAGCAGACGCACTATATTACGGCAAAACCGCCTTTCATTACATACAAAACCGTTTGGGATACCGATTTGTATTGAAAAACTCGGTATTTACTTATTCGGACTTGTCTGCAAAGCTGAACGTCCGCCTTACGTTGGATAACGTCGGGTTTGGAAACCTGAATAAAAAGAAGCGTGCAAAACTGATATTTACCGATCGGACGGGGGCGGAGGCTTTGATTGTCGAAATCGGAGAAATAACCGTGAAAGAAGAGCTTGTCTTTAACGTTGTACCTGAACTTGAAAGAGGAAAATACGACGTTTATCTGCGTCTTTACGGGGAAGAGTTGCAGGGTGCGCCCCTGTACTGTTTGAAATTTGCAAACGGCGGGCTGTGGAACGATGCGCTCAAAGCCAACAGAATCGGTAGTTTTGAACGCGGCTCCGAATAGCGGAGGCGCGAAACGCATAACGAAAAGCTCTCGGGCGGTTTTCCGAGAGCTTTTTTTGCATTACAAGTGTAACGGCGCTACCGGTTCGGCAGATGGCGTTACAGTATGTTTTCCAATACGAATTTATCGAACGACACGGCTTCCATAAAATCGGAGGGGCGGAATACGACGTGGTTGAATTTCGCAAAGTTGAACACGTGCGTTTTTAAAAGCACGGGGGTGGGCACGTCGAGCGCGGTGCAGATTTCGGCAAGATAATCGAAAAAGCGCGAATAAGCAAATTTCGTATCTTTCTCGTACACGAATTGGCGTTCGATATGTTCTTCCGTTAAAACTTTTGCCCAGATGCGAAACATACGCTTATTATATCCGAACGGCGAAAAAAAAGCAAGCGTTTTATTACGCGTCGAAAGTGGTTGACAAATGCTTTGGAATCCGCTATAATATGGGCGTATAAATACTGCCGTGGTTCCGAATGAGGGGAATCACGGTCGTCTTTATCCTTTTTTTCGGATTTTTCCCGAAAAAAATCAAAAACGAAGCGCCGAGGCGCGAAGGGGTTATTTATGGCAGACAAATTTTATATGACGAAAGAGGGGTTCGACGCGGCGAAGAAACAGCTCGAATACCTTACCAAGGTAAAGCGTGCGGAAATCGTAGAGCGCATTCAGGAAGCGCGCAGCCACGGCGACCTTTCCGAGAACGCCGAGTACGACGCGGCGCGCAACGAGCAGGCGTCGAACGAGGGCGAGATCGCGGAGCTCGAATATAAAATCCGCAACGCCGAAATTATCGAGGAGTCCGAGGACAATTCGCTCGTGCATATCGGTTCCGTCGTTACCGTTTACGACGAAGATATGGAGGAACGGACGGTTTACACGATCATGGGTACCACCGAGGCGGACGCGATGAAGGGAATCATCTCCAACGAATCCCCCGTCGGCGCGGCGCTCTTGCGCCGCAAAAAGGGCGAAACCGTAACGGTGAAGGCGCCCAACGGCGAATACAGACTTAAAATTTTAAAGATAGAATAAAAGGAAAAACATGGAAGAGAATAAGACGCAGGAAGAGCAGCTTGCCGAGCAGGCGCTCGTCCGCCGTGAAAAGTTAAAGAAGCTCGTATCCGAAGGGAACGATCCCTATCAGAAGACGAAGTACGGGACGGATGCGTCGTCCGTAGCCGTCAAGGAAAATTACGGGGCGTACGAGGGAAAGACGGTGTCCGTTGCGGGCAGACTGATGTCCCGCCGCATTATGGGCAAGGCGTCCTTTTCCCATATCTCCGACCGCGACGGGCAGATTCAGTTGTACATTACCCGACAGGACGTGGGCGAGGACGTTTACGCCGCGTATAAAAAGGACTACGACATCGGCGACATCGTCGGCGTCCGCGGTACCGTGTTCAAGACGCAGACGGGGGAGGTTACGATTCACGCAACGCACCTCGAAATGCTGTCGAAGGCGCTCTTGCCTCTGCCCGAAAAGCACAACGGGCTTACGAACGTAGACATGAAGTACCGTCTCAGGCACGTCGACCTCATTATGAACGAGGACGTGCGCAAGACTTTCTTCCGCCGCGCGGCGATCATCCGTTCCATTCGCGGCTATCTCGATACGCACGGCTTTATCGAAGCGGACACGCCCATTCTTCTGCCGCTCGAAATCGGGGCGGACGCGCGCCCGTTTAAGACGCACCACAACGCGCTCGACCTCGATATGTATTTGCGTATCGAAACGGAGCTGTACTTAAAGCGTTTGATCGTCGGCGGCTTCGAACGCGTATACGAGATGGGCAGGATTTTCCGCAACGAGGGCATGGACTCTTCGCACAATCCCGAGTTTACCACGGTGGAGGTTTACCGCGCATATTGGGACTATATCGACGTGATGAACTTTGTCGAGGATCTGTATCGCACGGTCGCCCTCGAAACCCTCGGTACGACGAAATTCGTATATCAGGGGCAGGAGCTCGACTTCGGGCAGTGGAAGCGCATGACGATGACGGAAGCGGTAAAAACCTATTCGAGCGTCGATTTTTCCGCGATTTCTTCCGACGAAGAGGCGAGGGCGGTTGCGAAGGAAAAGGGTGTCGAGCTCGAAGAGGGAAAGGACACCAAGGGTTATATCCTGGCGGCGTTCTTCGATAAATACGTCGAGGACAAGTTGATAACGCCTACCTTTATTTATGATTATCCCGTAGAGATTTCGCCGCTTGCAAAGCGTAAGCCGAGCGATCCTCTTATGACGGAACGTTTCGAATATTTCGCGATGGGCATGGAGCTGGGCAACGCGTTTTCCGAGCTGAACGACCCCATTGACCAGCGCGCCCGCATGAGCGCGCAGGCAGAAAAGAAGCGCGCGAAGGGCGCGAACGCGGAAGTGGACGAGGACTTTTTGGATGCGCTCGAACACGGTATGCCGCCGACAGGCGGGCTGGGCTTCGGTGTCGACCGCCTCGTTATGTTGTTGACCGACAGCGCAAGCATCCGCGACGTGCTGCTCTTCCCGACGATGAAACCGAAGAAGTAAATCACAAAACGTTCTTTCGCACGAAAGAACGTTTCGTAAGACGATTAAGGTTGTAAGCCGACGCGCGAAATAAATTCGCGCAACGGTTTACAACAAAAAACGATACGTAAACGGGGGCTTTATGGACGCACGCATTACCAAACAACGGCTTTCGAACATGCTTTCGTACGATTGGCTGAAAATTCTTGCCGCCATTGCGGCGGCGGCGCTTGCGCTCGCTCTTTTTTTTACCATGATCGCAACGCGGGCTACCGACGGACAGACGTATATGGTTTATGCGTATAACGGTCTTTCCACGGGCAGGGACTACGCGAAGTTCGGCGATACGATCGCAAAGAACGGCACGTTTTCGTACGATATCCTCAACACGGGTACCGAGGTGTTTTCCGACGGCGGAATTTACGGCGGTGCGGTATTCACGGCGCGGCGTTCCGCCGGCGAAGGACGCGTTATGTTCGTGTCCGACTACAAGACGACGGACAAGGACGGGAATCCGACCTCCTCCCGCTTGGACGACGTAGCGGCGATGGGGCTGGTAGATGGGGGAACGCAGTATGAAAAAATGGGCATGTTCCTCAATCCCGAAGACTTTTTAAACGATTGCAAAGCCTACCTTGAGGCGTTTTTCGGCGCAGGTCTGACGCGGGAAGAGCCGGACGAAGCAAAGACGCGCGAAGCGTTTTTGGCGCGTAACGGCAAAGATAAGCGCTTCCGCAAGGCGAAGCAGAAGGAAGCGGGCGTCAAGCTCGAACGCGAGCGACTGATTAAACTCAAAGCGGACTATTTGACGGTATCGGAAAAGATAGAAGACGGCACGCTGCCCTATGCGGAATATAAGACGACGGTTCTGATCGGCGAAGAAACGACGAAGGAAAACGTGTATAAAATCGGGTTTCGCATGGAGAATCTGACGAACTTGCGCAATCTTTTCTTTTATGAAGACGAAGTCGGGGGAGAGAAAGTGAAATCCTCCGAAAAAATCGTATTGACGCTGTTCGACAACGGCGACCGCGAGGGCGATTTGCGCTATGAAACGGTGAATTTTATCGCGTATCTCTTAAAGGCATACGGCAATACGGCGCAGGAATGAAACGCGGCGCCATCGGACAAATGCTGAAAGAGCAAAAAAAGCACGTGTCTTTTCACACCCCCGGACACAAGCGCGCAGGGGAAGATATTACCGAACTCGGTTATTCGGACAACCTGTATTCACCGCACGGCGTCATTGCCGAGAGCCGGCGCGAGGCGGCGCGTATTTTGGGCGCGGCACAGACTTTTTATCTGACGGACGGCAGCACCTGCGGCGTGCACGCTATGCTGTATGCTCTCAGACGACGGGGCGTAAAGCGCGTGGCGTGTCCGCCGTTCAGCCACAGAAGCGTGCTCGGCGGATGTGAGATTCTGGGCTTGCAAACGGTATTTACGCCCGCACACCGCAAGGACGGGATCTTTTTACAGCCCAAGCGGGAGGAGACGGAGGAGGCGCTCGCGCAGGCGGACGCGCTGCTTCTGATATCCCCCGACTATTATGGGTTTTTCCCCGATCTGGAGTTCGCCCGCGAAATCTGTACGCGGCAGAAAAAGCCGCTCGTTATCGACGGCGCGCACGGCGCGCACCTGCATTTTACCGAGAAGTATGCGGGGCGCTATGCCGATATGTGGGTGGACGGGCTACATAAATCGTTACCCGCGCTCACGCAGGGCGCGGCGGTAAGCGCAAACGAGGAATGGGCGGACGCGCTCGAAGAGGGCGTCGGGCTCTTCCGTACGAGTTCTCCTTCCTATCCCATTTTAAAGAGCGTGGAGGAAGCGATTCTGTATCCGCGCAACGAAGCCGTCGAACGTCTTGCGGAGAAGACGAAGGTGCGCGTCGGAGCAATCAAGAACGACGATTGGACGAAGATCGTCGTGCCGTTCGGAAGAGAGGCGAAGAACGCGCAGACGTATCTCGAATTGCACGGCGTGTATCCCGAATTCAACGACGGGAACTATCTGATGTTTTACTGTTCCCCCGCAACCAAGAAGGGGGAGTTAAAAAAACTCGAACGGCTGCTGACAGGGTTGCCGCGCGGGAAAGCGGAAGAAGAAGCTTGCCGCGCGGGCGTCGTATCCGAACGGACGGAGCGCGTTCCCCTCATGCAGGCGCTGGACAGGACGGCGGCGGCGGACGCGGGGATATTTCCCCCGTGCGTGCCGCTCGTGAGAAGAGGCGAACGGTTTTCGGAGGAGATGTTGCGCCGTCTTTCGCAGGCAGAAAACACCTTCGGCTTGAAAGACGGTACGGTTTCGGTGTTCATGGAGGAAGCGTGAAAGAACTGCTGCGCACGACAACCGCATATCGGGCGATGAGAGAGCCCTCGCACGCGACGCTTATCGTATTTCCCGACGCCAAATATCTGCGCGCGCTGTTAAAGGAATGCGCAAAAGCGTTTTTTCAAAGCAGCGGTCGGACGGAGCGGCTCATCGATTCGGAGACGTTTTCCGACTGTATCGTTTTGCCTGCAGAGGGCAATAAACTTACGGCGGACGATGCGGCGCGGATTATCGACGAAAGCGCTTTGCGCCCGGTGGAAGAGGATAAAAAGCTGTTCGTGCTCGACGCGTTCGACGCGGCGTCGGCGCTTGTGCAGAACAAGCTGTTGAAGGTCGTCGAAGAACCGCCCGAGGGCGTGTATTTTCTGATCGGCGCGACGGGAGAAAGCGCGGTGCTTCCCACCGTTTTATCGCGTGTACGCAAGCTGACGGTCGCGCCCTTTTCGGAAGAGACGGTGCTGAAAGCATTGCAGCGCAACCATGCGGGCGAAGAGGGCTTGCGGCGCGCGGCAGCGGCGTCGGGGGGCGTATATTCTCTGGCGGAGGAGCTTGTGGGCGACGGCGAGGATTTCCGTCTTGCCCTTGCCCTGTTTCAAGAGGAGGCGCTCGAAGAGACCTGCCGCATGGCGGGGGATAGAAAGGATAAAAAGGCGTTTTTCGCGGCGCTTCGGCTGACCGTGCGCGATATGCTCTTATTCAGAACGGGGCAACGAAAGTACGCGGCGCTCGGCGGAAAGGAGATAGAGGCGTGCGCGGGGCGGTACTCTGCGGGCGCGCTGCTGAATGCGGCGGAGCTTATTACCGAGGCGGAGCGAGAAACGGGCTTTAACGCGAATTTTGCGCAGTGCCTGTACGTCTACGCGTTGAGAGTACGGGAGAGGAAGGGATAAATTCCCGAAACAACAAAAACAGAGGTGATCATACATGGCAAAGGTCGTTGCGGTTAAATTTAAAAAAGGTTGTAAGCCCTACTATTTCAGTGCGGGAAAGATTACGCCCGAAAAGGGACAGGGCGTGGTGGTGGAAACGGCTAAGGGGCTGGAATACGCCGTCGTCGTCGATCCCGAGCGGGATGTGGATGACGGGGCGATCGTATCCCCCTTAAAGCCCATTATCCGCATTGCTACCGAAAAGGACGAAGCACAGGTCAGACGCAACGAAGAGCGGCGCGGCGAGGCAATGCGGATTTGCAAGGAAAAGATCGAAAAACACGATTTGCAGATGAAGCTCGTAGACTGTGAATTTTCCTTTGACGGAAATAAGGTTACGTTCAGCTTTTCGGCGGAGGGCAGAGTGGATTTCCGTGAGCTCGTCAAGGATCTGGCGTCCGTTTTCCACGTGCGTATCGAGCTCAGGCAAATCGGTGCGCGCGACGAAACGCGGCTGCTGGGAGGCATCGCGCCCTGCGGCAGAGCGTGTTGCTGTGCGGGCAGTATGTCCGATTTCCGTCGGGTCAGCATCAAAATGGCAAAAAATCAGGGGCTTTCGCTGAACCCCGGAAAGGTGAGCGGGCTCTGCGGGCGGCTGATGTGCTGTTTGTCGTACGAAAACGATTATTACGCGGAGGCGTACAAACAGATGCCGAAGATCGGCGGTACGGTGGGCACGCCCGAAGGCAAGGGAACGGTGTGCTCCACGAATATGCTTTCGATGACGGTGCGCGTGCGCATCGAAAAGGACGGCGCGACGGTGTATCGCGATTTTCCGATTTCCGACTTGAAATTCAAGAAGAACGCGGAAAGCGACAAGGACGACGGCGAAGATTAAAAAATAAAAAAGTTGGCGAAAAGTCTTTACGAATTTGTTTTTTTGTGGTATAATACAATTACCAGTACATGGTAAGATTTTACGGAGGTAACTGTTATGGCTCACAAGATTACGGACGAATGCGTTGCTTGCGGCGCTTGCGCGGACACCTGTCCCGTTGGAGCGATCGCGCCGGGCGACATTTACGTTGTCGATCCCGACGTGTGCATCGATTGCGGCGCTTGTGAAGACGGCTGCCCTACGGGCGCTATCAAAGCGGAGTAAGACGGCTTAAAAAAAGCGCGGACAGTTCCGCGCTTTTTTTCGTTATATAAAAATCATGAAAGTTGTTGAGGATCTCGGCGTCGGTAATTTAAAAATCATACAGGATACCGAACTTTACCGTTTCACTTCCGACTCGGTGCTTTTAAGCAGGTTTGTAACGGCGAAAAAAGGGGAAAGGGTTGCCGACTTCTGCGCAGGCAGCGGAATCGTCGGACTGCATTTCTATGCCGAAAATACCGGGATCGAAAGCGTTACGTTTTTCGAAATGCAAAAAGAGCTCGCAGAGCTGAACGAAGAAACGCTTGCCCTCAACGGGCTGGATTTTCACGTGGAAAACGTGCGCGTGCAGGAGATATCCGCAGACTATACCGAAGCGTTTTCGTTGATTTTCTGTAACCCTCCTTACGAGAAGGGCGGCTTTGAAAATGCGAATCCCCGAAAAGCGGCGTGCAGAAAGGAGTTGGAACTTTCGCTCGGAGAGCTCGTCCAAAGCGCCAAACGCTGTCTGAAATTCGGGGGCAGGTTCGTTCTGTGCCACCGTGCCGACCGCGCCGCCGACGTCGTTTTCGCGTGCAAGAGCGCGGGGCTGGAACCCAAAAAACTGCAATTCGTTTCGGGCAGAAAGGGCTTGAAGCCCTATCTGATGTTGCTTGCCTGCACCAAGGGCGGCAAATCGGGGATAGAAATTTTACCCGAGGCGGTAAATGAAAAGAACGAGGCAACCGTATGATATATTTCGTGGCGACACCGATCGGAAACTTAAAGGACATCACGCTGCGCGCGCTCGAAACGCTACGTGCCGCCGACGCGATTTTTTGCGAAGATACCCGCCATACGCTCAAACTGCTTTCGGCGTACGGCATCAAGAAGCCGTTGTACCCGTGCCATAAGTTCAACGAACGCGAGGCGGCGGAAAAGATCATCGCGCTTTCCCGCGAGGGGAGGGAGGTATGCGTCGTATCGGACGCGGGAATGCCCGTCGTATCCGATCCGGGCGCAGAGGTCGTAAAGCGGCTTGCCGAGGCGGGCGAACGGTTTACCGTTTTACCGGGGGCGTGCGCTTTTTTGTGCGCTCTCGTCCTGTCGGGGCTGAGCGCGGACAGGTTCACTTTTGCGGGCTTTTTGCCCGACAAGAGGGGGGAGCGCGTAAAAGCGCTCGAACGCTACCGCGATTCGCGCGAGACGCTTGTGTTCCATGCCGCTCCGCAGGACGTGGACGATTACGCCTCGTGTATGTACGAGGTGTTCGGCGATCGCCGCGCCGTCGCCGTTCGGGAAATAACGAAGATCCACGAGGAGAGCGTTCCGTTTACGCTGAAAGAGGGCTTGGCGGGCGACAAGCGCGGCGAGTACGTACTGTTGGTGGAGGGCGCGCCCGAACGGGAAAATCCGCTCAATGCGCTGTCCGTGCGCGAGCACGTTTCGGCGTATATGGGGCAGGGGTACGACAAGAAAGAGGCGTTAAAACTTGCCGCCCGCGACCGCGGCGTACCCAAGAGCGTGCTTTATAAAGAAACGCTCGATTTGTAAAATACGTTGGATATTTTGCCTTTCCGCAAGGGAAAGGCTTTTTTGTTAAAATATGATATTTTTTCCGCATAGAAATTTTTCTACTTCGCATAATGACAGTATACGGAGGATTTGGAAAATGAAAGCAACGGGAATCGTAAGAAGAATCGACGAACTCGGAAGGGTGGTTATTCCCAAAGAAATCAGGAGGACGCTTCGCATTCGCGAGGGCGACCCCTTGGAGCTGTTTACCGACCGCGACGAGCTGATGCTGAAAAAGTATTCGCCCATCGCGTCCATCGAACGCTTTGCTGAGGGCACGGCAAAGTCGCTGAATGAGCAGAGCGGATATCTCGCCGCCATTACCGACACGGATTCGGTGCTGAGCGCTGCGGGAACGAACAAAAAAGCGTTGATCGGCAAGACGGTGTCGTCCGCGCTGACCGACCTTATGAATACGCGTAGAAATTATCTTGCCAATAAGTCGGAGGGGGGCGAAATGCTCACGCTTACCGAGGACGGCGAAAACAATTATACGGCACAGGTGGCGGTGCCCATCGTGTCGAACGGCGACTGTCTCGGTGCGGTGCTGCTGCTTTCTGCGGAAGAGGGCGCGGTCATGGAAGCGTCTGCGGTCAAGCTCGCCCGTCTGACGGCGGATATTATCGCAAATCAATTCGAGTGAGAACGTACTTGCGCTACCACACTCACTTGCCCTCCCTTATCGTTTAAGGGAGGGGAGGGACAGGTCTACGGAAACGTATAACGATCCCACCCTCTGCCGCGCAGGTTCTCCCATTGCACGAGGGGGCGGGACGATGCCGTTCTGCCGAGCGGGATCCTGTGAGGCTGACGTTGAAACGGTGCACGGCGGGATTCACCGCCGTTAAGCGCCGTTACGACCTTAGCGACTTACGGCGTTTCTTTTTGTTTGCAACAAGAAAAGTGAAAAGATTTACATTTATGAAGCATAAAACGTTTTTAAAGGGCGCGGCGGTGATGACGTTCGGTTCGTTGCTTTCCAAGCTCATCGGAGCGGCGTACAGGATTCCGCTCACGGGCTTTCTCGGCGGGTACGGAACGGGGTTGTATCAGATGGCGTACCCGCTCTTTCTGTTATTTTTAACCTTTTCCTCGGCGGGGATCCCGTCCGCGCTGTCTAAGGCGGTGGCGGGGGAACGTGCGCTCGGGCGAAGCGGCGAAAGCGTCGTAAAAACCGCGCTGCCGCTCTTCGCTCTCATCGGGCTTACGGGTACGCTTCTCATGTGTCTGTTCGCACCTTTTATGAGTGTGCTGCAGGGCGATCGCTCGCTTGTCGCCTGCTATCTCGCCCTTGCGCCGTCCGTTTTTTTCGTGGCGGTCATTTCGGTACTGCGCGGTTATTTTCAGGGTAAGAGCGAAATGTCAGCCACCGCTTTTTCCGAAATCGTGGAGCAGATGTTCAAGGCGGGCGCGGGGTTGCTGTTTGTTGCGCGTTTTCCCGACGAGCCCGTGCGCGCGGCAACGTGCGCCCTCGGCGCGGTAACCGTTTCCGAGCTGTTCGCGCTCGTCTATCTACTGCGCCGTTACCGCGGGGAACGGCGTGCGGTTACGCTGAAAAAGACGACGCGCTCCGCCATTCTGAGCGCGGTCGTGCCCGTTATGCTCTCTGCGGCGCTCCTGCCGCTGTCGCGCACGGCGGACAGTATTCTCGTCGTCAGACTCATGTCGCGTTATACGCGGCGGGCGGTATCCCTCTACGGGCTGCTGTCGGGGGGTGCGGCGGCACTGATCGACTTGCCTGCATCGCTTGCGTGCGGCTTTGTGGCGGCGGCGATCCCCTCGGTGTCTGCGGCGGTGGCGCGGGGCGATAACGAGGGCGGGCGCAGAAACGCCGCATACGCGCTCCTGTTGACCTTTGCGCTGTCCGTGCCGTGCGCGCTCGGGCTATTCTTTTTCGCAAAGCCCATCGTGCGCCTCTTGTACGGTACGTTGGTCCAAGAGGACGCGGCGACGCTTGTCTCCCTCGTGCGCCTGACTTCCGTTTCCGCCGTGTCGCTTGCTGCCGTCAACACGCTCTCCGCCTGCCTTACTGGCATGGGACGGGCGAGGTACGCGGCATACTCCATGGCGGTTGCCGTAACGGTGAAATTCGCGTTGCAATGGGCGCTGGTGCGCAACCCCGCGCTCGGCATCGGCGGAGCGGCAATCGCGTCGAACGCCTGTTATCTGGTTGCTTTTTTCCTCGATTCGTGGTACACTTGGAAGAAAACGACGGGAAGGGATAAACGTGATAACAATCATCGGTTTGGGAACGGAAAAAGGCGATCTCACGCTTCGCGCGCTGAAAGCGTTGAAGAGTGCGGACAGGGTGATCTTGCGCAACGCGGAATTGCCGTCCGCAGAAAGCTTGAAAGAGGAAGGAATCGCGTTTGAGGATTTGTCCGAGGTGTACAGACGCAGCCGCAATTTCGACACGCTGACGCAGAACCTCGTTTCGGAAATCCTGAAGCGCGCTAAGGGCGCGAACCTCTGCTATTGCGTGGACGGGGGCGTTTGCGAGGACAGAGCGGCGCGCGTGCTCGTCAAGCGCAAGGACGTGGAAGTGATCGAGGGAAAAAGCAAGTGTGCGGAGATTGCCGCACGCGCGGCGCTCGAACGCTATACCGCGCTTTCCGCCTACGACGCGCCGTCCGCAAAGCTTAGTCTGCCGCTGATCGTTTACGATTTGGACGACAGAAGTTTGGCGGGCGACGTCAAGCTCGTGCTTTGCGAACGCTTCGGCGACGAGGCAAAGGCGTACTTCTTTCGCGGCGGAGAAAAGCGGGAAATCGCGCTCTACGAGGCGGACAGGCAGGCGGAATACGATTCGTCCTGCGCGCTCGTCCTGCCCGATACGCCGCTCCTGAAAAAGACGCGCTTCGATACGGAGGACTTCACCGCCGTTTTAAAGCGACTGCGCGCGCCCGACGGTTGTCCGTGGGACAGGGCGCAGACGCATCAAAGCATCCGTATCAACGCCATCGAGGAAGCGTACGAGTTGGTGGACGCCATCGACGCGGACGACGCGGATAAAATCTGCGAGGAGGCGGGCGACGTGTTGATGCAAGCCTTCTTCCATACGCTCATCGAGGAGGAGCGCGGACGCTTTACCGTAACCGATATGATAAGCGGGGTATGCCAAAAGCTGATCACCCGCCATTCGCACGTGTTCGGCAGCGACAGCGCAAGTGGCGCGGACGGCGCGCTTTCCGTCTGGGAAAAGAACAAGATGACGGAAAAGCATCAGAATACATATTCGGACGCGGTGAACGACGTTCCGCAGTGTTTCCCCGCGCTGTTGCGCGCGCAGAAAATCGTCAAACGTATGGCGAAGGGAGGATGGGATTATCAGGATCCCGCGAACTGTAAGAAAAAATTCGACGAAGAGGCGAAGGAGCTTGCCGCGGCGGTGAAGAACGGTGACAAGGCGCAGATCGCTTCGGAGTTCGGCGATCTTTTAATGGTACTCATGCATACGGCGTATATGCTCGGGGTAGACAGCGAGCAGGCGCTTCTGGACACGGTAAAAAAGGTCGCCGAGCGATACACCGAATGGGAAAGGCTCGTCCTTACGGACGGCAAGGACGTGCATGAGCTTTCCGACGAAGAGCGGACTGCGTATTATAAGCAGGCAAAAAAGAATGTTTCGTCCCGTTGACGTCGCGGGCATTCGCTGCCCGAACAACGTATTTTTAGCACCGCTTGCGGGGTACACCAATTATCCTTTCCGCAGGCTTTGCCGATCGCTCGGCGCGGGGCTTACTTATACCGAAATGGTCAGCGCGAAAGGCTTGCATTTCGGGAGCGGGGAGACGGCAAAGCTTTTATACTGTGGCAACGAGTCTCCGAAGGCGGCGCAGATTTTCGGAAGCGAGCCGGAAATTATGCGCGAGGCGTGCGCGAGCGAGCTGCTCGCCCCCTACGATTTTATCGATATCAACATGGGCTGCCCCATGCCAAAAATCATAAGAAACGGCGACGGAAGCGCGTTGATGGAAAATCCGAAGCTGGCGGAAAAAGTGATAGCTGCGTGCGTGAAGAGCGGCAAGCGCGTTTCGGTGAAATTCCGTACGGGCGTTACGGAAGAGAATAAGACGACTGCGGAATTTGCGCGGATGTGCGAGGGCGCGGGTGCGTGCATGGTTACGGTGCACGGCAGAACGCGCGAAATGGTTTATGCGGGCGCGCCCGATTACGAAGAAATCGCCGCGGCAAAGAGGGCGGTAAAGATCCCTGTATTTGCAAACGGCGGAATCTGGTCGAGAAAAGACGCGGAAAAAATGATTGCGCGCACGGGCGCGGACGGGGTGATGATCGCCCGCGCCGCGCTCTATCGCCCGCAGGTGTTCTGCGAGTTTTCTGAAATCGTGCCGGCGCCCATGAAGGAGTTGTTTTTGGCGCAATTGCAGGAAACGGAAGAATTGTTCGGCGAACGGTTTGCTACGGTGTTCATGCGCAAGATGGCGGCGTTTTATCTAAAGGGTGCGCGGGGCGCGGCGGAATACAAACGGCGGCTGTTTGCTGCGGAAAGCGTGTCCGCAGTTCGCGAGCTTGCCGAGGAAGTGTTCGAATAAGAAGAAGGCTTGCATTTGCTCCCTTTTGCTTGCTCCCCCTGATTGTTTCAATGGCGGGGCGGAATGACGACGCATCGTCGTCCTTCCGTGAGGCAGCCAAGACGCGCTGCGACGGGCGCAAGCGGGGTTGTGTAACTGCCGCCGCAAAAAGATTTTAAGGCGCGCAGAGGGCAAATTACGCGCCTTTTTTGCATTCTTTTTGCAAACGCTTGGAAAAATCACTGTACTTTTTTTTAAAAACGTGCTACAATATCCGTATACGGTGCAAAAAACGCCGTTTTTCTTTCACGCGCGCGCACACGCGCGCGGTTCGCAAGTTTTTTCTACGCCCTGCCGCCTTCCTTACGGTCGGTGGGTGCGATTTGCTCTGTACGGCTTTGCCCAATCGTGGAAGACGTGTCGAAGCAAAAACAAATTCCGTGAGTTGCCGAGGTCGCCAAAAGGCTTAACGGCGAAATAAAACATGAATTCTAATTAGGGAGTTTTTCGTATGGCTGAAAAAGTCGAAGCCGCGTACGGCGCGGAACAAATTCAGGTGCTCGACGGCTTGGAGCATATCCGCAAGCGTCCCGGAATGTATATCAGTTCCACGGACGAAAAGGGACTGCACCACCTCGTAAGCGAAGTCGTCGACAACTCGATCGACGAAGCGCTTGCGGGCTACTGCACGCTCGTGCAGGTTACCATCAATCCCGACGGCTCGTGCACGGTCGAGGACAACGGGCGCGGCATTCCCACGGCGATCCATCCCAAGGAAGGGATATCCACCGTGGAGGTCGTTTTCACCAAGGTCAACGCGGGCGGAAAGTTTGGCGGCGATTCCGGATATAAGGTTTCGAGCGGTCTGCACGGCGTAGGCGTGAAAGCCGTAAACGCGCTTTCCGAATGGCTGGAAGCGGAGATCAGCCAGAACGGACACGTTTACAAGCAGGTGTACAACCGCGGCGTGCCCCAGCGCAGCTTGCAGATCGTCGGCGATACGGACAAGACGGGAACGAAGGTTACTTTCTTCCCCGACGCGGAAATATTCGAAACCATCGTGTTTAAATACGATACGCTGAAAGCGCGCTTGAAGGAGCTTGCGTTCCTCAACAAGGGACTGGAAATCACTCTTTGCGACAAGCGCGGAGAAAAAGAGCGCAGCGACCGCTTCCGTTACGAGGGGGGGATCCGCGAGCTCGTCGAGGAAATCAACCGCGGTTCGGGGGTGCTCTTTTCCGCGCCTCTCTATTTCGAGGAGCAGGACGGCACCACGGTGTGCGAAATCGCCATGCAATACAACGAGGGCTATAACGAGGTCATCTATTCCTACGCCAACAACGTAAACACCATCGACGGGGGCACGCACGTCGATGGATTAAAGCTTGCTTTGACGAAAGTCATTAACGATGCGGGCAGGAAGCTGAATATCTTAAAGGACAGCGACCGTCTGACGGGCGAGGACGTGCGCGAGGGCATTACCGCCGTCGTGTCCGTCAAGCTCGAAAACGCGCAGTTCGAATCGCAGACCAAGGATAAGCTGAACAATTCGTTTATCCGCACCTTCGTCAGCAAATGCGTTGCCGAACGGTTCGGTACCTACATCGAAGAGCACCCGCAGGAGGCGCGCGAGCTCGTGCTCCGCTGCATTACGGCGCAGAAGGCACGCGACGCCGCGAGGAACGCCAGAGAGCTGACGCGCAGAAAGGGTGTGCTTGAAAGCACGACGCTTCCAGGAAAGCTTGCCGACTGTTCGGATAAGCGACCCGAGCTGTGCGAAATTTATATCGTCGAGGGCGACTCGGCAGGCGGCACCGCCAGGCAGGGACGGGACAGAAGATTTCAGGCGATCCTGCCTTTGCGCGGTAAAATTCTGAACGTGGAAAAGGTACGCCTCAACCGCGTTTTGGAAAACGCGGAAATCAAAGCGATGATCACGGCGTTCGGTTGCGGGATCTTAGACGATTTCGACGAGAGTAAGTTGCGCTACGACCGCATCATCTCCATGACCGATGCGGACGTCGACGGCGCGCACATCCGTATTTTGTTTTTGACCTTCCTGTTCCGCTATATGCGTCCGCTCATCGAACACGGGCACGTGTATTCCGCCATGCCGCCCCTGTATAAGGCGAGCGTCAAGGGCAAGGAGGACGTGTATCTGTACGACGAGGAGGCGAAGATCGCGTACGATGCGGCGAACAACAACAAGGTCGAATACCAGCGCTATAAGGGCTTGGGGGAAATGAGCACCGAGCAGCTGTGGGATACGACGATGAATCCCGCGACGCGCACGCTCGTCCGCGTGAGTATGAAGGACGCGGTGGAAGCGGACAAAATGTTTACCATTCTCATGGGCGAGAGTCCCGCGCTGCGCCGCCAGTTCATCGAAGAGAACGCAACCTTGGTCAAAGACCTCGATATTTAAGGGGAGATAAAGAAAAATGGCGAAAAAAGAAACGAGCCCCGAGCTTACCGAAGAATTTAAAAAGACGCTCGAAATGACGAAAATTCTCGACGTCGAAGTGGACGACGAGCTGAAAAAGTCGTTTATCGCCTACGCAATGGCAGTCAACAAATCGCGCGCAATTCCCGACGTGCGCGACGGCTTGAAGCCCGTGCACAGAAGGATCCTCTTTTCCATGCACGAAATGGGGCTGTACAACGACAAAGCGTACAAGAAGTGCGCCCGTATCGTCGGCGATTGCTTGGGTAAATATCATCCGCACGGCGACTCGTCGGTTTACGACGCGCTCGTGCGTCTGGCGCAGGACTTTACGATCAACTGTCCCCTTGTAGACGGGCACGGAAATTTCGGTTCGGTCGACGGCGACCCGCCTGCGGCGATGCGTTATACCGAAGCGCGTCTTTCCAAGCTCGCGGCGGAAATGTTGCGCGATCTGGACAAAGATACGGTGGATTTCTTCCCCAATTTCGACGGGAACGAAATGGAACCCGCCGTACTGACGGCGCGCTTTCCCAATCTGCTCGTTAACGGGTCGGACGGTATTGCGGTCGGTATGGCTACGAACATTCCCCCGCACAATCTGGCGGAGGTCATCGACGGCACGATTGCCATGATCGACAATCCCGACATCACCGTGGACGAACTCATGGATTACATCCCCGCGCCCGATTTTCCTACGGGCGGCATCATCATGGGGCGCAGCGGGATCCGCAAGGCGTACCGCACGGGACAGGGCAACATCGTTATCCGTTCGAAGTGCGAAATCGAAGAGCACGGCACGGGCGGCAATCTCAGAAGCCGCATCGTCGTTACGGAAATTCCCTATCAGGTAAATAAGGCGCAGCTCATCGAGACGATCGCCAACATGGTGCGCGACAAGCGGCTCGAAGGTATTTCCGACATTCGCGAGGAATCGGGCAGAGACGGTATGCGTATCGTTATCGAGTGCAAGAAGGATGCGAACGCGCAGGTCGTGCTGAACTCCCTCTATAAGCATACAAATCTGCAGATTTCCGACGGTATCATTCTCTTGGCGCTCATCGAAAACGGTACCGAGCCTAAGGTGCTCAATCTGCGCGATATTCTCTATTATTATCTCAACCACCAAAAGGAAGTTATTACCCGCCGTACCCGCTACGAGCTCGCCAAGACGGAGGAGCGCGCGCACATCATCGAGGGCTTGGTGCTTGCGCTTGCGAATATCGACGAGGTCATCCGCATCATCAAGACCTCCAAAGATAAGGTGGAGGCAACGCAGAACCTGACTACGGCGTTCGAGCTGTCGGAAAAACAGGCGAACGCTATTCTCGAAATGCGCTTGCAGCGGTTAACTTCCCTCGAGGTCGAAAAGCTGAAAGAGGAGCTCGAAGCCTTGCGCGCAACCATTGCCGACTTAAAGGATATTCTGGCGAACGAGTCGCGCGTGTACGAAATCATCAAGAACGATCTGATTGCGATCAAAGCAAAATATCCGTCCGAGCGCAAAACGGAGATTTCCGTCGATTACGGCGCGATCGAGGACGAGGATCTTATCGACGAAGAGGAAGTGGTTATTTCCATGACGAGCGGCGGCTACATCAAGCGTATCCCCGTTGTGGAGTATCGCGCGCAGAACCGCGGCGGCGTGGGAATTACAGGGCATAAGCCCAAGGAGGACGACTACGTCGAGCAGATGTTCGTCTGCTCCACGCACGTGCCCATTCTCTTCTTCTCCAACCGCGGTAAGGTGTATTCGATCAAGGGCTACGAAATCCCCGAGGCCAACAGAATGGCGCGCGGCAGGGCGATCGTCAACATTCTCCCGCTGGACACGGGCGAAAAGATCACCGCGATCCTGCCCGAGCGCAAGAGCAGAACGGGCTATCTTATCATGGCGACCAAGCGCGGGCTGATCAAAAAGACCGCAACGCGTGAGTTTTTGAAAATTCTCCGCAACGGAAAAATCGCCATTAAGATTACGGACGACGACGAGCTGATCTCGGTCAAGTTTACGACGGGCTTCGAAGACATCATGGTGGCAAGCCGCAAGGGCAAGTGTATCCGCTTTACCGAAAAGGACGTGCGCCCGATGGGGCGCGATACGATGGGGGTCAAAGCCATCCGTCTCGACAAGGGCGACGAGGTAGTGGATATGCTGATCGTGCGCGAGGGCTACGATATTCTTACGGTATCCGAAAACGGCTACGGCAAGCGCACCGATCCCGAGGAATACCGCGCCCAGTCGCGTGGCGGCAAGGGCATTAAGGCGGGCGTGTTCAACGAGCGCACGGGCAAGCTGGTAAACATGAAGCTTATCAGCGACGAATTCGACGTCATGCTCGTATCATCCGTGGGCATCGTCATCCGTATGCACGGCGCCGACATTTCGCAAATCGGGCGGAATACGCGCGGCGTCAGATTGATGAGCCTACGCAGCGGCATCGTGGCGACGGTCGCCATTACCGAACGCGACGACGAAGCCGAAGTCGCAACGCCCGAAGAGACTGCGGCGGACGTTCCCGTCGAGGAAGTCGCGGACGATTCCGAAGAATAAAAATAAATCTTCGCCTGCGGGCGGAGATCGGTTCGATAACCGTTTTTCGATTTTCCGTTTAAACTCCGCCGTTTCGTGGTATATATAATGGCACGACGGAAGAGGAACAGGGAATGAAAGAAATTCGGGGGCGGCGTTTTCCCAACGAGCGCGACTTGTACGCTGCGAAGGATATCAAGCTCGTCGATTGTGTTTTCGACGGTGCGGAGGACGGCGAGTCGGCGTTAAAGGAAGCGAAAAACATAGTCCTTGAAAACTGCTTTATGAACCTGCGTTATCCGTTGTGGCACGACGGAGGCGTAACGCTTTCGGGGTGCAGTATGTCCGAAAACTGCCGCGCGGCGCTGTGGTATTCTTCGGATATACGCGTTACGGACAGTAAGCTGCACGGCATTAAAGCGTTGCGCGAGTGCGACGGAGCGACGATAGAAAATTCGGAAATCGTTTCTCCCGAATTCGGCTGGAAGAGCCGTAACGTTACGCTGAACCAAACGACGGTGCAGAGCGAATATTTATTCTTGCTGGCGCAGGATCTTCGTTTGAACGGCGTGAATTTCAAGGGGAAGTATTCCTTTCAGTACGTCGAAAACGCAACGGTTGAGAACAGTGTGCTCGACACCAAGGACGCGTTCTGGCACTGTAAAAACGTTACGGTGAAAAATTCCGTCGTCAAGGGTGAATATCTCGGTTGGTATTCGGAAAATCTGACGTTTATCAACTGCAAGATCATCGGTACGCAGCCCCTGTGCTACTGTAAAAATTTAAAGCTTGTCGGCTGCGAAATGGCAGATACCGACCTTTCCTTCGAGTATTCGGAGGTGGAGGCGGAAATCAAGGGGACGGTGCTTTCGGTAAAAAATCCCAAATCGGGCAGGATCACGGCGGACGCCGTTTCCGAAATCATCCTTACGGACGACAGCCAAGTGCAATGCGAATGCGAAATCTATCAGAGACGAATTGCATAAACGGAAGAGAAAAGGAAAACAATAAGCGTGGAGAGGATTCGATGATGGATTTAACGGTAACGCATAAGATAACGCAGGGTATGTACGTACTGACGACGGAGGGCGGCGGATGCGTGGTAGACGCGGTTTCTCAGGTGAGCGGGGGCGACAGTCCGTTGTTTTCCGTGGCGGTGATGAAGAAGAACCGCACCAACGAGTTAATGCGCGAAAATTCGAAGTTTGCGCTTTCCGTACTTGGGGTGCAGGGTGCGGGAGAACTGATCAAGCAGTTCGGGTTTCAGTCCTCGCGCGACGTAAATAAATTCGAGGGCGTTGCGGTTACCGAGGTGGAGGGCGTAAAGACCCTGAACGATACGCTTGGGTATCTCGTTTTCGAAAAGGTGGATGCGATCGAAAACGAAACGCATACGTTATTTATCGGCAGAATGATTGCGGGAAGCGTTTTAAACGACGAAGCGCCGATGAGCTACGGATACTATCGGGAACACAAGGAAGAGCTGTTAAGGGTAAAGACGGAGAAGGGACAAACGGCGTGGGTGTGCACGGTATGCGGCTACGTATATTACGGCGAAGAACTGCCGGAGGGTTATGAATGCCCCATATGCAGCGTAGACGCGTCGCTGTTTGTGAAGAAAGCGAATTAAAGCGGAACGAATCCGTTTTGACCCCCTCGAAAGCGCTTGTGCTTTCGGGGGGATTTGTATTTTTTCGGTTTGCGCTATCGCCGCCCTGTTCATCGGAGGAGCGAAGCGACGGAGAATTTTTTCTCCTTGTAAACGAGGGATCGACGCTCAACGCGCTTTTGGCAAAAGTATGCGTATATTTGCGGAAAAAAGGTAGAAATTTGTCGAAAAATAGCAGATTTTTGTTTTCGGAACGGGTGTATAATATCGGTTATAAATCGGCGGCCGAAAAAGCGGTACAAGCAGGACGGAGCAAGAATATGACTATCATCGACATTGGAAGAGTACACGCTCTATCGTGCGTGGAAGCCTATTTCGGCGCGTGGATCAAGGACTATGCCGAACTGCCCGCATTATATGCGGAGAGCTACTTACCGTGGGAAGAAATCGTAACGGCGTTCGAAACGCCGTCCGTCTGTTACGCGAACTTCCCGTATCTTCCTCGGATACAGGATTGCGCTGAGCGTTACGGAATGGTTACGCACCGCAGGGAACGCGGACTGCCGCAGCGCCGTAACAACGGCGATCTGATGTTGCTGTACGTAAGCGAAAAGTTTTTCGCAAAACAACAGCCGTGGCGCGGAGACGGCTGCGTTGCGGTGGAAATCACCGATTGCGGGGTAAAGTATTTTAACGGATATCCGTTGGAATCGGGCGAAATTCCACGCGCGGAATTTGTGGAAAAGTCCGTCGGCGAGAGCCTCGTGTATTCCCTTGCGGAGGCGGATGCCGTTAAAAAAAGCGGGGTTTCCCGTCTGCAATCGCCGTGCCGTGCAAGTTCGTCGTGCGGCGCGGATTTCAATTTGAAACGCTTGCGCGACGCGATCGGCGTTTTGCGCGTCAGCCGCAAACGCACGGTGGAATGGCTGGATTGGTACGCGCAGGAGCATTCCGTTAAGAAAAAAGAAAAAATCCGCAATCGGCTTGCGGAACAGATTCGGTATGCAGACGGTTGTTTTGTGCGTTTGCAAGGGGCATTGATCCGAAACGAGCGGGTAGGTTCCGCACGGTTAAAGGAGATGGCGAAACAAATCGCCGCGCTCGACGAGCCGGTGTAGCGCGGTACGGAAGTTTGTTTCGTGCGGAAAAGGCGGGAGCGGCGAATTAAATTTCGTCCTCCGTAACCAGACCTTGAAAAATGCAAAAACAAAATAGCCGTTCGACAAACGCTTCTTTCATCGTATAATACGTGCCGCGCGATATGCCGTAGCGCACGTAGATATTGACGTCGCTTTCCCCCAGAAAAACCCAATGTTCGAGCAGTGTTCTTGAAAAATCATCCTTGACTTTTTTCAACGTTTTCAATACGGTATCGGAAAATTTTAATATATCGTTCGTAATGGGGATTCGTTCTTTTCTGCCGCTGATAGATATGAATGCCGATATATGTTCTTTTTGAATCGCGCACGATATGTACCGATACCGTCTTAGCAAATAGCGTACTTCTTCTTTGGTCATTGTCGTCCTCCAATATTGAACGACATAGAACGCTTTTTGTTTATAAAAATTTGTCTGTTGGTGGAAAATTATGGAAATTATATCAATTCAACCTAAATTACTGTATCATTTGTAATTTATATTCTTACGGGAAAAACTTTATAATGATTCTAATAAGTACACAAATGGCGGTGAAAACATGGAAAAAGAATGGCTTATGCAACGCTTGGACGAGTTGAGACAGGAACGCGGTTGGTCGAAATGCAAGCTGAACGAAGAAGCTGGTTTTTCTACGGGAATGATATATCAGTACTATAATACGGATCGGATGCCTACGATACAGAATGTGGAAATGATATGCAATGCGTGTAACATAACGCTGTCTGAATTTTTTGCCAACGGCGTGAGGGAAACGGAACAAGTAATCAATTTCGAATTTAACAATTTGTACTTACAGCTTACGTTGGCAGAAAAAGAATTCATGAAAGAGATGGTGAGAAATCTACTGGCGCTGAAGAAAAACGATGGAAACTACTGCGAATCAAACATTGGGTAAATTGATGAAATCTATAGCAGACGGTAAAATTTCGGCAATCGGCGAACTATACGCAACGTTGGGAAAGGTGATGTACACCGTTGCGGCAATCTATGCGGCGCAGCCCGCGGACACGGAAGATATCGTACACGATTCGTTGGTAAAAATCGCAATACAGGCAAAAACGTTTCGGGAAAATAAAAATGCGTACGCGTGGGTGAACACGGTTGTAAAAAACACGGCGAAAGATTATCTGCGCCGTTCCCGCAGCAGAACAGAAAAGTACGAAGAAAAGGAGAGCGGATACGTCATCGACGAAAACGCGATGGCAATACGGGAAGCATTTCAAATTTTAACCGAGTCGGAACGCGATTTAATGACTTACATCTATTGGTACGGCATGACGCTGGAGGAAATCGGAAAGTTGCTACATATCACAAAATCCGCCGTAAAAAAGCGCGCCGACAAAGTGTTATTAAAATTAAAAAAGTTTTTTGAGAAATAAGTGAACGATTCCCCTTTTTAATCGTTGTATATGCAGTAAGAAACAAAAGAGGAGAATCGTATTATGAGAAAAACAAAGCACAAACTTTTCACGGGGGCGGTGTGCGGACTGTGCGCGCTGCTGCTCGCGGCAAACGGCGGCATGGTGCGCAAGGCTTCGGCACACGCCCGCTATTGCGACGACGGGTATTACGAGGGCAGCGGCACGCGCGTATCGACAGATTATACGATAGAGTACGACTCTTACGTAGAGCACAACGAATACTATGTTTATCAAGCACCCTCCCTTCATAACGGGGGCACGGGCGCGACCAATTGCTGTTCTTCTACGGCAGGCACCAACGTGATCGCCTTTTACGACCGTTACTATACGAATCTGATTGAGGATTTCGAACCGGGGATGGAATACAAAGGAATCTATCGTTATTTTCCGAATATTGAAAGTGTAAAAATTCCCGCGCTACATACCACGCTGTACAACTACATGAACGTAAACGTCAATTACCCCGGCGCCACGGAGGACGATTTTAAGAGCGGCTTAAAGCGGTACGTCAACGAACAGGGGTACAACGTCAATTATAAATCCGCGCATCAGAATGCAAAAATGGTAAACCTGACGAAAATCCAGCAGATGGTTAACAACAATCAGGTGGCGGTACTGTGCTTTTCGGGCTATAATTTTGTTTACGGATTCACAGTAGCGTCCACTTATAGAAAAGTATACCAAGAAGCCGTGGATGCGGGACATATGATGATGGTGTACGGTTACTTTACGGTGGATTATTATAAGAACGGTCGGTTGTTTTTAACGGAAACGTATCTGCAAGCTTCAATGTGTAATGGTTTAGGAGATCAGGGCTTTATCAAAATGAACGATTACGGCAACATCGACGATGCGTTTATTGTGGAAATCAGTTAGTTTAAAAAATAAGGAGCGGTATGACGGACAAAGACAAAATCGAAGAGGCTTTGCGCAACGCACCCAACGGCGTGGAGCCGAGGGCGGATTTGGCGGATGACGCCGCCGCGTTGGCGCAAAAACTGTATGCGGACAAGCCGAAAAAAACGAAAAAAAAATGGAAGCTCGCAACCGTCTTTTCCTGTTTGGCTGCGTGTGTTTTCGTGGCTGTGTTTGTGCCCGTATACTATCGCTTACAGCCCCAAAAGCCCGTCATACGCTATTATACCGACGTCGATTTGACAACGGAGGAAGTGGCGAACGCAGATTCGATTGTATTCGAAAACAGTTTAAATGTGAAATACTTTCACGACGCGCAGAAAACTTATATTAGTCGAATTACGGAAACTTCCGAGCTTGCGATAATCGAACAAAATTATTTTTATTTCGATTCCGAAAACTATGATTTTGTTGAACTTGGAATATGTCTGACGAATGACGTTTATGAGCGATATAATATGTTTCAAGACTGTTCCAATCAAATGACGGTAAACGGAATTGATGTACAGTATACCATAAAGGAGCAGCCGAACGATTATACTATCAAGGCGGTATGTCAAGTGGAATCGTACCGATACTATTGGCAAATCACCGCTCTGCAAGGGGAAGAGAGGATCGAGTACTATATCAACTATCTTTTCGGAAACGAGTAAAATAAATCCGTTATAAAAAAATGCGAATCGGGATGAACGATTCGCATTTTTTATGTTCTCGGTTGCCCCGTTAAAAAGCAAAAAAGAATTGACGGAAGGAACGAAAAAAAGCTATAATGGATGCAACGATAGTTTTCAAAGGAACGTACGGAAGATGAAAGCCGTTACGCTTGCGGAAAGTACGGTAAAGGACAACGCAAGATTATTTGCGGATATTTCGGAAGTGCCGAGAAAGGCGTTCACAATGGGCATAAAACAGATCATGCAGGCAAAGCGGATACTGATTTTGGCAAGCGGTAAGAATAAGGCGGACGCGGTGTATAAGACGGTTTACGGGGCAGTTACGGAAGAGGTGCCCGCAAGCGTGTTGCAGTTGCACCCGAGTTGTATTCTGATTGCGGACAGGGAGGCGGCAAGCAAATTATGAGAACGGTATTTATTTCCGACGGGACGGAAGAGAAACAGGCGTTCGCGCGTACCGCGAATCTGTGCATTGCGGCGCACGAGGACGACATCGAATTTATGGCGTATGCTCCCGTTGCGGAGTGTTACGGAAGAAACGATAGACGAAACCGCAGTACGTTTATCTCCACAACCTTGCGGATAAGCACGGAACGCACGTAGCCACGGCGTTAAAGGCAATCAAAGCATTGCGGGAACTTGGCGTAGGCGAACAGCCGGACAAGGTGTACGGCTGCGAGGTTTGGCGCAACTTGGATTGGCTGAACGACGACGAAAAGGTGTATTTGGATTGCAGCGCTCACCCGAATTTATCCCGTTCGCTTTCGGGCGTGTTCGACAGTCAGATAGCGGGAGGCAAGCAGTACGATTTAGCGGCGGAGGGGCGCAGGGTTGCGAACGCAACGTTTTGCGAAAGCCATGCCTGCGATACGTATATCATGTTAAATTACGCTATGGATCTGACGCCGCTCATCAAGGACAAATCGCTCGATATTGCCGATTTCGTGGCGGGGTATATCAAGCGGTTCGAAGAGAGCGTTCTGAGCAATATCAAGCGCTTAAACGGTTGAAACGAATATAATAAAACGCCCGACGGATTTTATCCGTCGGGCGTTGGTGCACCAAGTGATGTAATATCCGAATTTTTTGTTGCTTCAAGCTCGGAAAAGAATACTGTTTGCGTTCCGTCTTTGAAGTTAAAAGTAATATCAAACTTATCGTCGTACAGATAAATTGAGTTCACGAACCCGTCTATAAGCCGCCGTTTACCTTGCCGGCATTGTCGGCAGAACAAGCAAACATTAAAATTTTGGATGTAAAAACTATCGAAAAGAAAGTAAACAGAGCAAGACCATACGCCTATTCTTTCAGAGTTTCGGCGCAAGAAAAGGAACTCATTGACGGTAAAGTTAAAGCAAGCGGACTGAACAGAACGGAATACCTTATACGGGCGTTGTCGAATAAATCTATCGTTAGTATAGATAGCGGAAATGAAATTTTGGCAGAACTGAAACGGCAAGGAAATAATCTAAATCAAGCCGTTAAGAACAATTACTTCGGGGACATAACCGAGCAAGAATTTTTAGCCGTTGTGGACGATTGCAAACGCTTATATAGGCGTTTATCTGCCGCTATCGGGGGAAATTGATATGCCGCTATTCAAAGGACTGTCAAGCAAGAGTACGCCGAGAAAAGCAATAGACTACATAACGCGTGAGGACAAAGCGGCGTTTTCAGCGTAAGAAATTTGTTTGACGATGAAGATTACGCCGAACAGTTTGCGGACACTATGCGGCGGTTCGGGAAAGGCAAAAAGTTTGACGAGCGCAAGTATTATCACTTCAAATTGTCGTGCGCACGAAAAGACAACGTAAGCCCCAAGCAAGCGCACTTATACGCCAAAGAACTTGCGGCTATTCTATTCCCCGACGACGAGTGCGTTATTGCTACTCACACCGACACTAAGACGGTACACAGTCATATTATCGTGAACGCAGTCAACCCTATCATGGGCAAGAAGTTAAGAATTACGGAAAGCGACTATACGAAAATGAAAGACGAAGCCAACCGTTTGGGAAGCGAGTTCGGGTACACGAAAACGGACTTCCGCAAGAAGGCGCAGAATAAACGAACGACGGAAGAAAGCCACATTATTCTAAAAGGCGGCTCGTCGTGGAAAAAGAACACTACGGGGATACCGGACTTTGAGATCGACTCCCTCGCGAGAGCATTATTGCCCGCCATACAAGCCTACTTTGCAACCGAAGAAGGACAAAGAGAGTTTGCGGCGTGGCAAGCCGAAAGGCAACAAAGACAACTGAATAAAAAATTGAATAACAAAGAATCCCGTTAAATAGTATAGGGATAGCCGTTGAAAAAGACGGAATAAGGAAAACCGCCATAGTGTAGCGGTATATAAATGAAAGAGTTACATAAACACAATGTAGAAAGGTTGGGCCGAACATCATAAACCTAAACAACGGCAACAGCCGATAGAGTTTGATTGCTCTATCGGCTGTTTTATATTTATAAATAGTAAATCATCACTTACCGCAAGGTTACAATAATAGACAATACCTAACTGAAAATTTTCAGTTCGGAAAGAGCTTTGCATTTTATCGAATCCAAGTATTTTATTATAGAGGCAGAATACATAAACGATAAGTTATTTTCAACGTTATTGAAATCGATATTAAACAAGTCTTTAACTCGTTCCAGACGATAAGTTACTGTATTTTTATGTACAAATAGAATTCTGCTCGTTTCATTTAAGCTTTTATTATTTAGTAAATACTGATATAGTGTTTCAAGCAAGGACGTGTTGTTATCTCTATCATAAATATAAATTTCAAGAATTGTTTCGTTGATATAGTTTAAGATAACGTCGGTTGTAGGAGCATTAAAAAGCGGAACAAGCAATTTATTTTCTTCTTCATATTTTAAACAATATTCATCTTTTACTTTTACAAGGTAATCAAACAGTTTTATCAGATTACCTATTATTACATCCAGTTCATACAAATCTATAATTTTCGAACTTAATATTGCATAAATGTGATTTTTAAATAAGAAGTCGTTCAATGTTGATACCGTATATTCCGACAAATCTTCATTAAGTATCACTATAACATAGTTATCTTTTACAATGCAGTAGAAATTTTGCAAAATATTTTTCAGCGAATCTTGCAAGTGATTATCTTCATGATTATCGTATTTTGCAAGAGATAGAAGTAAAACTCGGTAATTATATGTGAGCGGAATTTTATATTCGGACGCTTTTGAAAGAAAGATATCTCTTCGCACATAAGTGTGTTTGACAAGAGCTTTCCAAAAATTCAATTGCGAAAAGCCGTGCCCTTCATTGGATTGTAACCGTAAAATTTTGATTATGCTCTTACACAGATGCTCTAAAAGTATCAAATCTAAATCTTCAAATTTATTCTTTTGATTTTCAAGTAATACAAGGTAGCCTATAACCGAATCGCGGAATGTCAAACGATAAAACAAACGCCGTACTTTACTGTTTATTGTTTCTAAAATTCTATATCTTTCCCCGTCTTTAAAAGATAGGTTAGCAATACTTATAAGTTCCATAGACCAACTGCCACGTTGAATATTCGACATATAAGTATCGTCTGCGCTATCAAGGAAGAAGTGTCCCTTAATATTGTAATTCTGATCTATAACCGCCATAGGTAATTGAAAAAATGCATAATACGCTTTTAATAGTTCATCAACGGTAAATGAGTTTTCTTCAATTTGCAGTAATTCCTCGTAATCCATAATAGTACTTTGTGCCAATAGCCCAAATATTGAATGTAAGTTCGTATTTGTGGGCTATTACTTTTTGCCTCCTTTTTTATTATAATACAAACAATCAATTAAAGCAACCGGTTTTTAGGTTGCGAGGAGGCATATTTTGAAAGCAGAAAAAAGCAAAAAACCGTTCAAAGGCATAGGGATTTGGAACTTTATAAACAAAATCCCTGCTGGAACAATGTTTGTGCCGCTATTGATAAGCGCCGTTATTTGTACTATAACAGTTGCTTGTGGTCTTGGCACAGGGAAAGCGGGTGAAGGTATGACGTTATGGCAATATCTCGGTAATCCCGTCAAAGATTTATTCGGTTCTACAGGTCAAATGTTAATGATAGGACTGATGTTATTCTGTACGGGGACAATGATTAAACCGCACGATTTTGTAGATGTCTTTAAAAGAGGAATATGGGTTGTTTTAGCAAGGCTTTTGCCTGCTTACATTATTTCGGCTGTGGTTTGGATAGTTTGTGGGCCCGAAGGCTTTTTGGGAATCGATGCTATTACTTTTACTTGCGTTGTAACAAGCGCGAATGCAGCATTGTATATGGGCGTTACCGCACCTTATGCAGATAATAGCGATAGAGCGACGTTCCCCATAATGTTAATACTTTCAATGCCGTTACTTCCTTTTATATTTATTAGCGCATTCGGGATGCCAGCAGGAAGTACGTCCGCTGCAACAATAGGTAAAATTTTACAAATCTTTGCATTACTAATACCGTTTTTGTTGGGATTTTTGTTTGGTAATCTCGATCCGAAAATACGCGAAATATTCAAGGGCGGCAACACGATTATATTACCGTTCTTGGGATTTCAGTTTGGCTCGACTATTAATCTCGCAAAAGCTTTCCAGCCTACGGTGTTATTGGCTGCCGTTGTAATTACGTTAATCTTTTGGGCAATTACTATGATATTGCCTTATGTGGTAGACAGGTTTATTTTGAAGCGTCCCGGCTATGCTTCAATCGGTAGCTCGTCGCTTGCGGGCGTGGCTTTATCGATTCCTGCTATGTTTGCGACATACACGTTTCAAGGGCTTTCGGGCGCTGACGTGGCGGCACATTCGATTGCTATACTTGCGTTTGTGCTACTCATAACCAATATTTTATCCCCGTTCTTCACAAGGGGAATTATGACGCATTACTTTAAAACAAATCAAGGCGTTAAAATTGAAAATCCCCGTAAAATTTTCGGTGCGACTCACGGTGAACTTTTAGCCGCCGTCTATGACGAAAATAATCATTATATCTCAAAACATCATCATCTCAGAAAACATCATTCAGGAGGCATTTAAAATGCAAAATAATCAACTTTTACAAATCGGCAATCTCAACAGTCTTATGATGGGCGACTATCACGGTAGCTGTACCGTCAAAGACCTGCTTCGTTACGGCGATACGGGAATAGGCACTTATGACGGTCTTGACGGCGAAGCCATTATAATTAATGGTAAAGCGTATAACGGACGAGCAACAGGCGTGGTAAGCGAAATGAACGACAGCGATTCGCTTCCGTTCTCAACGGTAGCAAAATTTGATGAGAGAGTGGAAGAAAATCCTTTGGAGTTTGTATCTATCGAAGATTTCAAAACTAAAATGGAACAATACATACAAAGTCATAATTTCTTCTACATGATAAAAATGGAGGGCAAATTTAAGGTCAGAGTGCGGTCTTGTTTTGTTCAAAGCGAGCCGTACGAACCGCTTTATAAAGTTGCTTGCGATCAAAGAGAGTTTGAGTATCACGATGAAGAAGGCTTTGTTGTAGGAGTATATTGTCCAAACTATGTAAACGGGATAAATATGCCGGGTTGGCACATACATTTTATCAGCAAAGATTTAACAAAAGGCGGACATATCCTTAAACTTTCATCCGACGATTGCAGAATGAAAATCAACTGCTTGGATGAATGGAACTTAATGCTTCCGCACACTGCCGGTTTTGAAGAGTGGAATCTTGCAACAGATTTAAAAGATAAGACAAATGCGGTAGAAGGTTCAACGAATTAAATTTTTATAGCAATAGAACAGGGCTTGCAAAAGTGCAAGCCCTGTTTTCTATGAAATCTTGAAATAAAAAGTAAATCCGAACCACTCACTTGTAACAAGTATAGAGTTCGGATTATACTCTTTTGGTGCACCCGGCGAGGCTCGAACTCACAACAATGGCGTCGGAGGCCATGATTTTATCCAGTTAGACTACGGATGCACGTCGTCGCAAACTTCGCCCCAAGCTCTTTACTGCCGTAAAGCGCAAGCGCGCGGCAGGAACGAAATTTTCTTTCGACGCAAATCATTATAACACATTCTTTCCGAAAATGCTTTATATTTTGACGAGGTTATGGTAAAATAAAAGAAAAAATTTTTCGGTCGGGTGAAAAATCATGTCAAAAACGGTCGTCGTGGGGCTGAGCGGAGGAGTAGACAGCTCGGTTGCAGCACTGCTTTTAAAAAATCAGGGATATCGGGTCGTCGGTCTTTTTATGCGCAATTGGGAAGAAAAGGACGAGAACGGCGCGTGTACGGCGGACGATGATTTTAACGACGTGGTGCGAGTGGCGGGGCTGTTGAAGATTCCCTATTATACCGTCAATTTTGCCAAAGAGTACCGCGAGCGCGTATTTTCGCGGTTTTTGCAGGAGTACGAGGCGGGCAGAACGCCCAATCCCGACGTGCTATGCAATCGCGAAATCAAGTTCGGACCTTTCCGCGCGTACGCTAAGGAGCTTGGGGCGGACTTTGTCGCTACGGGGCACTATTGCGGCGTGTCTCACGAGGGGGGGATTCATCGCCTTTTAAAGGCGCGCGATACGGGGAAGGATCAGACGTACTTTTTAAATCAGGTAACGCAGGAGCAGCTCTCCGACGTGTTGTTTCCGCTTGCGGATTTGGACAAGTCGGAGGTAAGAAAGATCGCCGAAGAAAACGGGCTCGCCACGGCGAAAAAGAAGGATTCCACGGGAATCTGCTTTATCGGCGAGCGTAACTTTCGCAAGTTTTTACAGGAGTTTCTGCCCGCCAGACGCGGAAAAATTCTGACTTCCGCGGGCGAAGAGGTGGGCGAGCACTGCGGGGTGATGTACTATACGCTGGGTCAGCGGAGGGGCTTGGAGCTTGGCGGAAAGAAGGGCGAAGCGGGCAGATGGTTCGTTGTAGGAAAGGACGTGAAAAAGAATATTCTCTACGTGTCGCACGGCGACGAAGGACCGCTGTATTCGACTTCCTGCACGGTGGAAGAGATGAATTTTATCCCCGTTCCGCCCGAGCGGGATGAGTTTGTCTGCACGGCGAAATTCCGTTACCGTCAAGGCGAGCAGGGCGTACGGGTAAAGCGTACGGGTGAAAATTCGTTGGAGATCTTTTTCGACAAGCCGCAGCGCGCGGTAACGGAGGGACAGTATGCGGTGCTGTACGACGAAACGCAATGCCTCGGCGGCGGCGTTATCGTAAAGGCGAATTAGAGCGGGACGGAAAAGGGGCGGCGGAAGGGCGGCTTGGTCGCCGAGGCGTTTCTTATTGTCATTCGGAACGCAGCGAAGGATCTTTTGTCGATTGTTGCGCGCAAGACGAAGAAAATGAAACGGGAAGGTATAAAAATTAAATCATAGGTCAATAACCTCCGTGCAAGATACGGAGGTTGTTTTTATGAAAAAGTTTATCGTTATCGGATTATTGGTTGCGTTGATCGCGGGTATTTCGCTCGTGTTTGCGGGCGGAAAACAGGCGGAGGCGGACGGCAACGCGGCGTATCTGCGCATTCATATCCGCGCCAATTCCAACGGCGCGGAGGATCAGACGGTAAAGTACAAGGTGCGCGATAAAGTGGTGGAATTTTTAACGCCGATCGTGGCGGAGTGCAAAACGAAGGATGAGGCGATAAAAAAAATCGGGGCGAATTTATGCGGAGCGGAAGCGGTTGCCGTTCGGGTGCTACGTGAGAACGGGTTCGACTACGGGGCGAGGGCGGAAATCAGAAAAGAGGAATTTCCCACGCGCGTATACGACGGCGCCACGCTGGAGGCGGGCGTATACGACGCGCTGATCATGGAGCTTGGCACGGGCACGGGCGATAATTGGTGGTGCGTGGTGTATCCGCCCCTCTGTTTCGGCGGGGGGAATTGCAGCGTGGTGTATAAGAGCAAAATTGCGGAAATCATAGATAAATTTTTTAAAAAAAATTGAAAGAAATTTCCTTGTTAGTCTTCTCCGTTTGTGATATAATGTGAGGTATATTACGGTACGGCAGGAGGATAGATTTGAAAATCACTTGGAAAAATTTGTTTCTTGTGCTTACGGCGGCGTGCGCGTTGAGCGGATTGGCGGCGTGCAATACGTCGGAGGAGCAACCGAAGCACGAACATACGCCGAGCGCATACTCTTGGGACGAAACTTCGCACAAGCAAAAGTGCGATGAGTGCAACGAAACGCTTACCGAGGGCTGGCATGTCTTTACGGACGGCGTTTGCGTTTGCGGGTACGCGCTCGTTGACGATCAGGGGCTGGTGTACGAATACGACGTAAGCACGGAATCGTACACGGTAACGAGGTTGCAAAAGCCGTCCGCAACAATGATCGTTATTCCCGAAGCATGGATGAACAGACCCGTAACGAAAATCGGGGAGTTTGCATTTTCGCAGTCGGAACTCGTTAAGGTGAGCATTCCCGCAAGCATTACCGAAATCGGGGACAATGCGTTTGCGGTAAAGAACGCCGTTACGAGCGTGAATATCTTCGATCTGAAAGCATGGTTTAATATTTCCTTCGGCGATGCGTTTGCAAATCCCATGTGTAACGGCGGAGATCTCATTCTCAACGACGGTCGCGTTACCGATCTCACCGTACCCGCGGGAGTTACGCAGGTGAAGGACTACGTCTTTGCGGGCTGTGAGTCCGTAAAGCAACTGACGGTGCCCGAGGGCGTTACAAGCATCGGCGACTCCGCCTTTTATCAGTGTGAAAATCTGGAAACGATTTCTTTGCCCGCAAGTTTGAAGAGCGCGGCGTCCACGGCTTTCGGTCAGTGCGGAAAAATCGCCTCGATCGAGGTTGCGGCGGGCAACGCGAACTACCGCGTTGAAAATAACTGCCTTATCGAAACGGCGACGGGCACGCTCGTTCGCGGGTGCGCAAACGGCGCCGTTCCCGCAGGAGTTACGAATATAGGCGATTACGCGTTCTCGGGCTGTGAGGCACTGACGTCGTTCACCGTTCCCGAAACGGTAACGGAAATCGGTTCTTACGCATTTTCCGGTACGGGCTTGTCGGCGATAAAAATTCCCGCAAGCGTTACCGAACTCAAACACGCCGCATTCCTCTCCTGCGATTTGCTCGTAGACGTGCAGTTAACGGCGGGGATCGTTACGATCGGCAGCGCTGCGTTTGCTTACTGCGGAAAGCTTACGAACATAGCTCTCCCCGAAACGCTGAAAACGATTGGGTGGTGCGCGTTCGAACATACGGGACTGACGGAAATAACGATTCCCGACGGGGTTGAGGAAATCGGCGAAGAGGGGTTTGTGGATTGCACCGCTCTGACGAAGGTTACGATAGGGAACGGATTGAAAAATATCGGAAACAGCGCGTTCGAGGGGTGCGAACGGTTGGCTGGAGTGTATATTTCCGACCTTGCGGCATGGTGCGGTATCCTGTTCGACGGCAACCGCTATTCCAATCCGCTGTGGTTTGCGCATAACCTGTACTTAAACGGCGCGCCCGTTACCGAATTGACGGTTCCCGCAAGCATAAAAGAAATTCCCGTAAGAGCCTTCGGAAACTGTACGAGCATTACGAGCGTTGTGATCGAGAGCGGCGTAACGAAAATATTAGGCGCTGCGTTCGAGCAATGCGCGAATCTGCAAACCGTAACGATTGCCGCAAGCGTTACCGCAATCGGTATTACGGCGTTTGCAAACTGCGCAAAACTGGAGCATATCTATTTCGAGGGTACGCGGGCGCAGTGGGATGAGATTGAAAAAGACGTCAACTGGGATGGGGGTTCTAAGGCTTATACCTTGTATTGCAGCGGCGATATCTCGTAAAGGTTTCTATCAATATGAATCAAATTCTACTTTAATTCGACAAGATTCTATTGCAAGTTTCGGCGTAAAGATTTAGAATGAAGAAAAATACAAACGGAGATCGGATATGAATTCATTCGGAGAATTTCTTTACGAACTACGAAAAGAAAAGGGCATGACGCAGGCGGATCTTGCCGAAAATCTCGGCGTAACCAATAAGGCGGTTTCCAAATGGGAAACGGGCGAGGCAATGCCCGAAACGGCGTTGCTGTTGCCGATCTCGCGCATTTTCGACGTTTCGGTGGACGAACTGCTTGCGGGTAGGCGCACGGAAACGGAAGGGGAGGGCGCGGCGGAGGATAAGACGGAACGGATAGAGGGTCATCTGTTGACACGGGATAAGAACGGTTCGTCCGGAACGCGCGCCGACAAAATCGGCGGGTTGGTTTGTGCTTTGCTTATGTCGATCGGCGTTATCGTCTATCTGTGCGTGGGGGTATTTACGAATTTATGGCATCCCTGCTGGCTTGTCGTTACGCTGTGCGCTTTGACTTGCGGTATCATCGGGTCGATATGCGATGCGTGCAATGCGGAAAAGCGGAAGCGGAAACTTGCACGCGGCGAAAACCCGTACACGGGGTGCGCGTGCGCAGTAATTGTGCTCATATGTGTTTCGGTATATCTCGTAGCCGGCGTGCTGACGAACTTATGGCATCCGCTTTGGATCATCGTCGTCTGCGGCGCGCTCGTTGATGCAGTCATCGGTGCAATCGGCGCAATCGTCGTCAGGAAATAAAGGAATACGAAACACCCCCGTTGCCTATGCAACGGGGGTGAATTTTTCTTTGGCAAGCTTATTTCGATTCGAACGGTTCGTTCGTAACGGAGTCGTCCGACGCAGGCTCTTCAGACACGGTCTCCTGTACGGGAACGGGTTGTTGCAAAGGCTGCGCATGATTCGGTGCCTTGTCGAATTTGTTCTTTAAAATCTTGTGCGCTATCGTCGTTCCCAGCAGCAGTATCGAGAATACGAACGCGACGATTGCCACGGGAGAGATCGCTTTTTCGTAGCTCGGAATGTTTTCCGCCTGAAGATAGAACGAGCACGCAAGTAGCGCCGCTATCAGCATCACAAGCGCGACGGTCGCCTGTGCGATGCCGAGCCCGAGACACGCGGAGGATTTTTCGCAGGTGAGATTTTTCATGAGTCTTATCGCAATCAGGGCGCTCAGAATCGTGAGCGCGATCTGCAAAACGAGCGTCAGTAATACTGAAACGTAGAGCGCCATATCGGGCTCCGAAGTGATCGAAGCGTATTCCGTAGCCATCATGTTGATTGCGTTATACGCGCTGAGACGAATGGTAACGGACGAAGGATCGGAAAGCGCGAATATCACATTCGTCGCCATGCTCCACACGATGCCGACGAGCACGGTGCCGACGCCGGAAAAGATAACGCGGAAGAGGTACGAAGGTTTGCCGAGCTTCTTGCCGAATTGCGCCGCGCGGCAACCGATAAAGCCGCAAAGGAAGAGTACGGAAAGGATAATTCCCGCAAGCGTAGCGGTGTTATAGCGAATGCCTGCACTTACGGATAAACTCGAAGAAATTACGGCGGTAATGCTCATGTTGTTGAAGCCGAGGAACAGACTCGCACCGAGAATGTAGGTGAGGATCGCACCGATCAGCGTGGGGGCGTAATCCTTTTCGGATTTTTTCAAAAGCTTGCGCAGATAGCGCACGAGGGTGATGACCGAGAGGGTAAAGACGGTGATGATCGTCGCCGCCGAAAGCACCGTGCCCAAGATGGCGAGCAGGTAGATATTCGCTTCGTAAAACGCGCTGTACGAGGTCATATCGCTCAGCCCTGTGGCGATTTGCTCGTAAACTTTGCCGAAATAGTAGTACAGATTGAGGTCGGCGTTCACGTTCAACATGTCAGCGCCTGCGCCCGTGCCTGCGCTGATACCGATCAGGAAGGTGAAGAGCAGAGCGAAGAACACGCCCGTCATGCCGACCGCGCCGCCGATGATTTCGAGAATCTTTTTCCATGCGCCCGTTTTCTGTTTTGCGGGGACGGCGGGACGTACGTTTACGGAGGCGGGCTGTGCCGACGTCGGCGCACTTTCGGGTTGCGCGCTTGCTTGCGCGGGCGGCGTATTCATCCTTGCACCGCAGGCGAAGCAGTAATTGTTCTCTTCCGGCATGAGATTGCCGCAGTGCGAACAGACGACGTTACCGTCTAAGCGTTTGCCGCATATTCCGCAGAAAACCGCGCTTTCGGGGTTTTCCGTAGAGCAGTGTTTACAAATCATTGTGTTTCCTCCCAGTTAAGTTGTAATCATTATAACACACGGAATTCCGCCGTGCAAGTGTTTTTTCATTTTTTTCGTATTGGAGATAAAATTCCTCGGCTGCATCTCGGAATGATAGGAAGAGCAGGTTTTTTCACGAATTGATAATTTTTCAAAGAAAAATGTCATAAAAAACTATTACTTAATTGACAGAACATATTATTTCATGTATAATGGGCTCATAAATGCCTTTACGGGCATCTTACCGGAGAAAAAAATGAAAATAGCTATGACGGGTGCAAGCGGCAACATGGGGAGAGAAGCGCTTGCGCAGACGCTCGAACTGCCCTTCGTGGAATTCGTGCGCGTGCTTTTGTTGCCCAAAAAGAAAAATAACAAACTTGCAAAAAAGTGGAAAAGGAAGTATAAGAACAGAATACAGATCGTGCGCGGCTCGGTGGCGGACACGGAAGCTTGCAAACAGCTTGCGGAGGGAGTAGACTACGTTTTGCATATGGCGGCGGTGATCCCTCCCGCGTCGGACGCAAGCTTTGCGCGCAGTAAGGAGTGCAATCTCGACGGTGCGATCGCCCTTGTCGACGCAATCAAGGCGGCAGAGGTGCAGCCGAAATATATCCATATTTCCACGGTCGCCCTGTACGGAAACCGTAACGAGCTGCATCCTTGGGGAAGAGTGGGAGATCCGCTTCTTATCAGTCCCTTCGACGCATACGCCCTGCACAAGCTGGAAGGCGAACGCTATGCGCTCGAAGCGGGGCTCGATTGCTGGGTGGTGCTGCGGCAGACCGCCATGCTTCACCCCGACATGATGAACGACAACGTCAGCGACGGGCTGATGTATCATACCGCCATGAACGCGCCCCTCGAATGGACGAGCTCGCGCGACAGCGGATACCTGATCAAGCGTATCTTCGAGCGCGAAGAAAAGAACGAGATCCCTTTTTTCTGGAAAAATATCTACAATATCGGCGCGGGCTTCAAAGGCAGGGAAACGGGCTACGATACGTTCGGCGACGGATTTGCGATCATCGGCGGTTCGGCGGAAAAGTTTTTCAAGCCCGATTGGTTTGCGGTGCGCAACTTCCACGGGCTGTGGTTTGCGGACGGCGATGAGCTGGAAAAGCTGTTCGGCTATCAGCGCGACGGCGTACACGAGTACTGGAAGGAAATCGCACGGCATCATAAGATATTCGCTCTGGGCAAGTGCGTGCCCAAGGGACTGATCCACGCCTGTCTGTTCGGGAGGCTGTTAAAACACCCGAACGCGCCAATGTATTGGTTGAAATCCAAGGACGACGCGCGCGTGCAGGCGTACTTCGGCGGATACGAAGAGCACGAAAAGATCCCGACGGAATGGAAGGACGTCAAACTCATGGCGAGAGGCGATTTCGGCGACTATGACGAAATGCGGAATGCGGAAATTGCCAAAGAGCGGGGGGGGTTACCGGATCACGGCTACGACGAAAGCAAGCCGGCGGATGCATGGACGGCAGAGGATTTGAAAAGTGCGGCGGCGTTCCGCGGCGGGGAATCCCTTTCGGAAACGTTTAACGGCGCGTACGAAAAGACGCGTTGGAAGTGTTCGGAAGGACACGAATTTATGTTGACTCCCTTTACCGTGTTGCGCGGCGGACATTGGTGTCCCAAATGCGCGCCTATGCCTTGGAAATTCGATTTGCTTGCAAAGAAATCGCCCTTTTACGCGCAGGTGTGGTACGATTCGCACGGACGGGAGGAAAACTGTGTGTACGAAATGAATGAAAACGGATCGGCAAACGTTACGGAGGCGCGGGAATGAAGGCGATTTTTTATTGCTTTTCGGGTACGGGCAATACGCTTCGGGTGATGAACAGAATCAAAGACGAATGGGAAAAACGGGGGCACAGCGCAAAGCTCGTTTCCATTCTCCCCGACGCCGAGCCGGAAACGGAGGAATACGACCGCATCGTCGTCGGCTTCCCCGTGCACGCGTTCAACGCGCCCGCGCCCGTGCTCAACTTTATCAAACGTTTTCCCAAGCGGGCGAAAGGGGACGAAAAGACCGTGTTCCTGCTGCGCACTTCGGGCGAGCCCGTACGCATGAACGACGCGGCAAGCGTGCTTCCCGCGCGCATATTAAAGCGGCGAGGATACGAGGTCAAGGGCGATATATACCACGTCATGCCCTATAACATCATCTTTCGCCACTCCGACGAAATGGCGGCACGTATGGACAGGGTGAGCAAGATCAAAGCTCCGCACGACGCGTGCGATCTGGAAAAAGGCGAGGGAAAGAGATACCGCACCAATCTGTTTATGCGCATCGCTTCCTTCTTTCTGCGTATCGAGCACCCCGCCATGCCCGTAGTCGGATTGGGTTTCCGCGTTAAAAAGGATAAATGCGTGGGCTGCGGCAAGTGTGCCGGGGTATGCCCGCAGGGCAATATTACGATGAAAGACGGAAAGCCGAAATTCGGCGGACACTGCGTCGCGTGCATGGGGTGTGCGTTTTCCTGCCCGACGGACGCCGTGCGCCCCTCGCTGTTAAACGGATGGCGCGTAAACGGCGCGTATCCGTACGGCGGGCTCGTCGCTTCGGATGCGCAGGTTTGCCGCTATTGCCGAAAAGCGTATCTGAGATATTTCCACGAAGCGGAAGAACTTGCACGGCAGAATTACGAGATGGTCGGTTCTGCATACGAAGAGAGCGCCTCCTCTGCCGAAGCATTGGGACAAAAGACGGCGGGATAATACCGTGAGGGATCGGAAGTTTACTCGATTACAAAAAATTTTAAAAATATTTTTAGGGGCGGCAATTATATTATTCCTTGCCGTCCTTTGTTTTTTTCTGCCCTTTTATGCGCTGCTTCCCGCAAAACGTCTGCCGCAGAGGGAGGAGGGCGAGCTTCGCTTGCATCTGTTGAGCGGCGTCGGCGACTGCAAAATCGTGGAATTTCCGAGCGGGAAGCTTTTAATGATTAACGGTGGAGACGGTTCGCTGAAAAGCAGAAACGAAATTTACCGTTACGTAAAGGGGCTGAATCCCGTGTCCGTTAGTCTGCTCGCCACCGATGCGAACGGCAGTTGCGTCGGCGGATTCGTGCGGATCCTCGAAAACTTTCCCGTGGAGCGGGCGTACCTGCCCGCATTTTCCAAGGAAACGGGATCGTACGCAAAATTCGTCTCTGCGTTACAAGATCGGGATGTGCCCGCCGCGCGCATTACCCGTTACGGGGCGATTGCCGATCCTTCGGGCGCGTACGCGGTGTGCCTATCGCCCTACCGCACGGAGGAGGACGCTTCCGATGCGTCCGTCGTTCTGTGGCTCGGTTACGGGGACGTGGGGATATTTCTTGCGGGCAACACCTCGTCGATGCGGGAGCGGCGCATTTACGACGAGTATCTCATCGACTCGACGATTTTCGACACGGCGGATTATCGGGTGCGGCTGAGCGAGACGGATATTTACGTTGCGCCCTCGCACGGCGCGCGCGGCGGAACGCGCGGCGAGCTGTTGCAGCTGCTCGGGGCGAAGGAGGCGCTGGTTCAGTGCGGCAGGGGCTGCGCGCCGTCGTCGGAAACGATGCTGCTGTTTGCGCAAGAGGGGTTAAACGTTTACCGTACGGACGAGTTGGACGCGGTTACCGTCTCGATTCGCAACGGTGCGTACCGCGTGATCGCGCACTTCGGAGACAATCGGCGGCAACTTGATTGAGGGAAAGCCCCCCTCTGTGCGGTCGGGGGGGAGCGGGGTGCGGAAGGACAAAAGCGGTCAGGTATGAAAAAAGCTCTCGGACGAGACGACCGAGAGCTTTTAACGATACCTACGAATATAAGCACGAATACGACTGTTTTTTTGACATTCTGAAATGCGGGAAAGAATTCCTATTGCAGAGCGGAGAAGCTTGCGTCGGAAAGCGTGTATACGAGCGTGCCGTGAGAGTATAATACGGGCTGTTCGTAGCGTAGCAGCGCGTTGCGGTAAACGTTTCCGTCTGCGCCGACCTTCTTGGCGTATACGCATTTCTGCGATGTGCCCGCGTTGCTCTTTGAGTAGGCAAGGCTGATCTCGTAGGCGTCGATCGCGGCGTCCAGATCCGTATCGCCCATTTTGAATTTGCACGCTTCCTGCACGGCGGTGGGGCCGTCGGCGATTTTTACCTTGTCCACGGTGCGCGTGGTGGGGTCGATGGTGCGGAAGGTGAGCGAGGAGGAAAGGTTTACCCCGCGCAGGAGAAACAGAATCTGTTCGTTGTCGAAGTACGAGCCCTTGCCCTTCGTCGAAACGTTGTATTCGCTGACGCCGGCGTTAGAGTCCTCTTCCTTCGCCTCCTCGTCTACGAGCAGGTTGGTCATCTTGATTTTCGCTTTATTCGTTTCCGAGTAGTCCGTTTCGAGCACATAATTGTAATGGCCGAACGCCACGCCGTTTCCGTTTTCGTCTGTCAGCGTTTTGGGCGGATTCGAGGGCATATACAGGGGAACGTGGCTTAACACGGTGCGCGTGCTGCCGATGGGGCGCAGGTTTTGCGCAACGCTTAAAAACACCGTTTCCGTAACGACCGAGTCGGAAAACGTTTCCGATTGGTCGGCGTTCAGCGAGAATGAAACCTTAATATTGAGCTCCGTGCGGTACTTGTACGCCTGTTCTGACTTTCCGTCCACCGTAACCGTCGTAGAGGAAAGCACCGTTTGATACGTCCCTTCCGAGTAGTGGATTTTAAAGGGCGCGTTCAGCGTCGATTCGTAGCGGCTGAACGTTACGTCGTATTTCAGTGTTTCGATCGCTTCGCCCTCCGCCGTAACGGGCACGCTCTGCTGTGTGGTGTAGCTTAGCCAATTGCTTTCGAGCGAGAGCTCGGGCGTGCTGCTTGTGCACGCGGCGAAAAGCAGGAGCGGCGCAAGCGTTAACAGTCCCGCGATACGATTTTTCTTCATAAATCACTCCGATTTTCCAATGAAAATGCCGAAGCGTATTTTAATACGCCCGATCATTGCCATTATAACATATTTTTTTTGCTTTTGCAAAAACAAATGCACGAGAATACGGGAAATTTTTATGAAAATATGCTATAATCGTTGCGAACGGTTTTACGGAGGCAGAACATGACGAACGTTTTCAGGGCGCAGACGCTGGACGACGCGCTGGACAAGTTATCCGAATTGGTAAAAAAGAGCGCGGAAAACGAGCGGAATCTCGTGTTCTGCGAGGATAGGATCACGCTGCTGGCGGAACGCGCGGTGTTGCGCGGTACGGGCGGCGCTACCTTTACGACGGAAGTTACGACGTTTGCGCGCTATCTTTCGGGCAGGGAGGTCAAACGCATTTCCAAGGAGGGCTCGGTAATGAAGATTTCCGAGCTTATATTGGACGGTAAGACGCAGGACGGATGCTTCAACAACGGTTCGGCACGCGCCGTATACGAGACGATCGCCCAGCTTTCTGCATCCAACGTCGATGAAAACGTACTGCTTTCCGCAGCCGCCTCGGAAGAGGCGGACGGATTGCTCGGGCGTAAGTTGAAAGACCTTGCCCGTATCTACGGAGCGTATCGCGCTTTTCTCGGCGAGAGCGGGCGTGTGGACGAAAACGGCTATCTCGCGCTTCTCAAAGACGCGATCGAGGGGGACGCACTCGAAAACGTCAACGTCTTTTTCTTTGCCTTTCCCTCCTTTACCCTCCAAGCGATGGAGGGGGTGCGCGCGGCGTTTCCGCGCGCGAAGTCGGTAACCGGCATCTTTATCGGCGGGGACGCGCCGATCTATACCAACCGCGCGGCAACGCGCTTTGCGTCTTATGCTGCGGAGGCAGAGGGGGTGCCCGTAAAAGCAATTTTACAGCCTGACGCCGCCGTCGCCTGCACGCTTACGGAGGATGCGAAACTATTGCGGGATTTGCTCTGTGCGCCCGCGAAGCGCGCGGCGGCGCGCGCGGATAAAATTACCGTGTTCGAGGCGGAAGACGAAACGAGGGAGGCGGAGACGGTTGCCGCTCTCGTCAAGAAGAAAATTTCCGAGGGGATGCGTTACCGCGATCTGGCGGTGCTTGTTTCGGGCGAAGAGTATTTCCTCACCGTCGAAAAGACGTTTTCGGCGTACGGCATTCCCTTTTACGCGGAGAAGAAGCGCAAGCTTTCTTCGCATCCCTTTGCGGAGTACGTGCTGAACGTACTCAACGCGGTTGCCGACGGCGTGCTTCCCGACGAGGCGGATGCGATTGCAGGCAGCGTGTGCTTCGGCGAGGCGGACGAATACCGCAACTATCTCCTGCGCTACGGCGCTTTCCGCGGGGCGGTGAATCTGCCCGTGAAGGAGGGGCAGGAGGTCGGGGAATACGACAGGGAAAAGCTTCTCGGCGCTCGGGTGCGCATGAAGGAGGTTTTGTCCCTTTTTAAGCCGAGCGGCAGGGGCAAAGATTATACCGACGGCGTGCGGCAGTTGTTCCGAAAAACGAATTGGAAGACGGTGCAAGAGCGCGTGGAAGCGGCGGCGGGCGAGGACGGACTGAGCGCCGCGGAAAGGAATTTTCTCGGTATTTCACTCGACGAAGGTTCGTCGTTTGCCTCCGTTCTCGACGAAATCGAATTGGTGGCGGGGGAGCGCAGGTTCGGCGCGCGTGAATTTTCCGTTATTCTCAAAAACGGGCTCGACGCGCTCGGCGTGTCCATGATTCCGCCCTGTCTGGACGTGGTGTTCGTCGGCGACGCAACCGAAAGCAGGTTTAACCGCGTCAAGGCACTCTTCGTGATGGGATTGACGGACGCCGTGCCGCGTACGGGACAGGACACCGCGATTATCACCGACGGCGAAATCGGACGGTTGAAAGAGATAAGGGTGGAAATCGAGCCCGCCATTGCCGAGGTCAACCGCCGCGCTCGCGAAAGTCTGGTCATGAATCTGTGTGCGTTCGAAAAGGAGCTGTATCTGAGCCGCCCGCTCCAACTGAGGGGGAGCGAAACGGAAAAGAGCGAGGTGCTGCGCGTGCTTCAGGATTCCGGAAAAACCGTTTCTACCGCACCCATGCCCGATTTGTACCCTTTCGACTGCGTTGAAACGATGCCTGCGCGTCTGAAAATGGCGTTTGCAAAGCCGGACGGAAGTTACGTCGGCGACGAGGCGCTGTATGAAACGCTGAAAGAGTATTTCGGGGAGGAGGTTTCCGAAACGGAGAGCGGCGATCGTGCGACGCCCCATGCGGCGGCGCTTTGGCTGCGGGAGGGCAGGATCGCGCCCACGACGCTCGAAAGCTATTTCGAATGTCCCTATCACGGCTTCGGAATGCGCGGTTTGCGGTTAAAGGAGCGGCGCGAAGGCAGCGTCCGTGCGGCGGATTCCGGCACCTTTGTACATACCGTTCTCGAACGGACGGCAAAGGAATTCAACGGCATCGCGGACGAGGAGCAACTGTTACAATGCGCGCGGCGGGAGGCGGAAACGCTTTTGACGGAGCCGCGCTACCGCGCCGTTGCCGATACGAAAGCGGGCGAATACGCGGGGGAACGGCTGATCGCGGAAAGCTGTGCCGTTGCGGACGCGGCGTGGAAGCAGTTGATCGCTAGCCGTTTCCGCGTGCGTACGACGGAGGAAGGCGTGGAACTTACCGACGTGAACGTGAAGGGCGACGCGGACAGAATCGACGATTCGGACGACTATGTGCGCGTGGTCGATTACAAGACGGGCAGAATCGACGATTCGGGCGCGGCGTATTATACGGGACGAAAGCTGCAATTGCAGCTCTATCTGTTGGCGGCGTCCGAGGGCAAGAAGCCCGCGGGGGCGTTCTACTTCCCCGCCGCCGACCCATACAAGAATGCGGACGAGGAAAAATTCCGCATGAAGGGATTCTATTCGGCGGAGGACGACGTGGTTACCCGTCTCGACCCCGCCCTCGGCGAGGGGGAAAAGAGTTCGGTGTTTGCGGGCACGCGCGGAAAGTTTTCTGACAAAGCGATGCCCGAAGAGGACTTCCGCCTCTTTCTCGGGTATTCCAAGCTCGTGGCAGAGCAGGCGGAAGAGGAGATGAAGGGGGGCAACGTCAAGCCCTCCCCCTACGAGAAATCGTGCGAGTACTGCAAGCTGCTCTCGCTTTGCGGATTTACGGGGGAATGCAGAAAGGAACGGGACGTCAGCTGTAAGGACGTCGTAAAAATCGTACGCGATAGGAACGGAGGCTGACAATGGGATTGACGGACGAACAGCGCAAAGCCGTAGAGCAGCAGGGGCGGATCATCGTGTCCGCGTCTGCGGGCAGCGGCAAGACGACGGTGATGATACGGCGGCTTGTCGAGCTTATCCGTACGGGCGGCGCAAGCGTGAAGAACGTGCTTGCCGTTACCTTTACCAATAAGGCGGCGGCGCAGATGCGCGACAAAATGCGCAGGGCGTTGAGCGAGGAAATCGTCGCCTGCGAGGATGGAGCGCGCAAGGCGAAGCTGACGGAGGAGCTGCAAGCGCTTCCGCTTGCCGAAATTTGTACCATTCACGCCTTTTGCGGGCATCTCGTGCGCACCTACTTTTATTGCGCGGGCGGGGCGGGGGAGGAGATTCAGCCCGATTTCAAAATTCTGACTCCCGACGAGGCAAAATCGCTTTCGCTGCGCGCAATGAACGAGGTGTTCGAACGCGCGTACGAGGAAAAGGGCGAGGACTTTCGGCTGCTGCTTTCCTCCTACTACGGCAAGCACGATCTGCGCCTGCGCGAGCTGATCGCCGGTTTTTACGGCAAGGTGCGCGGGTACGCGAATTACCGCGAGATTTTGTTGAACGCGGGCGCAGACACGTTCGACGCCTCCGTGCAATACGTCGCCGCGCGCTACCGCGAACGGTGTGCTTCCGTGCGGGAAGATCTGGAAAAACTGCGGGCGTATTTCGAAAAAACCAATCCGAAGGCGGCGGAGGTTTGCGGCAAACTGCTCGACGCGGCGGAGGCGGTGATATATGCGGACGGGCTGTTCGAAATGAAAAATTGCCTCCTTCCCCAGACGCGGATGCCGAGCGGCAAGAAGGCGGAGGGGGAGGAAAAGTTCAAGCTGAAAAAGCTTGGGCGGCTCAACAACGCGATCAAAAATTTATATGCGGAAATCGAGGGGATCGGAAGCGAGGAAACGGAGCGGGCGCGCGCACAAGAGGCTGCGCGGCGCGCGGCGGCGATCGGAAAAATCGTGCTCGAATACGATAGGGCGTATTCGGCGTGCAAGCGGGAGGCGGGCGCGCTCGACTACGACGATTTGGAGCATTTCGCCTATGCGCTTTTGAGCAACGAAGAGGTGAAGCGGGAGGTGCAGAGCCGCTTTTCTTACGTGTTCGTGGACGAGTATCAGGACGTGAATCCCATGCAGGAGGCGATTATCGGGCAACTTGCAAACAAAAACCTTTTTCTCGTCGGCGACGAAAAGCAGGCGATCTACGGATTCCGCGGCAGTAAATCCAAATTCTTTATCCGCACGGAAAGGGAGTATGCGGCTAAGGGCTGCGCGCTGAAGCTTACCGAAAATTTCCGATCCGCGCCCGAAATTCTCAAAGCGGTCAACCGCGTGTTTTCCGAGCTTTTAACGGGCTACACTCCCATGCGCGGGGGCAGCCGCTTCGGGGAGCACGGCGGGGAAATTCTCAGCTATCTTTCGAAAAAAACGCCCAAAGAGGAGCGCGAGCTCGGCGTGTATTCGGTGCTGAGCGGCGGGCGTGCGTCCGAGAAGAACGCGCTTGCCGATACGGTTGTAAAAATCGTAGAAGCGGAGCGCGGCAAACAGTGGTTCGACCCCGACGCGAACGACGGCGCGGGTGAGGAAAAGACGGTGGATTACGGCGATATCACCGTGCTCGTGCGCGCCAATTCGGGCGCGGGGGAGCGCATCGTCAGGGCGCTTTCGGACAGGGGAATTCCCGTTACCGCTTCCGCGGAAGTAAATATCTGCGCCTTTTTCGAGGCGAGGCTGCTTATCGACTGGCTGTCCTTTCTGGACAACGCCGAGCAGGATATTCCTCTGGCGGGGGCTATGCTTTCGCGCATCGGCGGCTTTACCGACGACGAGCTGGCGCAGATCCGTCTCGCCGCCGAGGGAGCGCCCTCCTTCCGTGCCGCAGTTCGGCGCTGCGGCGGCGCGCTGAAAGCAAAGACGGATGCGTTCTTCAAAAAAACGGATCGCTTGCGGGCAATATCGAGGGTGCGTACGGCGGCGGAAACGATGAATCTGTTGCTCTCCGAGGGATTGGAGGTGCAGATTGCGTGCAAACCCGACGGCAAGAACAGGCTCGCCCGCGTGCGGCGGCTGGTTTCCGAGGGGGAGGGGCTGAGCGTGCGCGCCTTCCTCAATAAGTTAAAGGAGCTGGAAGAGCACATTGATTTTACGGAGAGCGGCGGCGAAAACGCGGTAAAGGTGATGACCATGCATGCGTCCAAGGGGTTGGAGTTCCCCGTCGTGATTCTCGCGAGCCTGAGCGCGGACGTTGCGAAAACGGACGCGGCGGACGTGATTTTCGCCGACGGCGTGTCGCAGGGCGGGGAAACGGCGCTCGTCGCGCCGAAGAGCTTTGATGCGCAGACGAAAACCACGTACGAAACGCTCGTGCGGCGCGCCGCCGCGGCGTACAACACGCGCGAAGAGGAGGAGGGCGAGCGCAACCTTCTGTACGTTGCCATGACGCGCGCGCAGTACAGGCTGTGCCTCGTGTTCGAGGAGGAGAGCGAGGGCGGCAAGCGTAAGTCGGACAGATACAGCGACTATTTCGACGAGAGTTTTCTGCCGCAGGATACGGAGTTTTCCGAAGCGGGCGGCGGCAAGAGGGAATCCGTGCAAAGCGGGCGGGCGTATCCGCTTGCGGACTTGTATCGGGCGGTCGAGGCGGCGGGCGGGTACCGTAAAAAGTACAAAGATGCGTCGCGCCTGCCCATGAAGAGTTCGGCAACGGCGATCATGCACGCCGCAAACGCGGAGACGAAGTTTTATCCCGCCGACGAAGAGGCTCCTTTTGCGCAGAACGAAGAACTTGCTCCCTCCTCGCAGGACGAGGGGCTTGCCTATCACGCGTTCCTGCAATTCGTGCGCTTCGGCGCACCCGTAAAGGACGAGCTTGCCCGTATGCGGCGGGAGGGATTATTGTCCGAGGAGTATCTTGCGCTGCTCGGCGAAGAGAAGCTCGAAAAAATTTTGGCGATGCCCTGTTTTCGGGGAATTGCCGAAAAGTCCAAATGGCGCGAGCAGAAATTTTTGCTGTCCGTGCCCGCAAACGAGATTGCCTCGTACCGCACCGAGGCGCGGGACGAAATCGTATTTCAGGGTGCGATCGATTTGCTGTATTTCGACGGCAACGGGTATACGGTCGTTGACTACAAGTATTCCGCGCTGAGCGGGGAGGCGCTCAAAGAGAAGTACGCCTCGCAAATCGGGCTCTACCGCAAGGCGGTAGCCAAGGGCAAGCGGGTGGACGAGGAGAAGGTGCGGGCGAGCATCGTCAACATCCGCCGCCTCGAAGAAATCCCGTTTTGACGGGATTCGGCAAAATAGGATAAAATAAGTGCGGAAATTTTCTGCGCGGCGGTCTATTATTTTCAAGGGAGTTTTGTATGGGTACATTTTGGAACGTGGTCAGGATTTTCGAGAATACCCCCGATTGGGTTACGCTGGCGCTGCTGCCCGCGTTTACCGCGGTTGCGGCGGTTTTGTTTACGCTGTTCGGCAAGCGGAAATTGTATTTTCCCGCGGCGGCGTTTTTATTCGGCGTCGGAACGTTTTTGGCGTTCTGCCAAACGTACGCTTTCGCCCGCGATACGGCGGCGTTTGCCTATGCGGGATTGTATTTTGCGCTGAGCGCCGCGCTGCCGCTCCTGTTTTTGTGTCCGCGCGTCAAGCTGAAAAAGCGGGCGAAAAAATCGAAGGCAGACGAGCTGTACGAAAAATTTCACGAAGAGCTGACGGAAAAACCGTTTGCCTTGAAGGAAAAGCGTCCGCCCAAGGTGTGCTGCTTCGAAGAGGGCTTGGGCGGAGCGACGGCGGAAGAGAGCGGGGCGCGCCTTGCCTACGCCGATACGCTGATCGAAAAGCTGCGCGCGGAGAAAATGAGCGCGGGCGACCGCCTCGAAACGGAGGAGCTGGCACGCACGCTCGCGCGGCTGAGAAGCAAGCCGCTGAGCGAAGCGGAAATGAATTCGCTCAACGACTGTCTTGCTTCCGTGCTGAAAATGACCGCGAAGTATAAGCTTTGAGGGAACTTTGAGGGAACGGGGCGTAGCCCGAAGAATGCGAGAGGAAAGCGACGGACTGCGTTTGTGGGATGCTTCGCTTCGCTCGGAATGACCGGGCTTTTGTGATAAAAATCGAACCGTATGCGGCGTTGCGCATACGGTTTTTTTTGACGAAAAAATAAGAACGGTGCCGAAAATACCGTTCAAAATTAGGATTTTTTGGATAAATTGAGATAAAAAATCGGAAATAATAAAAAAATCATACTTTTTTATTAGAATCGAAATGCAGCGAAAATTGCATTATTTCGCCTAAAATTATACTTTATCTATATGAATTTTGTCAACAATCTTTTGTCAAAAAAAGTATACCTTTCTTGACGGAGCGAAAATTTGCCCCGTTAGCCGTTCAGAGGAGTGCGGAGCGCGACGAAGAATCTTGCCCCCTTGCGTAAAGGGGCGGCGCGGGAGGGATCGACTGTTAAAAAACAATCCCGCCGCTCACTTCGTTTGCAACGACGGAGGGGTAGAAATAAAAAAATAAAAACGGAGGAATCGGTTATGAAAAAGTTCGGCTGTAAAACTGGTTTATGCGCTTTTTTTGCGCTCTGTTGTGCCGTACTGTTCGTTTTCGGTATCGTTTTTACGGGAAACCGCGACAAACAAAATTCTTACGCACAGGAGTGGGAATATACGCACGTCAACGTGCCGGAGCTGTGGGGGCAGGGCGCGGAACGCTTTAACAAGGCAAGTCTGCAACAGCTGTATAAGGCGTTGACCAACAAGAACAACGCGACGTTGGAGGACGTAAAAAATTTGACGAAGGGCACCACGATTTACGGTCAGGAGTATCTTGCCTCCTCGTCTCTCCCCAACGCTGAAAAATACAGAATCAACAACTACAAAAACGTGGGGGATTTCAAAAAAGAAATCTACGTTACCATCGACGGCATCCGCTGGGCGGTTACTTGGCTCTCGCGTACGGGCGAGAATTCGAACGACGGCGGCGACGTCGTGCTTACCTTGTGGTGCAAGGATATGTCGTTGGTGAGAGAGAATACGGGACGGCTGTTGACTTCATACCACAATCGAAGCAACGTCAACGGAATCAACGTAAGTTCTTCGAGTTTGCCGCCCTATCCCATGGCGCTGTATTCGTTCAGTTATATCCGGAATCTGCTCAACGGGTACGAGAATTACGCAAGCGATAACTATTCGATGACGGGGACTTTTACCGAAGCGCAAAAAGCACAGTTTTCCTGTTTCGAAGATTTTCGGACGGGGGCTCTTTCTTCTTATATCGCCTCGCCGCGGAGCGTGAAGGTGCAGGAGTTCGAAAGCTCGGTAATGCAAATTTCCACCGTATGGAGTGTTCCTGTGGAAGAAATGGGCGAGTGTACCGGGGAGTCTCCGACGTTGTATGCCAATATGTCTTACGGCACGGAAGAAGCTTATTTTCAGTCGGGGAGCCATTCTGCGTATACGCGTGTGAACGGTTACGGCGACTGGGCGGACGACAAGCTATGGCTTCCCTCCATCGCGGAAGTCAGTTACGGTTACAGCGGACCAAATAGTTCTTCGTCGATGGAGCATTCGCTGTGGGAACTGACCGAACACCTCTATTGTACGTATCGGGACGAAGGGAACGAAGAGTGTATGCTTCGCGACGTTCTTATACAAGCCGCCGATAGAGAATACCGTTTGGAAGTGCATACGGCTAATGACCACCATACTTATGAGATTAGCATACCGGATGAAGATATGTCTTTCTACATTTCTCCCAATGCGGATTGGCATTTGAGTGCCGCGCCTGCCTTTCACCTGAATTTAAGCGAAGCGGACGCCAAGGCGGTGGACGCGGTTGCCAATCCTTCGGACGTGAGCATAGAATATTCGGCGAGCAATATAGGCATCACTTCCTATAACGCCCCTTGGTTTAAGGAGGGAATGTCGGCGACTTACGTAAAGTCTACGGGCGGAGAAACGCTTTCCGCCGTCCGCGATGCGGGTACGTACAACGCCACGATCAGCATTTCCGATCCCGACAAGGTGATGTGGACGGACGGAACGAACGGGACGAAGACTTGCCGCGTTACCGTAGCGAAGCGAAAAATAAAAGTCAATTTCAGTATGCCCGAGGGGGAGGCGTTGCCGTTGGCAACGATAGACGAGAGCAATATTCCGCGCGGGGAAACGAGCCCGCCGACGGTCTTTTTGAAGTTTGCGGGTACGGGAAACAATGCGTTCAACGGCGACGAGAACAATCCACCAACTTCTCCCGGCACGTACGTTGCCACCGCCACCCTGAAAGGGGGCGGGGATAACTACGAGCTGGATACCACGGACAGCACGCATCCCGTTACGTTCAACTTCGAATATCAGCAAATAGCAATTCCGAAGCCGGTGCTATTGGATACGGAGTCGGTAACGTACGACGGGATGCCGACGGAGTTTGCGTTTGAAAACTTCGAGGCGAACAAATTCTTGTTTACGCTGCCCGAAGGAGTAACGGTAGGGAAAGAGGGCGTGATCGCAACGGATGCGGGAACGTATACGATCGGAATAGCGCCGAAAGAGCAATACGTATGGAGCGAGGGAGGCTACGCGAAGCAGGAATATACGATAACGATCGACCGTGCGCCTTTGCGCGTGGGGATCACGTCGGTAACGGGAGGAACGATCGGCGGGGAAGCCGGCAGCGCAACGGATGCGGGTGCGCAGGTAACGGTATTTGCGAACGTTCCTGCGGGCGACAGGGTAAAAATCAATATAACGGCAACGCCGGTAAACGGCGGGAGAACGTACGTCGTATACACGGGCGCGGAGCTGATCGGCGCGGAAGGCGCGGACGTCCAGCTCGACCTGTCGAAAATCACGGCGGTAGGAGAGTACCGTTTAAACGTAACGGCGGAAGCGGGCGAAGGGGACAACAAAAACTATGATATAACGATAGCGGCAAACGTAACGCTAACGGTGCGCGCGCCGGAAAACAGGGTGAACCTGATATGGTTTTTGGCGCACAACGGCAAGACGGAGACGATCGCGGCGGGACAGAGCCAAAATTACGACTACGAAGGACGGCTCTATTACGACGGCGGGAAAGAATACCGATTCAGCGTGAACACCGGCGCGTTGGCGGCGAGCGGGTTTGCAGTGGATACGGACTATAACGAGGGCGCGTACGTAAACGGTTATAGCGTAGCGGCGGCAAGCGTAGCGGGAAGCTACACGACGTCCGTCAAGCTGAAAACGACGGGCGGAGCGGACGCGGGGATCTACTCGGTGAACTGGACGATCGAGAAAGCGCTGTACGATTTTACGAACGTGAAGTGGATGAACAACGGTCGGTTGTACTATACGGGCGCGCCGCAGAGCATGATGCTGGATCCCGCCACGGTGCCCGGGGGGCTGCTCGTCAATTATAACAGCGGAACGGCGACGGAGGTAACGCCCGAAGGGGAGTACTACACGGCGACGATCATCTCCTTCGAGATCGAGGACAAGGACAACTATATTCTTCCGCTCGTGGGGGACGATACGACATATATCTACAACGGAAGCGAGCCGTTCGAATGGAGCAAGCAGTGGCGGATCGACAAAACGCTGATCGCGGAACGTTGGAGCGTGGAGCACCGCGTGGACGGAAACGGCAGGAAGTACGATATATACGTAATATCGAACGAGGATCACCGCGCGTACGTAGATCATCTGTACTTCGAAACGAACCGACAGGGAGTAAAGCTGTCGGAAACGCCGATATCTCCGGAGGACATCGAGGTAACGCCCAAGACGGTAAAGTATTATATCTGCGAAGTAACGTTAAAGGCGAACGCGGAAAACGGATTCGAAATCACGGGCGGGAAGTACACGTCGCTGCCGTTCGAAGTAGGGCATAACCAGACGGAAGTGCGCTTCGAGGCGGACGAAAGTATGCGTTACACGGGCGAAGCGCGGGAGTTGGAGCTGCGGCTTGTCGAAGGAACGCTGAGCGCAAAGGCGTACGAAATCGTGTACTACGAGCGGAACGGGACGACGGCGCTCGATGGCGCGCCCGTAAACGTAGGCGAGTACCGCGCGGAAGTAACGCTGAAAGCGGAGTACGCGGAAAATTACTATATCGAAGGCGATACGGTGTTTGAATTTGCGATCACGCCGGCGTTGATCGCGGTGAATTGGAACAGGGAGACGACGCCGCCGAGATTGACGCTGCCGTCGTCGCAGGCAAAATACGTGGAGTATCTGTTCTACGATATGCTCGGGAACAGTCTGACGTTTGCCGACCTGACGCAGGGAGAATACAGGATCCGTGCGCGGATCAAGGCGGAATACGCGGAGAACTACGATTTTGCGGAATTGAATGCGGATATAACGGAATACGAGGAATTCAGCGTAACGTCAAGCGATAAGCTGAACGATCCCAACGACCCGATGGGAGGAACGGATCCCAGACCGCCCGTGGATATGCAAATCGTGCTTCCCGTGAACTGGAACAACGGCATGAAGCCGCCGCGCCTGACGCTGGATGCGTTGCAGGCGTCCCTCGTGGAGTACGTGTTCTACAACGCGGAAGGCGCGGAGATCGGGTTTGAGCAAATAAGCGTAGGAACGTACGGCGTCAAGGCGAAGATCAAAGCGACGTACGCGGCGCAGTACGACTTTTTCGGAGGCACGGACGAAACGGAAACGGTGTCGTTTACCGTGGTGAGCGGAGAGCAGATCCGCAACCCCAACGAGCCGATCGACCCCAACGACCCGAACGGGAACGGCGGAACGACGGGCGACAAGCCTACGGATTCGTTCCTGCCCGAAAACCTGCCC
>CAJUOI010000012.1 GCA_910588615.1 uncultured Christensenellaceae bacterium | reverse complement strand
GAACCTGCATGGGGTTAACCACAAGATCCTTAGTCTTGCGCGTCTGCCAGTTCCGCCACGACCGCGTGCATTTATCTGCAAGCTTTGATATTGTAACTCATTACAAAAGAAATGTCAAGTTTTATCAATCGAAATATGAGTAAATTTTTTTAAATTTTACTATTTTTTTTACATAGGTGCGCGTTTCCGGATAGGGGATGGAAAAAAGATTCTTTCCGTCCTTCGAATAGTTCTCGTTTTCCAGCCACTCTCCGACGACGCCTTCGCCTGCATTGTAAGCAGCAACTGCCGTTTCCGCTACGGGAAACCGCCGTAACAGATATTTTAAATACAGGCAACCGAGCGTTACGTTATATTCCTGATCCGTTAGCCGCGCTTCGTCAAATTCCATACCTTCGCGCTCGCACACGAATTTCGCTGTCGACGGCAGCAACTGCATTAAACCGACTGCCCCCGCGCTACTTACGGCATCGGCGCAAAACCCGCTTTCCGCTTTTATTAAGGCAAATACCAGGGCAGGCTCGGAAGATAGGCGTTCGACGATCTTACGGCAAGGGCGCCTATAAGCATTAAAGAACACGCCCAAACAGACGACTACCACGAAAAACGGAATAAAAACCGCAAAGAAAATACAGGAAGCGCGCTTATTCATCCTTTAAAGTATGCTTCAAGCGCGTAAAAATTTCCAAATAAAATTTATTTTATTTAAACATAAAATATTTTAAAAATATCTTGACAAAACAAGAAACTGCCATTATAATATGGTTAAGTAAAATTAATAGGATTGCACAGCAATCGGGAGTAAGGTATGATTAAGTTCAATTTGGATGCATCAAAGAAGGGCATAGAGGTATCCGAGCACCTGTACGGACTATTCTTCGAGGACATCAATCAGGCGGCAGACGGCGGTTTGAACGCAGAAATGGTCATAAACAATTCCTTTGAATTTTCCTATTTTTCCTATGACGATTACAACTGCGAAAGCGCTGTCGAAGTGCGGAAGAAGAATAATTTCTATTGGGATGTTTACGGCGCAGGTCCCAAAAAAATCGCAAAGACTGGCGGAATGAACGAGAACAATCCTTCCTATCTTTTACTGGACGTGGGCGGAATTTATCATCTCGAAAACCCGGGCTATTATATGAACGGCGGCTACGATATGTACGGAATGCCCGTTGACAAGGGGGAAACCTATCATTTCTCGATGTGGGTAAAGCGGCTCGGCTTCCAAGGGAAGGCAAGCGTCTATATCCGCGGTGCGCACGGCAGACACACGACGATCGGAGAAATAAAAATTCCGAACGGAACGGAAGGCGATTGGATTAAAGTATCCGCCGAAATCAAGGCGGAAAAGGACACGATGGGGCGTCTGTGCATCATTCTCGAGGGGAACGGAAAAATCGGAATCGACTTCGTTTCCTTGATTCCCGCCACGGTGTGGGGCAATCCCGATAAATACCGTAACGGTAAACTTTCCGTGCGCATGGTGGAGGCGTTAAAAAACTGCCATCCTTCCTTCTTCCGTTTTCCCGGCGGTTGCGTCGTAGAGGGGGATGTCTCTTTCGACTACCAATATAAATGGAGAAATACGGTCGGCGCGCTCGAACAGCGCAGACAGATTCCAAACTTATGGCGTTATATGCAGTCGTACGGCATCGGGTTTTACGAGTATTTTGCGCTCTGCGAAGATTTGAACATGTCGCCGTTGCCCGTGCTTCATTGCGGACTGCTCTGCCAAATCAGAATGGGAGAACAACGCAAGACGGGCTACCAGCGCATTATGCCGGGAACGGAAAAGTTTCAAAAAGAAGTCATTGATAACGTTGCCGACCTCATTTTCTTTGCAAAAGGCGATATTGCTTCCAAAGATAAAAATGAAGCCTATTGGGCAAAAATCCGTTCGGATATGGGACATCCTACGCCGTTCGAGCTCAATTTTATCGGGATCGGCAACGAAAACTGGGGCTACGAGTATTTCGACAACTTTGCTTCCTGTCTGTTGGGAGTAAAGCAATATATGTATAACGGACGACTGACCGATCTGTTGGAGAAATTCGATATCACCATCGTAACGACGGCGGGCGTGGATATTCGTCCTTCCGATTCCAACGACAGCTGGAAAATTATCAACGAAAAGTACCGCGACATGATCGTGGACGAACACGTTTACAATTCCTACCAGTGGTTTATCGACAACACCAAGCGCTACGACTGTTACGACAGAACCGGAGCAAAAGTATTTATGGGCGAATACGCCACGCATACAATGGCGGACGGCAGGGGGCGGCTGAACGGAGACAACAACCTGCGTTCGGCGTTGGCGGAAGCGGCGTTCCTGACGGGATGCGAGCGCAATTCCGACGTTGTGAAAATGACGTGCTATGCGCCGCTATTCGCTTCGACCTACAATTACCGCTGGACGCCCAACCTCATCTGGTTTAACGCCCGCGACGTCATGTACACGCCCAACTACTTCGTACAGAAAATGTTTGCCGAAAATACGGGAAAGTACACATTGACGGACGTTTTGCCCGTCAACGACGACAATGCAGGCGGACTACTGATCGGTGGGCACCGCACGGCAAGCGCCGTTTCCTACGTGTCGGTAAAGGATATCGCAACGGGAAAAGAGGTTTACCGCCACGATTTCAAGGACGGCATGGGGGGGTGGAAGGTTTACCCGAATTGCCGCGGCGGACACATCGAAAACGGAAAACTCATTATCGAAGAGAGCGACGCCTTCAATGGATTTTACTATGATGAGGAGAGTTTTTCCGACTGCGAAGTGGAGATCGGCTTCCGCAGGCTTTCGGGCGAACAGAGCTTTATTGCGGGTGTCGGAGTCGCAGACGTACGAGACGCTGGCACAATGGACAGCGCGGGCTTCTCGATTTGTTGCCAGTACGGGAAAAATCACAAAGGCTATGACGTTTCCTTCGACAAACGCGTCGATTTCATCCGAACCGTATGCGAAATGATGGGCAAAGATAAATTTCTCGGATACAGCCCCGAGGGAAACAAGCTCCGCCTTACGTACACTAAAAAAACGTTCACCGCATCTATTTTTAAAGACGGCGAATGGCACGAAGTTCTTTTTAAAAATATCTGGAAAGTCAACGAACGCATATTCCAAAGTACGACGGTCGGCGATGACGGAAAGATTTATTTAAAAGTCGTAAACGTTTCAGGAAAAGACGAAACGTTGGAAGCTTCGCTTACGGGGTTCGGCGCAAAGAAGAAGGCACGCGTAACTACGCTCTGGCACGAGGACGTAACGGTCATCAATGAAATCGGCGTAAAGTCGGGTAAAACGCATAACGTTGTACCTGTCCAAAGCGAAATTGCCGTACAGGGCAACCTATTGAAAGCAACGCTGAAAAATAACAGCGTCAATGTATTCGTTATCGAATAAAAAAATCATTATACTATCAACTGAATTGATCGCTTAACTAAAAGATATTTATGTTTATTTAAAAGCTCTCGAACATTTTGTTCGAGAGCTTTCTGTTATCGCTTGAAAATGCAACTCATAAAATATCATGTCCCTTGGGAAGTACGCTTTCGGCGGAGGATTTTCATATTTTCCAAGCTTGACCCATATATTATATCGATGCTTTCCTTTCTGGCTCCGCGCCTGAAAAATGCCTTGGCGCACGTCAACCTTAATTTGTTATACGAACTCAGAATCCGTACGGACAAGCCGCTGCGCGTCAACGCGGGCGGAAGCTTCACTTATCTCGGGGAAGCGGGTTTAACCGAGCGGGAGGAACTTGCCATCCGCCCGACGGCGGCAGAGGTAGAAGAGACGCTGTTTGCGGCGAGCGGCTATTCTGTTTACGCCGTGGAAAACCAGCTGAAAAAGGGCTTCGTTACGGGGAAGGACGGGGAGCGGATCGGCATCGCGGGCACGCTCGTCTACGAAGGCGGAAGCGTGCTTTCCGTCCATTCCGTAACTTCGCTGTGCGTGCGGGTGCCGCACGCCGTAGAAGGATGCGCAGAGGAGATTTACCGAAAAACGCTTGCGGACGGACTGCGCTCTTTGCTGATTCTGGCTCCGCCGGGGGAAGGAAAAACGACGTTGCTGCGCGACTTGACGAGAATCGTCAGCCAACGGACACAGGCAAACATTCTCGTCAGCGACGAGCGTGGCGAACTTTCGGCGGGAGACTTGGGCGCGACGAGCGACGTCGTGAAGTTTGCCGACAAGCTAACGGCGTTCACGGCAGGGATCCGCGCTATGCGCCCCGAAATCATCGTAACGGACGAGCTGCTTGCAAGCGACTACGAAGCGGTACGCCGCGCCGTGGAAAGCGGCATTATCGTTTTTGCATCGGCGCATTTAAAACGGGTAGAAGACGTCCCCGAAAAGCTGTTCGAACGCTATATCCTTCTGGACGGACTGGGGAAAATCGGCAAAATCTACGGAGCGGAAGATGTGGCTTAAAATACTCATTTGCATTGCGGTTATCGCGTTCTTCACGGGTCTCGGCTATCTGATTTCCGGAAAATACCGTGCAAGAAAAAAATTTTATACTCAATTCTGTGCGTTTAACGAGCGCTATCTCAACGAACTGACCTTTACCCGCAAACCGCTTTCCTCTTTTTTAAAGGAATTCGAATATACCGGCGACTTCGGAAAAACAATCGAGGCGGCGGAAAAGAGAGAAGGCGAAATCAAATACTCTTACCTTTCAAAGGAAGAAAAAAAGACGGTTGCCGACTACTTTCAAATGCTGGGAAAGGGGGATTCTGCCTCACAGAAAAATTTCTTCGCCGCACAAAAAGCGAAGCTCGAAGAAAAAAGGACGGACAGCGAAAAACAGGCTAAGGCGAGAAGCGAACTATACTTAAAGCTTGGTTTGCTTCTGGGGCTCGCTATCGTAATTCTTATCCTATAAACGGAGAAGCAATGGATATCTCTATTCTTTTTAAATTGGCTGCGATCGGAATTATCATTACCGTCGTCTGTCAGGTATTAAAAAAATCCGACCGCGACGACGTTGCAACCGTTGTGTCCATCGTCGGGCTCGTAATCGCACTCACTGTTGCCGTAACGATGATCGGCGACCTGTTCCAAACAGTAAAGGAAATTTTCGGAGTGTACTGACGTGCAAATATTTCAACTCGTCGGCATCGCACTCGTTACTGCCGTTGCCGCGCTCCTGTTAAAGGGAACAAAGCCGGAAATCGCACTTGCGGTTACCGTTGCAGGCAGCATTATCCTCCTGCTCTTTGCCTTTGAAATTTTTGAAGGCAGTCTGACGATATTCCAAAAAATCGCCGACGCGACGGGCATCGAATCTTCGCTCGTCAAAATTTTATTAAAAATGGTGGGAATCGGCTACCTCGTGGAATTCAGTGCGGGAATATTGAACGATTTCGGGCAGAATTCGCTGGGAGACAAGCTGGTGTTTGTCGGAAAAATCATCATCCTCGTGCTTGCCGTTCCTATTCTGGAGAGCGTACTTTCCTTAGTCGTCCGCCTATTGGAGCTCGTATGATTCTCAAAACGTTGAACGACCGCGCAAGATGGGAGGGGAAACGCTTTGCGCGAAAAAAAATAAAATGCATTATTTTGATTTTTTCCGTTTTGTGTATTCTTTTCTTTTTTCTGCCCGCAAAAAGCGTCGTATTTGCCGAAACCAAGGAGGAGGACGCGGCATTAGCCGAACTGGAAAAAAGTATAGAGGAACTCCTTGCCGAACTCGATACAAAGGAGTTGCAAAAGTATCTTGATACGCTTGCAACATTCCAAGGAACTTCCGTCAAAGAAAAACTTTTAAGCTTGATTACAGGCGATTATGCGCTCGACTATTCCTCTTTGGCTGAATCAGTATTTCATTTTGTACTGGAAGAAGCACAGACGATGCTGCCCGCTTTTGCAGTCATTTTAGCCGTTGCACTGCTATGTGGAATTTTAAATTCTGCAAAAAATGGATTTTTGCATAGTACTCTGTCTGACATGATTGGGTTCGTTGGCTACATTTCGGTCGGAGCGGTTACACTCGCCTGCCTGTTGGACGTTCTGCAAAGCGGTTTTGGCGCCGTAACCGAAATGAAGAAGCAAATGGAAATTATTTACCCAATTTTGCTTACGCTGATGGCGGCAAGCGGGGGGACTGTGTCGGCGACGGTTTACCGTCCTGCCGTTGCTTTTTTCAGCGGAGCGGTTACCAATCTGTTTACTGCCGTCGTCATGCCCGCCGCCGTCGTCGTGATCGTTCTGGCGTTTCTGGGAAATCTGTCCGTTGACGTCCGTACGGAAAAGTTGGGCAACTTTTTCAAGAGCATCAGCAAATGGCTTATCGGACTAACGCTGGGACTTTTCAGTCTGTTTTTAACAGTGCAAGGTATTACGAGCGCTCAATACGACGGTATGAGCCTCCGTGCCGCCAAATACGTTATTTCGGGCTCCGTTCCCATCGTGGGAGGCTTTCTTTCGGGCGGAGTGGAAATCGTAATTGCGGGAAGCGTGCTCATTAAAAATGCCGTCGGATCTTTTTCATTACTCCTGCTGTTTGGCGCCGCTCTGCGACCTGTGCTGCTGTTTGCCATCTTCCAGCTTTTCCTGCGTCTCTCCGCGGCAGCAACAGAGCCGGCGGGCGGAAAAATATCAGGTTTTTTGTCCAGACTCGCAGGAGACGTCGGCTATTTTCTGGCAGGAATTTTATGCGTTGCGTTCCTGTACTTTTTAACGTTATTGCTATTTATCTTTTCAACGGGGGTTATCGTATAGATGAAAACATATATCTTAAGTATCGCCGGCGTCGTACTGCTGACCGCAATCATCTCAATCGTTGTTCCCAACGGTAAAATGGGGAAATTTATCCAGGGCATGGGAAAACTGTTAACCTTAACCGTAATGATCGCTCCCTTTGCGACGCTTTTTATGAAACAAAAAGGCGAACTCGCCTTCTCGTCCGCAAACATTGCAGCAGACGAACGCTATCTCGTTTCCTGCGCGAGAATTCTTTCGGAGCGGGACGAAGAGGGAATCAAAAAGGCGTTAAACGACGAATTTTCGGTAACCGCAGAGGTTGAGGTCGAACGCGGAAAAACGGCGGGGTTTCCGAGCGAAAAGATTACCGTAAAAATTACGGATTTCGGAATAATCGGACAAGACGGGCATAAAAATATGATAGACGAAATCGAGAGCAGGCTAGCAACGCGCTACCGCTGCAAGGTGGAAATCAGTTGAAAAAGGAAAGTGTTAAAAAATTCTTTTCGAACAAAACGACGAAAACCGTGCTCGTATTACTCGCTGCACTCATACTTCTCTTTGCCGTGTACAAAGTGTTCTTCCCCGCGAAGAAAAAAACAGGCGCTTATGTTCCGACGGAGCAAGAAGAACGGCTTTCAAACATTCTTTCGCGAATCGACGGCGTAAGCGACGCTACCGTAATGATCGGCGAAGAGGAGGGCGTGGCGGTAAGCGCAGTCATCGTGTTTTCGGGGGCGGACAGCATTCTGACTAGAATTCGCGTCATTGACGCCGCCTCGGGCGCGCTCGGACTGAAAAAAGAAAACATTCGGGTTTATCCCGCTGAAAAATAAAAAATAAAATGTAAGGAGATTTTCGTTATGTCCAACACCAAGAAGATTGCACTCATGTCTACCCTCGTACTGTTGCTTGCGGTTACCGCCGTATTCAACTTCGTCCTCGCCGGAACGCGCTCGGCGGCCGCAAACGGAAGCGGCGTACAGCCCGTGAATTATTTCACTTCCTTCCGTACCAACCGCAGCACAACGAGAAACGAAGAATTTGTCCAGCTCGACAGCATCATTTCCGCGTACGCAACGGACACGGAGGAATACCGTCAGGCAGTAGAAGAGAAACAGAAAATGGTTTCTATCATGGAAGACGAACTCGTTATGGAATCCATTATCAAGACGCTTGGTTTTTCGGACGTTGCCGTATCGATCGGAAACAGCTCGGACAACATCAACGTATTTATCAATTCCAACGAACTCACCGAAGATATGACGGTAAAAATCTTCTATGCTCTCGAAGTAGAACAGCAAATTCGGGACGGGAACATCATAATTATGCCCGTTTATGCAGAAAGTTGAGAAAAAACAGTAGTAAATTCCCGAAATGTGTGCTATAATAGGACTAATAAGGAGTCGCATTATGGCAAGCATTAAATACAATCCTGGCGGACAAAAAGGGAAAATTACCTATAACGCAGACATCGTAAGCGGCATCGTGGTTTTAAGCCTTCGGGAGACGGAGGGCATCGAGCTTATTCCCTCCAAAAGCAAAGGTATTAAACTGAGTTTTGAAAAGGAAGGCATTTTCGTAGACGTTTCCGTTATCGCACATTACGGATACAGCGTCCCCGAAATCGCATACCGCATCCAACAGACGATAAAACAGATGGTTGAATCCATGACGAAATACAAAATTGCGAAGGTCGACGTGCACGTGCAGGGCGTCGTATTTCCTCCGCATCTCGCGCAGACGGTTGAGGCTAATCCTGAAGCAAACTCGGAAGACGCAACCTCTGCGGGAGAACCTGCGGGCGACGATTTGAAAAACAACTGAACGACTTCCCTTTCCCTTGCGGAGGGGGAATTTGTCGTAATGAGGTAAACCGATGAGAAGCGACGCGCGGGAAGCCGCCTTTAAAATCATATATTCCGAACAGTTCTCGGGGGACGCAACCGCCGCCTTTAAGCGTTCCGTTTACGGCGGAACTTACACGAAGAACGATAAGAACGAAAAACTGACGCTCGGCGAAGAAGATATGGCGTTTGCCGAAAGACTCGTTGCTCTTGTCGGAAAACACCGCGAGGAGCTGAACGCGCTTTTAACGGAGAAAATCGAACGGTTTTCCGAACACAGAATTTACAAAATCGATAAGGCGATAATGTTGGTTGCGCTCGCTGAGATTCTCTACTGCCAGGACGTGCCGCCCGTCGTTTCCGTCAGTGAAGCGGCAGCGCTCGCACGCAAATATTCCACCGAAAATTCGGCGGGGTTCGTAAACGGCGTACTCGGAGGGTTCATCAATTCATGACTATTTTAGACGGAAAAAAGACTGCAGCGAAAATCCGTGCAGAACTCAAGGAAAGAGTCTCGCGGCTCGGATTTCAGCCGAAGCTTGCCGTCGTGCTCGTCGGAAACGATCCCGCATCCGCAATCTACGTGCGCAACAAGCGAAAGGCGTGCGAGGAAACAGGAATCGGCTCCGTCCTTGTAACGTTGCCCGAAACGGCAACACAGGAGGAAGCCGAAAGTGCGGTTGACGCGCTTTGCAAAGACAACGCGATCGACTCGATCCTTGTGCAACTTCCGCTTCCCGCGGGACTGAATGAAGAAAGGATCCTCGGAATCATACCGCCGGAAAAGGATGCCGACGGATTCTGTTACGAAAATGCCGGCAGAGTGGCTCTCGGAGAACGGGGGATTTCCGCCTGCACGCCGGCGGGCGTTATGGAGCTTTTGGCGCGCGCCGGCATCTGCGTCGCAGGCAAACGCACCGTTGTGCTCGGACGTAGCAAAATCGTAGGACGTCCGATGGCGGCACTGCTGTTAAACGCAGACGCGACCGTAACGATCTGCCATTCCAAAACAAAAAATCTGACGGAAGAATGTCTGCGAGCAGAAATTATAATCGTTGCGATTGGAAAACCCAACTTTCTGACGGCAGACATGGTGTCGGAAGGGGCAATCGTCGTAGACGTTGGAATCAATCGTGATGCAGACGGTAAGATCTGCGGCGACGTCGATTTCGAGGCGGTAAAAGAAAAGGCAGCTTATTTGACGCCTGTTCCGGGCGGTGTAGGTCCGATGACAATAGCCATGTTGTTGCGCAATACGGTAGAGGCGGCGGAGCGAAAAAAGTGAATTTTTTTACACAAAAGTATAACGAATATCAAAAAGCATTTGTGCGGGCGCTTTCGGAACACTGTGCGCAAATGGATTTCCGTCCCGCCGTGCTGACCGAAAGTATGCGGTATTCTCTCCTTTTGGGGGGAAAACGTGTGCGTCCCGTTCTTTTTTTAAGTACACTCGACGCCTACAAACAGGATTACCGCGCAGAACTGACGCTCGCCGTCGCCATTGAATCCGTGCATACTTATTCTCTGATTCACGACGATTTACCTGCGATCGACAACGACGATTTCAGACGCGGGCAGGCGTCGAGCCATAAGGCATTCGGCGAAGCAAACGCCATTCTTGCGGGGGACGCGCTGTTATCGTACGCATTCGATTTGTTGCTTTCCGTCTGCGGCCGAGGAGAAAAATATCTCGCCGCAGCACGGGAGCTGAGCCAAGCCGCCGGCGCGGAAGGCATGATTTCCGGACAGTCCGCCGACTTATTGTATACAGGCAAGACGGGCGGAAGGGAAGAGCTTAAATATATTTACCGCAATAAAACGGGAAAACTAATCGCCGCACCCGTTGTAATGGGAACGATTCTCGCGGAAAAGGACGTTGCGCCGATGCGCGCGTTCGGCGATTCGCTCGGCACACTCTTCCAGCTTACGGATGACATCCTCGACGTAAAGGGCGAAAAAAAGGCAATGGGAAAAACACTCGGAAAAGACGAAGAAGAAGACAAACTCACCTGCGTCAAAGTATTCGGCATGGAGCGATCCGAAAGACTTGCGGATGAATACGCCGAGAAGTGCCACAGTTATTTAAACGAGGTGAAAGAGGCGGATACCGCGTTTCTTACGGGGCTTATCGACATGGTTCGAAACAGAAATCATTAAAAGGAGCGCCGAACAAAACTAAAATGAGAAAAATTTTGCACGGGGAGTTGATAGATGCTTCCCTTTCTCAATTAAAAGACCTTTGCAAAGAATTGCGCGAAGAGATCGTAGACACCGTCGCGAAGCGCGGCGGACATCTTGCTTCCAACCTCGGAACGGTAGAGCTGACGGTCGCATTGCACCGTGTATTCAATTTTCCGAAGGATAAAATCGTATTTGACGTCGGGCACCAGTGCTACACTCACAAACTGCTTTCCGATCGCGCCGAACGCTTTTCCACGCTTCGTAGCGAAGGCGGAATTTCGGGCTTTCCGAAACGCAGCGAAAGCCCGTACGACTGTTTCGACACGGGGCACGCGGGAACGGCTATTTCCGCTGCGCTCGGCATCGCAAAAGCGCGGGACATTAAACAAGAGGACTTCAATGTTATCGCACTCGTCGGAGACGGATCGTTTAACAATGGGCTTATCTTTGAGGCGCTCAACAGCATCAAAATTTTAAATAGCCGCATCTTGATCGTTCTTAATGACAACGGAATGTCTATTTCGCCTACGGTAGGCGGAACTCACGAAATTTTAACGGACTTAAAAGAGGGGTTTTCACCGGAAGGAATCCGACTATTCGAACAATTCGGTCTGAACTATTCGGGAAAAATCAACGGCAACAATCTGGAAGAACTTCTACCCGCGCTCGAACGGGCAAAAGAGGAACTGAAACACCGCTGCGTGCTGTTGCACGTCGTTACGAAAAAGGGGCAGGGGCAGCCGTTCTCGGAAAACGCGCCGCAGGAAACGCACGGCGTCAGCCCCCGTCCGTCCACCAAGGCGGAATATTCGTCCGCGCTCGGTGAGGAGCTGACGAGTCTCGCCAAAAATGACGGTAAAATCGTTGCCGTAACGGCGGCAATGACTGACAGTCTGGGGCTGAGAGGCTTTTTCCGTACCTTTCCCGATCGGGCATTTGACGTCGGCATCTGCGAGGAACACGCCTCCGTATTGTGCGCCGCAATGGCGACGGAAGGCATGAAGCCGTACTACGCGATATATTCCACCTTCCTGCAACGCGCGTTCGACGAAATTATCCACGATATTTGCGGGCAAAATTTACCCGTAACGTTCTGCATCGACCGTGCGGGAATCACGGGGGAGGACGGGGAAACCCACCAAGGTATTTTTGATTTATCTTATCTCTCCTTTATTCCAAACCTGACGGTGGCAATCCCTAAAAATATTGCAGAGTTCCGCACCATAATACGGGAAAGCGCGTCTTTCGGAAAACCGCTCGCCATCCGATATCCCCGCGATGGAGAGGAGGGAGAAGAAACAGACTTTGAATTTTTGAAATTTGAAATTTTACACAGTACTGTGTCTGACATAATTGTGTGTGCAGCCGGAGAAAGATGTATTTCCATTGGAGAAGAGGCACGAAAATCGTTATGTTCGGAAGGAATTGATTTTACGCTCGTCAATGCCAGATTCTTAAAACCGCTCGACGAAAATCTGCTTTCGTCCCGCAAGGAAAAGTTTGTTATAACCTTAGAGGACAACGCCTTGATCGGCGGACTCGGAGATGCAATATCGCGCTTTTACCGCAATTCGGGAAGGCTGGTTTATTCCCTCGGCTATGGCGAAGAGTTTATCCCGCACGGAACCGTTTCCTCACTGATGCGGCAGCGCGGTCTTAGCAAAGAAAATCTCATTCGCATTGTTAAGGATCTGTATGCGCGCAGATAAGTATTTTGCGGATAAATTCGGCTCGCGAAGTAAAGCGAAAGAAAAGCTATTGCGCGGCTTAGTCCGTATCCACGGCAAGCCCTTGGCGCCCGACAGTGAAGTTACGGGCGACGAAGAGTTTATCTTTAAAGAAGAAACAACCTTCGTTTCGCGCGGGGGCGACAAGCTCGAACGGGGGCTCGAAATGTTCGGCTGCTCCGTTTCCGGGAAAGTTTTTGCCGACCTCGGCGCGAGTACGGGCGGCTTTACCGACTGCCTTTTACGCCACGGCGCCCGATATGTCTATTGCGTCGACGTCGGCGAAAATCAGCTTGCCGAGCAAATACGTACGGACGAGCGCGTTCGCGTCATGGAACGCACGAATGCTCGCTATCTTTCCAAGGAAAATTTTGAAAAGCGCCTTGATGGCGTCGTCTCGGATTTAAGCTTCATCTCGCTCAAACTCGTACTGCCCGCCGTAAAAAATTTACTTTCGGAAGGCGGAGAAGCGATTTTACTTTTAAAACCGCAGTTCGAATGCGGTAAAGGCGCTATCGGCAAAAGCGGTATTCTGCCGGTGAACAAGCATCGTCCAATTCTCGTTAATTTCTACGCATCCTGCCTGAACGTCGGACTTTTTCCGCAAAACGTCGTAAACGCGCCGCTCCGCGCAGGAAAAAACGTGGAATACGTTGTTTTGCTTTCAACGGAAAAACAGACGATTCCACAACATGAATTTTTAAAACTTGCCGAAAATTTTTACGAAAACCGTTGATTTCGCCAAAAAGACTTGCATATATACAAAAATTATTCTATAATATTGTCAAATGAAACTCGGCGTATATTACAATGTAAATCAAGTAGAGCAAACAACCGCGCAAAATCTCGCCGCCGAAATCGAGCGAAAGGGAAGCAAGGCGGTTCTTTTTACACACTTGGAAGAAATTTCAGGCGTTGACCGTCTCATCGTTCTGGGCGGCGACGGCACCGTCTTACGGGCTGCAAAGCGCGCTTCCGTCTACGACGTTCCCGTCGTCGGCGTCAATTTCGGACGCCTCGGCTTTTTAACCGAATTCGACCGCACGGAAACAAACGCAGCGGCAGAACTTGCGCTCAGCGACTGTCCCGTAGTGCACCGCAGTATGCTTGAAGCGAATTTAAACGGAAAAAAATACGATTGTTTAAACGAGATTTCTTTACACCGTCCCGTCGGGGAAGGGCTGGAAAGCCGTGTAATGGATATTTCCGTCATGATCGACGGCAGCCGCGCGGGCAGCTTTACGGCGGACGGGCTCATCGTGGCGACACCCACAGGCTCCACCGCATATTCTCTGTCGGCGGGGGGAAGTATCATGACGCCCGACTGCCAAACGTTTTTATTGACGCCCATTTCCGCATTTTCGCTGCGCAGCCGCCCGATTGCCTATCCCGATCACTGTACTCTGTCTTTTGATTTCTCGGATGAAAAGCTGATGCTGTTCGGCGACGGAGTTTATCTCGGGCAAGCAGACGGCAACACCTCGCTTACCGTACGCAGGGCGGAACGAACGGTGGCGTTTTTAACCGCGGATCCGAGCGGCTATTTCCGCAGACTGACAGAAAAAATCAACAGTTAAGCACACGGAGAAAATATGTTAAGGAACGCACGACACGAAAAAATCCTTGAACTCATCGACGAAAGAGAAATCGAAACACAGGAAGAGCTTTGCGAAGCTCTTTCCGCCTGTAATTTTTCGGTTACACAGGCAACCGTTTCGCGGGACATCAAAGAATTACATTTGTTTAAGGTAAAGGGGAACACAAAGCGCTTTCGCTATGCCTCCATTCGCAACGGTGAAAACGGTCTTTCCGACAAAATGCGCTCGCTTTTTAAAACCTGCGTCGTAGAAATCCGAGCCGTAGGAAATTTAATTCTCGTTAAAACACTCAACGGAAACGGCGGCAACGCGGGCGCAGTCATTGACCGCCTTTCCTATCCCGAAGTGGTGGGCAGCATTGCTGGGGACGATACCGTTCTCTCCGTCTGCGAAACGCCCGCGGGCGCCCAAGCCGTATACGAAAGACTTGAGAGTATCATAGAGGACTGATATGTTACGAAGGCTAACGATACAAAACGTCGCCCTCATCGAAAAGGCAGAATTGGAGTTCGACGGCGGTTTAAACGTGTTGTCAGGCGAAACCGGCGCAGGAAAATCGGTAATTCTTGACTCTATTGATTTCGTATTGGGTGCGAAAGCCGATAAATCCATGATCCGCTACGGAAAAACGGAGTGCATCGTACGCGCGGAGTTCGAAGATATCGGAAAAGAGGCAGAAGAGGCTTTAGATTCGCTTGATATAGCAACGGACGACGTGCTGATCATTTCCAGAAAGCTGACTGCGGACGGAAAAAGCGCCTTAAAAGTCAACGGCTGTTCGGTTACCGCAACCATGCTCCGCAGCGTCAGCTCGCGCCTTGTCGACGTGCACGGTCAAAGCGAACATTTCTATTTGTTAAAAGAAAGCAACCAGCTGAAATTGCTCGACTCTATTGCCGGCGATCCCGTGTCAAAATGCAAGTCGGAGCTTTCCGCGCTTTTGGAAGAACGGAAAAAGACGGCTGCCGAAATAAGTCTGATCGGCGGCGACGAGAGCGAACGCAACCGCCGCGCGGATATTTTACAGTTTCAAATTCAGGAAATCGACCGCGCCAACCTCAAAGAAGGAGAAGAGGAGGAGTTGACTGCCTTTCGCACCCGCTGCCAGAATGCGGAACGGATTGCAGACGGAATTTCTTCCGCACGCGGCAATCTACTTTCCGACGGAGGCGGAATCGACGCCATCAACACTGCCCGCCGCGCTCTGAACGCCATATCCCGCTACGACGAAAAGTATGGCGTGCTTGCCGAACGTTTGGAGAGCGTTACGGCAGATCTTTCGGACGTTGCCGCCATGGTGGAGGAATACGGGGAGGAGTTGGAATTCAACGCTCCTGAGCTCGAACGGGCGGAAAACCGTCTCGACGAAATCAAATCCTTAAAGAAGAAGTACGGCTCCACACCGGAAGAAATTCAAACTTTCTTGCAAAAAGCGCAGGACGAATACGCATTCTTGACCGAAGGAGAGGAACGGCTCCGCCGCCTGACGGAACAAAACCGCATTCTGTCAGAAAAAATCTATTCCGTATGCACCAAGCTTTCGGACGAGCGGAAAAAGGCGGCAAGGGAGTTCACAAAACGAGTAACAGATGAATTAAAAACGCTGAACATTTCTTCGGCGCGCTTTGAAATGCAATTCGACGGCTTCACCCAAGAGAGCACCGCCGCTGTCGGCACGAACGGCGCGGACAAGATTCGCTTCCTGTTTTCCGCCAATGCAGGCGAACCTGTAAAAGAACTGAGCAAAATCATCAGCGGAGGCGAAATGAGCCGCTTCATGCTGGCAATCAAAGCCCAACTTTCCTCACTCGGCGATATCGGAACGTACTTGTTCGACGAAATCGACGCGGGAATCGGCGGAAAAACGGCGAGGGTAATGGCGGAAAAATTCGCGAAGATCTCCAAAACTATCCAGATTATCGCCGTAACCCACTCCGCACAGATTGCCGCTTTTGCCGACAGTCAGTTTTTGATTGAAAAGACCGAAGCAAACGAAAGCACTAAAACGGAAATCAAAAAAATAGAGAACGAAGAACTTACGCGTGAAATCTCACGGCTTTCGGGCGGGGAAGAGAGTGAATATTCTCTGAAACACGCGGAAGAAATGTTGCAGAACGCACGAATTTACAAAAAGTCCCTTTGACGCAACACGCATATAAAGCACGAACTTACGCAAATTAACTTGCGGAAGATTCGGAGGTTTTGATGCGTAAGCTGAAATTATATTTTGCAACAGTGCTTCTCGCGGTAATCGCGGCGCTTTCCTGCCCTACAGGCAAGACGGTTTGTGCGGACGCTACGGGAGGAGAGTACTATATCGGAGGTATGACGGCGGGGTTCACTCTTTCACAGGGCGGCGCCGAGGTTATCGGACTCAACGAGGTTGTTTCGGACGACGGGATCCATCGCCCTGCAGAGGAGGCGGGTATACGGACAGGCGACTGCATCGTCGCGATCGACGGAATCCGTATAAAAAGTATCAACGAACTGAATGCCGCGCTCGAACGCAGCGCAGGCAAGCAAATCAGAGTTACCGTAAGACGCGGCGGCGACACGGCGGAAACAAACGTTACTCCCGCCAAGGATAAAAAGTCGGGACGCTATAAAATCGGCGTTCTTATTCGGGATACTCTGTCCGGAATCGGTACGGTTACCTATATCGAAAAGAACACGTTGCGCTTCGGAGCATTGGGACACGGCGTTTCCGACGACGAAAAAAGCGGACTCACTGTTGCCGATCCGAAAGTGTATCTTTGCAGCATCGTGGGAATCAACAAGGGTTCTCGAGGAAAAGCGGGAGAACTGCGGGGACTTTTTCTCAACGATAAACCCCTTGCAAGCGCGGATTGCGTCTGCGAAACCGGGCTTTACGGAAACTTTAATACGAATTACGACTTCTCGAGAACGGAAATCGTTCATACGGCGTCCATTTCGGAAACGACCGTCGGAAAAGCGTTCATCTATTCGACGATTGACGGCATCTGTCCCCAAAAATACGAAATTTCCATTGTCAAAGTGGACGCGGGGCAGCGCGACAACAAGAATTTCGTCATTAAAGTCAACGACGAACGGTTGATTGCGGAAACCGGAGGCATTGTTCAGGGCATGAGCGGCAGCCCAATTATCCAGAACGGCAAACTTATCGGTGCAGTAACCCACGTATTCTTAAATGACCCTACCCGAGGATATGGAATAGGGATTGAGAATATGTTGAAAAATTAAATTGAGATTTCGTAAGCGGTCAAATTAGGTGCAATACTTAATTTGACCTTTTTTATTTTTATTTATTATAGCATTATCTCAATCAATATGAATACGCATTTTTCTGTCAACGAGGAACTATTAACGTTATAGAGCAATCAGCGGGATTGGCTGTAATTTTTACGGTAAGTGCGGTAGAAACTCGAAGCGCTGTTAAAACCGCAGGCGAGGGCAAGCTCCAAAAGCGTCTTATCGCTGTGCGCAGGGTCGGCTTTCATTTCAAGCACCTTTTCCGCGCGAACACTATTGATGAAGTTCCGAATATCCATTTTTACGTATTTATCGAACATATGCCCCAAAGAACGGGTCGCATAGCCGAATTGCTCGGCAAGACTTGTTAGCGAGAGGTCTTCTTTATAGTGGTCGTAGATATACTGAATGATTTCCAAAAAGATAAATTTTTTGGAACCCTTTTTTGTCGGTTCGGTGCCATAAGCCTTTACGATATGATGAATCAATAAATTGGAATATCCCATTCCCTCGAAGGTGTCGAAGTCGTCGTATTGGGTAGCAATACCGTTAATAACGACAGCTTGCCCGGCAATGAGATTGTATTTATGATTTGTTTATGCAGAAAGTAAAATAAGAGGCAGATGTCCCTATTGAAAAAATGCTCGGAAATTGACGAAATTTTATAACAAGAGTCTCATATAATAATGTATGAGACTTTTTCTTCCCGTGAAAGATTGTATGGGCAGAGGACTTTCCCGTAAAAAAACTCTGATTGCCTTTGCCGTTCTTTTTTTGCTGGGAGTCATTTTAGGTATTGTCTTTTTGAAAACACCAGCCGTCTACGATTACCACCTGGCACGGTGCAATAAATATCTCGAACGGGTTTTGTACTCTGATCGCAATGTATTTTTGATTTTTTTCGAACGGACGATAGGGCACACGTTCGTGCTTGCCGTATTGGTGATTGCGGGGATTCATCCTGCAGCACTCGCCATCACGCCATTCGTCTTTGCCTACCGCGCATATACGTTCGGCGGAAGCATGGGCATCTTTATCTCCACCTTTCGTCTATCGGGCGCGCTTGTCATCTTTCCGTTCTACCTGCCCGTACACCTGATGATCGACGCCATATTTTTACTTGCCGCAGCGGTTTCCTTTGCGCGAGCGTCTGATTTCTGCTTTAACAAAAACAGCTGGAAGGAGCTTGCCTGCGATTTTCTGATATTTTTCATCTTTATCGTTCTTATCTGCCTTTTGGAAATGATTTTATTAGTCATATTTTTTCATCCGATCGGAAATATTCTGTAAGAAACGTGTAATTTTTCGAAAACAGTACAAACTGAAAGTATGAAAAAATTGATTACTTTCGCCTTGGCGACGGCTTGTTGCTTATCGGTTAGCGGGGGAACCGTCAAAGCGTACGCCGACTCTCCAGAAAAAACAAACTGCAAAGCATCGTATGTCTGCGACGCGGAAAGCGGTACGGTCATTTCCGCCGAAAACGAAACAAAACGCCTGCCCATTGCGAGTATGTGCAAAATCATGACGCTGTTGCTCTCTTTTGAAGCGGTAGACGACGGACAGCTCTCTTTCGAAGAAGAAATTACCGTCAGCGAAAACGCCTCGGGAATGGGCGGCTCGCAAGTCTTTCTCGGCACGGGACTCGTTTACAACGCCGAACAACTGATGAAAACGGTTGCCGTTTGCTCGGCCAACGATTCCTGCGTTGCGCTTGCGGAGCGCGTTGCGGGTTCGGAGAGCGCGTTCGTTGAACGCATGAATGCGCGGGCAAAGGCGCTCGGGGCGGAAAATACGCTCTTCGCCAACTGCACGGGGCTGCCCAAGGAGCCGCAATATTCCTGCGCAAAGGATGTTGCGCTCATGCTGCGGGAACTCATAAAACACCAAAAGTACTTTGAATTTTCCAAAGTCTGGCTGGAGGACTTCGCTCATCCGGACGGACGAACGACGCAAATTACGAACACGAACAAGCTGACGCGCTTTTACGAGGGATGCGACGGCGGAAAAACCGGTTTTACAAACGAAGCCGGATTTTGTCTGGCTGCAACAGCCAAGCGGAACGATATGCGCCTGATTTCCGTCGTCATCGGAGCAGACAGCTCGAAAGGGCGCTTCAATTTGATTCGTAAGTCCTTCGATTACGGCTTTTCAGCCTATGAAAATGCCGTGCTCTTAAAGGCAGGGGAAAAGGCGACTACCGTTCCCGTCAAGGGCAGTCGGACTCAAGTTGTGGATTTGTGCGCCGAACACGATTTGAGCGCGTTTTCAAAAAAGGGCGAGACGGGCAATTTGACTGTGGAATACAGCGTTCCCGAATGCGTAAAGGCGCCGCTGAAAGAGGGCGACCGCGTCGGCGAAGCAATTTTGTACCGCGACGGCGTAGAAATTGCGCGGGTTGCGATTTGCTCCATGCAGACAGCAGAACGTTTCAGCTGGTGGGATGCCCTGCAGGAGTCCGCACGAAATTGGAATTAAACCGAAATACAAGTTATTTTTGCGGCTTATCACAGTAATATTTCAGACGTAATATATCGTAATTCGATAGATTACGTCTTTTTTTCTTGACGAAAAAATGTAAAAAGTGATATAATTTTAGAAAATTACAAAGGACGCATCTTATGAACGAACGCGAAACTTTAAAAATCAACCGTCAGGGACATCTGGAAATCGGCGGAGCCGATTGCGTAGATCTCGCAAAAGAATTCGGCACGCCGCTTTACGTTTTTGACGAACGGTATATCCGCAAAATGATGCAAACATATCGTAACGCTTTCAAAAACTACGAAGGAGGCAGTTGCGTACTGTACGCCTCCAAAGCATTTTCCTGTATGGGAATTTACGCGATAGCCGATGAAGAGGGAATCGGCGCGGATATCGTTTCGGGCGGAGAACTGTACACCGCGTTAAAAGCGGGCTTCCCCGCGGAAAAGATTACACTGCACGGAAATAATAAACTGCGTTCCGAGCTCGAGCTCGCCTTAAAAAGCCGCGTCGGCACTGTGGTTGTGGATTCGGCAGTGGAAGCGGATACGCTTGACGGGATTGCAAAAACGGAAGGAATCAAGCAAAGCGTGCTTTTGCGTATCAACCCCGGCGTGGAGGCGCACACACACGCCTACGTTCAGACGGCGACGCCCGATTCCAAATTCGGTTTTCCCGTTGCGAACGGCTCGGCGAAAAAAATGGCGGAGTATATTCTAACGAAAAAAAATCTTGTACTGAAGGGGGTGCACTGCCACATCGGCTCGCAGATTTTCGAAAAACAGAGCTTTGCCGTTGCCGCGCAAAAATGTATCGCATTTCTTGCGGAACTCAAAAATTCGCTCGGATTCGAAGCGGAAGCGCTTAACCTCGGCGGGGGCTTCGGCATTTATTATGCGGAGGGCGATCCCGTGCTGACGCCGAAGGATTACACGGAATTTCTCTCTACGCTGATTTCCTCCGTAACGGAGGGCTGCAAGGAAAACGGGTTAAGGCTTCCTTTCCTGAACGTCGAACCGGGGCGTTCTATCGTCGGCGAAGCAGGAATCACGCTTTACACTGTGGGGGCAATCAAAGACATTGCAGGAATCAAAAAATATCTCGCTGTCGACGGCGGAATGTTCGATAACCCCCGTTACTGTCTGTATCACTCGAAATATTCAGCGATTCTTGCAAACCGTGCGAACGAAACACCAACAGAATACGTTTCAATTGCGGGAAAGTGCTGCGAAAGCGGCGACCTCATCGGTGATCACTTCAATCTTCCCAAAGCCGAAATCGGCGATATCGTTGCCGTTTTGTCTACGGGCGCATACAATTATTCCATGGCAAGCAACTATAACAGGAATTTGATTCCGCCCGTGATTCTCGTAAAGGACGGAAAAGCGGAATATCTCGTCAAACCTCAGACCTACGAAGATTTGACGCGCAATGACATCGTGCCTTCTTATCTGAAAAAGGCGTGATTTTTCTTGCTTTTCAGCATTAAATCAGTTATAATAGATTCGTTATGGATTATGTTATTGAGCTTGTTACGAGTTTTATTGCCGTCGTAATCGTACTGACCTTTCACGAATTCGCGCACGCGTTCGTGGCGTATCGTTGCGGCGACCCGACCCCGAAGTGGAATAAACGACTGACTTTGAACCCGATTCGGCACTTCGATATTACGGGGCTGATCTGTTTCACGCTCGTCGGATTCGGTTGGGCAAAACCCGTTCCAATCAATCCCGACAACTTTAAAAAATACCGTCTCGGGCTGGGGCTTACGGCAAGCGCGGGCGTCATCATGAACTACATCATGGCGTTCGTATTTTACCCGATCTTTCTCGTAGTTACCCATTATCTTTCCTTACCGTTTTTAACCGAATTCTTAACTGCGCTGACTGGAAGTTTATTTGCATACAGTCTTTCCTTTTGTGTATTTAATCTTTTGCCGTTCTATCCGCTCGACGGGTTCCGCATCGTGGAAGCCTGCAGCAAAAAACACGGAAAGGTGTATCAATTCCTCAGAAAATACGGTTATTATATTCTGCTCTTCCTGATCGTAGAAAGCTTTATCTGCGGAATCTTTCTTCGGCTCGGTCCGGAAGTTATCGGATTTACGGGTTATCGCGTCATGTACGATTTAGATATTTTAGGTTGGATTATGCGATTTGCAACGAACATATTCGGTTATCCCATTACAGCGCTTTGGGGGCTTATACCATGGTAAACAGAGAACAATTCGAATCGAACGTAGACTATACCACAGTCCTCGATAATTTCGAAGGACCGCTCGACTTGTTACTCTTTTTAATCAATAAGGAAGAAATCGAAATCAAGGACGTTTTTGTTTCTCAGGTAACCGAGCAGTTCCTTGACTATATGAAGGGACTTCCTTACGTAGACGTCGAAAAAGTTACCGACTACTTGAACATTGCCGCAACGATTATCAAAATAAAAGCGCAAGCGCTCGTACCGAACTTGATGGAAGATCCCGCCATCGACGAACAAATCGAAGAAGACAAGGCGGAGCTTCTTCGCGCAATCGAAGAATACAAGCTCATCAAAGAAGAAACGAAGAAGTTGAAAGAGTTGGAAACGATCGGGTATTTCTTTAAGGAGCCAGACAAAAACGTCGGGGAAGTAAAAACCGTGTTTTCCATGGAAAATTTAACGCTCGACGGATTGATCTCTGCATTTTCCGCACTACTGTTAAAGCGGGAAACGTCCATGGCGCAACAGGAAGCCAAAGAGATTCCGCGCGACGAATACACGGTTTCGCAAAAAATTACCTTTATTCTCGAAAATCTCGAAGCTAAAGAGGAAGTCGGCTTCGAAGAGCTCTTTACAAAAGATTATACCAAACAGGAAATTATTACGACCTTTCAGGCGATGCTCGAACTGTTGAAACACCAGTATCTACGCGTCGTACAGGAAGAGACGTTCGGAAAAATCAAAATCAGAATGAATCCGGACAGAAGCGAGGAGGACACCCTTGGAAGCATTGACGAATACGATTGAAGCAATTTTGTTTGCTTCGGGAAAAGCCGTCGCGCTCAGCGACATGGCGGACAAGCTCGGCGCGAGCAACGGAGAAATCCGCAAGGCGCTCGAAGAATTAAAGAAGCACTACGGGGAGTCGGGCGGAATTCAGCTGCTCGAATTCAATAAAAAGGTACAGCTCGGCTCGAATCCCGTCTATAAATCACAAGTGGAATCGGTATTGAACCCTATCCGCGAAAAGGAGCTTACCCGCACGATTCTGGAATGTGCGGCAATCATTGCTTACAAACAGCCGATTACGCGTACGGAAATCGAACTTCTCCGCGGCGGCGTCAACAGCGACTATGCCGTAAACGCGTTGCTCGAGCTTAAACTTATCGAGCCGTGCGGAAGAAAGGACGCAGTAGGCAGACCCGTTCTCTTTGCTACGACGGATGAATTTTTGAAGCGTTTCCGCCTAAGCTCTCTCGAAGATCTGCCCGACTACGAAGAACTGATGAAAGCAATCCGACCGGACGAGGACAAGGATTCCTATCTCTACGCCAGAGAGGAGTACGGCGAAATCGGCGACGGGGAAACGGCAAAGCCTGCCGCTGCCGATACGACCGATAGCGACGACGATGACGCTCGGAAGAAGCCGTCGGAGAACAAAAAGAATAAATCGAATTCGCAAGAAGAAACGGTGGAAGGCGGCTATGAAATTCCGGACTTCCTGCGCGGGCTCGACGAAACGGATATCGTAAAAATTTCTTAAAACTAAATAATTTTATTCTCATTCGCTCATATTACGGATATGGGCGAATTTTTTATTGCCTCCGTCTTTGTCGGCACGCTGTTGCTTCTACTTCCGGTTTACCTTCGCGTGGACGCTTATCTTGACGTGAAGGAGAACAAATGCTGGTTTTCCATCAGTCTTTACAAGCATCTGAAAATTTTCGGCGGCTACGGCGAGGTCAGAAAGGATGGAATTGCGATCCACGTTACTAAAAAGAAAGCAATTCTTATTTCCTTCGGAAAGATGACGGAGACAAAGCAAAAATTCGATATCGCAAAGGGATTTCAGCTGATCCGTTTCCATACGATTTTGGAAACGGGCGGAGCGGATACCGTTTACGGCTTGATGCTGGGCGCCGCTATCACGGCAACCTCGGGCGGAATTTTCTCCGTATTGCAAACGAAGCATCCCTTCCTGTCCCTGAAAAGCAATTCTCTGTTAACGAATCATGCTTGCGTGAAACTTTCATTACAAGCAGACACAGTCTTTAACGGACTGATCGTCATCGTTGCAATCACGAAAAAATTATTGGAGGCATTAATAAATTGGATAAGAACAAAAAAATCGACAGCATCTTGGAAAAAACGGCAGAACGCTTAACGGGTCTCGTAGACGTCAACACGGTCATCGGGCAGCCGATCGTATCCGCCAGCGGCGCACAAATCATACCATTTACAAAAATCACTATGGGATACCTCTCGGGCGGAGGAGAATACGGCGAAGTCAAAGCAATTAAGGACGATGAGTGTTTTCCTTTTGCCGGCGGAGCAGGAACGGTAGTCAATATCAAACCAGCGGGATTTCTTGTGGATGACGGCGTGGAATGTCGCCTGCTACGAATCACGGACGATCCGTTCGACACCCTTATAGATAAGGCAGGTGAACTCCTTGGAAAAATCACAAAAAAAATCGAAAATGATTAAGAAAAAAATACTCATTTTTGCCTTTATCGCCTTACTTTTGCTCTGTCCCTTGGTTTCTGCTCTGCCGTTGCACGTGCAAGCGGCAACAACAAGCCGTGCGGAATGCGTCGTGGAGGTTTCTTCAAGACGCTTTTTACACGAAATTAACGCAAACGAAACGCTTCCGATGGCAAGTACGACGAAGATTTTGACCGCGCTTGTCATTTTGAGCACAGAAAATCCGGACGAAACCGTCGTCATCCCCAAAGAAGCGGAAGGGACGGAGGGCTCAAGCGTCTATCTGCGCGCGGGCGATGAATACAGCGTGCGAGATTTGCTTTACGGACTTATGTTGCGATCGGGAAACGACTGCGCCGTAACGCTCGCACTGCACCACAGCGGCAGTATCGAAAGCTTTGCCGAAGCAATGAACAAAAAAGCCGTCTCGCTCGGCGCCATCCACAGCCATTTTACCAATCCGCACGGGCTGCCCGACGACAACCACTATACGACGGCGCGCGACTTATCGCTGATTGCAGCCGAAGCAATGGAAAACGAAGAGTTTTGCAAAATCGTTTCCTGTAAATATTATGAAGCGCGGGGCTGGAAAAATAAGAATAAGATGCTCTGGAACTACGACGGTGCTGTCGGAGTAAAAACGGGATTCACCGTAAAAGCGGGACGGTGCCTTGTAACAGCGGCAGAAAAAGAGGGAATGAAAATCGTATCGGTCGTGCTCAACAGTCCGGAAATGTTCGAAAGGACGGCACAGCTACTCGACGAATCATTTTTGAATTACAGCCTCGTATCGCTCTGCAAGCGGGGGGAATGGAACGGATTTTTCCTCAAATACGATTTCATTTATCCGTTAACGCAAGCCGAACGGGAAAAAATCAACGTCCTTTCGGAAGTCGATTCCGTTCTTCCGAAATACGCAGGAGAAATTGCCGGTTCGATGAAAATATACCTTGAAAATCGCTTGCTTTTTTCGCAAAATTTAATTATGATTTAATTATGAGAATCAATAAATTTCTTGCGGAACAGGGAATCGCATCCCGCAGAGGAAGCGACGAACTCGTCGCAAGCGGAAGAGTTACCATCAACGGAAAAAAGGCAAAGGCGGGCGACGATGTCTCGGCGGACGATTGCGTCGAGCTCGACGGCAAAATTTTGTCGCATAAGGTCAAATACGAATACTACCTTCTGAATAAACCGAAGGGTTGTATTTCCACAGTATCGGACGACCGAGGAAGAAAGACGGTCATGGATTTGTTGCCGCAGGGCGCGGGCAGAGTGTTTCCCGTCGGGCGGCTCGACTACGACACCGAGGGAATGTTGATTTTGACGAACGACGGCGAGCTTGCCTACCGCCTCACCGCTCCGAAAAACGAGATTCCGAAAACCTATCTCGTCCGCGTAGAGGGCACCATAACCCCAGTGCAGCTCAACAGCGTACGGGCTGGCGTGGAAATCGAAAAGGGCGTCGTTACGAAAAAGTGCCGTGTTTCCGTAGTGGAAACAGGCAAAACCTATACGAAGATGAGCGTCGTTTTAACGGAAGGGAAGAATCGCGAAATTCGAAAAATGTTCGAAGTCGTCGGCAAAAACGTCGACTTTATCAAGCGGACGAAAATCGGCGATCTGACCTTGACGGGGCTTGACCGCGGCGCCGTACGTCGACTTACCCCCGAAGAAGTATATTACCTGAAAAATTTATAAAAACGTAGTGGTAATTTCCCAAAAAACAGCCGAAGCGATTACCGCTTCGGCTTTCGTTTTATTCGCAGCAATTAATTCTTTACATACTTCTTATCAAGCCTACAACTTTACCGAGAATGGTAACTTCATCCAACACGAAATCGTTCAGCTCCGAATTTTCCGGGTGCAGAACTATTTTTCCGTCCCTCTTAAACAGACGCTTTACCGTTGCGCCCTCCGAAATGCCGTCGTCAAACATGGCAACTACGATTTCGCCGTTGTCCGCTGTTTCTTGCTTCTGTACGACGACTTTATCGCCGTTGTAAATTCCCGCCTCGATCATACTGTTGCCCTTAACGCGCAACATAAACAGATTGTCGCCGCGGAATTCCGCCGTGGGAAGGGCGTAAAATCCTTCAAAATTTTCCGTTGCGAAAATTGGCTGACCTGCGGTAACCGTACCTATGAGCGGCACGCGCACAGACTCGCCGCACTTCAAAGCAACGGCGCGTTTTTTGCCTTCCGCCTTATCAAGCAAACCCTTATCACGCAAGCGATTGATATAATCATAAGCCGTTGCCGTGGATTTAATGCCAAGCTCTCTGCACATATCTCGCACGGTGGGGGGGAATCCGTTATCTTCGCTGTATTCGTTAATAAAGTCCAATACCGCATAAAGCTTCTTTTCGTCCAACATACTATCACCTCAGTAAAAGTATAGCATATTTAAACACAAAACGCAAACAAATGTTTCATATATTTTAAAATTTATTTTACGATTTTTCTTGCGGATTTTAAAAAAGAGGACTATAATAAAGAAAAAGGAGAAACCCATGGAACAACGATGCGTCTTGGATGAAAATAAAGAGTGCGATAACTGCATGGAATGCGAAACCTGCGACTTGGACCCGTCGAAAATCTGCGACAATTGCGGCAAGTGCTTGGAGATTAAAGACTATGCCACGATAAAGATCGACAAGATTATTCGCGACCCGAAGGATTATCACGAATAAAGGAACGGCAGAGAAAGGCGCTTTCCGCAGGCACGACCGCTTCGATCTCCGTTCCTTCGTCCCCGTAGACCACGCTTCTTTCAAACAGCTTGCTCCGAATCAACGCATAATCTGCCGATGCCGAATAGGGAACGAACAGTCTTACGGTAAGATATTCGTCCTTCAACGCCTCCAGAATACGCGTTTTTAAATGCTCCAAGCCCGCGCCCGTCTTTGCCGAAATCTGCACGTCGCCCGACAGAGAAAGGGTATCTTCGACGCCGTCGCACTTATTCATGACGACGAGATAGGGGGATTGGAAACCCAAATCTTTTAAAGTGGATAATGTCGTATCGAGCTGCGTCTGATAATCTCCTCCCGCGTCGCACACGACGAGCGCGAGATCGCAACATAGCGCGCTCTCCAGCGTCGATTTAAACGCCTCGATGAGATTATGGGGCAAATCCTGCAAAAAGCCGACCGTATCGACGAGCAAAAGGGGCACGCCGTCAATCTCGAAGGCGCGGGAAGTTGGGTCAAGTGTGGCGAACAGGGCGTTCTGTACCAATACGTTCGCTCCCGTCAGAGCGTTCATAAGAGTCGATTTTCCTGTATTCGTATAACCGACAAGCGCAACCGTACGCACTCGGTCTTTTTTTCGGCGTTGCGTCCGCATGGCGCGGCGTTTTTCCGTATTCCGCAGCTTCTCTTCCAAAGCCCGAATACGTTCTTTGATATGCCTGCGGTCGGTTTCGAGCTTGCTTTCACCGGGACCGCGCGTGCCGATTCCTCCTCCCAAACGGGAAAGCGACGAACCTTTTCCGCGCAGACGAGGATAAATATACTTCAACTGCGCCAATTCGACCTGAATCTTGCCTTCGCTGCTTTCGGCTCGAAGGGCAAAAATATCGAGAATGAGCGTCGTTCTATCGATGACCTTCTTTTTCCCGAGCGCCTCCGAAATATTCAGCATCTGGGAAGGGGAGAGCTCGCCGTTGAATAGAACCGTGTAATCCTCATCCGCAATCACATCATGGATTTCCTGCAATTTTCCGGCGCCGATATATGTGGCGGCGTTGATTTCGCGGATATTCTGAAAGGTAGTTCCCGCGTATTCCGCGCCCGCGCTTTCAATCAAAGAAATCGCCTCTTCGTGCAAAATTTGTACTTTGGGCGATTCTATAGGCTGAATTATATATACTTTTTCACTCATCGTCATCCTTTTTGCGCAGACGCACCGCGCCCGCAACCGCCTTACGGCTGTCCTCGGAAATCGCAGCGTAGTGCTTGCGCGTCGTATTAACGTCCTTGTGTCCCAAGACCTCCGCGACGATATAAATATCACCCGTCTGCCGATACAGGCTCGTGCCATAGGTCGAACGCAACTTGTGCGGCGTAATTTTTTTGAGAGGGGAAACTATTTTCGCATACTTTTTCACTAAATTTTCCACGGCACGCACCGTAATTCGCTTATATTGCATAGAAAGAAAGAGGGCTTCTTCTGCCTGCGGCACCTTGGGATCGCTCTCCCGTTGCATTAAATATGTCCGGATCGCATCCGCCACCTCGTCGGAAAAATATAAAATTGCATGATTCCCGCCTTTCCGCGTAACGATAAATGAATTCGTTGTTAAATCGATGCTGTTTTTATTCAGACCGACCAGCTCGGAAATACGGATCCCCGTGCCGAGAAAGAGGGTTAAAATCGCCACGTCCCGAATCTTCGTCTTGTCATGATACCCGTTCGCATGATTCGAAAGACCGTTTCCATACTCCGCAACGTTTAACATATCCTCGACTTCGTCGCTTTCCAAGCGAATAATTTCCTTTTCGTGAAGCTTCGGCGTGGCAACTTTCGCCGTATTGTTCACCTCAATCAGACCTTTATTGAAAAAATATTTAAAGAGGGAACGAACGGTGGAGAGCTTTCGCGCCTTGGCACGCTCATCGCAGGAGAGCCGTTTCCCGTGATAGCGATAGTTGGAAAGGGTACTGAGAAAAATTTCGATATCGGTATCAGTAACCCGCTCCAAGTCTTCCAACGTCAAGTCAAGAGGGACTTTATTACGAAATTTCCTTTCCGTTAAAAAATGAAAAAAGATACGCAGGTCATAACAGTAGTTCAAACGAGTCAGCGTGCTCGTCCGTGTTTCGACCCCACGTAAAAAATCTTCGCAAAACGAAGGCAAATCATCTAAGAGTTCGTCAATTCTGTCGAGATTTTTAATATTCCGTTCGTGGTAGTAATCCGAAGAGTGATTTTTCATAGTTTCAATTATATCAAAAGGGCGCTCAATTGTCAAACTATTCAAGAAGGAACCCAATCCACGCCGTCAAAGGGGATGAAAAAAGCGCATTCCGGTTGATAGCAAACTATTCGCAAAACACTAATTTTAAGAATAGTTGAACCTAAAAACAACCCAAAAGCTGGTTTTTAATTGCTTTCTGGTTGTTTTTATCTTGTTTCAAAAACCTAATTATAGTTTTTTATTTAAAACCGGTATTTAACGTGCGGCAATTTTACAGAATTTTGACATTTCTTTTTTAGGTTTTGTACAAAACGTATCTGAAATTTAGGTTTTGTACAAAACGTATCTGAAATCGGTGCATTTTCGCAAAAAATCGCTTTAACGTCTTATTATGCCACGCATACTATTTTATTTTTGATAAGATTCCGTACTGAAAGGCTCCGATTCCAAAGTTTCCGTCAAATTTACGACCGGTCAGTAATTCACAGTACGCCCCGTTCAAATTTACTGTATACGTACTTGAAGAACGGTTCACATACACATATGCTGTTTCGGCGTCCGATTTTCGTTCATAAACCAAACAGAAGTTATCGGCAAAAACTTCGCCGTAACGCCCATCTTTAAAAACCCGTTTAAACTTCTTACGAATTTCTCCCAGTCTGCGGTAATACGCCCGCAATTCTTCGTCTGTATCAATCCAATCATAACATCTGCGACAGAACGGATCGCGATAACCTTCGGCACCGTTCTCATCGCCGTAATAAACACACGGCACGCCGGGCAAGGTATATTGAAGCAACGCCGCAACCTTTAATTTTTCTTTTGCTTGTCGTTTTTCCGTACACGAAAGGTTCGTTACAGCTTCTTCTTCGCGCGAAAAACACGGTTTATCCCCGAAAACGGTTAAAATTCTCGGTGTATCGTGCGTCCCGAGGATATTCATCAGCGAATCGAGCGTCTGTTTGGGATAATTGTCAATCAGCATCGCAATCGTTTCGCGGATATTCTTCGTATAACCGCTCTTTAAAAAATCAATTATCGCGTCTTTTAAAGGGTAATTCATGACGCTGTCAAGTTCGAAACCCTGCAAATACGTTCGGCGTTGGTCATAAGCAATTTTATTGGAAGCGTCCTCCCAGACTTCGCCGATTATTACGGCATCAGGATTTTCTTCTTTCACCGAAGAGCGTAATTTTTGCAAGAAAAAGGCGGGCAGCTCGTCGGCAACGTCCAAGCGGTATCCTCCGATTCCGTGCCGAAGCCACGTTTTCAGTACACCGTTTTCACCGAAAATAAATTCCTGATAGGAAGGTGAATCTTCATTTACGGCAGGCAGCGTTTCAATCCCCCACCAACTTTCGTATGAAGTCGGAAACTCCCGAAAATGATACCAATCGGCGTATGCAGATTTCTTCGACTGATATGCGCCAACCTCGGAATAGCGACCGTATTTGTTAAAATAACGGCTGTCGTCTCCCGTGTGATTGAAAACACCGTCGAGAATAATCCGAATCCCAAACGACTCAGCCTCCGACACAAGACAGTCGAAATCTTCCAGTGTGCCAAGCAACGGGTCGATTTTCAAATAATCTCCGGTATCGTAGCGGTGATTGGAATACGCCTCGAAAATCGGATTCAAATAGATTACGCTTACCCCGAGCTCGCTCAAATAGGAAAGCTTTTGCCTGATTCCGTTTAAATTTCCCCCGAAAAAGTCATTATTTTGCACTTTTCCGTATTCGTTAGGACGAAATCTCGGCGTACCGCCCCAATCCGAGTGCAAAATCTTATGCTCGGCAATCGGTATTTCCCCGTCCTTACAGAAACGATCGGGGAAAATTTGATACATGATTCCGCCTTTCATCCAATCGGGCGTTTGGTAATCCCTGTCGTAAACGGTGATTTGCCAATTTTGCAAGGACCCGAGCACCGCTTTCCGAAATGCTCCGCAACCCAAACTGCTCCCGTCGATTTCAAAGCGATAAAAATACAGTCCCAAACGGTGAAAACACAAGGAAATCGCCCAACCTTCACGGGTAGGCGACATTTCAACGGAACGTTCCTTTTCGCCGTCGGAAAATAAAATCAAACGGCACTTTTCAGCGGATCCTTCTCCGCCCGTCTTTCGTACCCTGAGCGTCAACGTTTCATCCTTCGGAATCGCGCCCGTAAGGCTTTTACAGCCGACGTTCAGGGGATCGTAGTAAAAAGTCATTTTTAAGAGCTCTTATCAATTTATTTGTCAAGTCTTTTGATATTCCAAATATTTTCGGCGTAATCGCGAATGCTCCTGTCTGCGGAGAAAATTCCTGCTGATGCAATATTCATCAAAGACTTTCTGTTCCATTCCTTTTTATCCGTGGCGTATAGCTCGGAAATCGCCGCTTGCGTGCGGCAGTAGGATTCGTAATCCGCGAGACACATATATGGATCGGCAACAGGAGTTGCACGCAACAGATAGTTTGCAATATCCGCAAACGACGTCCCGTTGAACCCGACGATAAGCGATTCGATAACGCGTCTCATGTTCGTATCTTGATTATAATACGAACTCGAATTGTAACCCTTGCTCCAAATATCGGCAACCTCGTCGGATTTTAATCCGAAAATAAAGATATTGTCGTTTCCGACGCGTTCCGCCATTTCAACATTCGCCCCGTCCAGCGTTCCGATTGTCAGCGCACCGTTAATCATGAACTTCATGTTGCCCGTGCCGCTCGCTTCTTTCCCCGCGAGAGAAATCTGTTCGGAAATTTCGCTTGCAGGCATCAGCATTTCAGACATCGTAACGTTGTAATTTTCCATATAAACAACGTTCAGACGCCCCGCGACCTTAGGATTCTTGCGAATATCCTCCGCAAGGAAACAAATCAACTTCATAATCTGCTTCGCCATATCGTAGCCCGCCGCAGCCTTTGCGCCGAAGATATAGGTCTTGGGCAGCACATCCGCATCGGGATTTTCCCGTAGCAAATTATAGTCGGAAATAATGTGCAATACGTTGAGCAGCTGACGCTTGTACTCGTGCATCCGCTTTGCCTGAACGTCGAACACCGTGTTCGGGTCGATTTCGATTCCCTGACTGCGTAACGCATAATCCGCAAACTGCTTCTTTTTTATCGCCTTAATCTCATCCAGACGCTTCAACACGCTATCGTCGTTTTTAAACTTTGCAAAATCCGCAAGCTTGGAAGCATCCTTGGCGTAGCCCGTACCGATGCAGTCGTCAAGAAGTGCGCACAGCTCGGGATTGGACTGGTTGAGCCAACGCCGATGTGCGATCCCGTTGGTAACGTTCGTAAATTTTTCGGGCGTGTAATCGTAAAAATCCTTAAAGACACTCTTTTTGATGATATCGCTGTGCAGCGCGGAAACACCGTTGACACTGTGGCTGCCGACGATGCACAGATTTGCCATGCGCACGGTGTTGTGCGAAAGCACGGACATCCTCGAAATCTTATTCCAATCCCCGGGGAATCTGTTCCACAAGTCATCGCAGAAACGACGGTTAATCTCCTTCAAAATCGTATGGATACGGGGAAGCTTTCTCGAAATCAAATCCTCCGACCATGTTTCAAGCGCTTCGGCAAGCACCGTATGGTTGGTATAGGCGCACGTCGCGGTCGTAATCTTCCATGCGGTGTCCCAATCGAAACGGTTTTCGTCGACGAGAATGCGCATAAGCTCGGGAATCGCAAGCGCGGGATGAGTATCGTTGATGTGGATTGCCGCAAGCTGAGGAAGCTGCATCAGCGATCCGTAACGGCGTTTATGGTCTGACACAATACATTGCAAAGATGCCGAAACCAAGAAATATTGCTGTTTTAAGCGCAACGACTTTCCTTCATAATGGTTATCCGACGGATAAAGCACCTTAGAAATAAGCTGCGCTTCCGTTTCGTCGCGCATAACTTCGTCGTAATTTCCCTGCGAGAACAGCTTCATGTCGAAGTTCTGCACGGCGCGCGAACGCCACAGACGCAATACGCTTACCGCTTGAGAATCTGCGCCCGCTACCATCATGTCGTATGCGGTTGCCTCCACCTCCTTGGCGTTGCGGTACACGATTTCCATACCGTGATCCGTCCACTTTTCCTCAATTTCGCCGTCGAAGCGTACGATAAACTGGCGGTCCGTCCTCTGGGTCAGCCACACTTCGCCGCCGGGGAGCCATACGTCTGGAAGCTCCATCTGCCAGCCGTCGACGATTTTCTGCTTGAATAGCCCGTACTGGTAACAAATAGAGAATCCCATCGCGGGATAATTCTGCGTTGCAAGTCCGTCTAAAAAGCACGCGGCCAGTCGTCCGAGCCCTCCGTTTCCAAGTCCCGCATCGGGCTCTTCTTCATACAGATCTTCAAGCGTTACTTTAAACTTCTTCAACGCTCCGCGGAGCGCATTCCCGATACCGAGATTGTAAATACTGTTTTTTAAGGACCTTCCCATCAGAAATTCCATACAGAGATAGTAAACGCGTTTCGCTTTCGCTTTCTTCGTTTTGAGATAGAATTGCTGGCGCTTTTCAAGCATGATATCTCGCACGCTCATAACGACCGCTTTGTAAATCTGTTCCCTCGAAGCCTCAGCTGCACTTACACCGAAATAACGCGTCAGTTTTCCGGCAATCAGTTGCTGTGCTTCCTGTTCCGTTAGTTTTTCCAATTTATTATACTCCTAAAAAGTTTTTAACCAAATAATTTCAGATACAACCGCTCGTATTCTTTCGCCGATTTTTGCCACGTGAAATCGGTCGTCATCGCGCGTTGCACCAATTTATCCCACTCCTCCGGATTGCGGTAAACGCCGAATGCCTCGTTGATCACGTAAAGCATATCGTACGCATTGTAGTCGCGGAAGGTAAATCCGTTGCCGCCTGCGCCATACGGAGTGATACTGTCGCGCAACCCGCCCGTTTCGCGCACGATTGCAATCGTACCGTAACGGGACGCTATCATCTGCGAAAGCCCGCAGGGCTCGCTTTTGCTCGGCATTAAGAACAAATCCGCGCCGGAGTAAATTTTACGGGACAGGTCGGAATTAAAGGATATAATTGAAACGACCTTTCCGGGATATCTCCTCGCCAAATCGTTAAAGTAGTTTTCGTAGGCGGAATCGCCCGTACCCAACAACACGAACTGCATATCCTGCCTGAGCGCTTGCTCGATAACTTCTTTTACAAGATCGAGCCCCTTGTGTGAAACGAGGCGAGAAATCATTGCCATAATCGGCGTATCCGCCTTTACGGGAAGATTCAGCATACGCTGCAATTCTTCCTTACAAACCGCCTTGTTGGCTCTGTTTTTCACCGAGTAATTGGCAAACAGCGCCTTATCCGTCTGAGGATTATAATAATCGGGGTCAATTCCGTTTAAAATACCCGTCAATTTAAATTCATTTCGACGGATAATGGCGTCGAGTCCGTGCGCATAGTACGGATCCTTAATCTGTTGAGCGTACGTTGGACTGACGGTAGAAAATTGTTCGCAGCACTCAATTGCCCCTTTCATCAGGTTGATGCAATGGTCGTATTCGACGAGATACCTGAAATTATTGGAAATACCGAACAAATCTTCAAGGATATCGAGCGAATATTTGCCCTGATATTCGATATTGTGAATCGTGAATACCGCACGAATGAACTGATATTCGGGGCGGAAACAATAAATCGTCTTTAAGTATAGCGCGGCAAGTGCCGCCTGCCAGTCGTGGCAGTGCATCACGTCGGGATAGAAATTCAAAAAAGACATGATTTCCATCGTACTGCGGCAGAAGAATGCGAAGCGTTCACCGTCGTCGTAATATCCGTAACAGCCCGGGCGTTTGAAATAGTACTCGTTATCCACGAAATAGTACGTTACGTTATCCGCAACGTATTCGAAAATCCCGCAATACTGATTTCTCCAGGAAAGCGGGACGAAGATATTTCCGATAAAACGGAACTCCTTCCTGTATTCCTTTCTCACGTCTTGATAGAGCGGAACAATAACGCGCACGTCGCAGCATTTGTTTTTGGCAAGAGCCTTGGAAAGCGAACCGATAACTTCCGCCAATCCGCCTGTCGCAATGAACGGCGCCGCCTCCGAGGCAACGAACAAAATTTTCTTCTTCGCTTCCACCTGAATTTCAGCCTCGCCCACAGCTTCCGTATTGACCTCTTCTTTTACCCCTTCGGGCTTTACCTCAAACGCCTCCGAGAACTCCGTCGTTTCGGGCGCGGTCTTTTTCGTCGTCTTGACAGATTTTTTTACCGTTGCGTCTCCTTCTTTTTTGGGAGCAGACGTTTTTGTTGCGTTCGTTTTTGATTTTGTCGTTGCCATATTCTTTCCCCTTTTTCTTATAACATTCTTCCCTTAGCAATAAAGTAAGGAAGTTCCGTACAACCCGCAAGATGTCGTCTGTCGCGAATGACGACGTTCTTATCCGTAATCACGCAATCGAGCGTAACGCCCGTGCCGATGACCGTATCCTGCATTATAATCGAGTTTTTAATAACGCTGCCCTTTCCGACTTTGACGCCGCGGAAAAGAATGCAATTCTCTACCGTCCCCTCCACGATACAGCCGTCTGAAATGAGCGAATTTTTAACGATTGCCCCGTCGATATATTTGCTGGGCGCGGAATCGCGCACCTTCGTATAAATGTCCCTTGCGCCGAAGAGTTCGCTGCGCACGTTCTTATCCAACAGTTCCATACTATGCTGGTAATACTTTTGAATGGAATTGACCCCAGCGTAATATCCGCCGAAACGGTAACCATACACCTTTAAAGTATCGACGTGTTTCGTAAGAATATCCTTTCCAAAACTCGAAAGTCCGCGCACCGTTGCATCCTGAATAACGTTGATGAGAAATTCCCGCGTCATCACCATAATGTTGACGTAGACGTTATTTTTCCCTTTCAGCGTAGGATTGATTTTGATGGACTTGACCCGTCCCGTTTCGTCGGGCGAAAGCGTCATGTAGTAGGAAGATCCGATGGCACCCTCCTCTTCGTGGTAAACCATCGTAATTTCCGCCCCGTTTTTCTCGTGGAACCCAAGAAGATCGTCTATATCCACGCGCGCAATGCCATCGCAGTCGGAAATCACGACATACTCTTCATTTCTGTGGCGGAGGAAGCCCGTTATCCCCTTCAACGCCTCCAAACGGTTGGTATAGGGAACATCCGTTTCGTCGGAATAAGGCGGAAGCAAAATAATACCGCCGTCCTTTCTTGCCAAATCCCAGTCTTTTCCGCTTCCCAAATGGTCGATTAGCGACTGATAGTTGTATTTTGTTACGATGCCGACCGTGGTAATTCCCGAATTTACCATATTCGAAAGCGCAAAGTCGATTAAGCGGTATCTTCCGCCGAACGGAATAGACGCCATTGTCCTGTGTTTGGAAAGCTCGGGAATATTTTCGTCGTGAATGTTAGAAAAAATAACGCCTACTGCAGAATGAGCCATAATTATTCCCCCTCGTAATCCTTATCGATAATTTTTCCGCCCGCAACGGACGCACCGCTCTTTACGCGGATGTCCCGTCCGAGCACGGCAATGCCGGCATTCTCCTTCTTGTCCTGCCCAATCGCGGCATTTTCTTCTACCGTAACGTTTTCGTCAATGATCGCATATACGACCTTCGCACCGCGCCTGATCACCGTGCCCGCCATAATGACGCTGTCCTTTACGAGCGCGCCCTTTTCGACGACGACGTTTGCCGCCAGAACGGAATTTTCCACCGTGCCGTCGATTTCGCAACCGAGCGCAATCATCGAATTATTGACGGAAGCCGTATCCGCGATATATTCGGGAGGTGCCAGCGGGTTGCGGGAATGAATTTTCCAATCTGCGTCCGCAACGTCGAATGCGGGATCCGAACCGAGCAAATCCATGTTCGACTCCCACAGCGAAGCAATTGTGCCGACATCCTTCCAATATCCCTTAAAACGGTAAGAGAACATCTTTTCTCCCGCATTCAACATTGCAGGAAGAACGTCTTTTCCAAAGTCTTTGCTGGAATCCGGTTTCTTTTCGTCTGCTTCCAGATATTGGAAGAGCTTCTTCGCCGTAAAGATGTAAATCCCCATCGAAGCGAGATTGCTTTTGGGTTGTTTGGGCTTCTCCTCGAATTCATAAATCGAACCGTCGGGATAGGTATTGAGAATTCCAAAGCGGGACGCCTCCTTCATCGGAACCTCGATCGCTGCAATCGTACAATCCGCACCCGTTTCCTTGTGCGCCCGAAGCATCTTCGCGTAATCCATCTTATAAATATGGTCGCCGGACAGAATGAGGACGTAATCGGGATTGTACTTCTGCATGAAGTGCATGTTCTGGTATATGGCGTTTGCCGTCCCCTCGTACCACGAGGACTTTTTCTTTGCCTGATAGGGCGAAAGGATATGAACACCGCCGAACGATCGGTCTAAATCCCACGGCTGACCATTGCCGATATATTCGTTTAATTCAAGCGGCTCGTACTGCGTCAAAACGCCGACGGTATCTATCCCTGAATTGATGCAGTTGCTGAGCGGAAAATCGATGATTCTGTACTTCGCTCCAAAAGCAACCGCAGGTTTCGCAATATTGTTCGTCAAAGCGTACAGTCTGCTTCCCTGTCCGCCCGCCAGCAACATAGCGACGCATTCTTTCTTTCTCTGTATCATAATGAACCCCCTTATTATTACCCTTTTTTCACCGGAACCTTGCCCGATTTTTTCGTCGCCGACGACTTCTTCGCCGCGCTCTTTTGCGGCTCCTCTTCCTTCACGAGATAAATGCACGTAAGCGCAGGCATTGCAATCGGAATGGAATACTGCTTCCCGTGGCTCGGACGCGCCACCGCCGAAAGCGTTTTCTTTTTCAGTTTACCCTCTCCTCCGTATTTCAAATCGTCCGTGTTAAAGATAATTTTGTATTTCCCTTTACGGTTTACGCCGAGAAGGTAGTCGGTTGCCTCCGAGCCAGAAAAGCTGACGAGCGCAATCACCTCGTTGCCCTGTTTGTCCCGCCTGAGGAAGGACACGATATTTCTGTCGGCATCGTCCGCCGCAAGCCACTCGAATCCGTCCCACGAATCTTCGATTTCGTAAAATGCCGCCGTAGATTTATAATATTCGTTCAAGTCCTTTACCATGACGGAAAGTTTTCCGTGTTTTTCGTAAGAATCGCGCAGGAAGAACTCCAATCCCTCGTGGTAATCCCATTCCTTAAACTGCCCGAACTCATAGCCCATGAAATTCAGCTTCTTTCCGGGATGCGCCATCATATACCCTAGGAATGCGCGCACGCCCGCAAATTTCTCTTCGTACGTTCCCGGCATCTTGTTTATGAGCGATCCCTTTCCGTGCACCACTTCGTCGTGCGAAATGGGCAGCACGAAATTTTCCGAAAAGGCGTACATCATCGAAAAGGTCAGCTTGTTGTGGTTGTTCATACGGAAAAACGGATTGAGTGAAAGATAGGAAAGCATATCGTTCATCCAACCCATATTCCATTTAAAGTTGAACCCGAGTCCGCCGACACTGCCGGGCTTCGTAACGAGCCCCCAAGCCGTAGACTCCTCCGCAATCATCAAGACATTCGGGAAGCGGCAAAAGACAGCTTCGTTCAGTCTGCGTAAAAAGGCTATCGCTTCAAGATTCTTGTTTTCACCGTAAATGTTCGGTACCCATTCGCCGTCGCGTTTGTCGTAGTCGAGATAAAGCATAGAGGCAACCGCATCCACGCGGATTCCGTCCGCATGGTAAACGTCGAACAGAAAGCAAGCGCTCGAAATCAGGAAGGAAAGAATTTCGTTCCTCCCGTAGTCGAATCTGCGCGTACCCCAGCTCTTGTGCTCCATTCTGTCCCACTGCCCGCTTTCGTAGAGCGGCTGACCGTCGAACTCGTACAGTCCGTGCCCGTCCTTAGGGAAATGCGCGGGCACCCAATCGAAAATCACGCCGATTCCCGCCTTGTGGAAGCAATCGACGAGATACATAAAGTCGTGCGGCGTACCCAACCTGCTCGTAACAGCAAAATAGCCCGTTACCTGATATCCCCAAGACCCCTCGAAGGGAAATTCGGTAATAGGCATAAATTCTACGTGGGTATAACCCATATTCTTCACGTAAGGAACCAGCTCGTCCGCCAACTGACGGTATGAAAGAAAATTTCCGTCTGCGTGGCGTTTCCAAGACAAAAGATTGACTTCGTAAATATTCATGGGTGAGGAAAAGACGTTCGTCCGCTCCCTCTTTGCAAGGAACTCCGCATCCGACCAAACGTAACCGCCGATGTCGTAAACCTTCGATGCCGTAGCGGGCGCGGTCTCTGCGTGAAACCCCACGGGGTCAGCTTTCATCAAGCGCCTGCCGTCCTTCGTTTCGATACAATATTTATAAGTATCGAATTGTTTGATTCCCGCGATAAACAAATCGAACGATTCTCCGTCGACCATGCGATGCATTACGTGCCTCGAAGCATCCCATCCGTTAAAATCTCCCACGACGGAAACGGACTGCGCGTGCGGTGCCCAAACGCGAAAGACAAAACCTTCCTGCTTGTCCTCTTTTGCCCTGTGTGCACCGTAGATTTCATAAATGCGGTCGTTTTTTCCGTTGTGATACAGATGCAACGGAAAATCCGTTTCTCTCCCCATATCCTTTCCCATCTGCCCCTTTTTCTCCTATTGAAACACGATATCTCGGTTTCTTCTTATCTATTATACTATATTTTGTTCCGACTTTCAATAGCAAATCCAAATTTTTTCACAAAAATTTGTAAAAAATTTCCTCTTTTTTCAAAGTCAATAAAAATCCCCTCGAAAATCCGAGGGAATCTGCCGTTCCGTATTTTATTCGTCGAGTACGGTCTTTATAATCGAATAGATATCGCCTGCGCCAAGCACCAAAATGAGATCATCCGACGACAATCCGTCTGTCAGACGCGCCTTTAATTGCGCGGGAGACTGAACATACGACGCTTCGGGCAGATTCCCGACAAGAGCAACAGCGCTCCCCGAGGCGTCGAACTTTTCCCGTGCAGCATAAGTTTTATAGATTATCGGCTGCTCTGCCCGCTTCAACACGCGCACGAAATCGCCCATCAAGTCGCGCGTCCGCGTATATGTGTGCGGTTGAAACACGATGCGAACCCTTCCGCGACAGATACGCTCCGCCGTTGCTATCGTCATTTCGATTTCACGCGGATGATGCGCATAGTCGCAAATGACAGGCGCGCCCGCAAGCGTTCCGACTTCCTCGAAACGCCGCTTCACGCCGCGGAAACTTTCCAGTCCAAGCTTAATTTCTGCTGCCGTAAACCCGCACAGCCGCGCTGCCGCATACGCAGCAAGCGCGTTTGATACGTGAATCTCTCCACGAACATTCAATCTCACTTCCACCATCGGCACAGAATTTTCAACCACGGTAAAGCGATAGAATTCCCCGTCAGAAAATACTTTCCCCGCCCGAATATCCCCCGAATACCGTCCGAAACTGAGCACATGCGGAATTTTCCTTCCGTTTCGCTCGTCGCCGTTTACAACCGTTTTCTTTGCCTGCGCTGCGAACAGAGCATACGCTCTCAACGTTTCCTCTTCGTCATGATAGCAGTCGGTATGATCTCGGTCAGTGTTGAGAATCAACGCAATTTCGCTCTTCAGAGACAGAAAGCTGCGCTTGAACTCACACGCCTCCGTCAGGAAAAACTCTTCACCGCGGTTTCGATAATTCCCGAATCCGGCATCCTCTCCGCCGATATGAACGGTATAGGGATGCTTTCCCGCTTCAAAAATATGCGCAAGCATAGAGGTCGTCGAAGTCTTTCCGTGGCAACCAGCCACGGAAACGACGTGCGGAAAGCTATCTGCCAGCCTCCCAAGCAGTTCTGCCCGCGAAATCAGACGTTTTCCCGCCCTTCTCGCCACAGACAGCTGCCTGTCGGAAGCGTCGACTGCTCCCGTATATACAACAGTGCCTTCATAAATTTCCTCGTCGTTCCCGATGGTAACGGGAATCCCCTTTTCTTGCAGCATTTCCGTAAAGTTGCTTTCGGAAACGTCGCTACCACGCACACAAACGCCGCGATCATGTAAAAAAAGTGCGAGCGCGCTCATACTCACACCGCCGATACCGATAAAGTAACAGCCGCTCGGAAAGATTTCGGAAATCATACTTTATCTTACGGCAATTTTGAAAAAAAGGTTACAAAAAAGACGCATCCGTCGGATGCGTCTTTTTTTGGTGTCCGCTCAAACAGGAACTACGTTGATTGCACGCAGTTTCCCACTGTCCTTAGGATCGGGCTCGGTTTCAAACGTTACTTTCTGTCCCTCTTTCAAGGTACGGAAGCCCTCCGTCTGAATCGCCGAGAAATGGACGAAAATATCGTCGCCGCCTTCGTCGTTGGAAATGAATCCATAGCCCTTACCGTCATTGAACCATTTAACAGTTCCGTTCACCTTAATACCTCCTGAGGTACCGTAGAACGCGCGTAAGGCTATTTCCGATACCTTTTGCATTATTATATCAATATTTAAAAGATTTGTCAAACATCGAGCAGCAATAATCTACTATTTTTGTAAATATTTTTCAAGAAGTACGGAGGTGTTTGCCGTAAACTCCTCAAATTCTTCGGGTGCGAGCGGTTTATAACTCATGAACGCCGTAAAATAAATTTGCTGGACGACGACTTTGCGCTGATCCTCGCTGGCCTCCTTCAAAGCAATTACCGCAGGATTGGCAGTATTCACTACGAGGGTAACGTCCGAACCGCTATCGCCCATGCTGTAAAATTCGTTCATTTCCTGCATTCTGCGCATGAACTCGGAAACATTGATAATCGCCGGAACACTCGGATTGATGAAACGCTCCGTTTTAACGCGAATCTTCTTTCCTTCCAGCCGTTCGGAAAAAATCGTTTCAATGAACTTATCCTCTCCGTCGACACCCTTGACTTTGAGCGCAGCATCGACGTCCGCGTCGATCCGCAGAAAACGCACACGCGTCGGATTCCTATACTCGACGTAGCTGACGAAATGCGGATCGATAAACTCATCACAAATAATGGCATCCAAGCCTGCCTGACGGAACATGGCAATATACTGCGCCTGTTTTTTCTCGTCAGAAGCGTAATAAACGGCTTTGGGCTGAGCCCCCTTCTTCGCTTCCTCTTCGCCGACAGGCTCGCCGAAATATGTAGGAAGTTCCTTGTACTCGCCCGCAATATTTTTAAATATAATGATATCCTTGACTTTATCGTAAAAATCGTCGTCCTTCAAACAGCCGTATTTTACGAAGGTCGACAAATCTGCCCAGCAGGCCTCGTACTTCGCCCTGTCCTTACGGAAGAGCTCTGCCAGTTTGTCTGCAACCTTTTTGGTAATGTGGCGGGAAATTTTCTGCACCTGCGTGTCGTTCTGCAAAAAAGAACGGGAAACGTTCAGCGGAATATCGGGGCAGTCGATAATTCCGTTTAACAGCATCAAAAATTCGGGGATCGCCTCCTTGATGTTGTCCGCAATGTACACTTGATTGCAGTAAAGTTTTACCTGTCCACGCTCGAGATCAACCTGTTTTTTCACCTTCGGGAAAAACAGAATCCCCTTCAAGCGGAAGGGATAATCCATATTCAGATGAATCCAGAATAAAGGCTCGTTAAAGTCGCGGAAGGTTTCTCGGTAAAAGCTCTTGTACTCTTCTTCGGTACAATCGTTCGGCTGTTTCAGATAGAGCGGCGCCGTGGTGTTTACGGGCTTATCTTCTTCGCCCCCCTTAGGGTTCAGATAAATCTCGCAAGGCATAAAGGAGCAGTATTTGTCCAGCAATTTACGGATTTCGCCATCGCGGGCAAATTCCTTCTCTTCGGACGCAAGGTGCATCACGATTTTCGTGCCGCGCGTCTCCTTGTCGCAGTCGCCGATGGTATAAGTGCTGTTGCCGTCGGACGACCAGTGTACGCCCGCCGACCCTTCGCGGTAAGACTTTGTAAAGATTTCGATATTCTCCGAAACCATATACGCCGAATAGAAGCCGAGTCCGAAATGTCCGATAATCCCGTCTCCGTTCGTCTTTTCGTACTTTTCAACGAAATCCGCCGCGCCGGAGAATGCGACCTGCGTGATATAACGCTCTACCTCTTCCTCCGTCATGCCGATGCCGTTATCTTCTACGGTAAGCGTACGCGCCTTTTCATCCGTCGTTACGATAATTTTATAATGTCCGTCGCTCCGCGTTTCGCCGAGGTCGACAAGCTTCTTTAACTTGATAATTGCATCCGAAGCATTGGCAACAATTTCCCGAAGGAAAATATCCTTTTCGGAATACAGCCATTTCTTAATGATCGGCATCATGTTTTCGCTGGCAATACGTATATTCCCTTGCTTTTCCATAACTACGCTCCCACAGAAAAATTCTTATATCGATATTCCTTTATATATAAACAAAAAAATCCGCCTTTAAGCGGATTTTTTCTGAATTTTTATAATTTAATTGTTATCGTCGCTGTGAAGCAAGTCGGCAATCGACGCGCCGCCAAAACCGTCTTCCTTCCACTCTCTGTATTCGTCCTCGTCGTCGGAAACGTAATTTCTCTTGCCGCCCTTGCGCCCTTTCTTTCCGCCTTCGCGGGAATCGCGCTCCGCATCGCGGTCGCGGTTTCTCGAAGATTCCATTTCGGGACGGGGCTGCAAAGCCTTGATCGAAAGCGTGATTCTTCTCTCGTCGGGATTGAAAGCAAGCACCTTCGCGTCAACTTCCTCTCCGATCGAAAGAACGGAAGTCGGATTTTCCAGCCATTCATGCGTGATTTGGGAAACGTGAACAAGCCCGTCGATTCCCTTTTCCAACTCGACGAACGCACCGAACGGAACAATTCTTACCACTTTTCCGTGAACGACGTCGCCTTCCGCATATTTGTCTGCAGCCAGATCCCAAGGCTGGAGTTGAAGTTGTTTATAGCCGATAGAAACCTTTTTGTTCTCGCGGTCAACCTTTAAAACCTTAAATTCATAACGCTTTCCGATTTCAAGAACATCCGTAACTGCTTTCACGCCCGTCCAGGACAAATCGGAAATATGTGCAAGACAATCGAACCCGTTTACCGATACGAACGCACCGAAAGAAGTTACACGTTCGACCTTGCCCTCTACGACGGCTCCGACTTCGATTGAGTCGAAAAACTGTGTTTCCTTCTCCGCCTTCTGCGCGTCGCGCGCAACTTTCTCTTCTTCGAGAATCACGCGCTGAGAAGCGATGATTTCCTTTCTGCGCTCCTTCTTGATTTCAAGCAGGCGCAGACGAAGTTTTTTCCCTTTATATTTCTCGAGATCCTTAACATAACCGGAACGGATTTCTTTTGCAGGAACGAATACGAGATAGGTACCGAGTTCAGCAGTCAGACCGCCTTTGTTGTAGCCCGTACAAACCACGGTAAACTCTTTCCCCGCTTCAACGTCTTTGAGAAGTTCTTCCTCTTCTTTGATTTTTCTCACGGACTTTTCCGAAAGCTTGACTTTGGGATTGACTTCCGCAATCATCACCGTAATTTCTTCGCCGACGCGTGCCGCGTACGCTTCTCTTACGTACTCGCCGCAGTCCAATTCCTCTTTCGGAATCAGAATTTCCAGCTTACCGGAAGCCGAAACGTAAACGCCCTCTTCCGTAGCCAAAACGATTTTTGCGGAAATGAGCTGACCTTTCTTGTAGCGCTCATTCTTGTCGATATCCTCAACGACGTTCTGCATCGCCATTGTCTGGACTTCCGTATTGTTTTCTTCCATCTTAAAAAGAACCTCCCGAGTCTGCCATTCGGGCGTGCTTGCACCCGCTATGACTCCGACCCTCCTGCAAAATTTAATATTTTCATATTCGAAATCGTCCGCATTCCGCAAGCGGTATACCCGCTTACAATATGCCGACGCGATTTCCGCCAACTTATTGGTATTGCTGCTGTCCAAGCCTCCAATCACCAGAACAGCGTCAGAATTGCGGGCAACTTCCGCCGCTTCCCGTTGCCTACGTATAGTAGTATAACAAATCGTCGGAATAATTTCAACTGTTTTTAGACGTACTTTTCGAAGATTTTCGGCAATTTTTAAAAAACTTTTCTCCGAAAAGGTCGTCTGGGACACCAAAACCACGTCCTTTCCTTCCAAATCACCGAATTTTTCTTCCTCCGAAGACACAACACCGATTACGCCCGTTCCCCACCCCACCAGGCCGCGCACTTCCGGATGGTCGCTTTTCCCCGCGATCAAAACGGTTTTGCCTCTTTGCGAAGCCTCCGCCACGATCTTCTGCGTCTTTTTCACAAAAGCGCAAGTGCAGTCGATAACACGGATATTCCTCTTTTCACACGCTTCGAAAACGGACTTCGGCGCGCCGTGGGAACGGATGAGCAACGTCGCACCGTTCGGCACCTCTTCCACTCGCTCGACGGTAATAAGACCGCGCGAAGCAATCTTTCGTACGACGTCCTCGTTGTGAATGAGTTCACCGTAAACAAAAGTATTTACCGGCGCAACGGCAAACGCTGTTTCGACGGCACGCTTCACCCCCGCGCAAAAGCCGCAATTCTTAGTAATCAGGACTTGCATTTTCTCTTCTTTTTCTTGTCCTTGTTTGCTTGTTGCTCCGCACGAAAATTTTCGCGCAGCTCATAAAGTTTGTTGCGCAGCATTTCGTCCGCTTGCGCATAATCGTCCTGCGTCAGCTTTCTGTCGTAATACTGCGACAGCTCCATCGGTTCTCCGAAAACAACGTGCGTCTTTCTGAACACTTTCGGCTTCGTACAAATGACGAAAGGAATGACAGGCGTTTTCGTTTTGATCGCCAACAGAGCGGCTCCGCCGCGGAAGGGCAAAAACTCCTCCTCCGACAGTCGGTTACGCGTTCCTTCGGGGAACAAAGATATTTTTTCTCCGTTTTTCAAGATCCTTAAAGCGTCCATCAGAGTGCGGGCATCCGACCCGTCGCGCACAACACCGAGCGCTCGTATCTTTTTTGCAAAATACCCAATGACGGGAGCGTGCATCAAAGAATCCTTAGCAAAGAAATGTATTCCTTCCCACGTCGTGCGGGCGGGATAAAATATGTCCCACATGGAAAAATGGTTTCCTATATAGATATAGGCGCCCGTGCCGACCTTCGTATACCCGTGCATCTTATAAGGATAGAAAAAAGCGTTCCAAGGATAGAGAATTACGCGAAAAACATTGAGGGCGTGCATAATATGCCTACCTTTTTTATTCGCTTTTATCAGGAGGGAATTTTTTTTCTCCTTTTGCTTCTTTTTTTTCTCCCCTCCCATCATATTTTCTCCTGCATTCTCCGCTTGATCGTCTGTAAGACCTCTTCAACCGACAGGAAGGAGGTGTCCACAAGGATCGAATCATCCGCTTGTTTTAAGGGAGCCATTGCCCGTGAAGAATCCTGCTCGTCCCGCCGCAGAATATCCTGCTTTAACGCCTCGTAATCCACCTTTTCGCCCCGCTCCTCCATTTCCTTCGCTCTGCGCTGCACACGAATATCTGCGTTCGCCGTTAAAAAGAATTTAAAATCGGCGTTAGGCAACACGAAGGTACCGATGTCCCTTCCGTCCAGAACGCAGCTCTGGCGAGAAGCAATTTCCCGCTGCTTTTCCACCATTCTCAGCCGAACGAAGGGATAGCGCGAAACTGCGGACGCTGCCATCGAAATTTCGGGCGTACGAATAAACGCCGAAACGTCAGTCCCGCCTAAGAGTGTCTTTTGCACGTCGTCCTCGTACACAACATCAAGATCTAAATTTTCAAGCGATTTTTCGGCTTCTGCTTCAATTTCCGGATGCAACCCGTCCTTTAATATTTTATAGGCACAGGCACGGTACATCGCGCCTGTATCGAGATACAGTATCTTATAGTCGCGGGCAAGCAAGCGCGCAATCGTAGATTTTCCGCTTCCCGCAGGACCGTCGATTGCCACGTTGATTTTCTCCGCTATATCCTTGCGCAACACCTTCGCACCCCTCAGATAGACGTGCTTTGGCGTCAGATTCTTTTCCACGAATAACATTGTCCGAATGCAGAGTTTCAAGCCCCCTTCGATTTCAGGCTCCTGTGCCGAAAATAGTGAAGAACTCTCAAAGCCCGCCTCGCGCGCCGCCTTGGCAGGATAATAGGAGTGAATATCCGAAGTACTCGAAAAAACGATGCTCACCACCTCTTCACGATTGAGCCCGTTTTTTTGCACGATTTGCTCAAGAAGCTCCTTGACCGCTCCTCTGATTTCGTCCGCCTCGTCCCGTGCAATCGTCGTCGCACCCCGAATTACTACCATCACAATACTCCTTTCTCTTTTACTATTTCATTATATTCCAACTTTCCCCGACGGTCAAACAAATCGAAACCTTACGGGCAAAAAAGCGAAAACAATTCAATGCTATTTCACACATATTACATAAATTAAATTGATTTTCCAGCAATAAATCCCGTTGCAAAGGCAATTTGCAGGTTAAATCCGCCCGTAAGAGCGTCGACATCCAACAACTCTCCCGTAAAATACAGCCCCCGAATCAATTTACTTTCCATGGTTTTTGGATTCACCTGAGCCAAATCCATTCCTCCCGAGGTGATTACCGCCTCTTCGAAACCGCGTAGAGATTCCGGAACAAGTTCGAGAGCCTTCAAAATCTCGATCAAACGCCTGCGCTCCTCTTTCGTAACGCCATTCGCCTGCTTTTCGGGAGAAACTGCTGCCGCATTCAAAACGACAGACACCAAGCCTGCGGGCAGCAAGCCGCGCATCACGCTCTTCATCCTTTCGTTTTTTCGCTCCTGAAAATCACTTAACAGTCTGCCATCCAGCGCCCCCTTGTTCAATGCAGGTTTCAAATCCACGCTCAGGCAAATTTCTTTCATTGGAATACGGTTGATAACTGCCGAGCACGACAGCACGAGCGGACCACTGATCCCGTAATGCGTAACGAGGATCTCGCCCATTTCGGAAAAAACCGTTTTGTTCCCCCGTCGCGCCGAAAGCACGACATTCTTTAAAGAAACGCCCTGTGCCGAAAAAAGCGGATTTTTTAAATTGATTCCGACGAGCGAAGGAACGCACGGTACAATTTTATGCCCCGTTTCTTTTGCAAACCGATATCCGTCGCCCGTGGAGCCAGTCGCGGGATAGGAAACGCCGCCCGTCGCGAGAATCAAAGCCTTGCAAGCATAGTCGCCTTTATCCGTAATAATTCCGCTCACCGCACCGTCGTTCGTCCGAACGGAACGAACCGTTTCGTTCAAGTGAAAGCAAACACCAACATTCCGACAGGCTTTTTCAAGCGTTTTGGTAACGTCGCTTGCGTGATCGCTGACGGGAAACACGCGATTCCCGCGCTCGACCTTCAACGCAAGCCCGTATTCCTCAAAAAACTTCATCGTCTGTTGCGGTGGAAAGGAATAGATTGCACCCGTTAAAAATTTACCCCCCCGAACGACGTTGGAGAGGAAATTTTCGGGAGAGCAGTCGTTCGTCAGATTGCAACGCCCCTTTCCCGTAACGTAAATTTTCTTACCGAGTTTTTCGTTCTTTTCAATTAAAATTACGTCGTTTCCGTTTTTCGCAGCAGAATATGCCGCCATCAACCCGCTAGCGCCTCCGCCGACTACGATAGTATTCACTTTTTCCACCTTTCCAGCAAGCGGAATCAATGCAAGCGGGCACCGCTTCCGTTACGGCGCATCCCCTTCTGCCAATACAGAAGCGAGAGCGTTTAAGCCCTCGCCTTCGATTCCGTCATCGTTGGTAATAAGGATATTCATTCTTTACCTTAATCAAACGGGATAAATGCCCGTTTTTGCCATATCCGCATCAACGCCCTCGTTCTTCGCCTTGCGCCACTTGAAGAAATTCTCGGCAACTTCGGGGAAAGACGCATAGGACAGGACGTCCTCTTCCTGCGTGTAGTAGCCCTTGGCTACTACTTCCGCCTTTAACTTTTCGTATTCGGGCTCCAGATCGTCCGCAGGTCGATAGGTAATCCTCTTTTCGCCCTTTAATACTTTTTCGGCAATCTCTTCGTTGACGGGCATCGGAAGCTGACCGTACTTACCCGCAAACAAATCGCGCGTCTCTTTAGTTACCATTTTATACCGCTCGCCCATAACGACGTTCATCACTGCTTGCGTGCCGACGATTTGCGACGACGGCGTAACGAGCGGAGGATAGCCGCAGTCGGCGCGTACGTTGGGTACTTCCGCCAAAACTTCGGGCAATTTTTCTTCTTTTCCCGCTTTCTTTAATTGGTTCATCAGGTTGGAAAGCATTCCGCCCGGAACCTGATAGATAAGAGTGTTCACGTCGATCTGACGCACCTTCGGATTCAGCGACCCCTCTTTTTCGAGCTCCGCCGCAACTTTTTTAAAGTGCGCAGCAATGGGGATGAGCTTGTTAAGGTCGATTCCCGTATCGTACTCTGTGCCCTGCAGAGTCGCAACGAGCGGCTCGGTTGCCGGCTGGCTCGTTCCGTTTCCGAGCGGCGAAAGCGCGGTATCCACGATATCCACTCCCGCCTGAATCGCCATAAGATTTACCATGTCGCCCGTACCCGTCGTATTATGCGTATGCAGGTGAATTTTCGTTTCGGGCTTCAATTCATCTTTCAAGGCAGACACGAGTTTATACGCGTCAAACGGTAGCAACAAGTTTGCCATATCCTTAATACAGATGTTGTCCGCGCCCATATTCTCGTAGGTCTTGGCAAGCTTTACGAAGTATTCCAAAGTATGCACGGGGCTCGTGGTATAAGAAATCGCCGCCTCACAAACACACTTTCCTCCCGCACCGTACTTTTTAATCGCCTTCATGGACGATTCGATGTTACGCGGATCGTTAAGCGCATCAAATACGCGCACGACGCCTATACCGTTTTCAATCGACTTTTCCACGACCTTTTCCACGAGATCGTCGGCGTAGTTGCGGTAACCGAGCAGATTCTGCCCGCGCAACAGCATTTGAATAGGCGTCTTTTTCAAATACTTGCGAAGCGTACGGAGACGCTCCCAAGGATCTTCGTTGAGGTAGCGCATACAAGAATCGAAGGTTGCCCCGCCCCAGCCCTCGAGGGAATAATACCCAACCTCGTCAAGCTGTTCGAGAACGGGAATCATCTGTTCCATTCTCATGCGCGTCGCCGCGTGCGACTGGTGCGCATCACGCAGTATCGTATCCATGATCATTATTTTCTTAGCCATAATTCGCTCCTGAAAGTTAGATTAGAAGCAGGCAAGCAACACGCCTGCCGCAAGCGCCGACCCGATGACGCCCGCCACGTTCGGTCCCATTGCGTGCATCAGAAGGTGGTTGCTGGGATCCGTTTCCCGTCCGACATCCTCGGAAATACGCGCCGCCATAGGAACTGCCGAAACGCCCGCCGAACCGATGAGAGGATTGATTTTCCCCTTCGTCAGTTTGCACATCAATTTTGCCACGAGTATCCCCCCGATCGTTCCGAGATAGAACGCGATAATTCCGATTGCAAGAATCCCGAGCGTCTGCGTCGTCAGGAAAATATCACCCTTCGCCTTGCAGCCGACCGAAATGCCGAGGAAAATCGTAACCGTGTTGATCAGCCCGTTCTGCGCCTGCGAGGAAAGCCTTTCCACCACGCCCGACTCACGGAAGAGGTTGCCGAGCATCAGCATACCCAATAGCGGAATCGCGTCAGGCAGCAGCAAGCCCACGACCAGCGTTACGGCCACCGGGAAAATGATTTTTTCCGCCTTGGAAACCTGACGAAGCGGTTTCATGCGGATCGCCCGCTCTTTTTTAGTCGTAAGAAGCCGCATGATCGGTTTCTGAATCGCGGGAATCAAAGCCATATAAGAGTAAGCCGCGATGGCAATCGTCGGTACGAGATGTTCGGCAAGCATTTTCGAAACGTAAATCGCCGTCGGTCCGTCCGCACCGCCGACAATGGCGCTTGCCGCAGCCTCCGCGCCCGTAAAACCGATCAGCACCGCGCCGAAGAGCGCAATGAAGATACCGAGCTGCGCACCCGCACCGATAAACATACTCTTGGGATTGGCAATCAACGGTCCGAAATCCGTCATTGCGCCGATGCCGAGGAAGATGAGCGGAGGATAAATGACCTTATCCACGCCGTAGTACAGATACCACAGCAGTCCTCTGTCCGTTACCGACTCGTAAGTATCGAGCATCACGATTGCCGTGCTGTTGAACGCGGTTCCCGTATCCGATACGATCCCCTGAATATATCCCTGCAAGGTATACAGTGCGTCGAACTCCGCATAGGTCATCGTACCCGCGTTAACCAGCGCACCGTTTTCGATAGCGGTAAAAAACGATACGATTCCTTCGTTTAAAAATCCGTCACGGACGTAAATCAGGTTGCCCGCCGCATCGGCGTAAGCCCCAACGTACTCCACGGTACCGTGAATCCCGATTTCCAGACTCGTGTCGGGCGTGTTATAGACGCCCCAAAGAATTTTTTCCGCTCCGGGCAGGTTGATGAGGAACATTCCGAACGCAATCGGAAGCAGGAGCATCGGCTCGTACTTCTTGACGATCGCAAGGAACATGAGCACGAAGGAAATGAGCAGCATCACATAATTCTGCCACCCACCCTGCGACATTCCCATCGACTGCCACAGATTGGAGAAAACTCCTTTAAAATCAATGAGCAAGCTGTATTGCATAAAAAACTCCGATTACGAAATGACCGCAAGAACTGCGTCGGACTCCACGTTCGCGCCCTTCACCACCTGAAAAGCAACCACGCCGTCGCACGGAGCGGTAATATCATTGTCCATTTTCATGGCTTCGAGCACGAGAATCGGCTGATCCTTCTTCACCGTCTCTCCATTCTGCACCAATAGATTTTTAATTAAACCGGGAAACGGCGAAAGCAGCTTCGTGCCGCTTACATTCGTCGCCGCAAGTTTGGGCGCAGCCTGTGCGGGTGCGGAAACAAGAGGAATCGCCTGCGCAGGCGCGGAAGTTCCGCCGACTTCCTCTACTCCCACTTGATACTGTTTTCCTTCTACCGTGATAATAAAGTTACGCATACCTGTTTTACTCCTAATCCATTTGGAATTTTATAATTTTCTGATTTTTCGCACGACGAAATCGCATTTTACGTTTTCGCCCTCGTACACCGCCGCAATCGCAGCAGAGATTACCGCGACTATTTCGGGAGAAATCTCCTCTTCCACCTCGATCTTCGAGGTGATTGCCGTTTCTTCCCCGTCTTTCGCCTTTATCTTTTTCTTTTTGGGCTTTCTCGCGTTGATTTTCTTCATGACGATCCCAAGAATCGTAAACAAAAATACGAGAATCGCTATCCCCAAAAAAACGAACACGTAGCCGAACGCCGCGTAAAACGCACCGTCGCCGACGGGATACTTAAACCAAGCAAGCAAATTCGCCATACTCCCTCCTTAGCCTAAGAGCGTGCCGAGCGCCGCCGCAAGATACTGTTTTACGAATTGCGGCTCGATGACATCGTCAAGATATCCGCCCTTAGCTGCATTTACGGGATCGGCGTTCTCGTCTGCATACAATTCGGCAAGCTTCTGCGCGTCTGCCCGTTTGTCGCCGGAGTATTCGATTTGCGCACCTGCCGCACTGTCGAAAAGCGCAATTCGGGAGGTCGCAAATGCAAACGTATAATCAAAGCCCGCGTTCTTTGCCGCAAACAGCGCATACCCCAAACCGATCGCCTTGCCCGTAACCACAGCAATTTTTGCCGTATCCACGGCGTCAAGCATGGACAGGTATTCCGCGATTTCTTTTAATACAGCGCTATTGTTTACTGCGAGCGAAGCAGCCACCCCCTCACAATCGACGAATGTGATAAACGGCAGATTGTAGCAGCAGGCAAATTCGGCAAAATTTTTGATTTTTCGCACATTTTCGCAATTGAGTTTGACATCGTCAAACACGACTGCCGCAGCCGCAACGCCCCCGATGCGCGCCAGCACCGTCTTGACTTCGGGGCTGCTGTTAGCGCCGATCTCCACGCTTTCCTCAAACATCTTTACGATCGCATCCGTCGTTACGCCTTGGTTGAGCGCGGGAACAGGTTCGTTGAGCTCCGCGTCTTTTACGGGAACGGTCAGCAGCTCCGTAATGGCGGCAATCTTGGCTGCCGCTTCTTTGATATCCTTTACCGAAACAGCGGGAAGCGACGTGCCGTTCAGCGCCGTGTAGCCGCCAACCTCGGTATTTTTTAAATTTTTCCCGTCTTTTGCAGCAAGAACCAAAGGCGAATTTACGGACAACACGCTTTTATCCGTAAAAAACACACAGTCGCACACGCTCGCAAGCGCCGCAACGGAGCCGTAAACCTCGCCCGCAAGATAGGCGTATTGCGGAACGGTGCCCTTCAACTGCGTCGCTTTCAGCAAGAGCTGCGCAATCCCTTCAAGCACGTTTACACCCTCTCCTACCTGAACACCGTGAGAGTGCAAAAGGTAAATTACGGGAGTATCGTTCTTCTCCGCCGCATTCAAAGCCTTTGCGATCTTATCGCAATTCGCCTTGGATAGTCCGCCCGAATAAACGTCGAAATTCTGCGCTACGAGATAAAAAGGAAAACCCGCCACGGTCGCAAAGCCCGTAACGACGCCCTCGCTCTTTTCCTCTTCGTCGTAGAAAGCATTCTTGGAAAAACTAAAAGCGGCGAGTTCCACAAAGCTGTCTGGGTCAACGAGCTCCGCAATCTCTGTGCGAATCCCCGCGCTCACCGCTTTTACCGCCGCTTTTCTTTCACGCAACTGTTTGATTTTATCCATTCCTTAACCTCTATCCGTCAACAAATACGGAAAACTCCGATTTTCTACAAATATCATTATACACACTTTTGTTGCAAAAAGCAAGAAAATTTCATTCATTTATTTACATTTTCGGATAATTGTTATTCCAAAATACAATCCAATACCGACTATAAATTAAACCCGTCGCTCTTTTCAGATAAGAACGGCGGGCTTGATTCACAAAATTTTATTCTCTTTTTTTCGGCTCTTCTTTTTTCGTTTCGTCGCCGCCCGATTTCTTGACGCCCTTCTCGTGATAATCGCCGTTCGGCGACACTACGCGAACGGTAAATTCGTCCTTTTCCGTCTTTTCACATACGCGGGTCTCCCGATGAAATTTCTTGGAAAACCAATCGAGAATCACATCGGATTTTTTATAAAGCACGACGAAAAGCACAATGACGAGCGCAATCAGGATTCCCCAAATCAGCAGTCCCCACCACGTATTGAAGGGAATGATCGTTACCGAATAACTCGTCGTGAAAATTGCCAAAACGCGCGACGCAACGATGATTGCAACAAACAGCGGAAAGGACATCGAAGAAATTCCCGCAATAAAACAAAGCACGTCGTCCGGAAAAACGGGCAGCAGAAACATTGCCGAAAGCAGCAGTTTATCTTTTCCTTTAATTCGTTTCAACCATTTATCCAGCGTATCCTTGCCGACCATCCAAGCCACCGCGCGGTAGCCCGCGTACCGCCCAACAAGAAAAGCCACGACGGAGCCGAGAACAATTCCGAATAAGCTCAACAAACTTCCTACGAGCGGTCCGAAAAGCGCTGCTCCCGCCACCACCGTAACCGTACTCGGTATGGGCAAAATAACGACCTGCAAAAATTGCAGCACCACGAAAAGAACCGCCATCCAATTACCCGATTTTTCCAAAAACTCCTGAAAACTTTGTTCGTCCCGAATGATTTCGAAAAAGCCGAGTCGCATGAGAACGTATAAAAAAACCGCCAAAAAATCAAACAAAATATATACCGTAATGCAAGTACGGCATATAACGTCTTTGTTTAAAAAACAACAAACGACGTCCGCCACAAGCAAGGCGGCATTCAGAATACTCCCCCCGATCAGCGCCGAAAGGTAGACAGCGTTTTTCCATTCCGTTCGAAAATGACTCAGACACAATACAAGAAACACTTCGAACAGCGCTGCCGCCAAAGTCATACAAACGATATGAATCGCATTTTTTCCCGCTCTCGTCAATTTACCGCCCCTTGAGCCCAAACTCTTTCTCTATTATATCCGAATTTCCATGAAATTATATCGGTTTCACCTTTTTTATTCCTGCGCGGGCAAGCTCGTCGCACCGATTATTGTAAAAATTGTCGGCGTGCCCTTTCACTTTGATAAAGGTTACTTCATGAACGTACGTAAGATCCATAAGCCTCTTCCACAAATCGACGTTGAGCACATTCTTCCCGTCGTTCTTCTTCCACCCGTTCTTTTGCCAGCCGTAAATCCACCCATTGAGAAAGGCGTTCACCGTATACGCCGAGTCGCTGTATAAGTCAACGCGACAAGGATATTTCAACGCCTCCAAACCCTTGATAACCGCCGTGAGTTCCATACGGTTATTCGTCGTCTCCTCTTCGCCGCCGTTCAGCTCCTTTTGATTTTCCCCGTACAGCAAAACGACGCCCCAGCCGCCCGCTCCCGGATTGCCGGAACAGGCGCCGTCCGTATAAACCGTAACGCTCTTCTTGTTATCCATACCCATCTCCGAAACGAATATTATACGAAAAGACCTTGCGCGAACCGCAAGGTCTTTTTGGCAGGGGAGACGCGATTCGAACACGCAACCTACGGTTTTGGAGACCGCTA
>CAJUOI010000011.1 GCA_910588615.1 uncultured Christensenellaceae bacterium | reverse complement strand
GTTCGCTAAGCTGCATCATCAACCTTTCCATCCGTTCCTCGGAAAGACGCTGTTGCTCTGCCGCGCGCTCTTCCGCGATACGCTGCTGCTCGGCGATACGTTCGTCCGCTAAACGCTGCTGCTCTATCATCATCGCCTGCTGCTGCGCCAACCGTTCGTCCGCGATCCTCTGTTGCTCTGCGGCACGTTCTTCCGCCAAACGCTGCTGTTCCGCCATTCGCTCTTCGAGCTCGGCGATCCTGTTATCGTCGGGCGCAGGAAGCGCAGGCGTTTGCTGTTGATTATACGCAAGCTGTTCGATCATCTGTCCCTGCTGCTCGATCATACGCTGTTGCTGTTCCAGCACCTGTCTCAATTCGTTGCTCGGCTCAGGCAACGCCATAGACTGCTGCATTGCGGGCATGAGCGACGCCACCACCTCGCCAACGATCTCTCTGACGTCGCCGCCGACGAAACCGCCCTGCATCTGCGCGTTGGGGTTCATCATGCTTGCCATCATCATTTTGAACTCCTCTTCGCGTTTGCGGCGTTCGTCGTCCTGTTCGCGCTTTTCGGCAAGCAAGTGTTCCTCTTTGGCGTTTTCAAGTCCCTCTTCCGCCGTAGCGAGGCGGCGCTTCTGCACGATCATGTAGATAAGCGCAAGCACCGCAAGCCCTGCAAGCGCGATCGCTACGATCGTGTAAATTTTATTTTCCACGCCGAACAAGGCAAGCAACGCCACGGGATACGCCGCCGAACGCGCCATGATCTTGGTGGTTTGTTTGATGCACTTTTTGCGTTCGCTGCCGTATTTTGCCCCCTTAGAGGTAAACACGATGATGAGAATGATAGAAACTATCCCGAGCGCAAGCTGCCACCAAGGCATATCCGCAGGCAAAGTAAAGCCGCCGCTCGGATTCTTGTCGTCGATGTCGCCGTCTCCCGGTCCGACCGGCGTTCCGTTCGGGTCTGCGCCCTCGCCCGCCTCGTTCGTTACGATACGATAGTCGCACGTTGCTCCTTTGCGGATAAAATAATTGCTGCCGTCCTTTGCGCTTACGGTAACCGTATAATTGCCCGCCCATTTCGAGGTAACGTCGCTTAAAATAAGCGCACCCGTCGCCTGCGCCGTAATATCAACGGGATCTTTGCCGCTCTCTTCCAGCATGACGGTAAAAGCAGGCTTTTGTATTTCGCCGTTAAAGGTAAACTCCGTTACGCCCCATTCAATGGAAATAATCTGCATTCCCGATTTCGGCACGATGACGAAGCTCCACTCCTGCCCGTCGTCCAGCACGTAGTTGGCTGCCCAAGACGCCGAAGAGTTGATCGTAGCCCTGATCACATAGCTTCCCACTTCCGAAACGTTTACGTCGCCTGTGTAGGAAACGTCCGTAGTCAGCTTGATTGCGTTCGCGTCCGCCGCAACGATCCCGATGAAACGCTCTATCTTCGGATAGTACGGCTTACCGTCGGCAAGATGTTCGTAGCCGTCCCAGATTGCCGAAAGGTGCGCTTTTTCGATTTCCCATTGCACGGTAATCTGTCTGGATGCCGTGCTCTCCCAACTGCAATTGTTGGTGTCCTTTAAACGAATGACAGCCGAATACTTTTTCGCCTGCGTACCCGTTGCGTCGCTGTCCGTCGCGATTTCCATGATATAAGGGTTAAACCCTTCGAGCCACTTTTCGGGATCCTCCCCGTCGATCAGCGAAATCTTCTCGCCCGTATATTCGATGCCACCCTTGAATACGGGGGTTTTCAAAACCGCTTTCGTAATCGTAAACGAATACACTCCGACGCCGCTGAGCGTATAGGCATCGGAATCGAGCTCGATTTTCACCGTATAACTGCCGACGGTTACGGCGTCGTCGCCGCCCGTATAATGAAACGGCACTTCCAAAACGTTTCCGTCCGAATCGGTAAACGTGGGCTTGGGATGCTGCGCCTGTCCGTTATACACGAAGGTATTCGTATCCCATTCGATATTGACGGAAGAAACGTTGCGAATAATCAGTCTGATACTGATTTCCTCTTTGGGCGCGTAATCGTCGCCCGTCATCGTGAAGATGAATTTTACGAGATACCCGCCCATTGCGATAACGTTTTCCGCATCGACGATATCGCCCGAACTGTTGACGTATTGAAATGTTACGCCCGTAACGTTTTGGGGATATTCGCCGGGGTTTACGGGGGACAAATTGATTGCCTCGCCCGTATAGGCTTGAATCACTTCGCCCGTACCCGCGCCGTATTTGGAAAGCGCCGGCAAGCTGCTTACGTCAACGGAGATAGGAACGACGTTTAAAATTTTTGTCTTGCTTACCCCTTCCGACGTAACGGTAATCGCGTCGCGACGGGTAGCATCGTTCGTGCCTGTAAACTCTTTTACAACGTGCAATTTGTTGTCGCCGCTGCTGCCGTACGCAATTTTATACGTTCCGAAGCTTCCGCTGCCGAGGGTAAGCGGAATGCGCTGATCCTCCATATCGTTAAGATTCGTAACTTCGTAAACGCCGACGACCCTGATATCCCCGTTCGCAACGGACTGTTGCGCGGTAATATCTTTGAGCTGGGTAATTTCGAGATCTTTCAGTCTCAACTCGGCGGTAATCCATTTACCGATCAAAACGACGTCGTCTACCATACGGTCGGTATCGAAATCCCAAGCGCGGTTTTGCGCGTTGCCGTCGCCGTCAAACGTATCGAAATACCAGCCGAGGAAAATCTCTCCCTGCCGCGTAGGCGTCGCGGGCTGATCGATAATTTGATTGTTGTAATAAAGATCGCCCACCGTATGATATACGGTACCGTTGGAAAACGCCGTGCCGTCCTCGTAGAACGTAGCCGTGTAAACGGGGCTGTCCAGGGTAACGTAAATACGGATTTCTTTTTGGATGCGGTTGTAACTTTGGTTGAACGCACTTAGCTTAATGGGCGTTCCGCCCTTTGTCAAGGAAAAGAAGGGCGCAAGATTATCGAGCTGTCCCGCAAACTCCGGGTTTTCGAGGAAATTCGTGCGGTAGCCGTCGCGGAACCATGCAACCAATTCCGACGCCGTGCACGTGCCGTTGTATTCGAGATTGTGCGTTACCGTCATGCCCGAGAAATCCACCATCTCGTAAACGACCTGTAAATACTCCGGCTTTACCGTGGCGGCAAGTTCCTGCGTCGCACCGTAGTTGCCGTCGTTGCTTGCGTCGGGCGTAAATACGATAAACGTGTTGTTAGGGTCGCTTTCCGAAATGGAGGTCGCCTGAAATTTCCATACCGCGGTTCCGCTGATGACCGTTCCCGATTCATTGGTAACGACTGCATCGAAGGTAACCTCGCGGAACGGCTTTCCGACGTAGGCGTTCGACGTTAAAGTCAAACTCTGCAATACGAGCTTTCCGGGTGTAATTTCCACCTGCTTTTGCAAAGGTTTCAAGGAAGAATCTACGTTTGACGTGCGCCGCCATAAAGGCTCGCTCTTGTCGCATAACGTATAGGTCAGCGTATACGTTCCGCTCTCCTTTACCGTGCGCAACGTCAGCGTTTGGTTCGTGTCGGAAAAAGACGTATCCCCCGTCTTACTCCACGAATAAAACACGTCAGCTCCGCGCATATAATCACTTGTAATATTCGCGGTGAGCGAAATGCCGCCGCTTGACGAGTACGGGGCTTTATACACGCCGCTATCGTCCGCGCCGCCCGAAGCCACGATTTCCGCGTTTACTGCGTTAACGGGCAACTCCCACACGGCGTACAATTCGAGATCTCCGTAGAAATTGGACGGGAAAGACGCGGTATAGAGAACCTCTTCCGTTGCGCTTTGCGTCCAACCGACGAAGGTTTGGTTTTCACTCAGGTTGGTCGCCCTTACAAAGGTAGGCGTTCCGCCGTAATTATAAGAGCTTGCGTTGACCCCCGCGCTCTGTTTTTGTCCGTTGACAAGGCGGTAATAATTTACGGTGAACCCGCTCGTCTTCATCACCTTGCGCACGGGAGCATGGTCCAACGAGTAGGTATAGCCCGTCGTGCCGAAAGCGCTGCCCCCGTTGCCCCAATGATTGCCCAAACTGTCAAATTTCGTTTTGGCGTCCGCCCATAAATTTCCGAGATTGGAATAAGCGCCGACGTCTTTGGTAACAAGTCTAAAATAACTATTGTCGTGCCCGTAATCGTAAACCTTGCCATGATTATAATTGGTAAACGATTTATTGATCTTGTTGTAAAACGTTGATTGTTCCGACGATTTCGCGTCCGTAAACGAATTAATTGGAACGATACTGGAACGATTCGCAGAACCCGCAAACAACAATTCGCAATTACTATACGTGTTTTCGATGATTGCTCTCTTCGTATTTAAAGCAGTTTGCTCACCCGTACAAGCCCAGACACCCGCCGTGATACCGACAGGGGAAGGCATCGTCGATCCGATATAAGACAAAAAAATGTTTGATACAAAATTCTTGATGATTATGTCGCTGTTCGTATTGACCGTTGCGCAAGCGCCCGCAAAATAGGATATGCCGACAATCGTAGTATTAAACACCATGGTTGCGGAGATATCGGTATAGCAATCAATGATATTGACTTGAATATTACGCGATACATTACCTACGATTCCCGCAGTATAAGTCGACCCATTGTTTTGTGTCGGTCTGTAATTGAGCGTAAACTGACTAGAACAACGATATGCCGTAAACGGACTAACCGATTCCCCTTCAACAGACGTTGCGTTTGTTCCGATAATACGTCCCACAAGACCGCCTAATCCATGCGCATTCATATTTTTATTATTTAATGCCACCGACCCTTGCACATGAACATTAAAAAAGCATACGCCCCCCTGCGCATAACCTACGATCCCGCCCACGTCGGTGTTAGCTGCTAACGCAACACCGAAATTAGTAATAGAAAAACTTTCAACAATCAAATCGGTAACCGTTGCCGCGGAACGAGCTGTTTTTATAAGCCCCGTCTGCGATTGATCGTTAGCGTACACCGGATTTACGATTTTATGACCCAACCCGAATAGCGTGCCGTGAAATTCCACAAGCGAAGGAAACGTTCCCGAAAAGCTTAAATCCGTTGTCAATGCAAAAAATTTTCCTTCCGTATTCGCTTTTGCTTTCGCTTCTGTTCCAGTATCGGTATAAAGATTATTCCAATGCGTCGTCGAATTGATTACGTACGGGTTTTGCCAAGATCCGTGCGGCTGTCTGCTGTCGACCACTACGGTATAGGTGTCATCTCCGTCATAGGTCGTATATTGCCGTGTATCAGGCTTAAAAGTTGTAAAATACGCGGTATACGAATAATTCGCGCCGTGTGCAAACGTGCCGTATCTCGAATTGGTAGCCGCGGGCGTGATTGCCGCCGAAACGGACGCGGAATTATTTACGGACGAAACGTTATCCTCGACATTTTTACCGCAAAAAAGATACCCCCCCCCTGCAAAAATAAAACCGAACAGGATGGCAAACGCTATTCCGATTGCCGCCAAAAATTTTAAGTTTATCTTACGTTGTTTCATTGTCGTTCCCTCCAATGCTTTTCGTCTGATTGAATGCTTTTGCTTTTTTTAACGCCCGTCCTCTCCGTCATTCCGCCGTGCCGCCCCGTCGTTCCGCACGAAATGTGAGAAAGTTCGGTGCGCGGGAAAAAAGCAAAAAACATGCCTTAATTATAACTATACGTATACATTTTAAACCGAAAAACAATAATTTGTCAACGTTTTTCAAAAACTTCGTCGAAAAATTATATTTTTTTATAAAATTTCGAAATTTTTTCCGTCTGTTGCGTCAATATCCTCCAATTTAACCATAATTTTACACCTTTTCGCATGGCTTCTTGTATAAAGGTACAAGCTTCTTCACCGCGCTCCGACCGACAAAAAAACACCGAACGGATGATTTCGGTGTTTGTTGATTATTTTTAAGGTTTACTTACTTTCGCTATCGTTTCCTTCAGCCGACGCTTTCTTTAACTTTCGTTTTATTTTCCCCATCAACATTTTAACGTAATGTCTGAAATTTCTATCCGCCGCCACAACCGCTATGCTCGGCACAACGGCGATCGCAACGGCAATACTGCCGTTCACCAACAATTCTTTCCACTCGTTCGTATATGTTTGAAGGCAGAATTGCAATGCGACCAAGCAGGCAGCAAATAAGGCAATATAGATATAATTACGAATATAATATCCCGTCGGTTTCCGATTTAGTCCGTATTTATAGAGAACGTGCGGCTCCACCACGTGGCAAATAAACAGATTGGTAAGTATGGTTGCCACGATAACGCCGACAACCGCAAAATCGTCGCCGAATAGAAAACGGAATAAGTACACGAATCCAATGGAAAGCCCGATATTGAGAACCCCTTCGATTAGCGGCTTCCATCTGTCGTTATAAAAAGTACCCGTTGCATCGCGGAACAACAGCGTTGCTTGGCGCATAAATTGAATAAAATAGTTGAGCGTGATAATAAACGAAATCCACTTCGACAACTCTAAACTTCCCCCGCCGCCGTAACAAATGGTAACAAGGTTGTCGATGATCGCATAGTACCCAAGAAAAAATATAGTACCGATGATGAAATTAAACGTATGGAAGAAATTTAAATATTTCGAAACGGCAGATTTATCTTCCTGCACGCAAAGATGTCCGATGATGGAGGTCAGCGGAGTAAAGAAAAGACAAATAACGCCCGTGATAGCGTTGACTATCGTCGTATAGTTCGTGTATCTTCCCAAGATGACAACGCTGATAAATGCGGAAATGATAATGCTGTCGGCAGAATTAACGAGCACGCCGCCGATTTTGTGCATAAACATTGCCTTAACGTTTTTCGTTACTTCTTTCTTCGTATCCGCATCTATTTTTTGTTTATTCTTTATAATCCGATGATATTTTTTGCGGACAGCAAGCTCCGTCGCCCCCCATTGCAACAACGCAGCTACGATTTTGCAGACGAGATACCAAATAAAAGAACGCGTAAGCACGAGTACGAGAATCTGCAAACCGTACTGTACCAACTGCCCCGATGAAGTAATAGAAGTAGTGATATAATTGTTTTTGTAAGCGTTGATCAGCGATGTTTTTGCGCTGAACATATAGGAAATAACTACAGATACCAGCGTTAAAAAGAACGTTAAGTAAAGATTTTGGTTGATCTCCGCATAGCCGCCCGCAAGATACTTTAAAAACGGCAACAACAAACAGCCTGCCACAAAAATAATTGCGCCGATAATCAGGTACAGTTTAACGAATAGGCGGTATAACGCGGATACCTTATCATTGTCCTCCTCGACGATAGGCTTGTACATGCAAAAAGTAATCGCGCTCCCCACCCCGAGTTCCGCCACGGAGAGAAAACCGATAATGCTAATGTAAAGCGAATCCAGCCCGTTTACGTCCTCGCCCGCATATTGAATTAAAAATCTTCTTACGACAATCGCCCCGACCAACAAGAATACTTTAAAAATAATCGAAATGATTACGTTAAGAAGCCCTTTCTTTTTATCCATTTACCCTTGTCTTTTTTTTAATCAAACGGTAAAGCGCTCCGCACATTTTATTTCGGAATAAAAACAACTTAACTTTTCCGCGCAAATTCATTCTCGAATATCGAAACGACTTTAAAGCTGATTGATAGGTATCGTTCTTTAAAACCAACTTCATCTCACGTTTCGCTTGTTCTTTTGGTAAGCTTTGAACATAATTGGTAATATGGGACCAAGCATGAAACACAATCAGCGGACGATGAATGTTGCAACAAACATTCATCCTTTCGCTTACCATCTTGCTCGCATTTTCAATTTTATTAAGATATGCTAAAAATCCGTCAAAAGTTTTTCTTTTATTTGTCAGTGAATTCGGATTGATAAAATAATGATAACCGTTCGCCTTTGCAAGTGTCTTTATTCTTTTTGCCTCATGTATTATTAAAAACATAAAATACGAGTCTTCATTATCTGATAAATCAAGTTCTCTGTACAATTCTATGACTTTTTTAACAAGCTCTATTTTATATAATTTATTCCATCTTGCCACAAAAATCTTTTGAGACATTCCAAAAGAATGATCGTAAATGAAATCATTCTGCAACTCTTTGATCTGTTCCCCCGAATACGTTACATCGCATAAAAGCTTAAACTCTTTCGCCGTATCTCCGATTTGATAATATAGCCCCATTGCAAGCACATCGGCGTCGCCGATATTCGAATAAAAATTGAGTATAAAGTCTTCATCCACATAATCGTCGGAGTCAACAAAAGCAACATAATCTCCCGTTGCCTGTTTTACACCGAAATAGACTGCTGACGTTAGTCCACCGTTCGGTTTATGATAAACTTTAATACGCGCGTCGCGACATCTATATTCGTCTAAGATTTTCGCACAATCATCCGTCGACCCGTCATCAATCGCTATAATTTCCAAATTTTTATAGCTTTGCATACAGATAGAAGTTAAACATCTAGGTAAATACTCTTGCGTATTAAAAACAGGAACAATTACGCTAACTAATTTGGAGTTTTCCAACATTTTATCTCCTTTATTAACGATCATACCATTATAGCGTTCTATTTTTAACAAAACTATTGGATTCAGTTTTATTTTTCTTCGGTATTTTCAATATAAAAAACAATAACATATGAATCAATCCATATATAATCAGCATTGTAGGCAACATATAGAAAAAAACATTATAGAAAAATGACAATACAAAAAATATGCACAACACTGTAGTTGGAATGACACTATGCGGCATTGTTTTTTTGAATAATTTATTATAAATAAAAAACAATATTATGAATGCAAAATAATTAATATAACATCCCAATAACCCTAAACTATAATATGTTTCCACATATGTCGTTTGAGCATTAAAGTACGTTTCTATCAATAACGTTTGATTAACGCTTGTTGTTATTAATTCAGGCACCAATCGCTGAGATATAAATTCCGGAATAAAGCAGACAATAAAACGATCCACTTCCATCACATGGTGAGCATTGAGCACATTATAGTTTAAATTAGCCAATGGTGTAATAATATACAAATAACCCCACATAAACTGCTTAGAAAGCCACTTCGGCCAATTATGAAATTTCCCGAGATATTCAATATAGGAACAGTCATTCCAAGCATAACCTTGTCTTATATTGCCGAGAACGCCAAACATATATACCACTACTATTGCCGCCACAATTCCCAAACACATCCAAAGCACCTTATGTCTAATTTTTTTGTGCAACAAAAACCATTCTATGGCAGCCCCTAATACGCAAAACAATAACATGCTTCTTGAAAAAACAGAAAATATGCATAAAAAAATCAAACCTGCGTCAATAAAATATCTACCTCCAAAAGACAAAAGACAATAAACAAGATAAAAGAACCAATACAACGAAAATGTTAGTACTATTGGATAAAGACCAGGAATTCCTGGATTATCCACATAACTAGACCCTCCCCTTAAAACATTAAATAAAGGAACTTGCCTTGAATAAATAAAATTTGCTATAAAGCATAAACAAACCAAGCAAGTTATCAGTGTGGTAAATTTATATGGAGATTTTAGTTTTTTTACATTTATTTTCCTATAATGAAAACCAATAATTAAACTAATTGTAACGGTTATAAGAATAAAAAAGAATAAATTAATATCCAGTTGGCCAGAAAAATCCGACCAACCAAAAGAATATAATATCAAAACCACCAACCATATATATGAATATAGTCTAAACGTTAAACCCATAACCTCACCTAAATTAGTATTTTCCTAATATTCCTTTTTGGGCATTTCTCCTTCCCTGGCGGATTAATTTTAACTTCTTTAATTTTTCTTTTTCGAAGAAAATTATTTTAAACGTATCAATAAATAAACCCTTATAATATAGTTTTCGATAAAATTTCTTATTGCGTTTGTATAAATACTTTGCATTTCTAAACCGATAAAAATATCTTATAGGCGTATGATTAGTAATGGTGAACTTAATCCCCAAAATATTATATCGCTTAGGATTACCAATAGCATGGAGCAGCGACAAGTCTTCAAAATAGGCAACTTTTTTATTTATTCTATAAAACTGTTCACATAAATCAAAATCAACATAATCAATGAATAATTCTTCATTAAAACCGTGTACAAGTTTATAGTTTGCAAGATTTATAAAATTACCTGATGTTAGCCAGAATTTCACCTCTTTTAACTTTCTACATTTAATTTCCGAATTAAAATTTAACCCAACGATCCCGTAATCCTCTAAATGCTCTATGCAATCAAATCTATCTTCTATTTCATTCCGAGAAACATTAGGGAACTCGCTATCTTGATCCATAGTTAACAGAAAGTCAAATTCTTCTTCAATAGCTTTCTCTGCAGCAAATTTTAACGCATAGGCAATTCCTAAATTATCTCCGAACGAGAAATAATTGACTTTGTTCTTATCAAGTTTTTCAATGATAGTTCTATCGATAGTAATAGAATTATCAATAACATACAATACATCAACTATATTAATGTAGCTTTCAATATGTTTTAAACAAGACTCATCAGGATTAAAGAAAATTACACAACCGGCTATTTTCATTGCTTCAATTTTTTAGCGCCTTTATCTTTTTTCTTAAATTTTTGTATAAATGCTTTCTCTCGGAAATTATCGTTCCAAGCTTTCGCCTATTGGCTACGTCTGTTACATTATTTTCGTGGCGTCTCCATTTAATCAACTTATCTTCAATAACTACCGCTTTATTAAAATAACAAGACAGGCAACCAAGCCATACATCGTGAAATATACCTTCTGGGATCGGAAGCAACTTATTAACCCAATCCGAACGCATTGCCATACAACACCCCGTGAATGTATTCTTTATAATGTTCCTAATATATCCAACATTTGATTTCCTAAACTTATTATAAGACTCGATCAATACATTCCCTACCGTATCTATAACGATAGCATTATGTCTTATACAAGATATATCAGCATTTTGTTCAAAGCATTTCATTATTGTACAAACTTTATTCTCCAACCAAATATCATCCTGATCAGAAAAAAAGATAATATCACCACGACAATGACTAATAGCGTGTTCAAAATTTCTAACAAAACCTTTATGCGGTCCCTTTAAAAGTTTTACTCTATCATCACGCTGCATTATATTGTGGACAATGCTTATCGTTTCATCGACAGAACCATCATCAGAAATCAATAATTCATCTATTACTGATAATTGCATTAAAATACTGTTTATTTGCTCTTCGATATATTTTTCACCATTATATGCAGCCAAAACGACAGAAATCATACTCAATGCACTCCTCTAATTTGAGAAACATATTTTAACATGCCGTCATCATAAAAATCGTTTACATCATGTTCTTCAAATTCGTGCACATCACGAATTCCGAGCGAATCAGCTTTCCCTCTCGCCCTTTTTTCCACAAATTCTTCATAAGATTTACAAAAATAGTGGTTAATGCAAATCGGATAAAATTTTACATTATCATTATAAGGACCTGTAGATTTTTTACCATCGACACTGACGGCATACCTATTTGAAAGATAAACGCAGTAATGCGGATTAATTATCCCTAAAACCTGTTTAGGTTTACATATTGTTTTTACATGTTTGTTCCTAACAAATGTTTCATCGCTACTGTAAAGAAAACGTTCCAAAACCATTTCTTGTGTTTTTTTATTTAAATGTGCCGACCCAAAAATCTTCCAGTTCAATACTAGTCCAGCCGTTTTAGCATCACTTAAACTTTCGTCTAAATAAGAAACTAAACTAATGTCATGCGTGTTTATAAATTCATCAATGTCAATAAAAGCCATATATTTTACAGAATTTCTGTTTTTATTAAGGCTATCGTTATATGCATCGTTTTGTCTATTTTTTCCGATGATTTTTTTATACTCTACTATATCATTCTCGATATATTCACCTAAAACTTCAAGAATTTTATCTGTGCTATCATTATCGTAAATGTAAAATTTCTCAATTCCAATCATTAAGTGGTATTCAATCCATTCACGAATATATTGTGCTTCATTTTTAACAATTGCGGTAATTGCCAAATTATATTTAAATTTATGGTTTGTTTTTTTTGATAAAAACAAAAAAAACATTTTAAACAAACCAAATGGCATACAAAGCAACTCAATAAAAGCTTTTGTTCTGGTTTTATAAACATATTTATCTATCCAAATCGCAAATTTCGTCCGACGCGCACTTGCTCTTAATACATTAATCAGCTTACTCATTTAAGCTCTTCCCCTTTTTCATTCCCAGATATCTTGCAGTCATATCGGGCAGCCAACGAAATAAAACGGGAATATTGAAATGCTTTAACGCCTGACCCAAAACCGAAAAGGCAAGTTTCATACCCGTATCCGTCGTTTTGTACCCGTCAAATTCGGGGTGTTCTTTAAACCACTTTCCCGTTTCATAGTATCTTTCGTAAAGCTGTTTCAATTTCATCTTGTGCGAATGCTCTACGACCGCAGTGGCAACGTATCCTTTTTTGTATCCTGCGTCTATTATTTTTTTTGCGTAGTACATATCTTCGCTCATCATCATAGGCACATTATCGTAACCGTTTAACGCCACGAACGCGGGACGGTAGTAAGCCGCAAACGCATCAGAAGCAAAAAATGCTTTTAACTGCAGTTTCTCCACGTCGGCTTGTGTAACGACGAACGACTTTTCCCCGTAATTCTTATTGCGGACATAATACTCTATCGTCTTCTTTTTGCATATTTGTCTGCCGTATGCGTAAACAACTTCTTGATTCACGTTCTTTGCAAGCTCGTAAAAAGCATCCGCATTCAATACGTTCACGTCCTGCGAAAGCATAATTACGATATCGTTTCGACAGTATTCGAAAATTGCCTTTTCCCGCGTGAGTGAATGGGAAAACTCTTCTTTTTTAACAGAAAAAAAGGTATACCCAACGGAAGAAATTCTATTTTTTACCGCCGAAGTATCACCTTCCTCCGTCAACGCAAAAATAACGTTCCCGATTGTAACGTTTTCCTGTTTTTGAATATCCGCTATCAATTGATCAATATAATTATCCGCGCAACAAAGCGGACACACGACGTCTATCGTTATCATAAATTAAAAACTGAACGTTTCGTTTAAGTTCCGCCAATTCTGGTCTCTGTCCAAAATATTAAGGGGCGTGCCGTCGGGGAGAGTATACCCTTCCGCCGAAGCCGTACCGTTGTATGTTCCTTTGATACCCCAATCGATACCGATAGACGGATCGTTCCAGGCAAGTCCGCCTTCGTCGCCCGGGTGATAGAAATCTGTAACTTTGTAGCAAAATTCGGCAACGTCGCTCAGCGTAAGATAGCCGTGTGCAAACCCTTCGGGTACGTAGAACTGTTTTTTATTCTCCGCCGAAAGTTCTACCCCGAACCACCTGCCGTAGGTATTGCTGTTTTTTCTTAAATCAACCGCGACGTCGAACACTTTACCCCTGATAACGCGGACGAGCTTCCCCTGCGGAAACTGCTTTTGGAAGTGCAGACCTCTCAGCACACCCTTTACCGACATACTCTGATTATCCTGCACGAAATTCATAGTCAACCCTGCTTCCTCCATATCGCGTTTATTGTACGTTTCCATGAAATAGCCTCGGTTGTCTCCGTGAACGGCGGGCTCTATGATATAAAGCCCTTCAATCGGCGCTTTCGTAACTTTAATTTGTCCCATGGTTGATTTCCTTTAAATACCTTGCAAGCGCATCCTGCCAAGAGGGCAACGGTTGAAACCCGTTATCCGACAACTTACTTTTATCAAGGCGGCTGTTAAACGGTCTCTGCGCTTTCGATAAGCCGTATTCCGCAGTCGAAACGGGAATCACTTTCGTCTGTGATCCGGCTTGTCGGTAAATTTCCTTCGTAAAATCGTACCAGCTGATATACCCGCCCTCGTTGGTCGCGTGATAGTAGCCGTACTTCTCGCTCTCAAGCATATCGACGAGCAGCCTCGCCAAATCGAAAGTATAAGTCGGCGTACCGATTTGATCGTTTACAACGCGCACGGTATCGAATTTCTTGCCAACGTTCAGCATCGTCTTTACGAAATTTTTTCCGTTTGCGCCGAACACCCAAGCGATACGCACGATGAAATACTTTTCAAGGGCTTTCGCAACGGCAAGTTCTCCTTCAAGCTTGGTTTTTCCGTAAACGCTCAAAGGATTATAATCTTTACAATCCGCCGCCCACGGCTTTGTCCCCCCTCCGCCGAACACGTAGTCGGTGGAAATGTAAATCATTTTGCAATTGAGCTTTTTACACTCATCCGCAATGTATTTTGTTCCGTCAACGTTAATGGCGTATACTTTGGAGATATTCTCTTCGTCTTCCGCTGCGTCCACAGCTGTCCAAGCGGCACAATGCACAACAGCGTCGGGCTTCACCTCGCCCATGACCCTTTCAACCGCTACGCGGTCGGTAATGTCCATTTCGGCAATATCGACGCCTACGGCGTCATGCCCGCGACAAGCAAGCTCGTTCGCAACGTCGTGCCCAAGCTGACCGTTAACGCCCGTTACTAATACTTTCACTTCCTGTCCCCGTACATTCTCTGATAATAAACCTTATATTCGCCGCTGATGATTTCTTCCCACCAATCGCGGTTGTGGAGATACCACTGAATGGTCTTCTTAATTCCGTCCGCAAACTTGGTTTCGGGAAGCCAACCGAGCTCATTGTGAATCTTGGTCGGATCGATCGCGTAACGCATATCGTGCCCCTTTCTGTCCGCAACGTAGGAAATCAAGCTTTCGGGTCTTCCCAACTCTTTGCAGATGAGCTTGACGATATCGATATTCGTCATTTCGTTGTGCCCGCCAACGTTATAAACTTCACCGACACGCCCCTTATGAATGATCAAATCGATTGCTTTGCAGTGATCTTCCACGTAAAGCCAATCGCGCACATTCTTCCCCGTTCCGTAGACGGGAAGCGGTTTATCGTTAAGTGCGTTTGCAATCATGAGTGGAATCAGCTTTTCGGGGAATTGATAAGGCCCGTAATTGTTGGAACAACGCGAAATGGATACGGGCAACCCGTACGTTCTGTGATATGCAAGAACAAGCAAGTCGGCAGATGCCTTCGAGCTTGAATAGGGACTGCTTGTATGAATGGGGGTCGTTTCCGTAAAGAATAAATCAGGTCTGTCGAGCGGCAAATCGCCGTAAACCTCGTCCGTCGAGACCTGATGATACCGTTTAATACCAAAATGACGACAAGCATCCATGAGCGTTGCCGTTCCCAAAATGTTTGTCCTTAAAAAAACTTCGGGATCCTCAATGCTTCTGTCAACGTGGGTCTCCGCCGCAAAGTTAACGACAATGTCCGGTTTTTCCTCTTTGAAGAGCGCAAAGACCCCCGTTCGTTCACAAATATCAATCTTTACAAAACGGAAATTCGGATTGTCCATCACGCTGTTCAGCGTAGAAAAATTTCCCGCATAGGTTAACTTATCCAAACATACGATTCTGTATTCCGGATATTTCTTTAACATATGAAAAATAAAGTTGCCGCCGATAAAACCGGCACCGCCCGTAACAATAATTGTCATTTTATCCTCCGAATCAATACAGCCCGTCGATGAATTTACCGTCGATAATATCTTTGAGATATGCGCCGTATTCGTTGTTCTTCATCGGTTTATACAGCTTCGTCAGTTGCTTGCGATCGATCCACCCGTTTAAATAGGCAATCTCTTCGAGGCAGGCAACCTTTCTGTGCTGATGTAATTCTACCGTTTTAACAAAATTCGTGGCATCCACCAAGCTCTCGTGCGTGCCCGTATCGAGCCAGGTAAAGCCCTGCCCCAAAACCTCGACGTGCAGATTGTTCTTTTCTAGATAAATCTGATTCAAGTCGGTAATTTCGTATTCGCCGCGCTTGGAAAGCGTCAGCTTTTTGGCATATTCCACGACGTTATTGTCGTAAAAGTAAAGTCCCGTAACGCAATAATTGCTCTTCGGCTTTTTGGGCTTTTCCTCGATGGAAACCGCCTTGCCCGTTGCGTCGAATTCCACGATGCCGAAACGTTGCGGATCATCCACGTAATAGCCGAATACCGTCGCTCCTTTCCCCTGTTCGGCATTCTCCACGGCTTTTTTCAAACGCTTCTTCAATCCGTGTCCCGCAAAAATATTATCGCCGAGAATCATGGCGACGCTGTCTTTGCCGATGAACTTCTTGCCGATAATAAACGCCTGTGCCAATCCGTCAGGATGCTCTTGAACGGCGTATTTGAGTTTGAGCCCGAGCTCCTTTCCCGTGCCAAACAGGCGCTCGAAACGGGGTGCGTCCTCGGGCGTGGAAATAATTAAAATCTCGTTGATTCCCGCGTTCATTAAAACGGACAGCGGATAATATATCATCGGTTTATCGTAAACGGGCAAAAGCTGCTTACTCGTAACCCTCGTCAAAGGGTATAATCTCGTTCCGCTTCCGCCCGCGAGTATAATTCCTTTCATTGGTATTCCCCATATAACGGTATTTTGTTTTTCGGAGCATAATATGACATTATGCTCGTATTAATTATAGCATTTCAAAGCTTGCTTTGCAACTGTTTGAATGTAATTATTTTACTTTGATATCGTTAACGGGGAGTATTTTTGCCCTTCTGCCGAAAAAGCCGAAGCCGTTCGCACCTCCTTTTAATATTTTTGTGTTAAAGCGCCTTCGGCTCTTCCGCAGAAACTATGGTGCTATTATAGCACTTACGGGTGCCATTGCCGCCCCCATATTGTTGACGTCGGTTACGCCGTAATCCACCACCTTGCCGAGCGTTGCACTCCTGATGATGATCCCGTCTCCCTCGCACGCGACGAGCGCGGCGCCCGCGCCCGTAACCGTCCATTGCGACTGCGGCGGTCGGGTGGTACCGAGCTCCAACGGATACCGGTACTGCCGCTCTGCCGAGGCGAAATGACTGCCCGTTGCAGCCACCGCGCGACGGCGGTATCCGCCGTCCGTAAACGCCGCCGCCACCGCAAGGCTCTCCGCCATGGTGGAGCAGGCGCCGTACACGCCCAGAAAGGGTATAGAGTAATCGCGCGCAGCAAAGCTTGCCGAAATGATCTGGTTAAGCAAATCCCCCGAAACTAGCATATCAACGTCGCTGCGCGCAAAACCGGCGTTTTTGATCGCCCCGTCGATCACGTGCGACAACATCTTGCATTCTGCTTTTTCAAATGTGCTTTCGCCGTACATATCGTCCGAAAGCGCTGTTTCGACGTATCTGCCGATGACCCCTTCGCACTCCTTCGTCCCTGCGATCGTGCTGACGGAAAGGATGCGCGGATTGTTTTTGAAATAAATCGTCTGATTTCCCATAATTTCAAAAACAGTATTCGAAATCGCAGAAAAAATATTCACGCGCGCGGGATTGCGGATTTTTTTCACAGAACGCTAACACCGACGACACGCAAATCGTTTAAACTATAAACGATTCGTCAATCATCAGGAGTATCGTATGAACATCAATCGTAAAACGCAGACCATCACAGTCGCCTGCTCGCTGGCGGGTGCGCTCGTTCTTGCCGCAGTCGGCATCGGCTGCTATTTCGGCGGCAGACATTCGGCAGTCCCGCCGCAGACGGCTAACGGAATCGTATCCTACCTTTCCGGCGATTCCAAAACGTACTCCTCCACTTCGGAGGTCGTAGAGGCGGTCGCCGACACCGTGGTTGAAATCCGCACCGAAACGGTAACGACGCAATGGGGACATCAATACATCGTATCGGGCGCAGGCAGCGGCGTTATCGTAGGCAGCGGCGGCGAACTCTCGTATATCGTTACCAACAACCACGTTATCGCGGGCGCGAATGACATCACCGTAACGACACGCGCGGGCGAAAGCTTTGCCGCCTCGCTCGTCGCTACCGACGACTCCGCCGACATCGCCGTAGTTACCGTTGCCTGCGACAATTTACCCGTCGCCGTATGGGGAAACAGCGACGATTTAAAAATCGGCGACGATCTGATAGCCATCGGCAACCCGCTCGGGAGCCTCGGCGGAACGGTTACGAAGGGCATTCTTTCCGCCGCCGGAAGAACGATCAGCGTAGGAAATTTCGCCATGACGCTATTGCAGACGGATACGGCAATCAACCCCGGCAACTCGGGCGGCGGGCTGTTTAATATGCACGGAGAGCTCATCGGCGTGGTGAACGCCAAGACGACGGACGAGGAAATCGAGGGAATCTGCTTTGCCATCCCCGCCAACACCGCCCGCGCGGTGTACAACGACCTCGTGCAATACGGATACCTCGTGGGGAGAGCGACCCTGAACGTGGAGGTTGCGGAGGGCACGATCAATGCGGGAGTCAACACGCAGCCGCAGACGATCGTATACGTTACCGCCGTGAAGAACGCCGCGGAAGGCACGTTCATGCAATACGACAGAATCGACAAAATCAACGGCGCAACCATTTCCTCCGTGCTCGAATTAAACGCCGTTCTTGCAAAAATCAAACCGGGAGACAGCGTGGAAGTTACCGTTTTCCGCGGCACGCTTTCGCAAGGATGGATGGGAAACAGCCTTTCCTTTGCTTCGGAAACGACCGTGTTCCGCATAACGGCAGCGCAATACGGCGCATAAACGGATAAATTATAAGCCCGCCGCACTATTTACGAAGCGCGGCGGGCTTTTTATAAACTTTATAACTACTGTAACGGACCGATTTGTTGCAAATGCTGCTGTTTGTGGCGGAAGAGATTGACAAACGCGCGCAACGAATAGGACATGCTCGTATTTCTGGGCAACGCGATCCCCACCGAGCGGGTGGGCAGCGGCGGCTCGACGTTCAGCTCAAATATCGTTCCCTGCGCGATTTTGTTGCGGGCGTACTCGCGCGGAATACAGCCGATTCCCATGCCGTCCACGACGAGCTGCTTCATGAACCCCCAGCTGTCGATTTCTATTTTCGGGTGCAAGTGCACGCCCAAATTCGCGCAGTAATGCTTGAACGAGGTGCGAGCCACGGTGTGCTCCTCCATTAAAAGCAACGGATAGTTCTGCAGATCCCATACGGTAAGGCGCTTCCCCTTTAAGTCGGCAAAGGCATTGCCTGCAATAAAAATATCGTTTAGCAGCATCACCGTTTCGCCGACCGCAACGCCGTCGTCCGCCTCGAGCGGTAAATTTAGGAATCCCACGTCGCACTTTCCGATTTTCAGATACTCGATGATCTTCGGGGACACGTCGGAGGTCAGCTCGTACTTGACTTCGGGGTACAGGTTATGAAATTCCACCAAACGGTCGGCAATACAGTATTGGAAAATCGTTTCGGATGCCCCGATGCGAAGCGTGCCCACGGCGCTCTCCTTCATTGCCGAAACCTTTGCCTCCACGTCGCAGAGGATCCTCAACGCGTCGTCCACGTCGTCGAAGATGAGCTCGCCGCCCTGCGCGGAAAGCTCCATGCCCTTATGAATACGGTTGAACAGCGGAATGCCCAGCTGCTGTTCGAGCTGCTTGATTGCCTGCGAAATCGCGGGCTGGGAAATATACAGCTCGTCCGAAGCCTTGGTCAGACTGCCGCACTTGGCAACCGTGCGGAATATTTTGTAAAGTTCGAGATTGACCATCCGTTCTCACTTCCCCACACAGAATTTTTCGAAAATTTCGTCGATCACTGATTCCGTCGCGCTTTCGCCGCTGATTTTTCCGAGCGCGTTCAGCGCCCTTCCCACGTCCTCGGCATATAACTCGGCGGGCGCACCGCGCGAAATCGCCTCCCTTGCTTCGTCCGCATATTTCAGCGCTTCGCCCGCGGCGGCGTAGTGCCGCTCCTCCATTACGAACACGCCCTCGTTCTCCCGTCCGTAGCCGCGCTCGTACACGAGCTCCTTTAATGCGTCCATGCCTTCACCCGTCTTTGCGGAAAAGAGCACGTCGCAATCCGCCTTATGCCCCACATCGCTCTTTGCACCCGCGCGGATGAGCGGCGTCCCCTCGGGAAAAGTTACGGGAGGCTCGTCCTCTTTCAGCCAGAGAATAACGTCCGCCCCGTCGATCGCCGCCTTTGCTCTGCGTATTCCGTCCTGCTCGATTCGGTCGTTGCTGTCGTGCAATCCCGCCGTATCGACGAGGCGGAACAGAACGCCGCGGTACTCCATCGTCCCCTCCACAAGGTCGCGCGTGGTACCCGCCTCGTCCGAAACGATCGCCCTGTCGTAACCGAGCAGAGCGTTTAACAGCGTGCTCTTGCCCGCGTTCGGCTTGCCGCAGATGACGACGCTCACCCCGGACTTCAGCTTTCTCCCCGCGCCGTACTGTTTCAAGAGCGCGCGAAGCGCGCCGCAGACGACGTCGAGCCGTTTTTCCGTTTCCTTTCCCGTGGAAACCTCCAGATCCTCTTCCGGATAGTCGATGTCCGCATCGATTTCGGCAAGGCATTCTTTCAGCAGCGCCGAAAGCCGCTTGACTTCCGACGTAAGTTTTTCGTTATACAGTGCATAGCCAGCGCGCACCTCGGCTTCCGACTCGGCGTTAATCATGTCCGCCATGCCCTCGGCTGCCGAAAGAGAAAGCTTTCCGTTCAGGAACGCCCGCTTGGTAAATTCGCCCCGCTCGGCAAGCCTTGCGCCGAGGGAGAGCGTACGCTTTAAAACGCCGCGCGCGATTTCGCTGCCGCCGTGGCAGTGAAATTCCACGACGTCCTCCCCCGTAAAAGACTTCGGCGCGCGAAACCACACACAAAGACCGAAATCCCGAAAGACACCGCAATCGATTTCGCCCGCGTACATGACGTTCGGTTCGAACGCGTCCCGCCGCGAAAACATTTTTTGCGCAAGACCGAGCGCGCCGTCGCCGCTTAAACGCACGATAGCCACTCCGCCGCGCCCCTTGGCGGTTGCGATTGCAGAAATCACGTCCATGCCGTCCTCCGAATATCCGTCATCCGCGTTTTTCGCGCCGTACGGATCTTCACTATTATAACATAAGATTATAGATAACGCAACTATTTGACGATTTCTTTCCGTTTTGGCAAAAAAAATCCGACGGCTATGCGTCGGCATTATGTTACTCTTCTTTTTTGTCCGCTTCCTCCGCAGGCGATTCGTCCCCTGCCTCCGTTTTCGGTGCGTATTCTACGGGGACGGTCGCATTGAGTTCAGCTTCCTTTTTCGCCGCCTCTTCCGCTTCTTTTGCCGCGCGCTCCGCCGCCTTTTCCTCCAGTTTTTCCTTGGTTGCTTCGCTCGCCCGCTTGATCGCCATCATCGCCTTGATGATGAGAAAGAGCACGAGTGCAATCAACAGGAAGTTGATGACCGCATTGATGAAAGCGCCCCAATCGATATAAATCGAATTTACAAGATCGACTCCGCCCGTTACGGGATCGGTAACTTTTTTCAAGTACGTATAAACGCCGTCCAAGCCTTTCTCGCCGACAATCAGCGCCAAAATCCAGTTGATGATCGGCTTTAAGATGTTGTTGCACAGCGCGTTGACGATTGCGGTAAACGCGCCGCCGATAATAACGCCGACCGCAAGGTCAAACACGTTGCCGCGGGCGATGAACTCTTTAAATTCCTTAAAAAATCCTTTCTTATCCTTCTTTTCTTTTTTCATACTCTACCTCCTGTATTTTAAAATCATCTTTTTCAATTTATTCATATCCTTTCCGCGCGGAAGTCTGCTCAGGCGGAACTGCCAATTCCCTTCTTCCGTTCCGGGGAAGTTCATGCGCGCGTCGTTATCCAATCCCAGAATATCCTGAATCGGGACGATCGCTATTTTCGCCTTCGAGCCGAGGCACAGATGCAGGAACGCGTCCGCAATGTCTGCGGAATGCTCGCCCAACGGCACGGACAACCCCATTTCCTGCATTTCGGCAGCCACGCGTGATTTAAACAGGATAAAGTCCTCGGGGGAAAGCGAACGGCAATAGCCAACGACCGTATCGTTGTCGTGCGTGCCCGTATAGGCGACGCAGTTTTCGGGATAGCCGTGCGGCAGAAAGGGATTGGAGGGATTGCCGTCGAACGCAAAGAGCAGCACCTTCATGCCGGGGAAGCCCGTCTTATCTAAAAGCGCGTAAACCCCGTCGTCCAGCGTGCCCAGATCCTCCGCAATAATCCCGTCTTTAAAGCCCTCGAACAGCGCTTCCTTCGGTCCGTCGACCCACTCGCCGTCCTTCGCCGTTTCCGCTCCCGCCTCGATTTCGTAATAGCGGTCGATTCCGCGGAAATGGTCTATCCTGACGATATCGTAAATTCCGAGCGCGTATTTCAGGCGAGCGCGCCACCAGCGATAGTCCTCTTTTTTATGCTCGTCCCAATCGTAGACGGGATTGCCCCACAGCTGACCCGTTTCCGAAAAGTAGTCGGGCGGCACCCCCGCCACCTTCTTCGGTCTCTTCCCGTCATCGAGTTTAAACAATTCTGCGTGCACCCATACGTCCGCACTGTCGATCGCGACGTAAAGCGGGATATCGCCGATGATTTTGATCCCCAGAGAATTGCAATAATCTTTAAGCGCGAGCCATTCTTCTATGAGCTCGTACTGCGTAAATTGCCAGAACAGGTACTCCTCGTGCCTTTCCGTGCGCAGCTTTTCCACCGCCTCTTCCGTGTGGTTTTTCAGCGCCTCCTCCCAATCGGGAAAGCTTCCGCCGTACGTCTCCTTCGCCGTCATGAACAGCGCAAAGTCCTCGGCCGAGCCGCCCTTGACGAAGGCGCGGAATTCCGGATCGTCGAAGAAAAAGCGCGAAAACGCCTTGCGAAGGGTTGCGAGCCGTTCCTCGTACAGCGCGCCGTAGTCCACGGCGCCCACAGGGTGCTCCGCCGCTTTCAGCTCCTGCTTGGTGAGTAATTTTCGGCGGTACAAAGCCTCCAAATCAATAAAATAAGGATTCAGCGAATTGCACGCCGCCGTCTGATAGGGCGAATTTCCGTACCCCGTCTGCACGAGGGGCAGAATCTGCCAATATTTCACGCCGCATTTCGCAAGCTTCTTTGCGAAGGCGAACGCCTCCTTGCCGAGCGAACCGATCCCGTATTTCCCCGGAAGGGAGGAAATATGCAATAATACGCCCGCGCCTCTTTGCTGCTTCATAAAATGCCCCTTATCCCAGTAAATTGCGTATGCGTCTGCACGCCTCTTCCGTATTTTCCGCCGTTCCGAACGAAGTCAGGCGGAAGAACCCTTCTCCGTTTTTACCGAAACCGCTGCCGGGGGTTCCCACGACGCACGCATTTTCGAGCAGGTAGTCGAAAAATTCCCAGCTCGTCATGCCGTTCGGGCATTTCATCCACAGATAGGGCGAATTCTGTCCGCCCGTATAGAAGATCCCGAGCCCGTCGAGACAGTTTGCGATCGTCTTTGCATTCCGTTTATAGTAAGCGATATTTTCCTTGATTTGCGCTTCGCCCTCTGCGGTGAAAACCGCCGCCGCCCCCATCTGGGTTACGTAAGAAACGCCGTTGAACTTCGTCGTCTGACGGCGCGCCCACAAACGGTTGAGAGAAGTCCCCTCTCTTACGAGCGCCTTGGGCACGACCGTATAGCCGCACCTCACGCCCGTAAAGCCCGCCGTCTTGGAGTAGGAGCAGAACTCGATCGCGCATTGCTTCGCGCTCTCGATTTCAAAGATACTCCGCGCCAGATCGCCGTCGCCGATAAAATATTCATACGCCGCATCGTACAAAATGACGGCGTCCTTTTCGATTGCGTAGTCCACCCACGCTTTCAACTGCGCACGCGTGTACGCCGCGCCCGTGGGATTGTTGGGCGAACAGAGATAGATGATATCCGCGTCGACCCCGCCGTCGGGCATAGGCAGAAACCCGTTTGCCTCCGTCGCGTCCGCGTAGAGAATTTTTCTGCCACCCATCACGTTGGTGTCGACGTATACGGGGTACACGGGGTCGGGCACGAGCGCAACGTTGTCTGCGGAGAACAAATCGAGGATATTGCCCAAATCGCTCTTCGCCCCGTCGGAGATGAACACCTCGTCCGCTTCGAGCGTTACTCCCTTGCGGGCGTAGCTCGATAAAATTGAGGCGATCAGATTTTCGTACCCGTAGCAATAGCGATCGGGTCCGTATCCCTTAAACGTTCCGACGTGCGCCATGTCTTCCACCGCCTTTTGCATTGCGGAAACGACGCAGGGCGCCAACGGACGGGTAACGTCGCCGATGGAAAGGCGGATGACGTCATGATCGGGATGCGCCTTTTTATACTCCGCCGTCTTTTGTCCCACCTTGGCGAAGAGATAGCTGTCCTTTAAATTTAAAAAGTTCGAATTGATTTTCATGGATTATTTCCGTTTTGCATGATATTTTACCGCCGCGCGGATAAATTCGCGGAACAGCGGGTGCGCCGCGTTCGGACGGGACTTGAATTCGGGGTGGAACTGTACCCCCACAAAAAAGTCGTTCGCATCGTACTCGATCGCCTCGCACAGCGTTCCGTCGGGAGATACGCCCGCGATTTTCATGCCGTTATTTTCGAATGCCTCGCGGTAATCGTTGTTGAACTCGTAACGGTGGCGGTGGCGCTCGGAGATCTCCTCCGCACCATACGCCGTTTTCAACCGTTTGCCGAGCACCTTGCACGGATACGCGCCCAAACGCATGGTGCCGCCCATCTTCACGCCGTACTGATCCGGCATGAGGTCGATGACCGAATGCTCCCCTTCGGGACAGAACTCGGAGGAATTCGCATCCTCGATGCCCAGTACCGAACGGGCGAACTCGATTGCCGCAACCTGCATACCGAGGCAGATGCCGAAATAGGGCAGGTTGTGCTCGCGCGCGTAACGGCAGGCTATCACCTTGCCCTCGATCCCGCGGTTACCGAATCCGCCGGGGACGAGCACGCCGTCCGCGTCCTTTAAAAGGCTCTCCACGTTCTTCTTGGTTATCGTTTCGCTGTCCACCCAGAGGATCTCTACCTTCGCATCCGTTTCGTAGCCGCCGTGCGCAAGCGCCTCGGCAATCGAAAGGTAGGCGTCGTGCAGCTGCACGTACTTCCCGCACAGCGCGATTTTTACCTGTTTGCTGCGCCCGTGAATGCGTCCGAGCATCTCCTCCCACTCGTTCAAGTTGATTTCGCCCGCGTCAAGGTGTAAAATCTTGCACACCGTCGTAGACAAATCGCTCTTTTCCAGCATGAGCGGCGCTTCGTATAACACCGGCACCGTGAGGTTTTCGATACAGCACTCGGGTGAAACGTTGCAGAACATGGCGATTTTCTCGCGGATCCCGACAGGCATCGGCTCGTCCACGCGCGCCACGATAATATCGGGATTGATCCCCATTCCCTGCAACTCCTTGACGGAGTGCTGGGTGGGCTTGCTCTTGAACTCGCACGAGCCGCTGATATAGGGCACGAGCGTTACGTGAATGAAGCAGCAGTTGTCCCTACCCACCTCGCGCGACACCTGACGGATGGCTTCGATAAAGGGCTGGCTTTCGATGTCGCCCGTCGTCCCGCCGATTTCGACGATGACGATGTCCGCGCCCGTCAGCTGCCCTTCCTTGTAAATCGCGGTCTTGATTTCGTTGGTAATATGAGGAATAACCTGCACCGTCTGTCCGAGGTACTCGCCCGCGCGCTCCTTGTTGAGCACCGTCCAATACACCTTGCCCGTGGTGAGGTTGGAGAACTTATTCAGATCTTCGTCGATAAACCGCTCGTAGTGTCCCAGATCGAGGTCTGTTTCCGCGCCGTCCTCGGTAACGAACACCTCGCCGTGCTGATAAGGGCTCATCGTGCCGGGGTCGATATTGATGTAAGGATCGAGCTTCTGCGACGCGATTTTATAGCCGCGCATTTTTAACAGCCGACCGAGCGACGCCGCCGTGATTCCCTTGCCTAAGCCCGAAACGACGCCTCCCGTTACGAAAATATACTTCGTCATATGTTATTCACTCTCCGCGATGATTTATTCTTCAATTTCAGGCAGGGATACTTCGCCCGTGAACGCCGTTTCCGCAGCGCCCGTCATGGTTACGTTTTCTCCGTCGTAGACGATCTTCAAATCGCCGCCCAAAAGATGAACGGTAATTTCCTCGTTCACGCCGCAAAAACCGTTTAATACCGAGGCGACCGCCGCGGCGCACGCGCCCGTGCCGCAGGCAAACGTTTCGCCGCTGCCACGCTCCCACACGCGCATCTTCAATTCGTTTTTGCCTATGACCTTGATAAATTCGGTGTTCACGCGTTCGGGAAAAGCAGGATGATTTTCGAACTTCGCTCCGACCTCTTCCAGATTCAGTCCGTCGGGATCCTCAAACACGACGCAGTGCGGGTTGCCCATGGAAACACAGGTAACGAAATAGAGCTTATCTGCGACGAGCAGCTTTTCGCCGACGACTCTGTCCCCGTCGAAAAGGCAGGGAATTTTTTCGGGTTCCAGCTCCGCCCTGCCCATTTCCACGGTAAAGGAGGTCGCATCCCCGCGGTTTAAGTGAACGTGAAGCCTCTTAACTCCGCTGAGCGTTTCCACCGTTATAACGTCCTTTTTAACGCCCTTAACGTCGTAGAGGAACTTGCCCACGCAGCGCACGCCGTTGCCGCACATCTTTCCTTCGCTGCCGTCGGCGTTAAACATCCGCATACCGCCGTCGGCGATTTCGCTCTTCGTAACGAAGATAACGCCGTCGCCGCCCACGGAGCGGTGCCTGTCCGAAAGACGAACGGCAATTTCCGAAGCGTTTTCGGGCATACCGTCGAAGGCGTCGAAATAGACGTAATCGTTTCCGATCCCGTGCATTTTCCAGAATTTTTTCAACATATCAAAGCTTTACGTAGGCGTCGCGCTCCGCCCCCACCGATACGTAGGTGATTTTGCAATTGCAGAGCTTCTCGAGCATACGGATATAATCCAACGCTTCCTTGGGCAGATCCTCAGCCCTTCTGCAAGCGGAAATATCGCAGTTCCAACCTTTGACCTTTTCAAATACGGGCTTACATTCGGTAAGCACGTCGGGGAAGGGAAAATCGTGAATGATTTTACCATTTAACTCGTACGACGTGCAGATTTCGAGCTCTTCCATGCCGGAGAGCACGTCGAGCTTGGTAAGGGCGATTTCATCCGCGCCCTGACAGCGGATCCCGTACGCCGACGCAACCGCGTCGAACGGACCCACTCTTCTCGGTCTGCCCGTCGCCGCGCCGTATTCGCCGCCCGCCTCTCTCAGTTTCTCAGCCTTTTCGCCGAAGTATTCCGCCGTAAACGGACCCTCGCCGACGCAGGTGGAATACGCCTTCATGATTCCGATGGATTTATCGAGCTTTAAGTTGGGCACGCCCGCGCCGATGGGCGCATACGCGGCAATCGTGGACGAACTCGAAGTATACGGGTAAATGCCGAAGTCGATATCGCGCAGAGCGCCGAGCTGTGCTTCGAACATGATTTTCTTCCCCTCTTTATGCGCTTTATCGAGATACAGCCCCGTATCGGTTACGAAAGGCTTCAACGGCTCGCCGTACTGTTTGAAATACGCAAGCGTCTCCTCCACGGTAACAGGCTCGCTGCGATAACCGCCGACAACGGAAAGATTTTTCCATTCCACGATATCCTTAACGCGCTCCTTCAACAATTCTTCGTGGAACAGTTCGCCCATGCGGAAGGCTTTTTTCATATACTTATCCGAATACACGGGCGCGATACCGCGGCGGGTCGAACCGAACTTTTTGTCGGCAAGCCGCTCCTCTTCCAGACAGTCGAGGCGCACGTGATAGGGCATCGTGATAACCGCTTTGTCGCTTATTTTCAGGTTCTCGGGCGTAATTTTCACGCCTGCTTCCCGAAGCCGCCCCATTTCCTCCGTCAGATGCTTCAAGTCGATCACCATGCCGCAGCCGAGCACGTTTACCACGTCCTCGCGCAAGATTCCCGAAGGGAGAAGATTGAGAATGAATTTCCCCCGTTCGTTGATGACGGTGTGTCCGGCATTGTTTCCGCCCTGATAGCGGCAGACGACGTCGTAATCGCTCGAAAGCAAATCGACCATGCGTCCCTTTCCTTCGTCGCCCCAGTTGATTCCGCAGATACTCGTTAGCATATTTTTCGCTCCTCAAACGAGGATTTCCCCGTTGACAAATTACGTTTTATTATACTATACTTATCATAGCCTTGTCAAGCGAATCTTGCATTTTCGCCCGCCCCGTTTTATCTTTTCCCACCTCTTGTCCGTTTGTAGAAACCGATAATTTTTTTGCAAGTATTTACCATTTTTCTTTCGTTTTTTACACGCTTTTTACAAAAACCGCTTGACAACGTATATTTTCCGTCGTATAATAATGTAATAGATAGGAGGATTCAGATGTATTGTAGGTATTGCGGCACAAAGCTGACGCTGAGATTTAAGGAAAACGAGGGATTGGTGCCCTATTGCGAAAACTGCGGGAAGTTCGTCTTCCCCTTTTTCCCGATCGCCGTTTCGATGACCGTAGTCAACCGCGCGGAAGATAAAATACTTTTGGCTCGCCACACGGGCGAAGAAGATTTTAAGCTGTTTGCGGGGTATATCAAAAAAGGAGAAACGGCGGAAAAAACCATTCCGCGCGAATTGAAGGAAGAAACCCGTCTCACCGCCGTCAAATGGCGGTATCTCGCCTCGCGCTTCCACGATCAACGGGAGGTTTTGATGCTGAACTTTTTAGTCGTGTGCGAAGAAGGTGAAATTATTACCAACGAGGAAATCGAAGAGGTGCGCTGGTGCACCCCCGAGGAGGCGAAGGAATTGATCCGCAGAGACGCCACCGCCGACTTTTTCCTGAACTTTGCGCTCGCCGAGCTTGGAAAAAAGAAATAAAAGAACAAAGCAAAAGCGCGACTGCTATGCAGCCGTGCTTTTGCTTTTATCGCATTTACGATCCGTCTTTTTATTTGCTTCAAAAAGGCACAAATCACACCGAGCGCAGACAACGCAATCGGCGTTCCCGCCAACTCTCGTTTAACATTCGCCGTCTTATTTAAAAACGGCGAATTTTTTACATGATGTTATCCACCCAGCGCGGAAAGAGCGTTACGTCGCGGATGTTCTCCATGCCCGTAACGTACATGACGAAGCGCTCGAAGCCCAACCCGAAGCCGCTGTGAGGAACGCTGCCGAACAGACGCAGATCGAGGTACTGCTTATAACTGTCGAGGTTCATGCCCCGCTCCCTTATCGCCGCAACCAGCTTATCGTAATCCGCTTCGCGCTCGCTGCAACCGATGATTTCGCCGATTCCGGGAACAAGCAAATCGGTTGCGGCAACCGTCTTGCCGTCGGGATTCTGCTTCATATAAAACGACTTGATTTCCTTGGGATAGTTGGTAACGAACACGGGCTTTTTGTAAACCTTTTCCGTCAGGTACTTCTCGTGCTCCGTCTGGATGTCCGCGCCCCACTCCACGGGATAGCGGAAATCCTCCTTCGCTTCTTTTAAAATTTTAATTGCTTCCGTATAGTCGCATACGGCAAACTGGCTGTTTAATACGTGGTTGAGCTTGTCTTTGAGCCCCTTTTCCACGAAACTGTCGAAGAAAGTAATTTCGTCGGGACACTCTTCGAGCACCGCGCGGATGAGATACTTGATCATCTCCTCCGCAATTTCGATGATGTCGGGCAACTCGGCAAACGCCACCTCGGGCTCGATATGCCAGAACTCGGAAAGGTGCCGCGTCGTGTTGCTCTTTTCTGCGCGGAAGGAAGGTCCGAAGGTATAGATCTTGGAAAACGCCGTTGCCGCGACCTCGCCCTCGAGCTGACCCGAAACGGACAGACCCGCCTTTTCCCCGAAGAAATCGTTCTTGTCGTACTCCTCCTCCGAGCCCGCCTTCGCGTTCCAGCTCTGCGTGGTTATGCGGAACATTTCCCCCGCGCCCTCGCAGTCGCTCGCCGTGATGATAGGCGTATTGATATAGTAATATCCCCGCTCGTGGAAATAGCGGTGCACCGCCTGCGCCGCCACCGAACGCACCTTAAACACCGCGTTAAAGGTATTTGTGCGCAACCTTAAATGGGGAATCGTGCGCAGCGTTTCGAGCGTGATGCGCTTCTTCTGAATGGGATACTCGGGCGGACACTTGCCGAGCAAATCCACCGCTTCGGCGTTGAGTTCCACCCCGTCGCCCCTGTAAGCCTTGACAATTTTGCCCCTGACCGCAACCGACGCGCCGTTTTTGGTGCATTCGGGGTCGATTTTCAGCGCATTCTTGTCGAGAACGACCTGTAACTTTGCAAAACTCGTGCCGTCGGACAATTCGATGAAACCGACCTGCGCCGAATCGCGGTAGGTGCGCACCCAGCCGCAGACGGTAACGCTCTGTCCGACCGCCTTGTCTTGCAATACCTTTGCAATATCCGTATGTTTCATATCACTCCTCCGTCGGACAAGGTAAAAACGCTCCCCTCGCCCCGCTTCACCCGAGCGGCAAAATCCCGTTCGGACGTCAATTTTTCTTTGAATTGCATCCCCGCAAGCTCCCTTTGACCCGCTCCGTGAATATCCGAGCCCGCCGTCGCCGCCAAGCCGTAGGCATTCGCCAGAATTCCCGCAAGACGGTTCGTCCGCTCGTCCCGCGCCGCGTTGATAACTTCGATGCCGTCCACTTCTGAGGGAAACAGGCGGATATGGTCGATATAGTCCGCCTCGCGGTAGGGATGCGCCTGCACGACGAGCGCGCCCGCCGCTCTTGCGCGTCGGCAAAACTCTCGGGGCGGCTCCGTCATGATGTCGGAATTGTCCCGATACCATTCCTCGTCCAAACCGTAAAACAGAAAATCCGTTCCCTTGTAGGATATTTCCACACCGCAGAACACGGCAAGCCCGCTCCCCTCGGCGCACGCTTTGACCGCACGGTATCCGTCAAAATAGCGGGCAACCCGCTCCTCGTACGGCAAATTTCTGGACACCGACGAGTTGCCGCGCAGGAAGTGGTCGGTTACGAACACCCCCGCGTAGCCGAGACGCGTGTATTTTCCGACGACTTCCTCGGGCATAAAGCGCGAACAGGCGCTCACGATCGAAGTATGCAGATGCGTTTCGTAACGGTACATCAGTACGCCCTTGCGAAGAACACGGTGTGCTGTGATTTTTTGCCGCACGCAACGCACTTCTTTGCGGTGTTCGTCCCGTCCATAACGCGGCTCGTAGCCTGAGCGAACTCCTTGACCTTATCCTCGCATTCGCGGCAGCCGCACCAGCCCGCGCGCACGAAGTTGCCTCTGTTTACGCCATCTAAAAGCTCCTGCAAGCTTTCGGCGTTGACCGTGCGCTGCTGCATTCTTTCCTTTGCCTTTTCGTAGAGGCTGACGGAAATATCGTTTAACAGATCCTTGATTTCGCGCTCGGCGTTTTCGAGCAGAGCTTCGTTTTTTTCATAACCGTCGCGGCGGGAAACCACCATTTTTCCCGCTTCGATATCGCGCGGGCCGAGCTCGATACGCACGGGCACGCCCTTCATCTCCCATTCGTTGAACTTCCAGCCGGGAGAATTGTCGCTGTCGTCGAGCTTGACGCGGATCCCCGCATTCTTCAAACGCGCTTCCAGGGCGCGGCAAGCTTCCAGCACTCCTTCCTTACGCGCTGCGATGGGCACGATAACCACCTGTACGGGCGCAACGACGGGCGGCAGAACCAACCCGCGGTTGTCGCCGTGCGTCATGATGATCGCCCCGATAAGACGGGTAGATACGCCGAACGACATGGTGTAGCCGTACTTCTGCGCGCCGTCCTTATCCGTAAATTTAATGTCGAACGCTTTGGCGAAATTCTGCCCCATGTAATGGCTGGTGCCCGACTGCAAGCTTTTGCCGTCGTGCATCATGGCTTCCATGCCGTAAGTGGCAACGGCGCCCGCAAACTTCTCCTTCTCCGTCTTTCTCCCCGTTAGCACGGGCATCGCCAGACAAGTCCTCGCAAACTCGTCGTACACCTGCAGCATTTTCTGCGTTTCCGCCTCCGCTTCTTCTGCGGTAGCGAACGCCGAATGCCCCTCCTGCCATAAAAATTCGCTCGTGCGGAGGAAGGGACGCGTCGTCTTTTCCCAACGCATGACGTTTGCCCACTGGTTCATCCGAACGGGCAAATCGCGCCAGCTCTCGATCCATTTGCCGTACATCGTGCCGATCATCGTTTCGGACGTGGGACGCACGCACAGCGGCTCGGCAAGCTTCTCGCCTCCCCCGTGCGTAACCACGGCGACCTCGGGGGCAAACCCCTCGACGTGCTCCGCCTCCTTCGACATAAAACTCATGGGAATGAGCAGCGGAAAGTAAGCGTTTTCGTAGCCGCACTCCGCAAACCGTCTGTTAAATTCGTTCTGGATATTCTCCCAAATCGCATAGCCGTACGGACGAATGACCATCGTCCCCTTGACGGGACCGTAATCGACGAGCTTGGTTTTCAGCACGACGTCCGTGTACCATTGCGCAAAGTCCGTTTCGATGTCCGCAATCTGCGATACGTATGATTTTTCCATGATTTTCCTCAAATATACCTGAAATTTACCTTATTATAACGCATTTCAATGCGTTTGTCTATCGTTTGGAAGATTTTTCCGAAGGGAACGGAAGAACCTCAGCAGCCGCGGCTGCCGCCTCCGCCGCCTCCGCCGCCGGACGAGCCGCCCCCGCCGCCTCCGCCGCCTCCGCTGCCGCTCGACAAACCGCCCCCGCCGCCGGACGAGGCGATCGCGTGGGAAAAAGCGTGGGTGCAGGCGTAAACAGACTGACCCTCCGTCCAGACAGGCGCGGCGATCCCGAGCGCTTTAAAGCGTTTTTCCACCCTCTTCGTAATTTTCATAATATAGCAATAGGGCAGAATTTCGGCGAAGAGGTCGGGACGCTCGTCGAACAGCATTTCAAGACGGCTCTCCTCCGCCGTCAGCAAAAAGCGTTTGAACCCGCGTAGCCTGTCGTATTCCGCCTGCGCCTCGGGCGTACGCTTGCCGAAGAAATGCGCCAGCACGAGGCAGACCGCCCACCACGTAAACGCGATATAGGTGAGCCCCGCATAGTCGTACATCGGAATGTAAAACGTTGAAAACATGACGAGCGGCACGCCCATAAAGGCAATCGGAAATACGTACAGTATGGGCGTTATTCTGTTTTTTGCCTGCATATAGCCGACCGCGGTGCCTGCTACCGCGAAGATACAGGTAAACATCGCCACCGCCGTTCCCGCCAGAATGCAGGTGTATATTACGTTGAATATCCAAGGCAATAGCGACAGTATCAGCATCGCGGGATAGGCGTACTTCTGCCGTTCCACCATCGGCGAAGGCTTCTCCGCCTCCGTTTTTAGCTCCTGCACGGAACGGTACAACTTGCGTGAAAACGAAGGTCGGAATGCGCGCTCCCTGCGGACTTTGCGCGTGGAGAACACGCCTTCGCCTTCTGAGAACAACGCGTTGTAATAGCCGCGCTCGGCTTTGGTTGCGCCGCGCGTCCGCGTCTTGCTTTCCGCATCCCGTGCACTCTTAGGCAAGCCGTGGTCCAGATACACGTTGACGTCGCGGTTTCCGTCCCGCTCGATGCGCACGTACCCCTTCGCCGCCCAATCGAGAATGAGTGCGGGCGCGTCCTTTTCATGCGCAGTTCCGTGCCAGATTGCCGAAAATCGCATCACGCTCATATCCTCGGGCGGCGCAAACTCCACGGGCGCAATCCCCTTGCGCGAACGGAAAAAGCAGAACAGCGCGATCCCGCCGGCAATTGCCGCCGCACCAAGCGCCAGAAAGACGAAATAGTACCAATGCACCGTCCGCCCCGCCTGAAAATAGCCGTCGGGCAGAATCACCTGTACGGTATAACCCTTGTGCGAGGTCTGCGGAAGCGCCACCAGACGGATACGGTTCTCCGTAACGTAAGCGCGCTCCGCGTGAGTTACGTCCGGCTTGAAGGGCTGTTTGTTATTGGTGCGGAAGGACACCTGCGATTCATCAAGCTCGTCGGGAAAAACGACGTTTGCAACTACCACGCCCGTCGTAGCCATCGCATAACCGTAAACGTCGAAGGTGAAATCGTCGAAGCCGGACACCTTGTCGTCGCGCATCCCGTAAACATAGGAAAGCACGAAGGTGTGAAACGTATCCTCATTCTCACGGTCGGTCGCATCAAAATAGGATTCATCCCGCTTCTGCATTTTGATCGAGTAAAAGTTTCCGTTGTCGTACAGGCTGCGGGTAACGCGCGCGGGCTCGCCGTCGATGGTAACCGCCACGTCCGTAAGCGTTGCGAGAAACTTTTTGCCCGTAACTGCGCCCTCGCCCGCTTCCCCGTTCCGTATTCTCGTCGTCCTGTTCAGGCGCTGAATATCGCGGATAATTCCCGTATTCACTCCGCCGTAGCGGAAACCGACTTTCATCTCCTCGCGGATCGCAAACGTCTTGTCTTTGCGCACCTCGATATCCACGCCCACGCGCTGAAACCAATAGTTATTATCCACGCTCGCCGCGGACGCCCGCATCGTCGTGCGTCTTGCGGCGCACGGAAAAACGGCAGCCAATAGAACGACTGCCGCAAAAGCGGTGATTATTTTACGAAAAACCGATTTTTCCATACTCAAAACTCGTTCCTCTCACTCTTTGAAATATATCCGAGCGCAAACGCTCCCGGTCCCACGTGCGAACCGATGACGGGACCCATGATCTGTATATACGGCTCCAAGCCGAACCGCTCGCGCACGTAGTCCGCAAGCTCGTTTGCAGGAGGCTCGTTATCGGTGTGTACGATAAAAACGTAACCGTGCCCGTCGGGTCCCTCCTTTTCCATTTTCTCCTTAATAAATGAAATCGCCTTCTTGGTGCCGCGCACCTTTGCAATCGGTTCCAGCTTTCCCTCTTTATTAAAGGAAAGAATGGGCTTGATGTTGAGCACGCCCCCGATTGCCGCAGCCGCTGCGGAAATGCGCCCGCCGCGTTTTAAATAATTCAAGTCGTCCGCCACGATAAAGTGCTGGATATGCAGCCGCAGCCCCATGACGTAGTCGTACGCTTCCTTTACGCTCATGCCCTTATTTCTGCAATCGAGCGCCTGCCTGACGAGACACCCCTGCCCCACCGTGGTCGTCAAGGGGTCTACCACCAGAACGTTGAACTTCGGATACTTCTTTTGCACGTCCGCCGCCGCCTGCCTTGCCACCTCGTGCGTCCGCGCAAGCCCCGACGAAATGGTGAAGTGAAGAACGTCCTCCGCGCCCTCTTCGGCGAGCTTCGTAAAATGCTCAAGGTGAGACTCGTAATTGAGCATTGCCGTGCGCGAAAACGCGCCCGCGCGCAACTCGTTATAAAAGGCGACGTACTCGGAATAGGCACGGAAATCGTCGAGCCTGTTCTCCATAACGCCGTTCTTTTCCACCGTGTAAGTGAGCGACACGAACTTAATACCGTTTTCCACGATAAAATCGTGGTAAAGATCGCAAGTAGAGTCCGTTGATAAGGTAAATGAATACATAGATTTTTTCTCCGATAAAATTTTACGAAACGGATTTTCCCAGAATCCGTGTCTGCTTAAAACCGATGACCCGCGCCCTTAAAACGCATTACGCCCGCTCTTCGAAACGTAGCCGAGCGCGAACGCCCCCGGTCCTACGTGCGAGCCGATGATCGGGCCCATGATCGACACGTCGGGCTCGATGCCAAAGCGCGCGCGCACGAAAGCGGCAAGCTCCTCCGCCGCCGGCGAGTTGTCGGTGTGCACGATATACACCAGCCCCCACTCGTCCGGTCCCTCCGTCTCCATCTTCTTTTTAATAAAGGAAATCGCCTTTTTCGCGCCCCGAACCTTGGCAAGCACGAACAGCTTCCCCGCCCCGTCGAAGGAGATGATCGGCTTGATATCGAGGATTCCGCCGATCAGGGTCGACGCCGCGGAAATGCGCCCGCCGCGCTTTAGATAATTCAAGTCGTCCGCCACGATAAAATGCTGAATGTGCGAGCGGACGGGCAGAATTTTTTCCACCGTCTCCTCTGCCGAAAGCCCTGCGTCGCGACATTGTAAAGCAATTCTCACGAGCGCGCCCTGCCCCACCGTTGCGGTGAGCGGATCGACGACGAACAGCCGAAAATCGGGAAAGCGCTTCTTTACCTCTTCCGCCGCCTTCTTCGCGACCTCCTTCGTGGGAGAAAGCCCCGAGGAAATCGTGAAATGTACGACATCCTTCGCCCCCTCCTCTGCAAGGCGTGTGAAGTGGGAAAGGTGCGCCTCGTAATTGAGCATGGAAGTGCGCGAAAAGGCGCCCGAGCGCAGTTCGTTATAAAAAGCGACGTACTGACCGTACTCCGTAAAGTTATCCAGCCTGTCTTCCATAACGCCGTTCTTTTCCACCGTAAAAGTAAGCGGCGCGCAGGGAATGCGGTGTTCCGTTAAAAAATCGTGATATAAGTCGCAGGTCGAATCCGTCGACAGCGTAAATTTCGCCATAATTTCACCGTGCGTTTTCCTATCCTTACGGATAGCATAATCGGATTATATCATATTTTTACCGCAAAATCAAGCATTTCTCAAAATTACCCGATTTTGTAAAATTTTTTTCACAAAAGGCTTGAAAATTATTTTCGTTTTTTGTATAATGCTATACGGAACTTTGTTCGACGATGCGCTTACGCGCAAAAGGGGGATTATGACAAAACAGGAATTATTTAATTTAAAAAACGGGACGGACGTCCGGGGCACGGCGGTCGGCGGCGTAGAGGGCGATCCCGTAACACTCACCGACGAGGCGGTTACCCAGATCGCAAAGGCGTTCTTCGTCTGGGCTCAAAAGAAACTCGGCAAGCGGCCCGTCGTTGCCGTCGGGTGCGATTCGCGCCTTTCCTCCCCGCATATCGCGGGACTGTGCGCAAAAGCCGTAGCTTCCTGCGGCGGCAACGCAGTACTGACGGGACTGAGTTCCACCCCGTCGATGTTCATGCTGTTGAAGAGCGATTTCGGCGCGGACGCTTCGATCATGATAACTGCAAGCCACCTGCCCTTTCAGAAGAACGGATTGAAGTTCTTTTTGAAAAGCGGCGGACTCGAGGGCAGCGACGTTGCAAAGGTGCTGGAGATCGCATCGGCGGGCGGGTTCCCCGAAGGGAACGGCTCCGTTTCCGAAAAGAGCTATCTGAAAGAATACGCTGCGGGACTCGTCGCTATGGTGCGCTCCGCCTGCGGCGAGGACGAGCCCTTGAAGGGCAAGCGCATTCTCGTGGACGCGGGCAACGGCGCGGGCGGGTTCTACTGCGACCTCGTGTTAAAGCCGCTCGGCGCGAACACGGCGGGCTCGCAGTTCCTTGAACCCGACGGACGCTTCCCCAACCATATCCCAAATCCCGAAAATGCGGCGGCGATGAAGTCCGTGTCCGAAGCGGTCGTAAAGAACAAAGCCGACTTCGGCATTATCTTCGACACCGACGTAGACCGCGCAGGCGCGGTTGCCTCGGACGGAGAAGAAATCAACCGCAACCGTTTAATCGCCCTGATTTCGGCGATCCTTTTAAAAGAAAAAGCGGGAGCGATAGTAACCGACTCGGTAACGAGCGACGGACTCGCCGCGTTCATTGCGGCAAAGGGCGGCAAGCACGTGCGCTTCAAGCGCGGCTACAAAAACGTGATCAACGAGAGCAAGCGACTGAACGAGAGCGGCGTTTACTCCCCTCTTGCCATCGAAACGAGCGGGCACGCCGCGCTCAAAGAAAACTACTTCCTCGACGACGGCGCGTACCTCGTAACGAGACTGCTGATCTCGCTTGCAAAGCTTTCGAAGGAAAACAAGGCTCTGCTCGATTTGATCGCCGACCTGAAAGAGCCCGCCGAAGCCAAAGAAGTACGCCTGAAATTCAAAGCGGGCTGCGACTTTAAAACGCTCGGCAAAACCGTCATCGAAGAGGTTACCGCGCTTGCCGCGCAGACGGCGGGGCTTTCGCTTGCGCCCGACAACTTCGAGGGCGTGCGCATCAACTTCGACGGGCAAAACGGCAACGGCTGGGCGCTCGTTCGCATGAGCCTGCACGAACCCATTCTTCCCGTAAACGCGGAGAGCGACGAGAAAGGCGGCGTCGCAAAAATTTTGAACCGCCTGTACGGCTTCCTGAAAAAGTACGATTTTCTCGACGCGGAAAATCTGATTAAAAATTCGTAAATCATATAAGGAGAATAACCATGAACAAAAAAACCATCAACGCAATCCGTATCCTCTCGGCGGAAGCCATTCAGAAGGCGAATTCGGGTCATCCCGGACTTCCTCTCGGCTCCGCCCCCATCGCCTACGCGCTCTGGCAGAACTTTTTGAAGTTCAACAACAGCGACCCGAAATGGGACGACCGCGACCGCTTCGTTCTCTCTGCGGGACACGGCTCCATGCTCGATTATTCGTTGCTGTACCTGTACGGGTTCGGGCTCACCAAGGAAGATTTGATGAACTTCCGCCAGCTTGGCAGCAAGACCCCCGGACACCCCGAATACGGACATACCGTCGGCATCGAAACGACGACGGGTCCCTTGGGTCAGGGCATCGCCAACGCCGTGGGTATGGCGGTTGCGGAAGCGCACCTTGCGGCGAAGTTCAACCGCGGCGGCTTTAAAATCGTAGACCACTACACCTATGCACTGTGCGGCGACGGCTGCCTCGAAGAAGGAATTTCTTACGAGGCTTGTTCGTTTGCGGGCACGCACGAGCTTGGCAAGCTCATCGTATTCTACGACGATAACGACATCACCATCGAGGGCAATACCGACATCACCTTCAAAGAAGACGTCGCCGCACGCTTTGCGGCGCAGAACTGGCAGGTGTTAAAAGTAGACCTCGTGTCAAATCCCGACGACGTCGCCCTCATCGACGCCGCGATCGAGCAGGCGAAGGCGGAGACGAAAAAGCCCTCCATCATCATCTGCAAGACGAAGATCGGCTACGGAACTCCGCTCGAAGGCAGCCACAAGTGCCACGGCTCCCCTCTCGGCACGGAAAACCTGCAAAAAACGAAGGAGAACTTCCAATGGACGCACGAGCCTTTCGAGGTCCCCTCGGAGGTCTTGACCCACACGGCGGAAGCGGGCAAACGCGGCGCGAAGAAGGAAGAAGAATGGAAGGCGCTGTTCGCACAGTACGAAAAGAAATATCCCGAGCTCGCCAAAGCGTACAAGGCGGCGATGGCGGGCGAACTGTACGATATCGAAAACGATAAAGACTTGTTTTCTTTCGATAAGCCCATGGCGACCCGCCAGACCTCGAACGTCGTACTCAACAAGATCGCCGCAAAGGTGCCCGAGCTCATGGGCGGCAGCGCCGACCTCGCCCCCTCCAACCTTTCCGATATGAAGGACACGGAAAGCGTCGTCTACGGCGATTTCACCCCCGAGAACTACGCGGGCAGAAATATGCACTTCGGAATCCGCGAGCACGCGATGGCGGCAATTGCAAACGGAATGCAATTGCACGGCGGTTTAAAAGCGTACTGCTCCACCTTCTTCATTTTCTCCGACTACTGCAAGCACGCGATGCGCCTTTCCGCATTGATGAATATTCCCGTCGTATATATCCTGACGCACGACAGCATCGGCGTCGGCGAGGACGGTCCCACGCACGAACCCGTGGAGCAGCTGATCGCACTGCGCTCCATTCCCAACATGAAGGTTTACCGCCCCGCAGACGGCAAGGAGACGGCGGCGGCGTGGATTTCGGCATTGAAAGGCACGGCGCCCACTGCGCTCGTACTGACCCGCCAGAATCTTCCCCAATACGCGAACAGCGGTATAAACGCGCTCAAAGGCGGATATATTTTAGAGGACTGCGCGGGCACGCCCGATATTCTCCTGATCGCAAGCGGCTCGGAGGTAGAGCTCTGCGTCAAGGCGAAAGCCGAGCTTGAAAAGGAAGGCGTGAAGGCACGCGTTATCTCTATGCCCTGCTTCGAGGAATACGAAAAGCAGAGCGCGGAATACAAGGAAAGCGTTATGCCCTCCTCCGTTAAGGCGCGCGTATGCGTGGAAGCGGGATCCCCTTACAGCTGGTACAAATATGCGGGCGACAAGGGCGAGATCGTCGCCATGAGTACTTTCGGCGCAAGCGGTCCCGCCGCCGAGCTCTTCAAGCTCTTCGGCTTTACCGTGGAAAACGTCGTCGCAAAGGCTAAAACCGCTTTAAAAAAATAATATGTTTTTATCCCGTGGGTTCGGTGATCCCGCTCTGCCGTTTCCCGCATAAACCGATTCGATCAAACAAATAAAATTCCGCGCCGCAAAAGAATAAAAAAACACTTGCGGCTCGGTTGTTTTTCCGAGAAACAATGAAAAGTATTTTAAAATTTTTAGCTCCCCTTTCCCTTCTGCTCTGTCTTTTATACGCGGCAACGGGCTGTTCGGGCGGCTTGGGCGCAATTATCCGCTACGATAACGCCAAGAAATACACGGCGGCGGCAAGCGGCGAGCTCACCCTCCCCGTAAACAACCTGGAAGTCGAATGGGTGAGCGGCGAGGTAAATATCGAATACTACGAGGGAACGTCGGTAAAGTTTTCCGAAGTCCGCAGCGACGGCGTAACGGAAACGGACGACTACACGATGCGCTATCTGCTTGATCAGACGGATAATACGTTGCACCTGAAATTCGCCAAATCGGGCGTGAGGAACAATAACCTCTCCTCCAAGGCGCTCACCGTGCGGATTCCCCGAAACACGACGCTGAACTCCGTCGAGGTTGAAACGGTTTCCGCAGAAACGGTTGTTTCCGTCCATGCGGACGCGTGCGATATCGAAACGGTTTCGGGAGAGATAGCTTGCCGCAACGCAAGCTATGGAGAAATCGAGGCGAAAACCGTTTCGGGTACGATTGCGGTGAAGAACGTTACGGTAGCGAGAAAGACGGAAATCGACTCCGTTTCGGGCGACGTCGTGGCGGCGTTCGTTACGTTGCCCGTCGCCGTCGAAGCGAAAAGCGTCTCGGGCGACGTCACGCTCTGCTTCCCCGACGCAGGATTCTCGGTGAAGTTCGACACCGTGAGCGGAACGTTTTACAGCGGCTTTCGCGACACGCCGAAATACGAAACGGTAACGGGCGGCGCCCTCGTCAACGCGGGTTCCCCCTCCTGTCATTGCACCGTAAAAACGGTATCGGGCGATTTGTACGTAGTAAAATTTGTCGGCGATCAGACGACGGATCAAAAGTAAAAAGGATATGAATTTAGAGGAAATCGAAAAACTGTATCTGCACAGGCAGAGCTGCCGCGCGTTCGATAAGTCGCGCGAGGTTCCCCGCGAGCTTTTGGAAAAAGTCTGCAACCTTGCCCTGCTTGCGCCGTCGGCGTGTAACTCCCAGCCGTGGCTGCTCTATTGCGTTACGGGCGAAAAAGCAAAGGAAACGGCAAAGGGCTTGCAGGATTTGGGCATGAACAAGTTTGCCTCCGATGCACCCGCCCTCATTGCAATTGCCGAAGGTAAGAGCAATCTGACGGCAAAGGTCGGAAGCCGCTTTAAGGATAACGACTTTTTGCATAACGACATCGGCATCTTAACGGCGCATCTCGTAATTGCCGCGGAGGCAGCGGGCTTGAGCACGTGCATTCTCGGCTGGCGCAGCGAGAACAAGCTGCGAACGGCGCTTTCCCTTGGAAAAGACGTGCGTATTCCGTTGGTGATTGCCGTCGGCTACCCCGAAGACGGCTATGAAATCCGTCCCAAAAAGCGTAAAAACCCCGAGCAAACCCTGTTTTTCCTTTAATTTCGGGGGGCAACGTCCTTCTTTTTTCTCCCGTATCCCCCGTAATTTTTCAAAAAAGCTTGACAAGGTCTTAATTTCGTCATATAATAAAGTCGGACGCCGCGCTTTACAAAGGCGTCTAAGGAGAGAAAATCGTTATGTTTTGTTACAATTGCGGCAAAGAAGTTGACGACAAAGCTGTAGTCTGTCCGGGTTGCGGCGCCGTCCTCAACGAAGAGGCGCTGAGTGCCGCCAAAGCGGCTCAGGCGCGCCAGCAGGCAGAAAATAAAGCTGCCGATAAAGACGAGTTCTTCGACGCTCCCCCTCAGCAAACACCCCCCCCCGCGTATTCGCAGCCTGCACCCCAGCCTGCACCGCAACCGGTAGCGCAGGGCAGTAACACGCTTGCCATCGTCGGATTCGTGCTTTCGTTCTTCGTTCCCATCGCTGGCTTGATCTGCTCCATTCTCGGAATAAAGAGAGCGCCTCAATACGGCGGCAAAGGACAGGGACTTGCAATCGCGGGTCTCGTGATTTCCATCGTCTACTGGATTATCGGCATCATTATTTCTGTTACGGTTCTTCCCGAACTGTTTGCGTCTCTCGGCGGAGGCGGATATTACCCCTATTACTAACCGAATCGTATCGGAGGAAAAAACATGTTTTGCAGATATTGCGGAAAAGAACTGAACGATAAAGCTGTCGTCTGCCCGAACTGCGGTATTCTGACGCACGGGGAAGAGGTTTTTTCCAAGGCAAAAGCTCCGGAACAACCCAAAGCGCAACCGCAACCTGCGGCGCAGCCTGTACCGCATGAAAAGACGAACGTGCTTGCCATCGTCGGATTTATCCTCTGCTTCTTCGTATCGCTTGCAGGGCTCATCTGTTCGGCGATTGCCTTAAAACAGCTGAAAACCTCGGGCGAAAGCGGGAAAGGTCTTGCTTTGGCGGGCGTTATCATCAGTTCGATTTCCATCGGAATCGTAATCATTCTCGCATTGTTCTATACTTACATATTAGTAGTTTTTATAGCGTGCGCCGGAGTTTTCGTCTGACCGTTTCACAAACCAAAAAACGCTTCCTGTCGGAAGCGTTTTTTTATCGTTTATTTCTTTCCCTTTCGCTTTCTTACTTGCTTTACCGTAGCCTCGTAGCCGTAATCGGAGGGCGAATAGTACACCCTGTCCTTTAAGCTGTCAGGCAGATATTGCTGCTGCACCCAACCGCCGAAGTTATGCGGATAAAGATACTTCCCGCTTTCCGCCTTCATTTCCTTACTGCCGTACGACGAATCTCGCAGGTACGCGGGGACGACGTCGTCGCGGGCGTTTTTCGCATCCGAGATCGCCCCGTCCATTGCCATAACCACCGAATTGCTCTTCTCCGCTTCGCATACGTAGACGATCGCCTCCGTCAGCGGCAACAGCCCTTCGGGATAGCCCATATTCTGAAACGCCGTCAACGCGCTTACCGCCATGACGAGCGCGTTCGGATCAGCCATGCCCACGTCCTCCGCAGAATGGGCAATCAAGCGGCGCAGGATCATCACGGGATCGCAGCCGCCCTCGATCAACCGCATTGCGTAATAAAGCGCGGCGTCGGAATCGCTTCCGCGCAAAGACTTGCAGAATGCGGAAAGAAAATCGTAATATTGATCCTCGTTATAGGAGAGCGATTTGCGCTGAATGGACTGCTCGGCGTCGGCGAGCGTAACGTGAATTTTTCCGTTTCCGTCGGGCGCGGTAGTGAGACAGGCAAGTTCGAGCGCATTGTACGCCGTGCGCAAGTCCCCCGCCGCCGTTGCGGCGATATGGTTGATTGCCGCCTCGTCCGCCTCGATATCGTAATTTCCCAGCCCCTTTCGCTTATCCTTCAATGCGCGCAAAAGCTGCGCCTTGATGTCCTCCTGCCCGAGTGCTTTAAACTCGAACACGCGACAACGCGAAACGATCGCGGGCGTCATGGAAGCGTATGGATTTTCCGTGGTGGAGCCGATGAAAATGATCGTGCCCTGCTCGATAGCGGGAAGCAGACTGTCCGACTGCGTCTTGCTGAAACGGTGGCACTCGTCGAGCATGAGATAGGTTCGCTTGTTATACAGCTTTAAATTGTTGCGCGCCGTTTCCACCGCCTTTTTGACGTCGGCAACGCCCGAATTGACGGCGTTGAGCTTTACGAATTCGCCGTTCGTCGTGGCGGCGATGATGTTGGCAAGCGTCGTCTTGCCGCAACCGGGAGGTCCCCAGAAAATACAACTGCCCAGCCTGTCGAGCATGACGGCACGCCGAAGCAACGAGCCCTCGGCAACGATGTGCCTCTGCCCCGCAAACTCTTCGAGCGTATTCGCCCGCATCCGCTCGGCAAGCGGTTTTGCCTTTTCTTCGTTTCTGTTTAAATCGAATAAGTCCATACCCCACCTCTGCCCCTTCCCTCAAGAGATCGGCAAAAAGCTGAAACCCGCATATCCGCGCTTGCGAGTGCGTACGCTGTTATATGACGAAATTGAAAAAATTCACGGGCGCGATCGCGCTCCTTTTTACCGTCGGCGCGATTGCAGTGCTTCTCGCCCTGCCCGCAAAATCCGCTTCCCTCGTGTTCGAGGGGCTGTCCCTCTGGGCGGCGTGCGTGCTACCGTCTACGCTGCCCTTCCTCTTCTTCTGCGCCCTCTTTACCCGCCTGAAAGCCTATCCGAAAATTGTGGGAAAGCTCTCGCCCGTTGCGGGAAAGGTATTCCGCATATCGGGCGCGGGCGCTTGCTGCGGATTGATTTCCGCGCTGTCCGGCTACCCCGTAGGCGCCAAGACTCTGTCCTCTCTCGCTCTGCGCGGAGAAGTCCCCAAGGAGGAGCTCTTCCGCACGTCCGCGCTTGCCACGACCTCCGGTCCCGCCTTCCTCGTAGGCGCTGTCGGCGCGGGGGCGTTTCAAAGCGTGAAAGCTGGGTGGCTTCTGTTGGTTTCCCACCTTGCCGCAGTCTGGCTCGTTTGCTTTCTTCTGCGCTTTACCGCAAAAAAAAGCGTAAGCGCCTCCCGCATCTCCGCCCCGCAAACGCAGAACGCACTCTCGGAAAGCCTTGCGGAAACGGTTGCCGCCGCCACCCTTGCGGGCGCTTCGATCGCTATCTTTTATGCTTTTGCCCGCTTGCTGGCGGGCACGGTTTCCGACGGTTTTCTTTCGGCGATACTTTCCGGAATCGTGGAAATGACCTCGGGCTGCAAAGCCCTCTCGTCCGTAAAAACACCCCTCGCGCTCGCCCTCTCCGCATTCTTCGTAACCTTCGGCGGCGTCTGCGTACTCGTACAACAGCTCGCCTTTTTAACCCCTGCGGGAGTAAAGCCCCTGCCCTTTATCTGCTTAAAAGCGTTGCAAGGCATAACCGCCGCCGCGCTCTGTTTCGCGCTCGCGTGCGCGTTCGGCGTTTAGTTGTACGCGCCAATCAGGCGGAATTGCGCCCCCCGATGCTTTGCCTCCGCCAGCGCCGATTGCACCTCTTGCGAGCCGATGTTCCCCTCGAACTCCATAAAGAAGCGGTACGGGCCTTCCGCGCTCTGCACGGGACGGCTGCCGATCCGCGTCAAGTTCAAGCCGAGCTCGGCGAAGATGCCCAACAGAGATGCAAGCGCACCCGCCTCATGTCTGCACACGGCGGAAAAGAAAAAGTAATTGCTCTTTTCCGGCGGCAACGTTCTCTTTTCGAACAGCATAAAACGCGTGGCATTCTCCCGTTCGTCGGCGACGTTTTCCGCGGAAAGCACCAAGCCGTCGCCCGCCACGTGAGCGCCGACGATGCCCGCCGTATGTCCGTCCAGCAGGGACAGGCTCTCAGCCGTCGAACGCGTAACGACAAGGCGCGCATTGGGAAAATTCGCCTGAATAAACTTTTCACACTGCCCGAGCGCCTGCACGTGCGAACACACGCGCTCGATATTTTTATACGGGATATTCCCCTTGGTTACGAGGCGGTGCTCGACGGGCAGCAGAAAAGATTCCACCCCCATGACCCCTTCCGTTTCCGTGATAAGGTCGAGATTTTTTACGATACTCCCCGTAATGCAATTGCTGACGGGGATGACCGCAAAATCCGCTTCTCCGCTTTTTAATTTATCAATGACTTCCTTAAAGCTTTTACAGCATACGAACGTCGCATCGGAACGGAAACGCTTTGCCGCCAAGCAAGAATAGCTCTCGCCAGGACCCAGACAGGAAACCTTCATTACACTTTCTCCGCAATATCGTAAATTAACCGCTCGGTATCCTCCCAACCGAGGCAGGCGTCCGTGATCGATTGCCCGAATACCACGTCGCGGTTCTGCCTCCCCTCCACGAGGAAGCTCTCTATCATAAACCCTTTGACGATCCGTTTAAAGTCTCTGTCGTAAAGCCTGTTCTGCATGACCTCTTCGACGATTCGTATCTGCTGGCGGAAGTCCTTGCCCGAATTGGAATGGTTGGCGTCGATGATCACGGCAGGATTTTTCATATTATCCGCATTCAGATACCCGCGAAATACCCGCATTACCGTTTCGTAATGGAAATTGGGAATGTCGTTGCCGTAGCTGTCGACGGCGCCGCGCAGCACGGTATGCGCGAACTCGTTGCCCTTGGTGGAAACTTGCCATTCGCCGTACTTGAACACCTGCGGGCTCTGCGCCGCGTATACGGAATTGAGCAGCACGGGAATGCTGCCCCCCATCGGGTTTTTAATGCCGACGGGCACGTCGATTCCGCTTGCCACGAGGCGGTGCATCTGATTTTCGCTCGACCGCGCGCCCACGGCAACGTAGGAGAGCACGTCCTCGATATACGCATAATTTTCGGGATAGAGCATTTCGTCCGCCGCAGTCAAGCCCGACGCCTCGATTGCTTCCAGATGCAATTTTCGAATCGTCTTGATCCCGAGCAGGATATCCTCTTTGTTTTCGGGATTGGGCTGGGAAAACATTCCCTTGTAGCCGACGCCTCGCGTGCGCGGCTTGTTCGTGTAAATCCTCGGCACGAGAACGAGCTTGTCCCCGACTCTCTCGTTGAGCTTGCCCAACCGCTTTACATACTCGTAAACGGGCGCGCTTTCGTGCGCGGAACAGGGACCTACAATAACGAGAAATTTATCGGAAAGCCCCGCGATCACGTCCTTGACGAGCCGATCGCGCTCCGTTTTAATCTTTTTCAGTGCGGCGGGAACGGGAATCTCCTTACACAGCTCCTCCGCCGTCGGAATTTTGATTTGTCTTTCAAACATTCTTTTTCTCCGAAATATATTGATAAACTGCTTCCGGAACGTAATCCCGATAGGGTTTTTCGAACGCGATGCAATTTTTTACGAGAGTGGAACTGATATGCAGCTTGTCCTGCTCGGCGGGAAGATATACGCTTATCATATTCCCGTCCAATTTTCGGCTGGCGTAAAAATCCGCCGTCTCGTACTCGAAGTCCGATGCGTTGCGGATTCCGCGCACGTAAAAGGGCGTACCCTCCCGCTGCAACAAGTCCACGATGACCCCCTGCCAGCGCACCGTCTTTACGCGCGACTCCCCCGCATATACGGCTCGGATCATCTCTTCGCGTTCTTGAACGGAAAACTTCGGCGTCTTGCTCCTGTTTTCTGCGATTGCGACGATCACTTCGTCGAAGATAGCAAGACACTTTTCCACCGTGTCCGCATGTCCTAACGTAAACGGATCGAACGTGCCCGCAAACACGCATTTTTTCATAGCTGCCTCCACATCGTAACGCAGGTGCGTCCGTAACGGCGTTCATCGATCGCCTCGAAGCCATCGGCGCACTCCTCGCGTTCGCTTTCATAAACGACGATCCCGCCTTCGTTCAACAGCGCCCGCTCGCTTACGATATTGCAGATTTCCCGCAAAAAACTTTCCTTATAGGGCGGATCGCAAAAAATCAAATCGAATTTCCCGTCCGCACTCTTCAAACAGGCGCGAAAATCCTTCTGCGTAACGGTTGCGCGCACCTGCAACGCGGAAAGGTTCTTGTTCAGTACGGCAAGGCTCTCAGCCGACGCATCGTTGAACACAACTTCTCCCGCGCCGCGAGAAAGACTTTCCAAACCTAACGCCCCGCTGCCCGCAAACAGATCGAGAACGCGCGCCCCGACGAGGCGGGGCGTTAAAATCTGAAAGAGCGATTCCTTGACTCTGTCGGGCGTGGGACGGATGTCCCATCCCCGAAACGTTGCAAGCGTACGCCCGCGAAACTTTCCGCCGATAATTCTCATTTCTTCTTTTTCTTGGATTGCAGCGTCTTTCTGCGCTGTTCCTCCGTCTGTATACGATTCATTTTCTGTTCCTGGCGCAGCGCCGCCTGCTCTTCCTGTAACTTTTTCACCGCTTCGTCGCGCGCCGCCTGCGCCTCCTTCTTTTTCTTTTCGCGCATGGCGCCCACGATATAGAATACCCCGCTGACGACGATGGGAATTACGACCATTAAAATCGACCAGCCGAAGTTGATATTTGCAATGCCCGCGAAATCGCGAATCCAGCTGACGGGAATAATCGCCCAACCCGCAAACATAATGAGCGCAATGCCCGCAACGCCCCAAAGATTGCTTGCAACGCTCGTAGCGGCGGCGATAATGCCGAGAATGATTACGGGCACGCCGATAAGAAAGCCGATATAAAACCCCTTCCAAGGGCGGTACTCCCGTTCGGGACGGTGGTCGCCGCCCGACTCGATGCCGTACGCCAGATTTTTGCGGTGAACGCAACCCGTGAGGTATGCATCGTAATGAATAATTCCGTAGTTGTACGTAAGGTGCGCGTTGAACGCCATTCCGCCCAAAAGGCACAGTATGCCGAGCGTGATTTTAAGCCAGACGAGACTGTTTCCGCTGATTGCCTGCGTGGCAAGCATCAGAAGGCTCATGAACAGATACATAAGATAGGGCGTAACCATACGGCGCCAGCACTCTTTTTGTATCCGCCAGAAAAGCTGATTTTTCGTCAGATGCATTCCGTTCTGATTCTTTTTCATAACGTTGCTCCCATTCCCGTTTGTCCTTTTTCTATTATACCCTGCCCGTCTGCAAAATGTCAAGTCAATCGGTCGGTTTTCGGAAAATCCGTACGCCGCATTCGGTGATAACCGCGTGAAGCGGCACGTCGTACGCCCCGCGCGGCAGATGCCGCACCGCTTGTCCCTCGTAGGCAAGCCCCACGCGGATCGCGTTCGGATGCAAGGAAAAATATCTATCGTAATATCCGCCCCCGTAACCGAGGCGGAATCCTGCCTCGTCGAACGCCAACAGCGGGGTCAGAACGACGGCGCAGGGCTCGTCCGAACCCGAAGCGGGCTGCGGAATCCCGTAAAAAAATTCCCTTTCCCCCTTCTCCTCAACCGCCGACATCACGCCGCCGCTCACGCGCGGCACGCACACCCGCTTGCCAGCCAAACGCAGTGCGGAGATGATTTCGTCCGTTTTTACCTCCGAGCGCACCGAACGATACACAAAAAAGCTCTCCCTATTCCAATAGGGCGAGCAAAGAAGCGCCTGAAAAATCCGCCCGTCCCTTTCCTCGGAAACGAGCGTTCGGCGCAGTGCCGTCATCTCTTTGCGCAGTTCCTGCTTAGCGTTCGTATTCTTTATCCGCCTTTCTCAAATAGTTGACGAGAACCTCATATTCGGTGGTGCCGTGCTGCTTTGCGTACTCCGTAACGGAGGAGAGAACCAGCCGCCGCCCGAATACGCGCGCCGCGCCCCAACGGACGCAGGCGTCCATACACAGCTTCCCCTCCGCGCCCAAGCCGCCGTCGCGGAAAAAACCGTCGCCGTAACCGAGGCGGAGAGTATGATATTTTTCACCCTTCCGCTTTGCTCTGGCGTAGCCCATGCCGCCGCCGAGCTGCGTTCCGCTCTGCGCCACCGTTGCGTACAGCTTTGCCGCAGGCTTCACCCCGATTTTCCCCCGAAACGCCTCGGGCAAATACCCGTAGAGCGCAATCCCCGCGCGCACCGCGTCGAACGCAACGCCCGCAAGCGCCCCGCCCGTTGCCGAAAGATGCCGCACTGCGTCGGGATAAATCGAGCGCACCTCCCCGCAGGCGCGCTCGAACAGGCGCACTTGCGCCCGCACTTCCCTTGCGCTTTCGGGAAGAAACAGGTGCGAATATACGCCCGTGATCACCGCACCGTCTGCGTGTTTCAAAGCGTCCTTCACCCGCTCGGGGCGGAAGCCGTAGCGGTTCATGCCCGTGTTCACGGCAATGTGCGCCTTTACGGGCAGCGCGTATTTTTCCTGCACGCGCAACACGAGATGCTGCACCGCAAGGCAGGTCAGCGAAACGGTCAAGCCGAGGGATGCTGCCCGCAACACTTCCTCCTCGCAAAGCGGAGGCGTTAAAACGAGGATTTCTTTGGAAACGCCGACGGTACGCAGCGCTGCGCCTTCGTCCACGGAGGAGACGGCAAAGCCGGAAACGTACGGCTCGAGCGCAAGCGACACCCTTTCTGCGCCGTGCCCGTAGGCGTCGTCCTTTACGACGGCGATCAAGGGTCGGCGTGCGGCGTTTTGCAGCGCGGCGGCGTTTTCGATAATTCGGTTGAGCGATATAACGGCAAGCGTGTTCTGCACGATTTCATTCTATGCACAACACGCCCGTATGTGTTCGTATTCTCTGCGAAAGAACCCGACGTTCTTGCGCAGTCCGCAGCGATCCCTCCTTTAACATTCCCCGAGGGGACAAGGGATCGGCTTCTATTTCTTATAAATAAATCTGCGGCAATGCTCGCATTCGATCACCTTGCCGCCCGAAAGCTCGCTCTGGCGGGCAAGAGAAATATCCATACGGCAGATGCACCTTCCGTCGACGAGCGGCACGATGATGGGAAAAATCTTCTCCTTGCGCTTCGCCGCGTACTTTTGCATAATGTCGGCGGGAACGTTCCCCGCAAGCTCTTCCAGTGTCTTCTTGATTTCACTCACTTCCGCCGCGCGCCCGCCGAGCACCGCGTCGTACTTCTGCTTATATTCCTTGCCCTGATTCTGCATGGCGATCGTCTGCTCGCGGAACTTCTTATATTCCTCGTTAACGCTCTTGATTTCGGCGACGAGCTTGTTCAGCTCCGACTTTAAGCCGCGCAGCTTATCGGAGAGCGAACGCACTGTCTTTTCATAGTACGAGGTATCGCCGCCGTCCTCGATCATCTCGTCGAGATCGTGGTACTCCGCGATCGCCTCGGTAATTTCACCGCTGCGCGCCGCCAATTCTTCGCACAGCAATTTCAGCTCCGCCGCACGGCGGTCGTAAGCTTCCAGACGCTCCTGCGCGCTCTTCATAAATTTCCGCGCCTGCGCGTACTTTTTGTATTCTTCGCTCGAAGAAACTTCCTTTTCGATTTCAAGCAGCTTTTTATCCGCTTCCTGATACTCCAACAATGTGTTCAACGTAGACATATTTACACTCCTTACAAAAGACGTTCGTCCGTAACGAAATACGCGGGAACGCCCGATATTTTACTCTTTATTTTTTCGCCGAATTTCATAAACCCGTAATTTTCCGCCGCGTAATGCGTCAGCAGCACGACGTTCAGCCCCGCTTCGATCAACGCCGAAAGCAAATGATGCTTCGCGTCCGACGAAACCACAGTATCCGCGCCCGACCCGACGGCGAAATTCACCGACGCGTCGTCCATGCCCGCGCCGCAAAAACTTGCAATCTTACCGACGGGACGATTTCCGTAAACGACGGTACGCCGCGTGCCGAACTCCTTCTGCGCCCCGCCGACGAACGCTTCAAGCGGAGTTGGCACAACGGAATAAACCTTGCCGTAACCGCCCTCCCGCAACGGATGCATCACGCTTTCCGCCGCCTTTCCGCCCAAGCCGTGCATGAGGCAGTCGTCGACCCCGCCCTGTGCGCAGTCGAGGTTGAGATGCGCCGAAATCACCGAGATCCCCGCCCTTGCGCAAGCCGCAATATTGGCAGCCGTCCCGCCGACGCAAATGGAGCGCACAGGCGAAAAAATTGCGGGGTGATGGGTAAAAATACAGTTTGCGCCCTGCTTTTTCGCCTCTTCGATCGCAAGTGTCGAACAGTCGAGACTGAACACCACGCCCGTGAGTTCCTCGCCGAAATCCAAGATAACGCCGCTGTTGTCGTACGCGCCGTAACGCTCGCAGTACTCCTTGGAAAGCGCAAAGGGCGCGATTTCGTCTGCGATCTGATATAAATTTATCGGTTTCAATGCAATAACCCCCGTAATTCCGCCCGCCGTTCCAAGAGCGCCCGCCGTGCATTTTCGTCCTTTGCGCGCAACAAAAATTTTTCCGCGCCTTCGAGCTTTTCCTTGACCCACTGCCGAAAGTCGTCGGTCGGAGTATTTAAATTGTCCCGCCCGTACTTTATTTCGAGCGGCGTAAGCATTTCCTCGCCCCGCTCGCCCACGACGACGTCGTAATACGTTTCACCGATGCGGAACGTTTCGTCCCTGATAAACTTCACCCGTCCCGAAAGATACGAACGCACCTTATCGGTATTTTTCATGGGTTGCAAAACGAATCGGTCAGGCAGCGTGCCGGAAATGATTTTAATGATTTCTTCCCCGCCCATCCCCGCGATCAGCACTAAATCGCACGGCTCACCGATGCCCTGCAATCCGTCGGCGACGACGGGAATGCACCGTCCCTCGCGGATATAAGAGGCAAGCAGCGTTTCCGCCTTTTGCAGGCTCTTCGCGCTGATATCCGAAATATACGCCCGACCGCAGAGGTCGTTTTTCAGCATATATTCGGTGCAGTAGCCGTGGTCGCACCCGACGTCCGCAAACACGTCCGCCCGCGAAAGATAGGTGCAGAGCTTTTCGATGCGGCGCATCAGTCGAGAAAGTCTTTGAGTTTTTTGCTGCGGCTGGGATGACGAAGCTTGCGCAGCGCCTTCGCCTCGATCTGGCGAATGCGTTCCCGCGTAACGTTAAACTCTTTTCCCACCTCTTCGAGGGTGCGCGGCTTGCCGTCGTCGATTCCGTAGCGCAGCCGCAGCACCTTTTCCTCGCGCGGGGTGAGCGTATCCAACACGCCCAGAAGCTGTTCCTTCAACATAATAAAGGAAACGGAATCGCTCGGAGTCTGCGTCTTATCGTCCTCGATGAAATCGCCGAGGTGGCTGTCCTCCTCTTCCCCGATGGGCGTTTCGAGAGAGACGGGATCCTGTGCGATTTTCTGGATCTCGCGCACGCGCGCCACGTCCACCTCCATCGCTTCGGCAATTTCCTCCGGCGTCGGCTCTCTGCCGTTTTCCTGCAAGAGCATACGCGATACGCGCGTCAGCTTGTTGATGGTTTCCACCATGTGCACGGGTATGCGGATGGTACGCGCCTGATCGGCGATGGCGCGTGTAATCGACTGCCGGATCCACCAGGTGGCGTACGTGGAGAACTTGAAACCCTTCTGATAATCGAATTTTTCCACTGCCTTCATGAGCCCGAGATTCCCCTCCTGAATCAGGTCGAGAAAGAGCATTCCCCGCCCGACGTAGCGCTTGGCAATGGAAACGACGAGGCGTAGATTCGCTTCGGACAGACGGCGCTTCGCCGCCTCGTCCCCCTCCTGCATTTTGCGGGCAAGTTCGATTTCCTCGTCGCCCGAAAGGAGGGGCACCCGTCCGATGTCCTTTAAATACATCTTCACGGGGTCGTCCAGCCCGATATCCGAGAGCGCCTGCTCGAACAATTCCTTATCGCGCTGGTCCTCGTCGTAAATCATGACCCCCGATTCGGGCAATTCTTTATAAATCTGATCGAGCTGCGACGGATCCAAGTCGTGCTTTTCCAGAGCGTCGCAGAGGGCGCTCGTCGAAATGCTTCCCTTCATCTTATAGTCCGCCACCAGTCCCGAAATGACTTCCGTCAGCTTTTGTTCTGAAATACTCACCGTTTCCTCCCGTTCGACCAGCGTTTTAATTCCTGTCTCAGGTCACCGATCTTCCGTAAAATTTCCCGTTGCTCTTCGGACGTTTCCGCCTGTGCATACGCTGCGTTCGCCAAAGATATCCGTCCGATGATCTCCCTGCGTTTGAGCATACGCACGGAATCCTTAAAGTATTTTTCCGCCGAATCGCCCTCCAATCCGCCGTCGTTCAGCGACAAAATCTCGTTCAGCACGGGGCTGTTTTCACTTAAAACCTCGAAAACGCCGCTTGCGCGCACCCTGCCCTTTTCCCGCTCCGACGCGATAAAATCGGCAATCACACCGAAATCGCCGTCAAGATACAGATCCTCGGGATGAAACCCGAGCGCGTAGGGCTGATTAAATAGACAAGCCGCCAAAACAAAGCAGACTGCTTTCTCGTCCCTGTCCGCTTCTCGGGGCGGAGGAGCGCTCTCCCTTGTTTCCTGCGGCTCGGCGCGCGCGGGGATGTTCTCCAAATCGCGCTGCAACGCCTCCACGCTCACCTTCGACCACTCGGCAACACGCTTTAACAGTACCTCCCGCTCCGCCGCGCTGTCCGATTCCCTGACGATGGGCAGCACTTCTTTGATAAATTCCCTTCCCTCGTCGCTACGGGTCAGGTCGTACTTCCGCCGTGCCGCCAGAATGCGGAAATCGAGCAAGGGCATCGCCGCGTCCAGACATTTTTGATACCCCTCCGCGCCCCGCTTTTGAATCACGTCGTCGGGATCCATTCCGTCGGGCATCGGCACGACGCGCACCTTCAAACCCTCTTTGTTTAAGATATCCAGTCCGCGGAGGTTGGCTTTCTGCCCGGCAAAGTCGCCGTCGTAGCTGATGAGAACGGTGTCCGCATACCGCTTGCACAGCCGCGCTTGCTCCTTGGTGAGCGACGTGCCCATGCTCGCCGCAACGCATTTGAAGCCCGCCTGATACAGCGACATGGCGTCCATATAACCCTCCACCATAATAAGGTAAGGAATCCCCCCGACGCGCTTTTCCTTTTTTACGAGATTGATATTGTACAGATTTTTGCTCTTTTCAAACACGGCGGTTTCGCGCGTGTTCTTATATTTGGCGCGGTCCGTCTTTTTCATCACCCGCCCGCCGAACGCAACTACTTCGTCCAACGCGTTGATAATGGGAATGATCAGACGTTCGCCCTCGGCGTCGATGATGCGCCCCTCTTCCGTTTTCACGCACGCGCCGCTCTCGACGCACTCCTCCTCGCTATACCCCCTGCCCCTCAGATAAAGCGGAAGGGAGAAGTAGTCGAGGGACGCGCCCAAGCCGAATTTCTTCATCGTGGAGGGCGCGATCCCCCGCTTTTCGAGATATTCGAGCTGCGCGCTCGCCTTCCCCGAATAGAGGTTGTTCAGATAGAAGCGTGCCGCGTCGCGCAGCAGGGACAGCAGCCTGTCCTTTTTCTGTTTTTTTACGGCGATTTCTTCGCCCGACTTGTCGTCGAATGCTGGAATTTCCAGCCCCGCGCGCTTTGCGAGAATTTCCACCGCCTGCATGAATTCGAGGTTTTCGTAATCCTTGACGAAGCCGATGACGTCGCCCGAAACGCCGCACCCGAAGCAATGATAGTAGCCGTCCGCCGCATTCACGGAAAATGAGGGCGTCCTTTCGTGATGAAAAGGACAGCACGCCCAATAGTTGTACCCCTTCCTCTCGAGCTTTACATACGATCCGACGACTTCGACGATATCGTTTTTCGCCTTGACGGTCTTTATAAACTCGGAAAAGTCCGCTTTCATACGAAGCCCTCCCGCGGTAAAAACAACGAACGGAATACGTTGATAGCGTATTGGTCGGTCATGGACGAGATGTAATCGCAAGCCGCGCGCGGAACGTTCGTTTTGTCGTAGGGCGGGGGAATTTCGTCTGGATTTTCAATGAAATAGTTGTAAAGGGAGCGCAGCATTCTGCCCGCGTTCTCCTGAATCAGCGTATTGGCGTGTTCGTAAACGCGCTTAAACATGAAGGTGCGCAGCTCGTCCAAAGCCTGTTTCTTCTCGTCGGACATTCGCACGTAGGGCTTATCCGCCGACTCCGTGGCAATATCCAGAACGGCGGTGTTGATGCGCTCGCTCGTGTCCCTGCCGAACACCGAAACCGCAAACGGAGGAAGCTCCTCCTCGCGCAAAAGATTCGCGCGGATGGCGTCCTCGATATCGTGGTTGATATAGGCGATCCTGTCGGCAAGCGAAACGACCACACCCTCGAGCGTCGCGGGATTGCCGTAGGAAGGATGGTTCAGAATTCCGTCGCGCACTTCCAGCGTGAGGTTCAGCCCCTTTCCGTCCTTTTCGAGGCAATCGACAACGCGCAGAGACTGCTCGCTGTGGCGGAAACCCTCGGGACAGAGTTCGGAAAGCACCCGCTCGCCTACATGCCCGAAGGGCGTATGCCCCAAATCGTGTCCGAGCGCGATCGCCTCCGTCAAATCCTCGTTCAACGAAAGACAGCGGGCAATCGAACGCGCGATCTGCGCCACGTCCAACGTGTGCGTCAAACGGGACATATAGTGGTCGCCGTCAGGGGCGAAAAAGACCTGCGTCTTGTTCTTTAAACGGCGAAAAGACTTGGAATAGATGATTCTGTCGCGGTCGCGCTGAAAGTCCGTGCGCATAGGACAGGCAGGCTCTCCTTTCAGCCTCCCCTTGCTGTTCTCGGATTTCGTGGCGTACGGCGATAAAAACGCACGCTCTTTTTCGTAAGTTTTTTCCTTCATCTATTATTTATTTCGTCAAACCTGCATAAAATTCCTTTTTTCGGGAAGAATTTTTTAAAATATTTTGTATGCTTGAAAATGATCCGCATTTGTGAAAGCGCAAGATTCTTCGGCGCGCGCCGCGATCCTCCGACCGACAGGAAGTCCACGCTTTCCTTTCCCCCCGCCGCGCAGAGGGTTGCCGCTTTTTTATCCCCTGCCTTGGGCGGGAAACACAAATAAAAAAGGACTTGCGCTTACCGTAATTCCCATAGGGAATTTAATAAAACGCAAATAAAAAGGTTTAGGCATAGCGTTAAGCTGTGCC
>CAJUOI010000010.1 GCA_910588615.1 uncultured Christensenellaceae bacterium | reverse complement strand
GAACACGCAACCTACGGTTTTGGAGACCGCTACTCTACCGTTGAGCCACTCCCCTGTGCGCTAAACATTATAATATATAAATTCCTTTTCGTCAAGAATTTTTCTATCGGAAACGAAATATTTTTCTAACCTTCTACCATTTCTACGAACCACGCCATTCTCTCAGGCTCGAAATACAACCTTTTTTCTTTCCCCTCGACGACACAAGTATACCGAACGGGAAGAACCGACCCCGCCTGCGAGGGAGCGCGATCAACGCGCTTCACCCTGTCAATTTCGAATTTCCGCCCATCCTCCCAAATAAGCCACAACGGGCGCAACCCGCCTTCCCGCCCGAACCGCACAACCGTTTCCACGTTAACTCGTTTGATTTCCATAGTAACAGTCTGTACGGTTTGCGGAAAAACTTTCCTTATGGTCGAAATTTAAACATTTACGCTGCCCGCTTCCCCCAGCCAAGCGACGTATTTTTGTAAAATCGGATCGATCTCGTTTCGGATAAATTCCTCCGTCTGTTCAGGCGCCCTTCCGACAAACTTTCTCGCATCCAGAATTTCATCCAGACGATCCCAAACCGCGCGGAACGCCTCGTCCTTCGTTACGAGCTCTAAAAGGTTGTTTTCCTTTCCTTCGCGCTTTACGTTATTGCCTGCCTCCATCGAAAGGCGGCGGATATGCTCGTGCAATTCCTGTCGGCTTCCGCCCGCCTTCACGCACTCCATAATAATGTTTTCCGTTGCCATAAACGGCAGTTCTGCGGCAACATGCTTCGCAATCACCTTATCGTAAACAACGAGATTTTCGGAAACGTTCAGATAGATGTTCAAGATCGCGTCCACCGTTAAAAACGCCTGCGCGTTTACGATCCGGCGGTTGGCGGAGTCGTCGAGCGTGCGCTCGAACCACTGCGTCGAAGCCGTAATCGCACTGTTTAAGGGAAGCGAAACCATATAGCGGCACAGGGAGCCCATACGTTCAGAACGCATCGGGTTGCGCTTATACGCCATAGCAGACGAACCTATCTGACTCTTCTCAAACGGTTCCTCCACCTCCTTCATGTTTTGCAGAATGCGGATATCGTTGCTGAACTTATACGCGCTTTGGGCAATCTGCGAAAGCACGCAGAGCACGTTATAGTCGAACTTTCTCGGATAGGTCTGCCCCGTTACCCCGTATACCTTTTCGCAACCGAGCTTTTTCACGACACGCTTTTCCAACTCTTTCACCTTCTTTGCATCGCCGTCGAAGAGGTCGAGAAAGCTTGCTTGCGTACCCGTCGTACCCTTTACGCCGCGCAAACGAAAACATGACAAAAGACTTTGCAAATTCTCGTAATCAAGCATCAAATCCTGTAGCCAAAGCGTAGCACGCTTGCCGACCGTAGTCAGCTGCGCAGGCTGCAAATGAGTAAAGCCAAGCGTCGGCAGATTTTTATACTGCAACGCAAATTTTTTCAACTTATCCATCACGTTGACAAGCTTGCGCAGAATAATCTCCAGTCCGTCGCGCATGATGATCAATTCGGAATTACAATCAACGAAGCAGCTCGTCGCACCCAAATGGATAATCGGTTCGGCACTCTTCGCCGCGTCGCCGAACGCCTTCACGTGCGCCATGACGTCGTGGCGCACTTCCCGCTCGTACTCCTCCGCCCGTTCGTAATCAATATCGGTAGCGTGCGCCTTCATATCGTCGATTTGCGCTTTCGTTACGGGAAGTCCCAACTCCATTTCCGATTCCGCAAGCGCAATCCAAAGCTTGCGCCATAGGCGGAAACGCTTTTCGTCGCCGAAGTTTTCCTGCATCTCACGGCTTGCATAGCGCGTATTTAACGGGTTTTCGTACAGTAGTTTGTCAGACATAATACTCTCCTAAACGCGATTAGGCTCGGGATACTCAACACCGAAGGTTTCCGCAGTCGCCTTTTTTATCCTTTGTTCCTCATAAGGGCGGTCCCGCATATCGGTTTTTACCGTCGCAATCGCATCCACAACTTCAAGCCCCTTAATTACCCTTCCGAATGCAGCGTACTGTCCGTCGAGATAGGATGCCGACGCGTGCATTACGAAAAATTGCGAACCGGCGGAATTAGGATTCTGCGCACGGGCCATTGAAAGAACACCCTTTTCGTGTTTTAAGTCATTTTTAAATCCGTTTGCGCGGAATTCACCTGCAATATGGTAACCGGGACCGCCCGTTCCCGTACCCTGCGGATCACCGCCCTGAATCATAAATCCCGCGATAACACGGTGAAAAATGACACCGTCGTAAAAGCCATTCTTAACAAGCGAAAGAAAGTTGTTTACCGTGTTGGGCGCAATTTCGGGATAGAGCTCCGCCTCAAACGTTTTTCCGTCCTGCATTTCAAATTTTACAATAGGATTTTTCATTTATACTTCCTCCTCAAATTTTATCAATTCCGTTCCCGCTTCTTTGAACAATTCAACGGAAAACTCGTCGGGATAACCCTCTTTGTACACGACCCGCCTGATACCCGCATTGATAATCATCTTCGCGCAAATCACACAGGGTTGATGCGTACAAAAAAGCGTTGCGCCGCTGATATTGATCCCGTAACGCGCTGCCTGAATAATGGCGTTTTGCTCGGCGTGCGCCGCATAGCACAATTCTGCGCGCGTGCCGCTTTCAATCTGCATTTTTTCACGTAGACATTCCCCTCGCTCCACACAAGATTCGATTCCTGCAGGCGCACCGTTATAACCCGTCGTCATAACCCGCTTTTCCCTTACGATAATTGCGCCCACCTTGCGACGGTGGCAACTCGCCCAACTCCCCACCTGTTCGGTCAGAGCCATAAATCTCTTATCCCACTTATCCATAATTTACCTCTTATTTTATTTTAACACAAGATATGGGGTATTGTCAACCCTGCGAACGCAATAAATCGCTTTTTTCCATACGCATGAAATTTATTTGCGAGATAAGGAAAATTTTTCCCAAAAGCCGTTTGACTTCTTTGTAAAAGCGTTTATAATAAATAAGGAAATCGGCAAGACCGAGAAAACAGAGTTATTTCAGGAGGTCAATTATGAATATCAAGCCCTTATTCGATAAGGTAGTCGTAGAAACGGTTACCGTCGAAGAAAAGACGAAGAGCGGATTTTATCTCCCCTCTTCCGCGCAGGAAAAACCGCAGACCTGCGTTGTCGTTGCAGTCGGTCCCGGCGGACTTGTGGACGGTAAGGAAGTCAAAATGCAGGTCAGCGTCGGCGACAAAGTTCTCTGCTCCAAGTATGCAGGCACAGACTTCAAGGTGGACGGCAAGGAATTCACCATCATCAAACAGAGCGACATTCTCGCTATCGTAGACTAATCGGGAGGCAACAAGAATCATGGCTAAGCAAATCAAATACGGAGACGAAGCAAGAAAGGCTTTGGAGGCAGGCGTAAATACGCTCGCCGACACGGTAAAAATCACCCTCGGACCCAAAGGCAGAAACGTTGTGCTCGACAAAAAGTTCGGCGCACCCCTCATTACGAACGACGGCGTAACGATCGCAAAAGAGATCGAGCTGCCCGACCCCTTCGAAAACATGGGCGCACAACTCGTAAAGGAAGTTTCCACCAAAACCAACGACGTCGCAGGCGACGGCACTACGACAGCAGTTCTTCTTGCACAGGCAATCATCCGCGAAGGCTTAAAAAATCTTGCAGCCGGTGCCAACCCCATAATTTTGAGAAAAGGCATCGACAAAGCTGTGCAGACCGCAGTCGAACACTTAAAGTCCATTTCGCAGAAAGTTGACGGCAAAAAAGCGATTTCGCAGGTTGCGGCAATCTCCGCAGGCGACGAAACGGTCGGAGAACTTATTGCAAAGGCAATGGAAACGGTCGGCAAAGACGGCGTCATCACGGTAGAGGAAGGCAAGTCGATGACGACGGAGCTTTCCACCGTAGAAGGAATGCAGTTTGACAGAGGCTACGCATCGGCATATATGGTTACGAACACCGATAAAATGGAAGCCGTACTCGACAACCCTTATATCCTCATCACCGACAAGAAGATTTCCGCATTACAGGAAATCCTCCCCATCGTCGAACCCCTCGCGCAACAGGGTGCGCGCCTCTTAATCATTGCGGAGGACGTAGAAGGCGACGCGCTTGCGGCGCTTATCGTAAACAAGCTCAAGGGTGTGTTCAACTGCGTTGCGGTAAAGGCACCCGGCTTCGGCGACAGACGCAAGGAAATGTTGCAGGACATTGCGGTGCTGACGGGCGGCACGGTTATTTCGTCCGACCTCGGATACGAGCTCAAAGACGCTACTCTCGATATGCTCGGCAGAGCAAATCAGGTAAAGGTCGACAAGGACAATACAACGATTATCGACGGCGCCGGCAATAAAGACGACATCAAAGCGCGCGTAGCCTCTATCAAGTCTCAAATTGAAGTTACAACCTCCGACTACGACAGAGAAAAATTACAAGAACGCCTTGCCAAGCTCGCAGGCGGCGTTGCCGTTATAAACGTAGGCGCGGCAACCGAAGTCGAAATGAAAGAAAAGAAGCTGCGCATCGACGATGCATTGGCGGCTACCCGCGCGGCAGTTGAAGAAGGCTTCGTTCCCGGCGGCGGCAGCGCGTTGCTCTCCTGCATCCCCTCTTTGCGGAAACTCGTTTCGGGGCTTTCAGGCGACGAAAAGACGGGCGCTTCCATTATCCTGAAAGCTTGCGAAGAACCCGTTCGTCAAATCGCAAAAAATGCGGGCGTAGACGGTTCGGTCGTTGTAGACAAGATTCTTACCAAAAAAATTCCCACCTATGGATTTGACGCTCTCAAAAACGTTTACACCGACATGGTAGAAAGCGGAATCATCGACCCGACGAAGGTTACCCGCTCGGTATTGCAGAACGCGGCTTCCGTTGCCTCGACCCTGCTTACGACGGAATCCATCGTTACCGATATTCCCACCCCTCCCGCACCTCCCGCACCCGCAGGCGGCGGTATGGATGGAATGTATTGATAACAGACGGCAGAGAGTGTGTTTTAAAAACAAAAGCTCCGAGAAGGCGATTGCTTCCTCGGAGCTTTTGTTATCTAATAAAATATAAAATAGTCATTCCTGACTTAAATGCCGCATAAAGCTATCTTTGTTGTCGACGGGAGTTGTTGTCGGTCTGCCCAAATTTGTACGCGCACCCAAACCGCATTTCACTTCAATCAGCGATAATACATTTGCAGCTGCAGCTTTTTCAAGTTCATTTTCCAAATCGTCGTATGTATTCACACTGCACACACTCTTATAGCCGCACGCACGCGCCACTGCGTTTAAATCAATCTTTCCCGCAACAGTCGGCATTCCGCCAACCGTTTCATGCGCCTCGTTGTTAATTATGATATGAACAAAGTTGTTTGGACAAACCGTGCCAATCACCGCCATTGCCCCCATATGCATAAGCACAGCACCGTCGCCGTCAATGCACCAAATTTTCTTTTGGGGCTGATTAATAGCCACGCCCAAAGCAATCGAAGAGCTATGCCCCATCGACCCAACGGTAAGGAAGTCATAACGGTGATCCTGTCCGTTTGCTTCACGGATTTCGAACAATTCTCTTGAGGCTTTCCCCGTTGTGGAAACAATAGGCGCCTCTTTACTGATCTTTACGACACGCCTGATAACTTCTTCCCGGTTTAACGCGTAAGCATTCGCATATTTTATCTGTGCGTCATACTCCAATGCGCCCTTTTTCACAACGAATGCAACCTGTTTCCCCGACTCCAGCAGCGGCTTCCATTTTTTTAACTGCTCCTTAACGGATTCCGCCTTCGTATCCTTATCGATCACATAATATTCTATTCCCAATGTTTCAAGCAACTTTAAAGTAATTTCTCCCTGAAATACGTGTTGCGGCTCGTCGTGAACTTCGGGTTCGCCACGCCACCCGATGATAAACACGCACGGAATGCCATATACCTTATCATTCAATAACGACGCTACGGGGTTCACAACGTTTCCCTCTCCGCTGTTCTGCATATACACGACGGGGGTTTTTCCCGTTGCCAAATGATAGCCTGCCGCTATCGCCACGCAATTCCCCTCGTTGGCAGCAACGATATGATGCTTCGGATCTACGCCATAGGTTGACATCAGCCAGTCGCAAAGCGGGCGCAATTGCGAATCGGGCACGCCTACAAAAAAATCAAACCCTTTTAAAAAGTTTAAATCCATCACAATTCCTCCAAATACTTTGGCGAAAAAATTTTAACGTATAATTCGTACAACGTGCGTTCGTCCAACTTCACAGGATTATTGCTCAGGCGAATAGGATTTACCGATTGAGCCAATAAAGCTAAATCCTCTTTCTTCTCTATAGATGGGGACGAAATACTTAATTTAACCAAAAAGTCCTTAAAAGATCGAATTGCGTCTTCAACCGTCTGAACCCGAAAAACCTTGCCGATATCCAAAAAAGTATCATGCAAATAGTCTTTTCCCCTTACATCAAGGCAAAGCTCCATATGGTTCATCATAAATTCCCAAACGGCAGGAAGACAAATTGCAACGGCATGTCCGTGCGGGATATGACAAAGAGAAGAAATCTTATAACTCATGGCATGAGGTGCCGTCGTTTGCGTTATATTGATCGCTCTTCCCGCATGATTTGCCGCAAACATAATGTTTTCAGCCGATTCCAATGAATTTTCAAAAAGATAAGCGTGCGCATATTTTAAAATCGTTTCCACGGCAATTTTAGAATAGTGTTTGCTCTCTTTATTGGAATTGACAGACCACCAGGATTCAATTCCCTGACACAGCGCGTCTAACAGCGTGCATTTTTTTTGATAAATCGGCAACGATTTTAGGGCGTTAGCATCTAAAACGGCATAATTCGGTATGATACTATAATCATGAACCGATTGTTTCATCCCGTTTTTATATATGACGGCAAAGCGCGTCGATTCGCTTCCCGTCCCCGCCGTCGTGGGAGCAGCAATCAAAGCCACGTCATTTTCAAAGTATGTCTGCAACAAAAAGTCAGTATTTTTTTTTAGTCTGCAAAAAAGCTTAATACATTTGGCAACGTCGATCGCGCTTCCGCCACCGACTGCAACGATTGCCTCGCACCCTTCGGAGTTAAAAATATTCACACCGTTACAAACGTCGGAATAAAGCGGATTGGAAGTAAACGAATCAAATTTCCGATACGGTATCTCCGCCTGCTCAAACACCTCATGCCCTTCGATAAACCCGAAGCCTGAATCACAGACAAGCAAATATTTGTTGATTCTCAACCGTTTCAGAATCTTTGGAATCTCCCCGATGCAACCTCTTCCGCTTATTATCTGCTGCGAGCCTGCCATTATAATTCCTCTGGAATCAAATTGATGATTTCTTTTATCGACATAAGCTGCGAATCACATTCAAGAGCGCGCTGGTGCATCAAAATCGTTTTGGCAGCGTTTTGCATTGCGGGGAATCCGCTTCTTGTCAATTGATTGGCATAAATAACCACGTTGACTCCCCTGCGTTTAAATTCGTCTTCCGTTACGGAATTAAACGACGTCGGTACAACGATCAACAAAGTACTTTTATCTACGCTTCTGAACTTCTCAATAAATTCAAAAATTTCCTGCGGATCTTTTTTTCTGCTATGAATCATAATGCCGTCTGCTCCCGCTTTCGAAAATGCAAAAGCGCGGGCAAGCGCGTCATCCATGCCCTTTTCCAAAATCAAGCTCTCGATGCGCGCAACAATCATGAAATCACTCGTTTTCTGCGCTTTCTTTCCGGCTTTAATTTTGGCACAAAAGTTATCGATCGTATCCTGTGTCTGCTCGACTTCCGTACCGAAAAGGCTATTCTTTTTCAAACCCGTCTTATCTTCGATAATCACCATCGAAACGCCCATGCGTTCCAACGTTTTTACAGTATAAATAAAGTGCTCGGTCAATCCGCCTGTATCCCCGTCAAAAATAATGGGCTTCGTAGTTACTTCCATGATGTCGTCGATCGTCCGGAAACGAGAAGTCATATCAACAAGCTCGATATCGGGCTTCCCCTTTGCCGTAGAATCACACAGAGAGCTGATCCACATCGCGTCGAATTGGTGCGCTTCGCCGTTCCGGCATACGATTGTATTTTCGACAATCAGCCCCGTGATACCGCTATGCGCTTCCATTGCCGTAATCAGCCCCTTCATTGCAACGGCTTTCTTCAAACGCGAACGACGCATATCCGGCAAAGACAAATCCTTTCTCTCTCTTTGCGCCAGCTCCAAATATTTTCCGTCTTTGGAATAAGGAAATTCCACCAAACGTCCACCGTATCGGGATAAAAGCGCCGCAACCTCGTCTCTTACAGGGCGTTGAAAACCGTTTACCCAATCATCGCCGTGCACAACGTAATTCGGCTTGTATTTTTCCAGATTTTCTTTATAGCTAAGCGTTTTTTGCTCAACAACTTTATAAACGCCCGCGATATTTTCAAACATGACCTTTCTTTCGCCGAACGGCAATAACGGAAATCGTTTATAAGAAATCACCGCTTCGTCGGAAAGAACGCCGATAATCAATTTGCCCAGACGCTGCGCCTTTTTAATAATCGAAATGTGCGCGCTATGCAAAATATCCGTAGAAAAACACATATATACCGTGCGCGACTCGATTTCGTTGAGCTTTGCCGAAATCACGGCAAGGTCTTGCGAGTTATCCACTTCACCGCAGAGCTTGTTTTCCACGTCCAAGGGGTAAATTTTACATGCGTCGGACACTTCGTTAAAAGCGTTTTCGGCATAACAATCCGTAACTCCCTTTTCACAAAACTTAACAATTTCGGCAAGCCATCGCTCCCAATCGTTTTTCAAAAGTTTATAAAGCGGTTGCGCAACAACCGCCTCGTTGAAAAATTCGACGCCGACCTTCTCGATTTTCCCCTCTTTGATAACTGCCTTAAAATCCTTTTCTGGCAGGGGCAATACGGAGCTTACCGCCATGCAGCTTTCTTTTGCCGCCGTCAATAAATCAAACACCTCGTTTTCAAAAACGAGGTCGCCGTGCATAAGAATGATATCGTCGTGTAAATACTCCCGCGCACAATAAATGGAATATATATAATTGGTAGAGGCGTATTCGGGATTTTTTACAAACGTTATATTTAAGGGAAAATCAAGATTCTGGCAATAATTTACCAATACGCCGTCGAAGTAGCCGGTCGTAATAACAACGTCCTCTATGCCCGCCTCAACCAATAAGCGTAACTGTCTGCTCAGTATCGTTTCCCTTTTGGAAATTTCAGTCATACATTTCGGGTGCTCGGACGTAAGAACGCCCATTCTGCTACCCATTCCGGAATTTAAAATCAATGCTTTCATATTGTGTACCCGTCAACGGTTTGTTAAAATTATAAATGAAATTATTTCTTGCACCCGGTATCTTTGTAAACACGCATACCGTGATGAGGATTCTGATTTTTCGGCGGCGTCATATAGTCTCCGTAGAGCACCGTCAAATATTCGTCCCACTTGGCTGTGGCGTAAAACATTTTTCCTTCAAACTCGATTTCTACATATTCGTCATAGAACGTACGCGGAACCTCCCCCATCGAAAGTCCCCACGCACGATTCCCTACCCTCTCGCTCGCTTCAAAGGGATATTTCAACAGAAGCTTGCGGTGTTTTTTACATGCGCGAGCCTGACCGTAACACATGACGAGCAGATAGAACCAAAAACAAAAAAATCTGATTAGTTGACAATACCACGCACCTGTTGGAATATACCACTTATAGAGGGATATCACGGCAGTATAAAAAATCTCCTTCCTTCTTACCTTTTTCGTCTGTTTTTTCGGCAAATCGGGCATACCGTCTAACGGAAATATATCCAGATAAAGGAAAGGAACTTCTATATGAGTTGTACAACGAATGGGATAGCGGTCATCCAAAAGTTTTAAAAACGGATAAACAGCCTTCTTCCCCCGATCCTCGGAGAGAAAAAAATGCTCGGAAAAGACGACTTTCTTTTCCTTAACCAGTTCGTATAATCGTTCGTAATCGGGACGCGGCATAACGACGTCGCAATCGTCGTCCCAAGGAATGAATCCCTTATGCCGAACCGCACCCAACAGTGTACCTGCCGCAAGCGAATACCGCAGATTGTGTTCTCTGCAAACACGATCAAATTCACCCAGAATCCCCAACAGCGCAATTTGGGTTTCTCTGATTGAGAGTTTTTCCATAGTTCAAATCCTTAACACGAAAAACGGTGAGGAACTCTCACCGTTTGTATTTACTTTCTTTTTCCGAGCAATCTCTGAACAAACGGAGGAAGCTTCGAATCTCTGGTATCCGCTTCTCGCGTGTGGGAAATTTCGCCCGCCGTCGACACAGCGTCCTCTCTTACCTGATTGGCGTTACGGGTAGAAGGCTGTAACGCGCGATCCTCGGGCGAAACCTCCAAAGAAACGGAGGGCTTCTGCGGCGCCTGTTCCTGATATGGCGCCTGAGAATAGGGATACGCAGGTACGTTTGCGGGCTGCTGCTGATAAGGCGCATTGGTATAGGGTGCCTCGTAAGCTTCGCTATAAGGTTTCTCCGCAGGTTGCGCAGGCGGAGCGGGTCTGTTCTGCGGCGTCGGGGGCGCGGAATAGTTCGCAGGACGCGGAGGCGGCTCGGGCATGGATGACGTTACGGGACGGTTGACCGCGTTGGCAAGATGTCTGCCCGCCTCTTCCGCGCGAACCTCTTCCACCGACGGGAAACCCGTGGCAATTACGGTAACTTCCACTTCGTCGCGGATATTGCCATCGATACTGTTACCGAAAATAATGTTCGCAGAATAATCTACGACGTTCGAAATCAAGCTTGCGGCCGTTCTGACCTCGCTGAGCGTAATGTCGTTTCCGCCGCGCACATTGATGATAACGCCCGTTGCGCCCTCGATGGTCGTATCGAGTAAGGGACAATTCACGGCAAGGCGCACCGCCTCGACGATTCTGTTCTCGCCCTTGGCAACGCCGACGCCCATGTGCGCCAGCCCTTTGTCTTTCAGCACCGTTCTCACGTCTGCAAAGTCAAGATTGATCAAGGAAGGCGTTACAATTAAATCGGCAATACCGCGAATTCCCTGCTTTAACACTTCGTCCGCAACACGGAGCGATTCCTGAAAAGTTGCATTCTTCGGAACAACCTCGCTGATTTTCTCATTGGGAATGATAATGAGCGTGTCCACAAACTTGCGAAGCGTGGAAATTCCTTCCTCTGCATTTTCCATTCTGCGGCGACCTTCGAAGCCGAACGGCTTCGTTGCCACAGCAACGGTTAAAATATCCTTCTCCTTTGCAAGCTTTGCGATCACCGGTGCGGCGCCCGTGCCCGTGCCTCCGCCCATGCCGGTTGCAATAAATAGCAGGTCCGTTCCCTCGATCGCTCTTTCGAGCTCTTCCCTGCTTTCCTCCGCGGCCTTTTTACCGATGGAGGGTTCCGCTCCCGCACCCAAACCCTTCGTCAGTTGGGTACCGATCTGAATTTTCTTTTCCGCTTTGTTGCACGCAAGGATCTGCGCATCGGTGTTCACCGCAATATATTCCGCGCTTGCAATTCCCGCTTCAATCATGCGATTGACCGCATTGTTGCCGGCACCGCCGACGCCGATCACCCTGATTTTCGCCTTTCCCTCGATTTTAGGCGAACTTTCGGGCGTAGACTGCTCTCTGCCCCCGAAAAACGAGGACATATCGTCACCGTAAGCCATTTTTCATTAACCTCCGAATCCGTTTAATATTCTACGTAGGAAACTGTCGTTGCAGTTATCGTCATACGCCATATCCGCGAGCGCTATCCTCGAGCTCATCGCGGGTTTATTGTAATAAGGAAGATTGGGTACGAGAACTTCGCAAATTCTGTTCAGCCGCTTGGAAACGTGTTCCACCGCCCCGCGGATTTCAGAAATCCCCTCGCCCGTAATATAGAGCGGTTTATAGTCGAGCTCGCGATCGGTGTTTACTTCTAAAAACGCCGAAACGCGCTCGCAAATCGAATCCAACCCGACGCGCACCGTCTCCGCCAGTTCTTCGGGCGAATATTCGTACGCTACGCCGCGGTAAATAAATTCCGTCTTGCCGACCTCGTTTTTCGAAAAGAGATTGGCTTTTCCGACAAGAGCCAGCGCCGCTTCGTAAGGAAGAGAAAACTTTTCCATGAGCAATACGGCGATTTGTCCCTTACCCGCCCAGAACGTTTCCTGCACGAGCACTCCGTTTCCCAGCAAAATGCTGACCGTGGAAGAAAGAAAGCCCGCGTCGAGAAACAGCGCGCACTCGTCGCGCGTTTCCGAAGGTACCAGATAACTACCCATCGCATATTGCGTCGGAAGATATTTTAACGAAATCTTCATATCGGCGAAGATTTTTTCCATCGTCGTACGAAAATAATTTTTGCAATAAAAATAAGAAAGCGCCCCGGTAAGCCCCGTAGAAGAAAATCCGACGGGATCGACAACGCGACGATTGTCCGCCGTAACGTAAACCATGCTTGTCGCACGCATAAAGGTACAGCCCGCAAGCTCTTCCCTCCCGCTCGTCATCAGCGCATCCAAATCCCTCTGCGTAATTTTCCGCTTCTTGGAAAACCCGATATCCTGCTGCCTCGTAACGACTTCGCAAAATTCCCCCGGCACGCCGATATACAGCTGGCGAATGCGTTCGCCGCAAATTTGTTCGACACCCGTTATCGCGCGCACGATAGCCTCCGCAAGCTTGTCCGTATCGTAAAACGCGCCGTTTTCGTATCCGTCGTAAGCCTCCGTGCGGCTCGCTTTAAAGACAAACGTGTGATTTACGCCGCGTTCGCCAATAAAAACCGCCACCTCGGACGACCGAATATCCAATACCGCTACGCTCTTTCGTCCCATGTTTCAAACCTTTTTCATGAATCTTTTTTTATTATATCAAACAAGTGAAAATATGTCAAGAAAATACGAGAAAAATTCATACGTTTCGTCCCCGTTTTCCGTAATTTCGCCCAAAAAAGGGCATTTCGTTATCATACGAAACGCCCTTGGGACCGTATTTTAAACCGAGCGGTTTATTTGCGGGTATAACTGCACAAAATCGTGTCTTCCAAAGCGGATTCGATCGCCAGAATGCACCCGCAGAGCCGTTCGCCGTCTGCCAGCGCAAAATACGTATCAAGTGCCGCCCGAGCTTTCTCCGCCGTACGGAAGGAAGGATTGGAAAGTTCGATTTCCACACCTTCCGTCATTTGGAAAACAACGGAATCCATTTCCGGTCTCGACCCGTTTTTATTCAGGGTTACCGACACCACGTTGGCGCGATATTCGTTCAGCCGCTCCGCAAATACCGAGCACGCGGAAAGCAACTCCCCAAAATATTCTCCCGAAACCTCCTCCCCTTGTGCGCAGACCAAATTGAAGCCATTCAATAAAATATTTTCCCCGCCCGTGCGCGAAACGTTTTTTTCGCGGTCGTAAAGATAAATACCGTCTTCATCAAACACCGAAAAACCACCGTCCGCCTTTGGATAGGCAAAGGTTTCTTTCCGCTCGGAAACGGTTACCGCAATCGTTTTGGGAAACTTCTTTTCCGCACTTTCCAAGCGGAAGCAGGGATAGTCGTCCACGGCGGCGGAAACTTCCTTCAACTTCAAAAAAGTCGTGCTCTTTCCGACGAATTTGTTCAGTTCTGCCTGTAAAGCCTGCGCATCATCCTCGCCTGCCTCGGAAAAGGTAAGAAAATCCGCCCTGACGTACGTTATCGTAAAAATTGCGTTCAGCCCCGCCGCAATAACGGCGAGCAAAAGCAAAAATGCGACAGCCGTCGTAATAATCGCTTTTTTTCTCATTCGTATCCTCCGGGGGACGAAAAAGCTTCATAACCGCACGCGCTTGATATTCGCCCCGATTTTTTTCAACTTTCCCTGAAAATCGTAATAACCTCTGTCGATATGCGAAAGGTCGATAACTTCGCTGACACCGTCCGCCCCCAGTGCCGCAATGACGAGCGCCGCACCGCCGCGCAAATCTCCCGCCACAACGGACGCACCGTGTAATCGTTCGACGCCGCGCACGAATGCGTGCCGTCCTTTCACCTCGATATCCGCACCCATTTTATGCAATTCGGGCACGTACTTAAAACGGGTTTCAAATAGATTTTCCACAACAAGCGCGCCGCCCGAACAGGTTGCGTTCAACGCCGTCATTTGCGCCTGCAAATCTGTCGGAAATCCGGGAAACGGCATCGTTTCGATTCTGCGGTTGCATTTCAGCCGCCCATTGCTCTCGATTATTATTTTATCATTTTTACTATGGATTTTGCAACCGTTTTCACGCAATTTATGTAAAAGTATTCCGACAGGCGCGGCATTTATTCCCGAAATTTCCACCTCTCCGCCGCAGACGGCACAAGCTATCAGAAACGTCCCCGCCTCGATACGGTCTTTAAGGGGACGGTAAGTTACTCCGCCGAGCGTTTTCACCCCTTCGATTTCAATGACATCGCTTCCCGCGCCGTACACTTTCGCGCCCATGCCGTTTAAAAAATTCTGCAAATCGACGATTTCGGGCTCCTTTGCCGCCCCGCTCAGCGTCGTTTTCCCCTCTGCCTTGACCGCGGCAAGCATGATGTTTTCCGTCGCGCCGACGCTCGGAAAATCAAGGGAAATATCTGCGCCCCGCATCACGTCGCACTTACAGAAAATATACCCGTCCCGCTCCTCGATTTCCACCCCGAGCCGCTTCAATGCGTTGAGGTGAAGATCGATGGGACGAAGCCCGATATCGCATCCGCCCGGATATGCAATCAGCGCGCGGCGAAAACGCGTCAAAAGCGAACCGAGCATAAAGACGGAGGAACGCAATTCCTTCGTTAAGGCGGAAGAGATTTCATGATTGCAGGCATTCGAACTATCGATAACAACATCCCCGCCGCGAAATGTAACCTCCGCACCGAGCTCCCGCAGAATCTGAGCCATACACAGTGCGTCGGAAATCGCAGGCGTTTGAAGAATCGTTACGCGTTTATCCGTTAAAACAGACGCGGCAAAGAGCGGCAGCACGGAATTTTTCGCCGATTGCAGCTTCACGCTTCCCGAAAGCCGTTCCCCCCCGTCTATTATAAATTTATCCATCGCTGTCTCCTCGTGTTTCTAAGAAAACGCCGAAAGACCCTAATAGGGCTATCCCTTCGCCGGGTCAGGCGTTTTGTTACTATATCTTATGAATTTTTTCGGCGCGGTGTGCCTTGATACTCCGTAGACAACGCCCATTCCCGCCATGGTAACGACAAGGGACGTGTTGCCTGCGCTCACGAGCGGCAGCGGCAGTCCCGTCGGCGGAATACATCCGCTGACGACGAGAGCGTTGAGCGCGGATTGCACCGCAAACACGAGGATTATGCCGGAAACAAGCATATATCCGAAAAAATCGTTGCACGAATTGGCGATTTTAAATCCGCGATAGACGATAAAACCAATTAGCGCAAACAAAATCAGTACACCGAAAAAGCCCGTTTCTTCGGCAATTACGGAAAGAATAAAGTCGCTTTCCGCGAAAGGTAAAAAACGATATTTTTGCCGGGAATTGAAAAGTCCGACCCCGAAAAATTTCCCATTCCCGAGCGCGTACAGCGACTGTATCAACTGATAGCCCTCTTCCTTCGGCGAAGCCCAAGGATTGACGAACGCAGAAAGCCTCTGCAAACGGTACGGTTCCGCTGCGATCAACACCGGCACGAGCAGCAAAGCGGGAATGCAGACGATCGCGAGCGTCTTATAAGAAGTGCCTCCGAGAAAAATCATGCCGATCATCAACGCGCCGACACACATGGTAACAGACATATTCGGTTCCATCATGATTAGCACGCAAATGCCGATTCCCGCACCCAGCACAGGCAAAATTCCTTTCAGCGAACGCATTCTCGAAGGATTTTTTGCAAAATATCCCGCCGCAAACAAAATAAAGCCGTACTTGGCGATTTCGGATGGCTGAATGGTAATCGGACCCAGCCCGATCCAACGCGTTGCGCCGTAGTTTGTTCTGCCGACTCCGGGGATAAAAACTAGCGCAAGCAAAACGAGCGATAAAATCAAAGCGGGAATGCCGATTTTTTTCAATTTTCCGTGCGGGAGAAAGCTTATTCCCGCCATCGCCGCCAATCCAAGCAAAAAGCCAACAAGCTGTTTACGGAAAAAATACAGTGAATCGCCGTACTGCACTTCGGCGTTATAGCTGCTTGCGGAATACACGGCAACAACACCGAACGCCGCCAACAACACGACGGCAAAAAGGAATAGCAAATCCCCTCTGCCGCCACGCTCTTTGCCCTGCGGAACGGGCTGCGTTTTCCGCAAGTTATTCCGACGTTTCTTCACTAAAATCTCCCGTCGGCGGCGTACTCTCCGCAGCCTCATTTTCTTTCAACAGCGTCTCGAATACCTCTCGGAACCTGTCTCCGCGCTCCTCATAATTCTTAAACGCATCAAAGCTTGCAGACGCAGGAGAAAGCAAGACGTTTTGCCCGCGCTTCGCCGTAAGATAGGCAACGCGCACAGCTAACGGGAAGGGACGGCAAAGCGTTACCTGCGTAAATCCCTTTTTCAGCGCAGCGTCGAGAATACGGAAAGCATTTTCTCCGTATAGGACGGCGTGCACCACGCTCGAGTTCCTCATTGCATCGAACAGCGGTTCGTAGGAGTACCCCTTATCCTTCCCGCCCAAGAGCAGCACCGTTTCCCCCTTGATGCTTCCGAGCGCCTTTACCGCGGAGTCCACATTGGTAGCCTTGGAATCGTCGATAAAGGTTACCCCGCCGCACTGCCCGATTTTTTCCAGACGGTGCCGTACACCCTTAAAGGATTTCAGCGCCGCAATAATCGATGCGTTCCCCGCGCCCATGAGCCTTGCCGACGCCAGAGCCGCTAAAGCGTTGGCGGCATTATGTAGTCCGTCCACGGGAACTTCCTCCCAGGAAAGAATGCGTTCCCCGTTGTAGCAGAGCCAGCCATCGGAGAGATACGCCCCTTCCACCCGCTGCTTAATGGAAAACCAAACGACTTTCGCCTTCGTCTTTTCTGCAAAGCCTTTTACTATTTCGTCATCGTAATTGAGAACGGCGTATTCGCTTTCCGTACTGTTTTTCAAAAGACGCGATTTCAGATACACGTAGTTATCCATGTTGTAGTGCCGGTTCAAGTGATCTTCCGTAACGTTTAGAACGACGGCGATGTGCGGACGAAGCGAAGTCAGCGTTTCAAGCTGAAACGAGGAAATCTCGGCAACGGCAACGCCGTCCTCGCCCAAACTCTTGATACACGAGGTAATCGGCTTCCCCACGTTTCCGCAAGCAACCGCATTTTTCCCCGCCGTGCGCAGAATGCTTTCGAGCATTGTTACCGTAGTCGTCTTTCCGTTCGTGCCGGTTACCGCAACAACGGGACACTTCAACGCGACCGCACCGAGCTCCGATTCGCCCACGATGCGCTTGCCCGCCTTTTTAAACGCCACGGGCAGCGGGTGGTCGACAGGGATCCCCGGACTCAGCACGAGAATGTCGCACAATTCCACCGCTTCGGACAATTCCTCTCTTCTGATTCCGATGCAACCCTTCTGCGTCAGTGCAGCACGCGCTTCGGCAACATTCGCGTCCTCCACGTCGTCGAACACGTAAACTTTTGCCCCATTCAACAGGAGGTACTCGGCGGCGGCTGTTCCGGACCGCGACAGTCCCGCAACGAGAAACGTTTGTCTTTCAAAATACATAAAACACTCCTTTTTCCGCCTTCACGGAAATCAGACAAACGGCAGCAATACCGACGCGCCCGCCATCAGCGTTAAGACGGCGTATGCGTAAGCGATCTTTCCCTCCGAATAACCTTTCTCTTGAAAATGGTGATGGATCGGCGCCATCAGAAATACGCGTTTGCCCGTTTTTTTATAGTATATTACCTGAATAATCACAGATATGCTTGAAAGGACAAACATTATTCCCGCAATCGGGATCACCAGAGCATTTCCGGAAAATAGTGCTACGGAAGCGGCAAACCCGCCGAGGGACAGGGACCCCGTATCACCCATAAAAAGACTTGCACGGTTGGTATTAAAGATAAGATAGCCGAGAAGTGCGCCGACGAGACAGAAAGATAAAAGGGAAAGTTTGCCGTTTCCATTCTGCAACGAAATCAACACACCGAAGCAAAGAAAGAAGGCGGCACTCACCGAGCCCGCAAGTCCGTCAAGCCCGTCCGTTAGATTCACGCTGTTCACCGTAGCAACAAAGATAAAAATTCCGATCGGCATCATCCACCAACCGACGTCGTACTCAAGGCGAGTAAACGGAACGCGAAGCACCGTGAGCCCGTTCAGACAGCAATATACGGACGCGAGAATCGCAACCGCCAATTGAAAGACGATTTTTTGATACGGACGAAGCCCAAGGTTATCCGCCCGCTTTTTCTTCAACAAATCGTCAAGAAATCCGACAAGAAGATACCCAACCCCGACCGCAAGCGCAACAAGCAGAGGCTTGTCCCCGACACCGACCGCCGCAAGCACAACCGTAACTGCAGCAAGCACAAAGGCAAGTCCGCCCATAGTAGGCGTCCCCCCCTTGTCCTTATGCTCCTTCACATAATGCAAAATGTTCTGTCCCGCATTCAGTTTTTTTAAAATCGGAATCAACCCCACGCAGAGTGCCGCCGAAAGCAAGAACGAAAAGATCAGACCAATTAAAATTTCCTTCATAGCCGTTTCCTAAGGTAAGACGTGATTACATCTTTGTCATCATATCCGTATTTTATTCCCATAATCTCCTGATAAGTCTCCCCGCCTTTGCCTGCAATCAACAGTACGTCGCCCCCCCGCAAACGGTTGAGAGCGTATCCCGTCGCCTTTTCTCTGTCCTCGATGGCAACATAGCTTTTTGACACGGGCGCAAATCCCGCTTCGATTTCGGACATAATGGCGCAAGGATCCTCGTAGCGCGGATTGTCTGAAGTTATTACGGAAAAATCGGCAAACTTCGCTGCAGTCTCACCCATTTTCGCCCGTTTTCCGCTATCGCGGTTGCCGCCGCAGCCGAACAGAACCGAGAGCCGACCCCGACAATGCGCCCGCAGCGCGGAAAGAGATTTTTGTAACCCGTCGGGTGTATGCGCAAAGTCCACGAATACGTCCGCCCCGTTTATCGAGGCAACCCATTCCAAACGCCCGTTCACCCCCGTCATTTCGGAAAGCCCCTTTCCGATTGCCTTTCCGTCCGCTCCAAGCCTGCGCGCGGCGGAAGCGGCGGCGAGCGCATTGGAAATATTGTGCCGTCCCGTCATATGCAGTTTCGTCTCCACCAATTCGTCGCTGAGATTAAGAAGCAGTTCGCTACCGCGCAAATCCTCCCGCTCGACGACCGCAAAACAATCGGCAGGATTCTCCAAGCCATACGTTTCATGCTCCGTTCCCGTCAGCAGGCGCGAAAACTCATCGTCCGAATTTAAAACAGAAAAGCGGGTACGCTCGGGGGAAAACAAGGTTTTTTTCGCCGCACCGTAAGCATTCATGTCAGCAAAAAAATCGAGATGATCTCGCGTAAGATTGGTAAACACCGCAACGTCGTACACGATCGGGCACTCTTTTTTCAGCGCCAGCGCGTGCGCGGATACCTCCATTGCAACTACCTCCACCCCGTCCTTCGCCATATCGGAAAGCACGGAAAAGAGGAAAACAGGATCAGGCGTCGTCAATACGGGCGCAAAGGTCCGCGTGCCGTACTCCGCGCCGAGGGTGCCGATGATCCCCGCCTTCTTTCCCGCCGCTTTCATGATGTTGTAAATCATGTGGCACACGGTCGTCTTGCCATTCGTTCCCGTAACACCCACGATTTTCATTTTGCGTTCGGGATGTCCGTAAAAAGCGGCAGAGATGCGTGCCATCGCTACGCGCCCGTCGGGAACGATCAGCTGAGACGGAGCTTCCGTTTCCTGTTCGGAAACAACCGCCGAAGCCCCCTTTTTACAAGCCTCGTCGATAAAACGGTGCGAATCGACGTGCGTTCCCCTCAGACAAAAGAACAAATCACCTTTTCCTGCGACACGGCTGTCCGTACAGAGCGAAGCTATTTCAGCGTCTTCGCCGACGACGCGTGCGTTTTCGATTTCCCGTGCAAACTCCGATAATTTCATACTCCCTCCGCAAACGGCTTCAAGTCCTGAATCGCAATGATTTTTTCGAATATTTCCTTGGCGCAGGGTGCGGCGACCGTACTGCCGTAATAGGACCCCTGCGGCTCGTCTACGACGACGAGTGCAAGATAACGGGGCGCGTTTGCGGGAAAAAATCCGATAAAGGAAGACACATATTTCCCCTGCGCTATCAGCCCGTTCTCATATTTCTGTGCCGTACCCGTCTTGCCCGCCACACGATACCCCTCGATATACGCTTTTTTTCCACTGCCGTCGCGCACCACCCCTTCAAGCATGGATGCAAGAACCTCCGAAGCTTTCTCGCTGACCGTGCGCGCAACGAGGGATTTTTGCGACTTTTCCCGCACCGAACCGTCGTCCGAAAAAATCTCGTCCACAACGTGAGGCGTATAGTAATAACCGCCGTTGACAGCAGAAGCACAGGCGGCGGCAAGTTGCAACGGCGTAACCGCAATCGTCTGTCCGAACCCGATTCTCGCCAAATCGCAATTTTGAACGCTTGCTTCGGGCAGCAGCATTCCGATTGCCTCACCCGAAAAATCAACTCCCGTCGCCGCCCCAAAACGGAATGCAGACAAATAGGAATAAAAAGTTTCCTTGCCGAGCGACAGGGCAATATCCACAAAACAGGGGTTGCAACTGTTGTTCAAAGCCTCGGCAAGCGTCTGGTTGGAATGCTTTCCGTTTGAATGATCGCTCCAACAGCGAATCGTCGTTCCATCCACCGTGCGAGTACGGGAGCTGGGATAAACGTGATTGAGCGCAAGAGCGCTTGCGTTCCCCTTCAACGTTTCTTCGATATTCGCCGCCGCAGTGATAATTTTAAACGTCGAGCCAGGCTCATAAATGTCGCTGACGATTCGGTTGCGCGACTCGTCGTTCAGCCGTTGCATATCGTCCCGCGGAATATCGTTTAAATCGTAGGAAGGAAGATTCACCATAGCAAGCACGGAAAAATCATTCGGATCAAGCACGATACACTCCGCGCGCTTGGCGTTCGTCTCACGATAGACCTTCGCCATCGCCTCCTCAGCAGCGGCCTGAATGCGGTAGTCGAGCGTAAGACGCACGTTCAATCCGTTTTCGGCGGGAAGATACGCCGCCGTCGCCCCCGCAATGTCCACACCGACGAGGTCGCTTTCGAATAAAATTTCCCCGTTCGTACCTGCCAGATAGGAATTATAGTACTGTTCCACCCCTGTCGTTCCCGATAAATCAAAGGCGGTAAACCCGATCGTCTGGCAGGCGAGTTCGCCAAATGGATAAATGCGCTTGTCGTCTCGCGCATAATATACCCCGTTGACATTCGCCCCCTCGATTCGCTCGGCAACGCTCTTTTCCGTGTGACGCACAACGGTAATTTCCGAACGACTCTTGTCCGTCAGCTTTCGATATACTTCGTCATACGAAACGCCGAGGGCGGCAGACAGCAAATTTGCTCCGCCAGCGGCATCCGTTACCGCATTGGCACGCGCGTACACGCTGTATGCGGCGGAATTGCCTGCAAGCAATTCCCCGTTACGATCGAAAATCTTCCCTCTGCCCGCCACCACGGGAATTTCCCGCGTCCACTGGTCGAGCGCTAAATAGTGCAAATCATCCTCCCATATCACCTGAATATAGAAGAATCTGGCAAGAAAAAGACAAAAAATAAAGGCTATTGCCATAATTACGGCAAATAACCTCTTTCGTAAAACGGAAAGCGAAAAATCCGTCTTTTTAATTGTAGCGTCCTCCGTCGGTCAGAATTTTTACGGTCTCGTCATTCCGTGCTCTTCCGCCCAAAGACGAACCGTTTCATTGTTCGGATCGTTGAACGATTCGATTTCCTCCACAATCTTTTCGTACGTCTGTTGCTCTTCCGCCGCACGGGTGCGGAGGTTGGAAATTTTTCCGTCAAGCGAATTGATCAACCCTGTATTGATGCAGACGATTGCAATTGCCAGAATGATTGCCGCCGCAATCGAGGCGAGCACGATTTTCGTCTTTAGCGAAAGCGAAGCAAACACTCCCGTTTTTAAGTTGGTTTCCTCCGTCGCTTCGGGCTTCGCCATCGCCGCCATCGGGCGGATTAACGTGTCCATTGTACGGCGCGTGGGAACCGCGTCCTCGTCGGTCGCCGGTAAGTCGGAAGGAGCCGTTGCTGCTACCGCCTCGCGGCGGTCTGCGGGAGCAACCTGAGGCGCAGGCGCAGCCACGGGCGCCGCTGCGGGTGTCGCCGCAGGCGCTTCGGGCGCCATCGTCAACGCCTCCATATCGCGAGTGTAAACGAGGTCTCCGTTGATGAAATTAACGTCCTCGAACAAGCCGCCGTGTCTTACAACGGTAGCGGCAGAATTGGATGCGGGTTTCCATGCAGGTGCAGACTGCGCGGGCGCATAGGCTCTATTGCTCGTTTCCTCTTCCGCCTGACGGAACGCTTCGGGAATTTCGTAGCGCTCCTGTGCGCGCACCGCAGGGTCCGCCCAAGACGTATTGTCGGAATAACGGAAAATATCATAATTCGCCGAAATTTTATTCCGGTGTTCCCGCTCCTCTCTCGACATTTCTCTTTCTTTGGTTGCAAAGGTTTCCTGTCTTGCGATTTCCCTTTCTAAAATTGCCGAACCTGCCATGGTCGTACTCCTTATATCTTATTCTTCCCCTCGTCCATTCATTCCGTAATTTTTCGGACGACTCTCAATTTAGCGCTTTTACTGCGCGAATTCTCCTTTGTTTCCAATTCGCTCGCAGTGTATCTTCCGACGAGCTCAATCTCCTCTTTTTTTCCGCAAACGCATACGGGTAGTTCTTTGGGGCACACGCATCCGCTTGCCAGCTTTTGAAATACCCGTTTGACGATTCTGTCCTCCAACGAGTGAAACGTGATGACGCATCCTCTCCCGTTTTTTTTGAGGCGCCTCGTCAGCCCCTCGACACATTTATCGAGCCCCGCAAGCTCGCCGTTGACTTCGATCCGGATTGCCTGAAAACTCTGTCTGGCACACGCGGGTGTCCTGAATTTCGGAGGAATCCCATCCCGAACGAGCTCTTCCAGCTCTCCGCAGGTTTCTATCGGTTTTGTCTGCCGCCGTCTTACGATATTTCTCACGATTGCCGAGGCAAACCGTTCTTCGCCGTATTCTCTTAAAATTCTTCGAAGCGCCTCTTCCGAATAGCCGTTTACAACGTCCCTTGCCGAAAGCGCGGCACCCGTATCCATTCTCATGTCGAGCGGAGCGTTTTTCATTCTATAGGCGAACCCGCGTCGTTCGGAGTCGATTTGATGCGAGCTGATCCCCAAATCCAGAAGATATCCGTCGATTTTCTCTATTTGCAATTCTTCAAGGACTCTTTCGTAATCCTTGAAGTCGCTCTTGACGACGATTGCCCTGTCCCGAAACTCGTTCAGACGTTTGCCCGCCTCTTCGATGGCCTCCGGATCCCTGTCAGTTCCCACGATTTTCACCGTAGGGTTTGCGGCAAGGATTTCATAGGAATGGTTTCCTCCGCCTAGCGTTCCGTCGAAATAAACGCCGCCGTCTTTTACGTCAAGCCCTCGGATGACTTCGTCCACCATGATGGGACGGTGATACGCGCTCATACTCCCTTTTGCGTCTGCAGCCTCGCATACGCCTTTTTATTCGCTTCGCTCAGCGTCATGCTGTCTATTTGTGCCGCACGAACTTCTTTCGCCCAGATTTCAATGTAGTTGCCCATTCCCACCGTTACGACCTCTTTTTCGATGGAAGCTTCTCTGCGGTGCAGCTTGGGAATAATCGCTCTGCCCTGTCCGTCCTTGTTTACGTCCTCGATCGAGCCGTAAAGTCTTGAAATGGCGTCGGAGCCCTCTTCATCGTTTGGGAGAACCTCGCCGAGAATCGCAAGCTTGGAATGCAGAACGGATTCCGACATCATCGCAACTCTGTTGCGGTTGTACATAACGAAATAAAGCGCCTCGTTCGCGTACTCATTTTTGAATACTTCGAGGAACTTCGCAGGAATTCTGATTCTGTTTTTTTCGTCGAGCTGATGCTCGAACGTTCCCAGAAGACCTTTCATTCGTCGGTAACCCTTTTTTGCAGTGTTGAATATATTATAGCACCCTAATTGCCCACTGTCAACCACCAAACGGTATTTTTTTAAACTTTTTTTGAAAAATTGTCAATTTATTTTATCCGATTCTAAAACAAACGTTCGCAAAAATACTGATTTATTGATTTTTCTGCATTTTCCGACAAATTTAACCGAGTTTTTTTCGCAAAAACTAAAACAATTGTTCGGATTTTTAGTGGGCAGTAGGTGGTCAGCTCTCCCTAAATCAATATTTCGAATCACCTCGAAAAGGCGTTTTGCCGTTCCCGCACTGCCGTCAAACACCTTCGCCGCATAAAAGTCGGCAATTTCCTTTTTATAAAAGACATAATGGGTGCAACCAAGCACGACGGAATCATACTTCCCCTCGGGCAAATGCGCCGCCAGATAGAGAGTCTCCCCTTTTGTCAAACAGCGTTCGATCGCCCCCGCCAGCGCAGGTGCGGGAAAGACGCGAAACCGACAGTCGGGAAAGCGCCCTGTCAGCATCTTCATTCTGGCGCTCTCCGCCGTGCGCGGTGTCGAAAGCACGAGGATATTCCCCCCACGCTCCGCCGCAGGCTTTACCGCAGGCTCCATGCCGATAATAGGAAAGGAAAATTCGCGGCGCACCGCATCGACGGCAACGGCAGTTGCCGTATTGCAAGCAATCACGACGGCATCCACCCTGCGCCGTTTAAACTTTTTTAACGCCTCCCGCACGAAGGAAAGGATTTCCTCGGGACTTCTTTCGCCGTACGGCGCCCGCAGATTGTCGCCATAATACAGATAGCGACACGCCGGCGCCACGGCAAGACATTCCTTTAAAACGGTAAGCCCGCCGATTCCGCTGTCGAAAATTCCTACGGTACACGCGTATTTTTTCATTTTTTACCGCTCCTTTTTTGAAAATTTCATAAATTTTAACCGTTTCCGCCTAAAAAACAGTTTACAAGGATTTTATTTTATGCTAAAATATCAAAGGTTATTAAGTTATAAGGTCAATTGAAAGGAGTTAGTTACCGTGCCCAACATTAAATCTGCAAAAAAACGCGTACTCGTTACCGAGAAAAAAACGCAACAGAACAAGGCAATCAAGTCCGCATTAAAGACGAGCATCAAGAAGTTTCTTGCCGCCGTCGACGCAGGCGATAAAGAGAGCGCAACCGCCCTCTATCCAGTAACGGTTTCGGAAATCGATTCCGCTGTAACGAAGGGTATTCTTCACAAAAACAATGCCGACAACAAAAAAGCAAAACTTGCCAAAAAATTAGCTTCGATTGCATAACGACATTTTACGCAAACGTCCGCCCTTTTCGGGCGGACGTTTTTTATATTTTTTCAAATTTTTTTTCATTATCCCCCGTTAAACGGTTGACAGCTATTCTCATATATATTATACTCTATCTGCGTTTCGTTTATTTTTATTAAACTTTTTGTTTAATTTTATGAAAGTTTTATAAAAAATGGCGAAAAGTTTAATAATACTAAACAAGAAGGCAATTTCTTATGGAATTGGGAACGAAGCTGCGCGACATGCGACAACAGAAAAATTTAACACAAGAAGAGCTTGCCGACCGTTGCGAGTTGACGAAAGGATACATTTCCCAGCTCGAAAATGACTTGACAAGCCCTTCCATCACTACGCTCGTAGACCTATTGAACGCATTGGGCAGCAATCTTTCCGAATTTTTTCGGGACGAGACAGAAGAAAAAATCGTGTTTTCCGAATCGGAATACATCGAAAAACAGTCCGACGGAATGACGCTCGAATGGGTAATTCCCAACGCGCAGAAAAACATGATGGAACCCGTACTGGTGGAGCTCGCCGCGGGCGCTTCCACGTCGACGGATTTCCCCCACGACGGCGAAGAGTTCGGATACGTTCTCGAAGGAAAAATCACCGTCATTCGCGCAGGCAAGTCCCACACCGCAAAAAAAGGCGAAAGTTTTTATTACTCTGCCGACAAAGAACACCAAATCGTAAACAAGGGAAAATCAAAAGCGAAATTCATCTGGATTTCCACGCCCCCCAATTTTTAAACGAAGGAGAAACCATGAGCGAAATCAAAAATCGGGACGAGCACATTATCGAGCTCGTAAACGTTACGAAATACTATGACGACAACCTTATCCTCGAAAACGTAAGCTTTTACGTCAAAAAAGGCGAATTTATCACCTTTCTCGGTCCGTCGGGCTGCGGAAAAACGACGACTCTGCGCATGATCGCAGGCTTTGATTTGCCCTCGAGCGGAAAAATTTTACTGGACGGAAAGGATATTTCCAACCTTCCGCCCAACAAACGCCCCGTAAACACCGTATTTCAGCGCTACGCCCTCTTCCCCCATTTCAACGTCTTTGAAAATATCGCGTTCGGCTTGAAATGCAAACGCGTTTTAAACACCTACACCAACGGCGAAGGCAAAAGCTATACGAAAAAACAGCGGCTTTCCAAAGCGGAGATTTCAGCAAAGGTAAAGAAGGCACTTGAAATCGTCGATTTGGAGGGCTTTGAAAAGCGCGCTATCTCCACCCTTTCGGGCGGACAGCAACAGCGCGTCGCCATTGCGCGAGCAATCGTAAACGAGCCGGAAATTCTTCTTCTCGACGAGCCCCTGGGTGCGCTCGATTTAAAAATGCGCAAGGAAATGCAGCTCGAACTGAAAGAAATTCACCGCCGTCTTGGCATCACCTTTATATACGTAACACACGATCAGGAAGAAGCGCTCACCATGTCCGACACGGTCGTAGTCATGGCTGACGGCATCGTCCAGCAAATCGGCACCCCCACCAAAATTTACAACGAACCCGCCAACACCTTCGTCGCCGACTTCATCGGCGAAAGCAACATTTTCAACGGCACGGTCGTCGGGGAAAAGAGGGTGAAGTTCTGCGGCAAGACCTTCCCCTGCGTCGACGATTTCGGGGTTAACGAAATGGTTGACGTCGTCGTCCGCCCCGAGGACATCGTCATGTGCAAGACAAACGAAGGGCAATTAAAAGGCGAGGTTATTTCCGTCGTATTCAAGGGAATCCACTACGAAATTTCCGTGCAGGTCGGAAAATACGAACTCGTCATTCAAAGCACGGAAAGCCGCGAGGTCGGAGAAGTCATCGGCATGAGGATCGCCCCCGACGGAATCCACTTGATGAAACCGAAATACACGAAGAACGTGTTTGACGGAACGATTACGAAACGGAACACCGTAGCGTTTGCCGACGGCGAGTTCGAATGCGACGTTACGCAGCTCTACCCCGGCAGCAGGATCGACGAGGAGGACTACCTTGTTACCGCACAGGGAGAGCGGCTCGATTTGACGGGAACGGAGGTCGTCGTCGAAGTCGGATTAAACGACATCGCAATCAGCGACGATAAGGATGCGGGCGGCACGACGGGACACATTATATCAATTATATATAAGGGCGACCATTACCGCCTGATCGTCCGTACGGACGAGAGCGAAGAAGATTTCGTTTTCGCGACCGATGATTTGTGGAACGAAAACGACTTCGTTTCCGTCGTCATTCCCAAAGAAAAAATCAAACTGTCGTTAAAGCACCACGAGGAGAAAAAGAAATGAAATTACGCTTTTCTCGCAAGACCCTCTGCATTCCCTACGCGGTGTTTCTGCTGTTTTTCGTAATCGCACCGATGCTCGTCATAGTCTTTTACGCCTTTACCGACAAAAACAACCACGTATCGTTCACCAACTTCTTACAATTCTTTTCCGACCCGATGAAGCTGTCGACCATCGTCTATTCCGTCGTCATCGCGCTAATAACCACGGTTATTTGCCTCCTCATCGCCTATCCCGTCGCTTGCATTCTGGCACGGAGCAAAATGAAGCGCAAGCATATAATACTGCTGCTCTTCGTAACCCCGATGTGGATCAACTTCGTGCTTCGGGTCAACGCCATACGGGAGCTTATCAACTGGATCGGACTGCTGGGCGAAACGAACTACGCCAACACGGTGTTCGGCATGGTATACGATTTCCTTCCGTTTATGATTCTGCCCCTCTACACCACCATCTCGAAAATCGACAATTCGCTATACGAGGCGAGCGCCGACCTTGGCGCGAACGCGGCAACGACGTTTTTCCGCGTTACTCTTCCTCTGTCCTTTTCGGGAATCATCAGCGGGATCACCATGGTATTCCTCCCCTCTATGACGAATTACGTTGTTTCGGATATGCTCGGAAACTCGAAAATCACAATTATCGGCAAGTTTATCGAAACTTATTTCGGCACCGACTGGCACATGGGTTCCATGATAGCCTTGATCCTTTTGCTCGTAGTATTGGTTACTTCCGTGTTGACGGGCGGCTTCAAGTCGGAAGAGAGCGTTCGGGGGGCAAACTTATGAAAAAGAAAATTGCAATCAAATGTTTGAAAGCCGCGTTTATCGGACTCGTCCTGCTGTTACTGTACGCCCCCATTCTCCTGCTTGCCGTCTACTCGTTCAGCTCGACGAACACCATCGGCACGAGCGGTAGTTTTTCCTTTGCGCACTACAAAAAACTGTTCGGAGACCCCGTTATTTTAACAATGATAGGCAACACGTTACTCCTCGCCCTGCTCGCCGCCATCCTTTCCACCATTCTCGGAACAACCGGCGCACTCGGCATGTACTACTTAAAGCGCAGACAAAAAGCCTTTTTAAACGGAGTATCGCAAATTCCTGTCGTCAATGCCGAAATCGTAACAGCACTCGCGCTCGCTATCGCTTTCGTCAGCGTAGGGATTTCCAAGTCGTATTTCACCCTCTTAATCGGACATATGGTGATATGCACGCCTTTCGTAGTGCTCTCCGTGTTGCCGAAACTCAAACAAATGGACAATAGTCTATACGAGGCGGCGCTCGATTTGGGCGCCAATCCCGCAAAAGCACTTTTCCGCGTCGTACTGCCGCAGATTATCCCCGGCGTCGTTTCGGGATTCATGCTTGCCGTTACCCTGTCTCTCGACGACTACATCGTAACCAGCTACACGAAACCCGCAGGATTTGACACCATTTCGACCTACGTCTTCAACGCCACGATGAAGGGAAATGCACATACGGCAGAAACGCTCGCCTCGTTCTGGGCACTGACGACACTGATTTTCGTCATTATACTCGCCGTCGTGCTCGTAGCAAATTTCAGCGGAAGACGCAAAAAAGAGGCGAAAAAATGAAAAAAAAGTTATCGATTCTTCTCTCCCTCCTTTTTTTACTGCCCGTTGTTTCCTCGCTCGGCGGCTGCTCAGCTAAAACACAAGTTCTCCGCGTATATAATTGGGAAGAATACATTGATGAAGGCGGCAAAGGTTCCTACGGGGACGACTATCTCGGGCTTGGTAAAAACGCACCCTCGATGATCGACGACTTCGAAATCTGGTACGAAGAGACATACGGGGAACGCATTCGGGTGGAATATTCCACGTTCGGCACCAACGAGGACTTGTACAACCAACTCAAGCTCGGCGACAAGTACGACCTCGTCTGCCCGTCGGAATACATGATCATGAAGCTTGCGGCGGAAGGTATGCTGGAGCCGCTCGATAAGGATTTTTTTGACGAAACGAACGAAAATAATTTTTACGTGAACAACGTATCCCCTTTTATCCGCAACGTGTTTAAAAACGGCGAGATGAACGTTCCCGAGGAAAAGGAAGTTGACGGAAAGAAAGTAACGGAACAAAAAACCGTCCTCTGGGAAGATTATGCCGCAGGATATATGTGGGGAACAACAGGGCTCGTATACAATCCCGAAGGCGTATCGGAAGAAGATCTTTCACAGGGATGGAAGATCATGCTCGATTCTAATTTCCGCAAAAAAGTAACTACGAAAGACAACGTACGCGACTCCTATTTCGTCGGGCTCGGCATCGTGTATCGGGACGAGCTTCTCTCTCTCGACAAAAACGCCGACGACTACAACGCAAACGTTACCGACATTTTTAACCGCACCGATACGGAAACCGTTAAAAAAGTACAAGATACTCTTCTTGCCATGAAAAACAACATTTTCGGGTTTGAAACGGACACGGGAAAGTCGGATATGGTGAAGGGCACGATTCTTTTAAACTTCGCATGGAGCGGCGACGCCGTTTACGCTATGGACGAAGCGGAAAATCAGGACGTTTATTTAAACTTTCATATCCCCGAAGAGGGCGCAAACCTCTTTTTCGACGGTTGGGTCATGCCAAAGGGCGCCTCGAAAAAGGAAGCGCAAGCGTTCATCAACTTTATGTCCCGCCCCGACAACGCCGTGCGAAACTCCTATTATATCGGCTACACCTCGGTGATTGCAGGCAAGGAAATGTTCGAGTACGCATGCGACGTCTATTCCGCCGAGAACGAAGAGCAGAGCATCCCCTATGACGTCAGCTATTTCTTCGGCGAAGATGCGATTATCTACGCCGACGAAGAGCAGCTTTCGCGCCAGCTTTTTGCACAATACCCCCCCGAGGACACGATGAAGCGCTGCGCCGTCATGAGCTATTACGGAACGCAGGAAGAGCGGATTAACGAACTCTGGACGCAGGTCAAGGGCGAAAAACTCGACGGCTGGGCAATTGCAGTCATTACCGTTGCTATTGTCGTGATCGCACTTGCGATTCTGTATTGGAAGCTCGGACGCAAAATCGAGTTCAGGCTCAAACCCCGAAAAGGCTACCGCCTGACAGACCAAAAAGAAATTCGTTGAAAATTAAGTATAAAACAGCCCGCCGTCTTGGCTGCAAGACGGCGGGCTTGTTTTTACTTCTAAAAAACTATCTATTTTTCGGAATCATATACGATTGCATCCCCTTCACGCACCCGTTTTTTATATAAAACTCTTCTGCTTCCGGACGCGCGCCGAAATACAGAGTCGTCGGCGCATTCTCTTTAGCAAGCCGAAGCAGACGGCTGCCCACTCCCTGCCTTTGATACTTCGGCAAAACGAGCAGCTCCGTAATCGTGCCGAAATAATACCCGTCGGTCAGAATGCGCAGGCAACCGACGAGCGTTTCGCCGTCATACGCGCTGATGTTAATCGTCCTTGACAACGCAACGGACGTTTTCTCCTCGTCGTAATCCCCTTGCCATACCTGATTGGCAAACGCGATAAACGTTGCCGCATTCAATCTTTCATCGTTTACTGTATATTCCATAGAATTTTATATCAATTTGTTTAAAATCCGCTTGCAGGCGATTTTTACGTGCTCGTAGGTCAAGCCGCCCTGAAAATACGCCGTATAGGGCTTGCGGATGGGCGCATCCGCAGAAAGCTCACTCGTAGCGCCCGATACAAAGGTTCCCGCAGCCATAATCACTTTATCATCATAACCGGGCATATCCCACGCCTCGGGTCGCACAAACGCATCGACCGGCGAACACTCCTGCACCGACTCAATAAAATCGGTAAGCTGCTTTTCCGTGTCGAAGCGCACCGCACGCGTGATATCGGAGGGCAAAATATCCGCTTTGGGGAACGTTTCGTAACCAAGTTCTTCAAGGCAAGCACCAAGCAACAGTCCGCCCTTGATTGCCTGCGCCACCGAATGCGGCGCCAAAAAGAGTCCTTCGTAAAAAAGACGGTATCCGAAAGCATACGAACCGACCTCCGCCCCGACCGAAGGCGCGGTCAGCCGCCCTTCCGCCAACTTCAGATATTTTTCTTTCCCTGCGATATAACCGCCCGTCGGCGCAAGCCCACCACCCGGGTTTTTGATGAGCGAACCCGCAATCAGATCCGCGCCGACCTCGGTCGGCTCCTTTTCTTCCACAAACTCTCCGTAACAGTTGTCTACGAAGATGCACCCCTGAAAGCCACATTTGCGCACGAGCGCACACACCGCCCCGATTTCCTCCACGGAAAACGCGTCTCGCAGCTCATACCCGCGCGAACGCTGAATATAAACCATTTTATAGTCGTTCGTCTCGAGGGCAGTAACAACCTTATCCGTATCAATCTTACCGCCTCCGTTCAGTTCGATAATATCAAAATTAATACCAAAATCCTTTAACGAACCGACACCCTCGCCTCCAATAACCCCGCGCAACGTATCGTACGGCGCGCCCGTGATACACAACGCCCTTTCATTGGGACGCAGAACGCCGAACAGTGCAATGGAAATGGCGTGCGTACCGCTCAATATCGCGGGTGAAACGATTGCCCCCTCCGCTCCGCAACAACGGGCAAATACCCGTCCAAGCGCGTCGCGTCCCTCGTCGCCGTAACCGTAGCCGTTTGTCTGCATAAAATGACGCATGGCGATTTGCTCCTGCCGAAACGCAGACAGGACTTTCTCCTGATTGAAAAGCGCGATTTCGTCCGTACGGTCAAACAATCGCTTCTGCCGTGCTTCCGCGCGTTCAATAATCTCTTCCGCCGTCATAAACCCTTAAAACCTCCTCTATGGCAACGTCCGTTTGATCGGGCGTCAACCAATGCAAATTTTCCGTTTTTTTGAAGAAAGTTAGCTGTCGTTTGGCATAATTTCGGGTATTTTTCTTAATTGTGTCAGACATAATACCGTGCAAATTGTTGTTTTTTGAGAATTCAACAACTTCTTTGTATCCAATTCCCTGCATACATTGGGCATTTTCGGGCACTCCCGAAGCAAGCAGCCCCTCCACTTCTTCAACCAAACCCTTTTGCAACATGGTATCGACACGCATATCAATCCGCCGATACAATTCTTCCCGCGGATAATCGAAAGCGAAGCAATCGAATTCGTAGCGTGGGATTTTACCGTCGTTCTGTTCGGATTTCTTCCTTCCCGTTGTCTCGTAAATTTCAAGAGCCCGAATCACACGCTTTACGTCGTTGGGATGCAGCGCGTCCGCACTCTGCCTATCGCATTTTTGCAGTAAGGCGTGCAGCGCCTCTTTTCCGCACTCTTCGGCAATTTTTTCATACTTCTTTCTAATGCCCTCATCTGCGGAAGCATTTCCGAAAGAATGGGAATATAAAATCGCGTTCATATAAAAGCCCGTTCCCCCGCAGAGAACGGGAACCTTGCCCCGCGCAACAATATCGTTGACAACGGGAAGCGCCAGTCTTTCGTAATCGCTCACCGAAAACGTTTCGCACGGCTCGACCACGTCAATAAGATGGTGCGCTATCCCGCCCCGCTCTTCCTCGGTAGGTTTTGCCGTACCGATATTCAACCTGCGGTAAACGAGCAACGCGTCGCAGGAAACGATTTCTCCGTTCAAACGCTTTGCAACCTCTACTGCAAGCGCGCTCTTTCCCGTAGCGGTTGCCCCGCAGATAACGAGCAGTTTCATACAATCCTCTTAAACAGTTTTTCAAGCTCTGTCTTTTTCACTTTGACTGCCACGGGACGCCCGTGCGGACACTTTAAGCCCATATCCCCGTCCATTTTTTTAAGAAGTTCTCTTACTTCCCCCTCCGTGAGGCTTTCGCCGCCCTTCACCGCCGCTTTGCAAGCCGCACTCGCCAGCTTATCCTTTAAAATATCCGTAAGCTTAATACCCTTGTAGCCGTCGAGCGAAGAAAGCACTTCCCGAAAGAACGCTTCCATTTGAATATTCTGCAAATCAATCGGAACAGCGGAAACTTTGATACTCGTTCCCCCAAATTCCTCGATATCGAATCCAAGCTCTCGAAGTAACGGAAAATTCTTTATGAGAAAAGCGTACTCCTGTGCATTGACCTCCAACAAATATGGCACGAGCATGGGTTGCGATTTCACCTGCCTCGCCTCGCACCGCGCACGCAGCCTGTCATAAATCAGCCGTTCATGTGCCGCATGTTGGTCAATAAGATACGCACACTCCACCCCCTCGTATATGAGATAAGTACAGAACAACTCGCCCTTATAGATCAATGTATCCGGCTCGACGCGCTCCTGCTCGGCTTTTTTCTCTTGCTCGCGCAGCAATTTGCGATTTTCCTCAAACACATCGACTGCCGACGCGGCAAACTGCGGTTTTGCCACCCTCAACTCGTTCCTGTCGTCATCGAATAGGCGGGGCGCAGGCGTCTTGCCCGCCATGGGGGACACGTCGAACGCAAGCTCCTTCTTCGCTGCCTCATAAGTCATCTTTTTCATCGGCGCCGCGGATACCGAGGGGGCGGAAGCCGTCTGCTTTTCCGCTTTCAATACGGGATCAACCGAAACCGAGGATACGGGCGTTTTGGGAAGCGCACTCGGCGCAAGATATTCCAGTGCTCTGGCATTTCCGTCGAGCACCGATGAAACGACAGAATACACGCTGCCGTAAATAATTTGATTATCCGCAAACCGCACATCTGCCTTATTCGGATGAACGTTTACATCCACGATTTCGTTCGGCACCGCCAAAAACAATACGTAAAAGGGATATTGCCGCTTCATGAGATAGCCAGCATAAGCGTTCGTAACCGCTCCGCTCACTGTCTGATTCACAACGTATCTGCCGTTGACGAAAAGATTCTGCCAACTACGATTCGGCTTACTGAAATTTTGATTGCCGAGATATCCCGAAAGCTTAATCCCGTGCTTGTCGGCGGAAATTTCGTAACACTTATCAAGTATCTCCGTTCCGTATACAGCAACAAGCGCGCTCGCAAGTCCGTCGCCGTACGATCGATACTTCACCTTTCCGTTCGCGCGGTAGGTAAAGGAGATTTCGGGACGGGACAGAAGAAAACGCGCCATCATATTGGCGACGTCGCCCTCCTCCGTCGAATCGGATTTCAAAAACTTCAAACGGGCGGGCGTATTGAAAAATAAGTCTTCTACGGTAACCTCCGTTCCATCCGCCCCGCCCGCCTCGTGCACTTCGCCGAGAACGCCCCCTTCACACGACAGAGCGCACGCGACGCCCTCCTTGGTTTTGGACACGATGTTCATGCGAGAAACCGCAGCAATCGAAGCGATCGCCTCGCCGCGAAAACCAAGCGTAGATACGGTAAACAAATCCTCCGCATCCTTCAACTTGCTCGTCGCGTGCGGCGCATAGGCGCGCGGCAAATCCTCTTTACCGATCCCGCCGCCGTTGTCCGTTACACGAATACGGCTCTTGCCACCACCCTCAATCTCCACCGTGATTTCGCTCGCCCCCGCGTCGATCGCATTTTCGACAAGCTCCTTCACAACGGAATACGGACGGTCGACGACTTCTCCCGCCGCAATCCGATTGTAGACATCCGAGGAGAGTAAATTGATTTTCATTTGAGTTTCTCCTTCCAATCAAAAAGAATCGAGAGCGCCTGCATGGGCGTCAATCCGTTTACGTCAAGTTCTTTCAACTCGCGGACAAGCCCCGATTCCTGCGCCGCAGCCTCTTCACTCTCTTCCGCAGACTCCTGCGTACGGGCGTTGACATCCGACCGCTCCAACGAGCGCAAAATTTTCTTTGCCCGCACGGTTACCTCTTCGGGAACGCCCGCAAGCGCCGCAACCTCCACGCCGAAGCTGCGGGAAGCACCGCCGCGCACGATTTTACGCAGAAACACGATACTCCCCCCAACTTCTTTGACGTTGATTTTATAATTGTTTACTCCTTCGAGCTTGCCTTCAAGCTCGGTAAGTTCGTGATAATGGGTTGCGAACAGCGTCTTTGCTCGTATTTTCTCCGTCAGATACTCTATCACCGACCAAGCAATCGACAGTCCGTCATAGGTGCTCGTTCCGCGCCCGACCTCGTCTAAGATGAGAAGACTCTTTTCTGTTGCATTCCGCAGAATATTGGCGACCTCCGTCATCTCTACCATAAAGGTGCTTTGGTCGAGTATGAGGTTGTCGCTCGCTCCGATTCTCGTAAAAATACGATCGCAGAGCGGAATTTTCGCCTGTTTAGCAGGTACGAAACAGCCGACGTGCGCCATTAGCACGATTAAGGCGACCTGTCTTAAATAGGTGCTCTTGCCCGCCATGTTCGGACCCGTAATTATCATAGTGCGGCGCTGTCCGCCGTCCAACACACAGTCGTTCGGTACAAACCGCTCGCGCGAAATCGCTTCAACCACGGGATGCCGACCGTCGGTAATTTCCAACGTGCCGTCTTTGAGGATTTCGGGACGGCAATATTTATTCTCCTTGGCGACCGTCGCAAAAGATACAAGGCAATCAAGCAACGCAACCGCAATAGAAATCTGCTGAAAAACAGGAATATTTCGTGCTAAAATTTCCATTAAGTCCGAATACAGCTGCTCCTGCAATCGTTCGGCAGCGTCGCTACTGCCTAAAATTTTGCGTTCAAGCTCCTTCAATTCATCCGTCGTATACCGTTCCGCTCCCGCAAGCGTCTGCCTCCTCTGATACTCGTACGGCACGCGATCTTTAAAGCTGTTGCTCACCTCGATAAAATATCCGAACACGCGATTATAGCCGACTTTCAGCGTTCTGATTCCCGTGCGCTCCCGCTCCCGCGCCTCCAATGCGGCAAGCAACCCCTTTCCGTCGTTGCCGACGGAGCGCAGCCGATCCAGCTCTACGTTATAGCCCGAACGAATATAATTCCCTTCTTTCAACGTCGTTGCCGTAGGAGAAATCGCAGCATCCAGCAGCGAACAAATTTCTTTCGTATCAACAAGCCCGCTCGCCACTTCCGATAGCATTTCGGAAGAAAAACCCGTCAATCGAAAGCGTACGGACGGAACGACCGCAAGCGATGCAGACAAAGCCAGACAATCGCGAGGCTGCAGATTGCCGTTGGAAATTCTTCCCGTCAAACGTTCGACGTCCCGCATTCCCTCCAACAGCTCGCCGATTCCCGCCGTAACGACGCTCGCGCCAAACAGCTCCTCCACGGCATCGAGCCGTTTGTCGATTTCCTCTTTGTTCCCGAGCGGAGACACGATCAATGAAGCCAGCTTTCGTGCACCCATACCCGTCTTGGTTTTGTCGAGCAGCCACAACAGCGTCCCGTAGCGTTTGCCTTCCGCACCGTTTTTCACCAGCTCCAAATTTCTTACGGCGGCAGGATCGAGAGTCAACTGCATCTTACCGTCGGAATAACGCAGGCGATTGAAATTTTTCAACGCGTGCTTTTGCGTGTCGCGCAAGTATTCGACCAACGCACCCGCCGCCGCAACGGCGCCGCCGTGCCCGTCGAGCCCGAGCGCCGCAACGGACGCACAGGAAAATTGTTCTTTTAATACCTTTTCCGCCCCCGAGCGACTGAACGCCCAAGGCAAATAACAGGAAAACGCAGGCAAAATACCGCGTTCAACCGAAGGATTGCCCTTTACGGCAAACAACATTTCTTCGTTGCAGATAACCTCGGCGACGGAAAGATTGACAAGAAGCGCAAGGATTTTATCCGCACTCTCCTCCTCGCTTACCGTAAACTCACCCGTCGTAATGTCCGCCCAAGCAAGCGCAAACTCGTCTCCGTTCTTATAGGCGCAAGCAACGAAATTATTCTTTTTTTCATCCAGCAGGTTCTCTTCGATGACTGTACCCGCCGAAACGATACGAATAACATCCCTATCCACCATGCCCTTCGACTGTTTCGGGTCGGTCAGCTGTTCGCAAATAGCCACTCTTTCCCCTAAGGACACCAGCTTCGAAATATAGGCATCCGCCGCATGGTAAGGAATTCCGCACATAGGCGCACGGTCCTTCAGCCCGCAGTCTCGCCCCGTCAGAGTCAAATCAAGCATTTTCGATGCTTTGATTGCGTCGTCGAAAAACATCTCGTAAAAGTCTCCGAGACGGTAAAAAATTATACAGTCGTTGTACTTCTCCTTAATCTTGAAGAAGTGCTCCATCATTGGTGAAAGTCCCATAACGCTCCTTAATTCACGGCCTCTCCGTAAAGAGAAATGCCGTTTGCCTCCGTTACGCGGATGGTTACAAAATCTCCGATTCGGTTTTTTTCGCTTTTGAAATATCCCATTCTACCGTAAACGTCCCGCCCCAGATATACGTCTTTCTTCTTGTCAAAATCTTCGCATAAAAGCTCGACCTCCCGTCCGACGTAGCGCGCGCTCTTTTCTCGCGTTCGCGCGTTGACCCGCTCGACAAGACGCATGATTCTGTCTTTTTGCGTCTCCTCCGCAATTTGCCCCTCCATGACAGCCGCCTTCGTTCCCTCCCGCGGGGAATAAACGAACGTGAACGCCGAAGAAAAGTCCGCCGCATCTACGAGAGACAGCGTCTCCCGAAAGTCCTCTTCCGTTTCCGTCGGAAAACCGACGATTAAGTCCGTCGTTACCTCGCAATCCGGCACCTCACGGCGCAATAGCGCAATTTCGCTCAAATAGGTTTCCCGCGTGTAACGGCGATTCATTAACGACAGAATCCGATTCGAACCGGACTGTGCGGGAAGATGCAACTGACGGCAGATTTTCGGGTTCCTTTTGATGACCTGCACGAGTTCCGCCGAAAAATCCTTGGGATGCGAAGTCATAAATCGCAAACGGAAGTCGCCCTCGATTTCAGCCGCCTTCTCCAACAGCTCGGGAAAACGCATCCCCCCCTCGCCCGAATATGAATTGACATTTTGACCGAGCAGAGTAATTTCCTTATACCCCTCTTCGACGAGAGAGGAAACTTCTTTTAAAATATCTTCGGGACGGCGACTCTTCTCGCGTCCGCGCACATAGGGCACAATGCAATACGAACAGAAATTGTTGCAGCCATACATGATATTTACCCAAGCATTCGGATAGCTCGTCCTGACGGGCACTACCCCGTCCTCCGTTGCAACGCGTTCCTCTTTTAAGGAAATGATCGTCTTTTTTTCTCTGCGCTTGCGCTCGATAAGTTCGCCAAGCTCCGGTAGGTTATGCGTACCGAACAGAATGTCGATAAACGGAAATTTACTTTTCAGCCAAGCAGCCTTTCCCGCTTCCTGCGCCATGCACCCGCCGACGGCTATGATAAGGCTCGGATTACTCTTTTTCAGCTTCTTTAAACTGCCGATATTGCCGAACGCATGGTTTTCGGCATTTTCACGGATACAGCAGGTATTAAACACGACGACGTCTGCCTCTTCCAGCCCGCTTTCACACTCGTAACCGCAGGATCTTAAAATTCCCGCGATTTTTTCCGATTCATGCAGGTTCATTTGGCAACCGTACGTTACGATATGATAATTCATTGGCATTTCCTTTATATCTTCTAAAACAAGATTATAGCATAAATTAAGCAATTTTTCAACAAAACGGAAAAAATTCGGCAAAATTTTTTGCAAAATAACGATACTATCATCGTATGAAACGTGCAGCTATCATAATTTCGGCAATCTTCGGCGCCGTCGGCGTACTCGTTCTTGCCGCGTTTATTTACTATTTCGGCGTTACGGCGGGCGTCAGGCTTGACGCTACGCGCCTCAGCGAGGACAAGGCGCAGGTCTGCGTCTACGATAAGGACGGAGAAAAAATCGACCTTCCCGCACTCAAACAAACGGCTTCGTTTTCCGCCCTGCCCGACTATCTCCCCAACGCCTTCGTCGCCGTGGAAGACAAACGCTTTTATTCTCACCGCGGATTTGACTACCGCCGTATCGTAAAAGCGGCAATGAAAAATATCACATCGTTTTCCTTCCGCGAAGGCGCTTCCACTCTTTCCCAACAGCTGATCAAAAATACCCATCTTTCAGGCGAAAAGACTATAAAACGTAAGCTCAAAGAAATGAAATTAACTCGCATACTCGAAAAGAACTATTCAAAAAATGAAATACTTTCCCTTTATTTAAATTCTATTTATTTCGGACACAGCGCATTCGGCGTGGAAGAAGCGGCAGCATACTACTTCGGCAAAAGCGCAGAAGTGCTCGACGCAGCGGAAAGCGCAATGCTTGCCGCACTCGTAAAATCCCCCAACAACTATTCGCCCTTCCGCGCCCCTGAAAAATGTCTGAAACGCAGAAATTTCGTCCTCTCGCTAATGCGCGATCAGGGCTTCTTAGACGATTCATCGTACCAAGCCGCAATTAAAAAAAGCCTGCCCGAAGCACCTTCGGAAACGAACGAATGCGGGAAAAGCTATCTCTCGCGCGTATTCGAAGAGGTTTCGGAAATCTATCCCTATGAAAAGGCGCTCGGAAATCTGAAAATTTACACTTATTTTGACCGCAACTTGCAAACGAGACTTGAAAACGTGAAAGCAAATTCAGACTTTTCCTCGATCGTTCTCGACAACCGCACACACGGCGTAAAAGCCTGTTATTCCACGATCGGCAGCAACATTAAGCGGTTGCCCGCTTCCCTCATGAAACCGCTTGCGGTCTACGCACCCGCGCTGGAAGAAAACGTCGTAACTCCCGCAACGCCCGTTCTCGATGAAAAAACGGACTTCGGCGGTTACTCCCCGAACAACTACGGCGGCAAATTTTCGGGCTACGTCAACGTGCGATACGCCCTCGCCCACAGTGTAAACATTCCAGCCGTAAAAATTTTAAATATCCTCGGCGTAGAGCGCGCCACAAAGTATTTGCAGAAAATGAATTTACCTCTTTCCAAAGACGACTGTTCGCTTGCGTTAGCCCTCGGCGGCATGAGGGAGGGATACACCCTCTCGGCGCTTGCAGACGCCTACGCAACCTTTGCAAATCAGGGAAACTTCTCCCCCGCCCGCACCATTCGGCGCATCGAAACGAAAGACGGTAAAACGCTGTTCGAACACAAAGCGAGCATCAAGCAGGTCTTCTCGGAGGACGTCGCATTTCTAATAACCGACATGTTGAAGAGCGCGGTCAACGAAGGAACGGCAAAAAAACTCCGTTCTCTCCCCTTTGACATCGCCGCCAAGACAGGCACTGGAGCAAACGCCGCAGGCAATACCGATGCGTACACCGTCTCCTATACGACGGAGGATACCGTAGCCGTATGGCTCGGGAATCGGGACAATTCGCCCGTAGAGACGACGGGCGGAAAGTTGCCCGCAGGAATCGCGCTTGAAATCAACCGCTATCTCTATCAAGCTCACGAACCCGCCACATTTCCCGTTTCCGAAGGAGTCGAAAAAATCGCATTCGACAAGGAGGAATACGAAACCAATCACGCTTTACTGCGCGCCGATCCCGCCGCTCCGCCCATTACGGAGCTGACGGAATATTTTCGCAAGAGCGCGCCGCCGATGGCACAAAGCACCCGATTTTCCATCCCAACGATCAAAAAACCGTCCATTTTCGTCAAAAATGGCTCGGTTTGCATAGAATTATGTCAGACAGAGTACTATGATTATATTATAAAAAGAAATAATAACGGAAAATCCGTTATTATTTATGAAGGAAAATACCAGAAAACTATTTACGATAATACCGTCGTCGACGGGCAAACCTACGAATATTCAGTAACGCCCGTATATCAGGGACGGGCAGGTGAACCCGTTCCACTTCCTTCCGTGCATATCCAAACGCAAAAGACACCACCCGCCGATTGGTGGAACGATTAAAACTCGATGACTTCTCTTTCGCTCAACGCCTTTTCAACGAGACCTTCAACATCAAGTTTCTTCTCTTCCTCTTCAAGGTCTTTCAGTTTGGGTTTGATTGCGGGAAATTCGGGAAGGAAAACCGTGCAGCAATCCTCGTACGGCTCCACCGAAATATCGTACGTGCCGACGTCGCGCGAACGCTCGATAATCTCGTCTTTATCGAAACCCACGAGCGGACGGAGGACGGGAAGCGTAACAACGGTATTCGACGAGGTCATACCTTCGATGGTCTGACTTGCCACTTGTCCGAGGCTTTCCCCCGTAATAAGACATTGCAGCCCCCCTTTTTGAGCGAAACGCTCGGCAATGCGGAACATGAAGCGGCGCAGGAGCGTTACGTTGTATTCCGCTGCGCACTTCGAGTGAATCTCTTCCTGTATTTGAGTAACGCTTACCGTATTTAAACGGTGCATTCCCGTAAAGCGGGACAGCGTCTTGGCAAGACGGACGACCTTTTCCTTGGCGAGCCCGTTCGTGTAGGGGTAAGAATGGAAATGCAAATACTCGACGGTCATACCGCGCTTCGCCATCATATAGCCCGCTACAGGCGAATCGATCCCACCGGAAATAAGCAAAAGCCCTTTCCCCGCCGTTCCGACGGGCATACCGCCCCGCCCCTTGCAAAACTCACCAAATACAAGCGCAGAGCCGTTTTCTCGAACGTCGATATAGACGAAAGCATCAGGGTGATGCACGTCGACCTTCAACTCTTGAAATTTACTCAACAGCCGTCCGCCAATTTCCGCATTAATTTGCATGGATGTCATCGGATAACGCTTGTCGGCGCGGTGCGATTCCACCTTAAACGTTCCAATCGTCGGTGCAACGCTCTCCGCTGCGGCGTAAATCGCGTCGATCGTGTCCTCTGTCTTTATCCCGACGGAATAAGAATGTACGCCGAACACATTGTGGATCCGTTCGCAAATCTCGTCGACGCGCGCCTCATCGAAATTCTCGACGAGATACCGCCCGCTCGTGCGGCGCAGTTCATGGCGCAGTCCCTTTAATGAACGCTCTAAATTCACGGTAAAAACGCGCTCAAAAAAACCGCGGTTCTTTCCCTTTAAATGAATTTCCGCATAGCGGATAATCACTACTTTTTCCGTCATTTCAATCTCCCTTGCAAACGCGAGGCAACGTTGTTGATAATTCTAGCCGCCTCCACAATCTCCTCTTCCGTCGTTTCAGCGGAAAAGCTCAAACGCAGAACCCCCTCCAACAGTTCTTTCTTATGTCCACAAGCTTCCATCACCCGACTATGCGGGCGTTTCGACGAACAGGCACTGCCCGTTCCGACATATACGCCCTTGTCGGAAAGCATTCTCTGCAACACTTCTCCCTTCAGCCCGCTTGCCGAAACGCTTAAAATATACGGCGTACCGCTTACGGACGAAAGACGGAAGAAAATATTTTTGTCCAAAGAATTCCAAAGTTTTTCCCTAAGAAAAGAAACTCTTTTTGCGTTCTCTTCCAAAGCGTGAAAAGCACTATCTGCCGAGTAAGAAAATGCAAGGATTCCAAGTACGTTTTCCGTCCCGCTCCGCTTTCCACCCTCTTGCCCGCCGCCGTAAAGATAGGGCGACAGCGAAAGCGATCTTCGCTTTATAAGCGCGCCCACCCCTTTCAATCCTCCGATTTTATGCGCGCTTACCGAGTACAAATCAATATGTTTCGTCAAACGCACGGGAATCTTTCCGAACGCCTGCACTCCATCGCTGTGAAATACGGTACGCGGATTGATTTGCTTTATGCGCGCCGCCAGCTCCGCCACGGGATTTATTGCACCCGTTTCGTTGTTAACGTGAATGACGGACACGAGTGAGGTGTTTCCGTCCACTAAGTTTAAAAGCGCTTCGCAATCAACGCTCCCGTCCGAGCGCAAAGGCGCATAGCGCACCTCTACGCCTCTGTTTTTCAATTCCTGCGCACAAGCGTAAACTGCTGCGTGTTCCCCCGCAGTCGTTACAAAGTTTCCGCGCTTTGCCGCACCGAAAATAGCCTGATTGTCCGCCTCCGTTCCGCAAGAGGTAAAAATCAGTTCGAATGCCGAAGAATCCGCCGCAAAAAGCAGCAGCTTCTCTCTTGCCGAATCTATCGTCTTTCGCGCCAAGCCTCCGCCTTCATAGAGCGCAGACGGATTATACCAAATCGAGGAAACCGCCTCCGACGCCCGCAAAACCGCTTGCTCGTTCGGACGCGTCGTAGCGGCGTTGTCCAGATATATCATTCCCGTTCAAATTTCGTTCTGCCAAAGCCGCGTACCACGTATTCGAGCATCATCCTACGACACTCGATAACATACAGCGTCTTAATGCCCGAAGCACTGTGGAGGATATAGATAAACTCCTTATCTCCCACAGGCTCTCGGTTCGAAGTTAAAAATTTCGTTTTTTTTCCGTTCAGACCCGCCGCAAGACGATCGAACGACGGCTTCTCGTAATATCCGATCTGCAATACGGAATCCGCCTTCATCGTAACGAGATGTTTGCGCTTTCTTCCGTTAAATACCTTGGTAACCCGCAACTCGTCCTCAACGAAGAGATAGTCGTAGCTCACGTTAAAGCGTTTTCGGAACCGAAAAAACAGAAACGCGCAGAGAACGAACGATGCAAGCATACCAAACATCAGGATAAGATTTACGGCAAACCCAAAAGTCGTTAACTGTTCCTCACCCTCCGTGCGGTACTGGTGAATGACTGCGGGCAAACTGATGAAGCAAAAGAAAGCGTCCAATACGGAAACCACGGAAAAGATGATGGCAATGATCTGAAATGCCAAATACCATTTTTCTTCCTTTTGGGCTCGAGCGCACAGCGCGCTCTCCTCATAAAGCGCATCTCTCGCCATCAGAACTCCACCTTGCCCTCGTAAATTTTTTCAACGTTGCCCGTAAGCGTAACGCTGCCGTCGCCGTGGTAACGAACGATTAAATCTCCGCCCTTCAACTTCACGGTGATATCCGTATCCTGCTTGCAGTATCCGCCCAGCACACACGCGACCGCCGCAGCCGCCGCACCCGTTCCGCACGACCAAGTTTCACCGTTACCGCGTTCCCAAACGCGCATTTTTATCGTAGATTCGTTTACGACACGAACGAACTCCACGTTGGTGCGCTGCGGAAAATACTTGCTGTTTTCAATCTTCCGTCCAAGCTCCTCCACCGGAACGGAATCGACCTTTTCCGCAAAGACGACGCAGTGCGGATTGCCCAGATTAACGAGCGTTACCCGATATTCCTTTCCGTCGATTTCCATCGGCTGCCCAACGATTCTATCTCCCGTCCAAACGGAAGGAATTTTATCGCCCGCGAGCACCGCCTTACCCAAATCGACGCTTGCCGAAGTTACCACGCCGCAGAAAGAGGAGACGGTAACGTTCTTTATACCGCTCATCGTTTCGATTGTCATACGCTCGGACTTGACAATTCCTTTTTCATACAAATACTTTGCAACACAGCGAATAGCATTGCCCGCAATCAAGCCCTCCGAGCCGTCCCGGTTGAAGATGCGCATTCTGGCGTCGGCAATTTCCGATTTCTCGATCAGGACGATTCCGTCGCCGCCGATACCGTAATGACGGTCGACAAAGTTGATGGCAAGCGATTCCGGACAGGTAATACGCCCGTCCATATCCTCAAAGTAGATATAGTCGTTACCGCACGTCTGCATTTTAACAAAGTTCAGTTCAAGCTTTTTTGTTCTCAGATTATTGATATCCACAAGTTCGGTATTGTATTCCGTAAACTTGCTTGCGATAATATCGCAGAGCGCATTTGCCGTATCCAGCGACGTAAGCACCGTAATGCCAAGCAAAATTGCGTGGTGATGCAATTCTATATAATCCGCAATCGAATCGACGTCCGTTTTTCCCGTATAAATAATATAGTCGATTTTTCCCTCGTCCATGAGCTTGCAGACCTGTTTCGTCGCCTTCAACCGCTCGACGACGGTAACGTCGATACCCAAATCGGAAATCACCTTTGCCGTGCCCGCTGTAGCGTACAGATTGCAACCCAAATCGGCAAACTTCTTGGCGATCGACACGATTTCGAATTTATCTTGATCGTTGACGGTAAAGTATACGCCGACGGGCTTTTCTTTGGTCGGATGACACATTTTAAATCCGGCGGAAACAAGTCCTTTGAAGAGCGCTTCCTCGAACGTTTTACCGATACCGAGCACCTCGCCCGTTGATTTCATTTCAGGTCCCAACTGCGAGTTTACGTCGTTCAGTTTTTCGAAGCTGAACACGGGAACTTTTACCGCAACGTACGGAGAATTCGGATAGAGTCCCGTACCGAATCCGAGCTTTTTCAGCTTTGCCCCTGCCATGATCTTGGTCGCAAGCTCCACCATCGGCACGCCCGTTACCTTGGAAATGTACGGAATGGTACGCGACGCGCGCGGATTCACTTCGATAACGTAAAGAGTATTATTGTAAATCAGATACTGAATATTAATAAGCCCCTTCGTCCCCAACGACAGCGCCAGCTGCGTGGATACGTCCACAATCTTTTTCAGCATAGCATCGCTGACATGATAAGGCGGATACACCGCAATCGAATCTCCGGAGTGTACGCCTGCGCGCTCAATATGCTGCATGATACCAGGAATGAGAACGTCCGTACCGTCGCAGATAGCATCCACTTCCAACTCACTGCCCATTAAATACTTATCGCACAGTACGGGATTTTCGATATGCTGGGCAAGAATGACGTCCATATACCGCGAAATATCATTTTCGGTAAAGGCAATCGTCATGTTCTGTCCGCCGATGACGTAGGAAGGACGCAGCAGCACGGGATAGCCGAGCTTTTCCGCGGCATCGATCGCTTCCCCTTTCGTCATTACGGTAAGCCCCTTGGGACGGGCGATCCCGAACTTTTCCAAGAGTTCGTCGAAACGTTCTCTGTCCTCCGCCATATCCACGCTGTCAGCACTCGTACCCAAAATACGCACGCCCTTCTTTGCAAGGTATCCGCAGAGTTTGATTGCCGTCTGTCCGCCGAAGGTGATCACGACGCCGTACGGCTTTTCCACGTCGATAACGTTCTGTACGTCTTCGGGTGTCAGCGATTCAAAATACAGTCTGTCCGCAGTATCAAAGTCGGTGGATACCGTTTCGGGATTATTGTTAATGATGACGACCTCGTAGCCAAGCTCTTTCAGTGTCCAGACACAGTGCACGGACGAATAGTCAAATTCAATTCCCTGCCCGATTCTGATAGGACCTGAGCCGATTACGATAATACGTTTCTTGCCGTTCTTACCGACGAAGGGCTTTGCCTCGTCGTTCGCCTCGTCGTCGTAGGTCGAATAGAAGTAAGGGGTTTTTGCCGAAAATTCCGCCGCACAGGTATCCACCATTTTAAATACAGCACGGCGGTGCGCAGGCAGCGGGTTGCCGCTGAACGCTTGCAAATCTTTATCGGTATAACCGTAGCGCTTGCCCTTGAGATAGTCGGACTTTGTCAGTTTTGTCCCCTTAATTTCATCCTCGAAATCGGCAAGATGTTTCAGTTTATTCAAAAACCAACGGTCGATTTTAGTGATATCGAAGATTTCATCAACGGATATGCCCGCATGGAGTGCAGCAAATACGGCAAACAGCCTTTCATCCGTCGTCTTATATAATTCCGTGCTCAAATCGTCCGCGCTCATGCCCGTAAACTTGGGACTGTTCAGTGTAGAAAGAGAAATTTCCGCGCCGCGCACCGCCTTCATGATTGCCTGCTCGAAGGACGTACCGATTGCCATAACCTCCCCTGTTGCCTTCATGCGTGAACCGAGCTCGCGCTTCGCGTACAGAAATTTATCGAAGGGCCATTTGGGCAGTTTCACGACGACGTAGTCAATCGTAGGTTCAAAGCAAGCGTAGGTTTTTCCCGTAACATCGTTTTTGATTTCATCGAGCGTATAGCCGAGCGCGATTTTCGTGGTAACCTTTGCAATCGGGTAGCCTGTCGCCTTACTTGCAAGCGCGGAAGAACGCGACACTCTCGGGTTGACCTCGATGACCGCGTATTCGAAGCTGTCGGGATGAAGCGCAAACTGACAGTTGCAACCGCCTTCGATCCCAAGCTCGGAAATGATGTCAAGCGCAGCCGTGCGCAGCATTTGATATTCTTTATCCGAAAGCGTAACCGCGGGCGCAAGCACGATGGAATCACCCGTGTGTACGCCGACAGGATCGAAATTCTCCATAGAGCAGACGGTCAGCACGTTGCCCGCGCTGTCGCGCAATACTTCAAATTCGATTTCCTTCCACCCGCCGATATATTTTTCGATCAACACCTGCGTAATCGGAGACAGCATTAAGCCGTTGTGCGAAATCAGGCGAAGCTCTTCTTCGTCACGCGCGACACCCCCACCCGCGCCGCCGAGCGTGAACGCGGGACGCACGATTACGGGATAACCGAGTTTTTCGGCAATCGCTACGCATTCGTCTACGGTATAAGCAATATCGCTTGGAACGACAGGCTGATAGATCTTCTCCATTGTTTCCTTAAAGAGCTCTCTATCTTCCGCCCTATCGATCGCATCAAGTTTGGTGCCGATAAGTTTTACCCCCCATTCATCGAGGAAGCCTGATTTCGCGAGCTTGCACCCCATAGTAAGACCCGTTTGACCGCCGAGAGAGGCAAGCAACGAATCGGGGCGCTCCTTAATAATAATGCGCTTTAAGCTATCCTCCGTAAGCGGTTCCAGATAAATTTCGTCGGCAAGCATTTTATCCGTCATGATCGTGGCGGGGTTGGAATTACAGAGCACGACGTTAACGCCTGCGTCCTTTAACACTCGGCACGCCTGCGCGCCTGCGTAGTCGAACTCTGCGGCTTGTCCGATGACGATGGGTCCCGATCCGATGACGAGTACTTTTTTGATGTCGCTTCTCTTAGGCATATTATCTCTCCTTCCTCATACGGGCAATAAAATCGTCGAACTGTGTGTTTGCGTCGTGCGGACCCGCGCACGCTTCCGGATGGAATTGCAGGGTAAACGCATTATGATCGGGATAATCAATCCCTTCGCACGTTCCGTCGTTGGCGTTGACAAAGCTGACGTTACCGCACTTTACCGACGTGCCGACAACCTCGTAGCCGTGGTTTTGGCTCGTAATGAAGATGCGCCCTGTAGAAAGCTGTTTTACGGGCTGGTTGGCGCCGCGGTGCCCATACTTCATTTTTCTTGTTTCACCGCCCATAGCAAGCGCAAGCAGCTGATGTCCGAGGCAAATTCCGAAAATCGGCTTCTTTCCCGCAAGCTTTTTAATGTTTTCGATAATTTCCACGTTCTCGGCGGGATCCCCCGGTCCGTTGGTAAGCATAATCCCGTCAGGGTTGAGCTTTAACGCATCTTCGGCAGGGAAGTCTGATGGAACGCAAATCACGCGACAGCCGCGATTTAAGAGCTCGCGCTCGATATTTGCCTTTGCACCGAAATCGTACATAACGACGGTAAGCGCCCCGCTGCCCTTTTCCACGCATTCCTTGGAGCTTACTGCTTTGACAGCGTTTCTGATTTTATAATTTTTCAGTGCGGCGACGTCCCGAAACGGTTTAAAACTGATTGCGGCGTTCATCACGCCCGCTTCGCGCACCGTCCGCGTGAGTTCGCGCGTATCCACACCGTACACTGCGGGAATCCCCTGTTCTTTCAGATACGCTTCCAACGTTCCTTCCGAACGGAAATTCGACGGCTCGTCGCACTTCTCCCGCACGATATAGGCGGTAACGTACGATTTCGTGCTTTCCCTGTCGGCGGTAATCATGCCGTAATTCCCGATCAAAGGAAAGGTCTGCACAACGATTTGTCCGTAGTAGCTGGGATCGGTCAGCGTTTCAATGTAACCCGTCATCCCCGTAGTGAATACGAGCTCGCCGATGACTTCCTTCTCCGCGCCGAAGGCATACCCCTCGAACGTCTTGCCGTTCTCCAAAGTAACGTAAATTTTTTTATCCATGCACGTCTCCCGAAGTGATTTTTTCCGTTTAATTGATTCCGCGCTTTAGCGGTTTTAGCCTACCGCATCACTTTGCACATGACTGCCTTTTGCGCGTGGAGTCTGTTTTCCGCCTCGTCGAAGATTTCGTCGGCGTGCGCTTCGAAAACGTCTGCCGTAATCTCTTCTCCGCGGTGCGCGGGCAAGCAGTGCAAAATCATAGCGTCCTTGTTTGCGGCTTTCATAATGCTCGCATTAATCTGAAAGCCCGCAAACGCCTTTTCCCGTTTCGCCTTTTCCTCTTCCTGTCCCATCGACGCCCAGACATCGGTATACAGCACGTCCGCATCCTTTGCCGCCGCCGCAACGTCTGCCGTCATTTCGAACTCTCCGTTCGCCTTCGCCCACTTTATAAGCTCCGCATCGGGCTCGTATCCCTTGGGACAGGCAATCGCAAACTTCATGCCCGTCTTGATTGCGCCCACCATCAAGGAGTTTGCCATATTGTTGCCGTCGCCGACGAAAGTCATCTTCAATCCCTTAAACGAGCCCTTACGCTCGCGGATCGTCATAAGGTCGGCAAGCACCTGACAAGGGTGGCAATAGTCGGTAAGCCCGTTGATTACGGGAATGGTTCCGTACTTCGCCAGATCCTCCACTTCTTTTTGCTCGAACGTACGGATCATAATGCCGTCGAGATAGCGCGAAAGCACCCGCGCGGTATCCTCCACGGGCTCCCCGCGCCCAATTTGCAGATCACGGTTAGACAAAAAGAGCGCGTAGCCGCCCAACTCGTACATACCCACCTCGAACGACACGCGCGTGCGCGTGGACGATTTCTGGAAAATCATGCCGAGCTTTTTCCCCTTTAAGTACTCATTGCAGATTCCGTTCTTGCGCTCATATTTGAGCTGATCGGCAAGATTGAGAATAGAAAGAATTTCTTCCCGCGATAAGTCGCCGAGCTTTAATAAGTGTTTCATGCGTTTAATACCTCTCTTAATATCGTTAATCCTTCGTCCATTTCCGTCTTGGTAATCGTGAGCGGCGGAAGCAGGCGCAAGCGCTTATGCGCCGTCAGCACAAGCAAACCCTTTTTTAAACAAGCCGCCGCCACCTCTTTTACGTTTTTATCAATATCTAAGCCAATCATCATTCCCAAGCCGGTTACGGCATTTACGCCGTCGATAATTCTCAGCTTAGCCCTGAGATACTCTGCCTTGCCCTGCACTTCGAGCATAAATTCGTCCGTCAGCCGTTCGATGACGTTTACCCCCGCCGCGCAGCAAACAGGGTTGCCCCCGAACGTGGACCCGTGATCGCCCGCCGAAAAGACGCGTTCCGTCTTTTTATAAAACAGACAAGCTCCGAGCGGAAGTCCGCCCGCAATGCCCTTGGCGACGGTTACAATATCGGGTGAAATGCCGAAATGCTCGTAAGAAAACATTTTTCCCGTCCGACCGTAGCCCGTCTGCACCTCGTCGACGATTAGCAGAATATCGCGCTCCGAGCAGAACTTGCCGAGCATCTGCAAGAATTCGGCGTCTAAAACGGTTACGCCGCTTTCCCCCTGAACGCACTCTATCATCACCGCGCAAGCCGTGCCGTCCGCCGCTGCGTCCGTAACGCTCTTCATGTTCGCATCGACGCACTCCACGCCCGCAACGAAAGGCATATAGTATTGATGGAAGATATCCTGCCCCGTTGCAGAAAGCGTAAACAGCGTTCTTCCGTGAAAGCTGTTATTGAGGGCAATAATTTTATAACGTCCCTCTCCGTACTTGTCGTACGAATATTTGCGTGCCGCCTTCATGGCGCACTCGTTCGCCTCCGCGCCCGAATTGCCGAAGAACACGCGCTTGGCACCCGTCTTTTTACAGAGCAGTTCCGCAAGCTTTGCCTGCGACTCGCAGTAGTACAAATTGCTTAAATGCTGCACCCCGTTCAGTTGCGTAATGACCGCCTGTTTCCATTCCTCGTCGTTTACCCCGAAGATATTCACGGCGATTCCGGCGCCGAAGTCTACATATTCCTTACCCTCGGTGTCGACAAGCGTCGCCCCCTTGCCGCCGACAAACGCGACGGGGAAGCGGGAAAACGTTTCCGCATAATATTTTTCGTCAAGTCGTTTTATTTCTTGAAAGTTCATAATTAAATCTCCGTTTTCTGAAAAAAGGACTGATAAAACCTATCAGTCGCCTTTTACAAACATGGTTCCCAATCCCTCATCCGAAAGCAATTCGAGAAGGATGGAATGTTTCACTCTGCCGTCGGTAATAAATACGCGGTTCACGCCCCGACGGATTGCCTCTTTGCAGCAATTGACTTTGGGAATCATCCCCCCGGAAATAATACCGTCCTTGGCAAGCGAGGGAATGTCCGAAACGAACACCCTTTTAATCAGACTGTTCTCGTCGTCCTTATCCTTCAACAGTCCGCGAATGTCCGTCATAAGAATAAGGCTCTCCGCCTTTAACGCACCCGCGATCGCGGAAGCCGCGCTGTCGGCATTCACGTTATAAATATGCCCCTCGTCGTCGTAGCCTACGGAAGAAATGACCGGAATATACCCGTTGTCGAGCGAATTTACGATCAAATCGGTATCGACGCCGACGATTTTCCCGACGTAACCGAGCTCTTCGCTCTCCTTTTCGCACCGCAACATTCCCCCGTCGATTCCGCAGAGCCCGACTGCGCGCGCGCCGAGCGAGCCCAGCATGTGCACAAGCGTCTTATTGATTTTGCCCGCAAGCACCATACGCACGACTTCCGCCGTCTCCGCATCGGTATAGCGCAGACCGCCGATAAACTTCGACTCGATACCCATGCGGTTCATCGTTTCCGAAATCTCGGGTCCGCCGCCGTGTACAAGCACGACTTGGATTCCGACGGAGCACAAATACGTTAAGTCGCGCATGACGGAACGCTTCATCTCTTCGTCGATCATCGCATTGCCGCCGTACTTGATAACGAGGATTTTATTATGGTATTTTTTGATGTACGGCATCGCCTCCAAAAGAAACTCCGCCTGTTTTTCCTTGCCGATCACGTTCTGTAATCTCCGTTTATTTTTACGTAGTCGTAAGTGAGGTCGCACCCCCACGCCGTAGCCTGATACCTGCCGCTACCAAGCGTTACGTCGATATTGATTTCGCTCTCGGAAAGCACGATTTTTGCAAAGTCCTCCGAAAACGGAATGCCCTGTCCGCACTTGCAAACGGGGAGCACGCCCTTTTCCGAACGGAACACCACGTCCACCTCGTTGGGATCGAACTCCGCGCCAGAATAACCAAGCGCGCACAGCGCCCTGCCCCAGTTGGCGTCTGCGCCGAACATCGCCGCCTTTAACAAGGTGGAATTGACGACCGACTTTGCCGCAATCCGCGCATTCTTTTTTGAGGACGCGCCCGTAACCTTACATTCAATCAGCTTTGTTGCGCCTTCGCCGTCGCGGGCAAGCATTCTGCAAAGCTCCACCGTTACCGTATGTAGCGCCTTTTTAAAGGTGCGAAAAGCAACGCAGTCGCCCGTAATTTCCTTATTTCCCGCAAACCCGCTTGCCATAACGCAGAAAGTGTCGTTCGTGGAAGTATCCCTGTCGACGGAAAGCATATTCATGCTGTCCTTAACCTCCGAAGAAACTGCTTTTTGCAACATTTCGGAGGAAATCGCAACGTCCGTCGTTACAAACATCAAAAGCGTTGCCATATTCGGGCAAATCATTCCGACGCCCTTGCAGATGGCACCGATTCTGCATTCGACACCGCCAATTTTAAAGGAATACGCTGTTTCCTTCTTTACGGTATCCGTCGTCATAATTGCTTCCGCCGCCGCCGAACTGTTTTCCGCAGAATATCCGAGACCTGCGCAAAGCCCCGTCATCCCGCCCGCAACGGGTTCGACGGAAAGCGGCTGACCGATCACGCCCGTACTTGCTATAACAACGTCCTTTGCCGGAATTCCCGTATGCTTTTCAACGAGCGCGCACATCGCATTCGCAATCTCCACGCCGTCGGCGTTGCAGGTGTTCGCGTTGCCGCTGTTAACGATCACCGCCTGCGCGCAGCCGTTCGCAACATGTTCTTTGGTTACGAGAATAGGCGCCCCCTTCACGAGGTTCGTCGTATACGCGCACGCCACGGCGCAGGGTGTGTCCGCCACGATCAGCGCTAAATCCTTCTTGATTTTATTTTTGCGGATCCCACAGTGCACGCCATTCGCACGGAATCCCTTGGGCGCGCAGACGCCCCCTTCGATTTTACTAATCATCTTTTTCACTCTATCCGATGTATTATATCACAATCCAAGCCGCTCGTCAAGTCCCAGAGCGATATTCATGTTCTGAATTGCCGCTCCGGAAGCGCCTTTTCCGAGATTATCGAGCCGCGCCGTTAAAATCATCCTTTCGTCGCCGCCGTTGACGAAAATTTGCAGACGGTTCGTCCCGTTCAACGCGTTCGCCGCCAGAAACCCGCTCTCCTCTTCGGCAACCCCAACAAAATGGCTACCGCGGTAATGTTCCCGATACAGATCCTTCAATCCTTCTTTGCTGATTTTTCCTTTGCACAGTGAAGCGAACAACGGGACGTTGACACTCATGCCGCATTCAAAATCACAGATGTACGGATTAAAGATCGGTTTTTGCGTCAGCGAACACTCCTTCATCATTTCGGGCAAGTGCTTGTGCTCGAGCGTTAAAGCGTAAAGACGGGGCGATTCCAGCGCTTTGTCCCGATCGCACGCCGTGTAATCTTCAATCGCCTTCTTCCCGCCGCCCGAATATCCGCTGACCGCATGGCAAACAAACGGATAGTCGCAAGGAACGATTCCCGCCGCCGTTAACGGATAGACGAGAGCAATAAACCCGCTGGCATAACACCCCGGATTTGCAATCCGCTTGGAGTTGCGGATCTTTTCCCGATGTACCTTCGACAACTCGGGAAAACCGTACGCCCACTCGTCCGCAGTGCGGTGCGCCGTGGAAGCGTCGATCAAAACGGTTTTGGGATTCGTAAGCAGCGTTACCGCTTCGCGGGCGGCGTCGTCGGGGAGGCACAAGAATACGACGTCCGCGCCGTTCATCGCCTCTCGTCGAGCCGCCGCATCCTTTCTCAATTGCTCCGAAAGCGAGACGACAGTAACGTCGTCCCGCTTTTCCAGTCGTTCGTAAATTCTCAGCCCTGTCGTGCCCGCTTTTCCGTCAATAAAAACCTTAATCATATTATTTCAGTTTTTTCTGTTCGAGCAGCGCCTTCACCTTGATAGGAAGCCCGAAAAGATTGATAAAGCCTTCCGAGTCCTTTTGCGAATAAGCGCCACCATCGTCGTCAAACGTTGCAATATTCTCGCTGTAAAGCGAATAGGGAGAAGTCATGCCCGCGTTCGTAATATTTCCCTTATAAATGCGAAGTTTCACGTCGCCCGTAACCGTCTCCTGCGTTTTGGACACAAATGCGGAAAGCGCTTCGCGAAGAGGCGTGAACCACTGTCCGTCGTACACGATTTCACCGAACTTTACCGCAACGAGTTGCTTATAGTGCTGTGTAGCCTTATCGAGGCAAAGCATTTCGAGCAGGCGGTGCGCCTCGTACAGAATCGTGCCGCCGGGGGTTTCGTACACGCCGCGCGACTTCATGCCGACGAGACGATTTTCCACCATGTCCACAAGTCCGACGCCGTTCTCTCCGCCGATCTTGTTCAGTTTTTCCACCATTTCCACCGCGCCGACCTTTTTTCCGTCAAGCATGGTGGGAATCCCCTTTTCAAAATGGATCGTTACGTACGCGGGCTTGTCGGGCGCCTTCATGGGCGATACGCCGAGTTCGAGGAAGCCCTCTTTATCGTACTGCGGTTCATTTGCGGGATCTTCCAAATCAAGTCCCTCGTGCGACAGATGCCACAGGTTCTTGTCCTTGGAATAGTTGGTTTCGCGGTTGATTTTCAAAGGAATCTCGTGCGCCTCCGCATACTCGATTTCCTCTTCGCGGCTCTTGATATTCCAAATACGCCAAGGCGCGATAATTTTCATATCGGGAGCAAACGCTTTGATGGCAAGCTCGAAACGAACCTGATCGTTTCCCTTTCCCGTGCAGCCGTGGCAGATGGCGTCCGCACCCTCTTTCTTGGCTATATCCACAATGCCCTTTGCGATTACGGGACGTGCAAAGCTCGTGCCGAGTAGGTAGCAGTCCTCGTACTTTGCCCCCGCCTGGATGGTGGGAAAAATGTAGTCCTCGACAAATTCCTTTTTTAAATCGAGCACGTAGAGCTTGCTCGCCCCCGTCTTTTTCGCCTTCTCTTCCAGCCCGTCGAGCTCCGTCCCCTGTCCCACGTCGCCCGAAACCGCAATCACTTCGCAGTTGTCGTAATTCTCTTTCAGCCAAGGGATAATAATCGACGTATCAAGCCCGCCCGAATAAGCCAAAACAACTTTTTTGATTTTTTCCATTTTCTTCTTCTCCTTTCTTTCCGTTATATTATATAAATAAAAAGAGCGCGCGTCAAGCGTTTGCGTGCCCTCCCGGAAAATATTTTATGAAAAATGTATATTTTTTCACATTTATTCTTTGTTTGTCCATGTTTTATTCATAAATAATGTATAATTGTATGAATTATCTCGACATGATGTCATCGATTGAAGGATAAAACCGACGGACGTCGTCTACCGTAAATTGCTCTTGGGAATACTTTGAAAAGAACACTCGGCGATGGAAAATAAACTTGTCCTGAGAACTTTCGGTGCGGAAAGTTCCGACGAACGAATTTTTCCTGACTTTGATATCGACGCACCCGCCGTCAAGATCGTAGCTAAACGTTTTTCGTTTTGTTTTCAGATTCACGGTCCCGCCCGCAATTTCCACGCCGAGCACCGTCCCCATCGACACGTACATGGCGTAAAGCCCGTATACGACAACCCATAAAAGAAATAACGCGGGCGCAATAAAGTAGAATGCGAACACTTTGGAAAACGCGAACACGAGCGATACCATCAGCGCGGGAAGCACGACGATGCTGAATGCAATAAACAGCCGCTTGATAATTTTTACGTACTTTACGACACCTTCTTTCATTGGTTCCCCCTTGCTTCGAACGTTACGGCAAACTGCGTGGTTACGATGCCGCCGACTCGCAATTCGATGATCGTTTCCCCCTCGGAATCGGAGCGGTAAAACACCATTTCCTCCCCCTCTTTCACCTGCTTTGAATAGGTGATCCGAAAGGATTTGATGCGGTTCTTCAACAGTTCTTCTTCCGTAAAACAATCTAAAAAGAAATCGGCATACTTAGCATTATTGACGTGATGAAAATGATCGAAATGATTCGCTTTCGCCGTAAGGCGGTAGACCTCCCTGCCTTCCTCCCCGAGCTTTCTGATTTTCCATACGGGCGACGTGCTCTGTTCGTTTCGATAAGGGCAGGTCTCGTGCGCCTTCAAAACCGTTGGCAGAAGCAACGCCCCGTTCTTCAAATCGACAAGACACCAACGGGACGCCAGTGCAGCAACCTCCTCACCCGCATCGTTCGTCAGGCGATAATCGCGCTCGAACAGAACGTGTCGGGGCGGCAAAGGCCATGTTTCGACATAAACCACATCCGTGGGATGCGCGGGCGTTTTCATTTCGCAATAGGTTGCGACGATCAAAAATCCGTATCCGAAAGGAATAATGTCTTGGTAGCCGAACCCGAGCTCGTCCGCGCTTGTTCCCGCGACCTCCTGCGCAAACGAAAGAATCGCAGACGGTTTCAGTTCGTCCGCCGAATCCACGTCGGAATAACGGACGGTAAATTTCCGTTGATGACTGTAAATGCCCATGTGCACATTATACCATGCGCCGAAACATAAGTCAACCGTTCGTAGCCGACGATAGATAACTAAGCGCACCCGCCGCAATGGCAGACACGATTTTTTCGCGGTATTCTCCCGTTAAGAGCAACGCTTCGTCCTCGGGGTTGGACAAGAACCCGCACTCCACGATAACGGACGGAAAATCGTTGCAGTTTAAAATATAATAATCGCCTTTCAGCGGATCGGATTGTTTTACGCACTCCGGCATAGCGTTCAGTTCGGCTTGGATACGGCAGGCAAGCGTAACAGACTTTTCGTTTGTTTCCCGAAAGAACACTTGTGCCCCGCGCCGCGAACGAAGCGAAAAAAAGTTTTGATGCACGGAAATTACAAGCGCGGGCTGGCTGCGGCGGATAATATCCGCACGCGCCTTCATGTCGCGCTTTTTATAACCTGCCGTTGCCGCGCCGTAAAGTCCCGCCTCCGTCTCGCGCGTCTGCACCACGGAAAAGCCAGCCTCCTCAAAGCGTTTTTGCAGACGGCGCGCAATATCGAGGTTGATGTCGCTCTCCTTAACGTTCGATTCGATTCCGCAGACGCCGCCGTCGATTCCTCCGTGCCCCGCGTCGATAACGACGGTGAGGCGCAGATTTTCCGCCGCAACCGTTGTAAGGGCAAAAATACAAATCCCGAAAGTAGCCGCAATCGCAAGCACGACGCACGCAACCCCGAGCGCAACACGATGCCGAAAAAGAAAATTCATGTTTTATTGTATGCCTCGTCCGCGCCCGCTATTACGCAAGAAATTAGTATAAAACAATTGACAAAAATTTTTAAATCCGATATAATAGGAAAAAAATTAAATATCGGAGAAAAAAGATGACGAAGGTAAAAATCGTTACCGATTCGAACAGCGGCATCACCCAAAAGGAAGCGGAAAAACTGGGAATTTTTGTGCTTCCGATGCCCTTTTTGATCGATGGTGAAGAGTATTTCGAAGACATCAACCTGACGCAAGCGGAGTTTTACGAGCATTTGAAAAGCAACGCTAACGTGTTGACTTCCCAACCCGCAATCGGCAACGTTACAGAGTTTTGGAACAAGCTTTTGACGGACGACAGCGAACTCGTACATATCCCCATGTCAAGCGGACTTTCGGAGTCCTGCCACACGGCGGAAGCGCTTGCCAAGAACTACGGCGGAAGAGTTCAGGTCGTGGACAACCAGCGTATTTCGATCACGCAAAAGCAGAGCGTGTACGATGCGTTAAAGCTTGCAAACGAAGGAAAGAGCGCGGCTGAAATTAAAGAAATTCTGCTGAAAACCAAGTTCGACAGCAGTATTTACATCGCCCTCGATACGCTGAAATATCTGAAAAAAGGCGGCAGGCTCACCCCCGCCGCGGCGCTGATCGGCACCCTTTTGGGCATTCGTCCCGTGCTGCAAATTCAGGGCGAAAAGCTTGACGCGTTTAAAAAGGTAAAAACGGTGCGCAAAGCTAAGGAAGTGATGATTGCGGCTCTGGACAGCGATTTAAAAAACCGCTTTACCGAATACGCCGCAAACGGAGAAATGCAGATTTCCGTTGCTCACACTGCCAACGAAGCGGAAGCAAAGCTGTTTGCAGAAGAATTGCAGGCAACTTTCCGGAACGTTCCCGTAAAATTTATCGACCCCCTGTCCCTCAGCGTATCCTGCCACATCGGTCCCGGTTCGCTCGCCTGCGCGCTGTCGAGAGTATTATAATCAATCGTATTAAAATTATTTAAACGCTGCGGCGTCGCCGCAGCGTTTATACAATAAAAGATCCCCCGAGGATTCGGGGGATCTTTCACTTTAACCTTATTCCTTGGGTTTTCTTCTCTTTGCCGCCTTCTGCTCTTTGAGGAATTC
>CAJUOI010000009.1 GCA_910588615.1 uncultured Christensenellaceae bacterium | reverse complement strand
TTGCGGTAGTGCTTTACGGCGACCGTAACTTTGATCGGTTCTTTGCGCTTCCATACCCTATACTTATGGAATACGGCGGCTTAATGGCAAGAGAAGATTGTGATGGCGTTAGCGGGTTAAAGAAATTGGGTGGGGAGATTGTAAGTCTGGACAGAATCAATAAAATACTCCATGAAAGATTTAAGGTGGATTGATTTTTCTTACATACTATATATTATAATGTTATAGTAATCCGTAGAATTATGCAATTTTGTCCAACATAGAGGTTCGGATTTGTTACCATTTGGCGCACCATGTTAAACAGACAAGTTTGCACGAAACAAGTGCGAACTTGTTTTCTTCAAGGGAAAACGTTATAATAAAATCGGCGTTCGGGCGGGAGGAATTTACGGTATGAAAATCAAATATTTCGGAACGGCGGCTTACGAAGGCGTGCCTGCGTTGTTCTGCAATTGCAGGGTTTGCCGCGAGTCGAAACGGCTTGGCGGTAAAAATTTACGTTCGCGCGCGCAAGCGCTGATAAACGACGAGTTGTTAATGGATTTCAATGCAGACACGGTCTGCCATTATCTTCAATATGGGTTCGACTGGGATAAAATTACCGCTTGCCTGATTACCCATTCTCATTGCGACCATCTCTATCCCGACGATATCGAAATCGCGGCGGACGCGTACAGTCACAATCACGGAAAGCTGCATTTTTACGCCGCGCGGAGCGGTTATAAAACGATGAAGCCGTTTACCGACAAAACGGATGACAACGCAACCGTAACGCTTGTCGAAGCGGGAAAGCGGTTTCAGGCGGGAGAATATTCGGTTTTGCCGCTGTGGGCGAATCACGATTCTGCGTCTTCGCCCGTTTTTTATTCGGTTACGCAAGGCGGCAAGCGTCTGCTTTATGCGCACGATACGGGTTATTTCCAGGAAAAAAGCTGGGAATCGTTAAAAAAAGAAGGGCGGTTCGATTTGCTTTCTCTCGACTGTACGGGTTGTTTGGCGCTCGGAGGCGATTGGGTGGACGGACACATGAGCTTCGGCACGAACGTTAAAACCGTGGAACGCATGAAGAGCGAAGGGCTTGCCGACGACAAAACAATCGTCGTGCTCAACCATTTTTCGCATAACGGAGGGCAAACCTACGACGAAATGCTCGAAACGGCTGAAAAATACGGATATATCGTGGCGTACGACGGGCTGGAAATCGAATTTTAATTGATGGAAGATAAAAAAACACGGAAATGCGTCGGACTCCTGCTGTTTTTAAGCTGGCTTGCATATACGGCGGCAAACGTCGGAAGAATGAATTATTCCGCGTCGATGGTTGCCGTTATCGAGGAGACGGGCGCGGCGAAGGATTCGGCGGGACTGGTTGCAAGCTTTTTCTTTTTTGCTTACGGCGCGGGCCAGCTCGTGAACGGTCTTTTGTGTAAGCGGTACCGTACGCGGATAGCGGTTTTCGCGGCGCTTGCGGCGTCGGCGGCAGCCAACCTTGCGTTGCCGTTTTGCCCGGGCGTCGAGGTCATGAAATACGTCTGGCTGGGAAACGGCATAGTACAATCGTTACTGTGGAGCTCGCTCGTCAAATTGCAGTCGGAATATCTGAGCGATCGGGACGTCGGTAAAAGCATCATCGTCATGAGCACGACCACAGCGGCGGGAACCTTTATCGCGTACGGGCTTTCCGCACTGTTCGTTGCCTTCGTCGGTTGGCGTCCAACCTTTTATTTTGCGGGCGGGTTGTTGCTCGCCGCCGCCGTGCTTTGGTTTTTCGGCGTGGGGTACGTTCAGAAAAATTTGCCGAAATTCGAGGTAAAAAAAGCGGAATTACCCGTAAACGAAAGGGGAAAGGGTTCTAAAAAAACCGTATACGTCGCCCTGGCGTTCATCTTTCTGTTTGCCGTTGCAAACGGATTTATCAAAGACGGCGTAACCGCCTGGGTTCCGAATTTGTTAAAGGAAACGTACGGGCTGGAAACGTATTTTTCGATTATTTTAACGCTGATTTTGCCGCTGATTTCTATTTTGGGCGCCGTGGCGGCGCGTTTGGTTCATCGGAAATTGCCCAACGACGTGCTGCTCTGTGGCTTGTTCTATCTCGCCGGCGGCGGGATAACGGGATTGATAGTGTGGCTGTTGACCAAAAGCCTCGCGGCAACGATTATTTTGTTTGCGCTCGTTTCCTGTTCCATGGCGGCAATCAACAACGTGATTACCTCGTCCATGCCCTTCCGGTTGAGGACGGTGGGGGATTCCGGCGCTTATGCGGGCGTCATCAATACCTTTTGCTACGTCGGGAGCACGCTGTCGAGCTATCTTCTCGGGGCGATGGCGGAACGGAACGGCTGGAATACGGTTATCATTCTACTGCTTGCGGTTGCCAGCGCAACGGGCGTGATTGCAACGGCTTTTTCACCGTTCTGGCATAAAAAAATCAGTCCCCTGATTCACGAGTGAACGAAATCGGTAGCGGAAATGATAAAACGGCTTCGGAAGCGAAGCCGTTTTTTTACGGGACAGGGCGTGCGGCGGAGGAGCTTAATCGTGAAATATTTCCTTTACGGCTCGGTCCGTGGCGCGCTTTTGGTCGCGTTCGGCAATCGAACGCTTTTTGTCGTAGGCGTGCTTTCCCTTGCAGAGCGCAATTTCTATTTTGACGAGCGCGTCCTTAAAGTAAATTTTCAGGGGTACGAGGGTATATCCGCGCTCGTTGATTTTTCCCGCAATTTTCGCTATTTCGTTCTTGTGCAACAAAAGCTTCCGGTCCTTTCTCGCCTCGCGGGTGGAAAACGCGCCGCTCTTGTCGTACAGCGCGACATGCATGTTTTTCAACAGAACCTGCCCCGCGCGAACCTCGCAAAAGCTTTCGCCGAGGGAAGCCTTGCCTGCGCGCAGCGATTTTACCTCGCTGCCCTCGAGCACGATTCCCGCTTCGAATTTCTCCTCGATAAAGTATTCGAACGAGGCGGATTTGTTTAAAGCAATCACTTTCATTTTCTTTTTTCCTTAACATTTTTCGGGAAGTCGTCCGCTAACACGAAAAGCGTACGCCTCGAACCCCAGTCAACGGAAGCGACCTTTACCCGAATTTCGTCTCCGAGGCGGAAGGAGTTACGCGTTCCGCGTAGCAAGAATTTATCCGGTCGGTAATCGTAACCGTCGTCGGGCAGGACATCGAGTGGGATCATTCCTTCCACGGTGTTTTTCAGTTCCGCAAAGATTCCGAAGGAGGTTACGCCCGAAATTACCGCGTCGTATTCCTCGCCGATTTTATCGCTCATATATTTTACGATATACAGTGCGTCGACTTCGCGCTCTGCGTTCTCGGCGTTTTTTTCGGTTGCCGAGGACTGCACGGACGCCTGTTTTACGAACTCGGTAAACTTCTCTTTCGTTTTTTCCTTATCGCACAAAAAACCCTTGAGAATGCGGTGCACTGTCAAATCGGGATAGCGTCGGATGGGGGATGTGAAATGGCAGTAACAATCGGAAGCAAGTCCGAAATGCCCCATATTTTCGGGAGAATAGGAAGCTTTCATCATCGAGCGAAGCATCACGCGGCTGACGATGGGTGAAACGGGCAAATCACGTACGCTTAACAGTACTTTTCGATAGTCGGAAGGTTTTACGTCCTCGATGTTATATTTTGCGCTGATCCCCAAATCGTTTAAAAACAGAGCGAAATCTTTTGCTTTATCGGGCGAAGGCCGCTCGTGAACGCGGTAGACGAAAGGCATTTGCGCTTCGTGCATCAAGGTCGCAACGCTCTCGTTGGCAAGCACCATAAATTGCTCTATCATTTCGTGCGAAATGCTTCTGTCGTAATCGGGAATGCTTACCTTTCCGTTTTCGTACAAAATTTTCGCTTCCTTCACGTCGAGCGATACTCCGCCCTTATCCTCGCGCGCGCGTTTTAAAATTTTCGTCAGATGGATCGCCGTGTCTACGAATTCAATTAAATCGGGATATTTTTTCCGCGTCTTTTTATCGCCCTCGTAAATGGCTGTAATTTCCGTGTACGTCATGCGATGGCGGGAACGGATCACTGACGGGGCGAAGCGACGTTCGAGAACCTTTCCCGTTTGGGAAACCGTCATGAAACAGGAGAGCGCATATCGCAGCTCGCCCTCGTTCAACGAACAGATTCCGTTGGAAAGGGGTGTTGGGAGCATGGGCAGCACGCGGTCGGGGAAATAAACGCTCGTACCGCGGGCGTATGCTTCCTTATCAATTTCGCCGCCCTTTTTTACGTAGTGCGAAACGTCGGCGATATGCACGCCGAGGTAAAATTTGTCGCCGTCCTGCCGCAAGGAAATCGCGTCGTCGATATCGCGGGTATCCTCGCCGTCTACCGTAATGATCAGCTCTTGCGTCAAGTCGACCCTGCCCGTAAAGTCGGAAACGGGGCGCCGTGCCTGCTCTTCTGCGACGCATACGACATTTTCCGGAAATTCTTCCCGTAAATTGCGAGCGCGGATCAGGGCTTGTTCTTCGACGAGGAAATCCCCGCTCATACCTAAGATTTCTACGATTCTTCCCACGGGAGGGCAACCCGCTGCGGAAGTGAGACGTGCAACGGCCTTTTGTCCGTTTTGGCAACCGTTTGAAACGGAAAAGGGAATGCGGATGTCTTCGGAGAATTTCCTCTCGTCGGGACGAAGCGTTCCGTCGCCGCGTCCGGACGTATGAAAGGTTCCGACGATTTCTTTGAGTCCGTGGGAGAGCACCTTTAAAATTTCGCCCTCGTCGCCTGCTCTTCCGCCGACGGAAAACGCGATGACTTTGTCGCCGTGCAGTGCGTTGTTCATGGCGCGGCGGGGGATGAAGAGATCGTCGCCGCCGTCGTCGCGCACGACGAATCCGAAGCCGCGTTCGTTTCCCGTAAGCGTACCGGTAACGGCGCAGAATTGCTCCGCCGTGCCGTATCGGAACGAAGCGTCGCGCAAGATATCCTTTTCGGCGCAGAGCGAATCGAGCATCTTATAGAGTGCGCCTGTTTGTTTTCGGTTCAGGTGCAATTTGTTGGCAATGGTGCCGCCCGTCATAAGGGCAAAGGTGCCGTCTTTGATTTTTTCGTAAAGCTTTAGTTTTGCGTCCACAATATCTCCGTATCGCCGCCCGCCATGGAAAGAGGGGAGCGGCTAAAAAAACGGGCAAGCTCACCGAGCCGCCCGTATCGTAAGTAAATTTAAATCAGGTCCAAATGCCCTCGTATTGCAGGATGAAGAACACGATTGCAAGAACTGCCAAAACGCCGAGGCAGATATAAGTCCACAGTTTGAGCTTTGCTTCGGTGCTTCTGCCCTTGTTTTTGCCGTAGAACGTTTCGCTGGAGCCGCCGAGTGCGTCGATCCCTTGGGAGTTGCCCGGTTGAAGCATTACGAGAATAATTGCGGCGATTGCCGCAACGCCCATAGCGATGATAAGGGCAATGCTGATAGCGCGGTAAGTCGTATAAAGCGGTATGTCCTTTGCGGGAGCAAGGATACTGTTGAGAATAGAAACAATCTTCATAGCGTGTCCTTTTTAACTACAAAATCAAATAAGAGTATACCATAACCGCGCGAAAAAGACAACTTATTTTAGGCGATTTTTTAAAAAATAGTAAAAAAATCCCTCTCCGAAGGGAGAGGGAAAATAAAATTTACTTTGTGCTTTTGCAAATCGAAAGTCCGTCGGTTGTCGTTCCTATAATATAAATGCAATTACCGTTGACAATGTCGAGATTCTGAACTGCGTCGGAAAGCTTTTTCGCGTCTTCTTTTTCCTCCTCGGTCATGCCTTTAACGCGGGTTTTCATTCTTTCGTTCATTTCGTCCGTCGATTTGAACTCCGCAATGACGACGTAGCCGAGTTTGCCTTCGAGTTCGCCGATGAACCCGCTGCCTTCTTTGGCGTTCTTCTTTAAAACGTGAATGGTGAGGAGGTTTTCGGTGTCTTCGCCGAAGAAATCCTTTACGGCTTTTTCGTACTCTGCTGCGACTTCGGTTTCTTCGTAGCTTGCGTTCTTGTAAGCCTTTAGTACCTTATTATAAGCCGAGCAGGCGCACAGGGTTGCAATCATCACGACGACGAGTGCGAGGGAACTGAAAATCAGTCCGAATTTCTTTTTCATAACAGATACTCCTTAAAAGTGTTATTGTATTAACATTGTATGCGATGCGGATTATTTTGTCAAGAGAAAAACAATAAATTTCTTAAAAATTATTCGTTAATTACCGCGCTCGTTTGACAATTCGGGCATATTGCTATATAATTAAAGTTATGGAAAATATAGTGCTCATCGGAATGCCGTCTGTAGGCAAGAGTACGGCGGGCGTGCTGGTTGCCAAGCGGCTCGGGTTCGGGTATCTGGACGGCGACTTGCTGATCCGGAGAGAAGAGGGAGCGCTGCTTTCAGAAATTATCGAAGCAAAGGGTGTCGATGCTTTCATTGAAATCGAAGAGCGGGTCAACCTTGGTATCGACACCTTTCACTGCGTCGTCTCCACGGGCGGCAGTGCGGTCTATTCCGAAGCCGCCATGCGCCACTTGCAGCAAATCGGCATGGTCGTTTATTTGAAAATCGGTGCGGACGAAGTAAAACGGCGCATTCCGTCGCTTGCAAAGCGCGGCGTCGTTATGCGCGGCAGCGTTTCGAGCGTAGAGGAGCTTTATGCCGAGCGTGCGCCGTTGTACGAAAAGTACGCGTCCGTAACGGTAGAGTGCGACGGAAAGAGCATCGATGAAATCGTAAACGAAATCGTTTCCTTAACGGAGGATTAATTATATGGATTATCAAGCGCTTGCAGAACGGTTGCTTCCCGAAACGTATCTGCCTCTCGAAGAATATGAAAAAATGTATCCGCCCCGCAGCCTTCCCCAAGGAGCGGAGGTTACGCGGCTTGCGCCGTCGCCGACGGGGTTTATTCACCTCGGCAATCTCTTTGTGGCAATCGCCAACGAACGTATTGCGCACCAAAGCGGCGGAATCATGTATCTCAGAATTGAGGACACGGACGAAAAACGCCGCGTCGACGGCGCGGTGGAAGCGGTGAAAAACGCTTTGAAATATTTCTCCATCCGCTTCGACGAGGGCGCGGAAATCGGTGGGGACGATACCTATGCGCCTTGGTATCAACGGCAACGGGCGGACATTTACCGTGCGTTTGTTAAGGATCTGGTTGCGCGCGGGCGGGCTTATCCCTGTTTCTGCACGGAAGAGGCGCTGGGTGCGCTCCGCGAGCAGCAGACGGCGGAAAAGAAAATTACAGGTTATTACGGCAAATACGCCAAGTGCCGCAATTTGAGCGAAGCAGAAATATATCGCAACCTCGACGCGGGCAAGCCCTTCGTCATCCGCTTGAAGTCGATGGGCGATCCCGAAAATAAGATAAAGTTCCGCGATGAAATCAAGGGTGAGATTACCGTTACCGAAAACGATCAGGACGTCGTTATCTTGAAATCGGACGGAATTCCCACCTATCACTTCGCGCACGCCGTCGACGATCACTTCATGCGCACGACGCTCGTCGTCCGCGGCGAGGAATGGCTTGCATCTCTTCCCATTCATATCGAGCTGTTTTCCGTTCTCGGATTCGATCGTCCGCGCTACGGGCACAATTGCTCGCTGATGAAGCAAGACGGAGAGACGCGCCGCAAGCTTTCAAAGCGAAAAGATCCCGAGCTCTCTTTGGAGTTTTATCGCCTTGAAGGGTACTATCCCCGAGCGGTGCGCGTGTATATGCTGACCCTTTTAAATTCCAATTTCGAAGAATGGTATATGAAGAACCCCGACAAACCGTTGGAGGAATTCCCGTTCTCTGTCAGGAAGATGGGCAAGAGCGGTGCGCTGTTCGATTTGGATAAGCTCAGCGACGTTTCCAAGAACGAACTTTCCCGTCTTTCCGCCGAAGAGATGTACGGCTTCCTCGAAGAATGGACGAAGGAATACGGCACGGATGCACAGAAGGCGTATTTCAATGACAGGGAATATCTTCTTAAAGTGCTCGACCTCTGTATGGGGACGGGCGGGAAGAAGCGCAGAAAGGATTTTACGACTGCACGGCAAAGCATGGAATTTATTTCTTGCTTCTTCGAAAATGCAACTCGGCAGGACGAATACCGCGTGGACGAGGAAACAAAAAGGGCTATTTTAAATGAATTTTTAAAGACTTACAGTTGCGCGGACGACGCAAAAGTGTGGTTTTCCAAGGTAAAGGACGTGGCGGGGAGCCTCGGCTTTGCGCCGGAGATGAAGGACTATAAAGCCGCTCCCGAGAACTATAAGGGCAGCGTTGCAGATGTTGCGGAAGTTTTGCGCATTGCGGTAACGGGGCGCGCAAATACGCCGGATCTGTGGTCGATTATGCAAATTTTGGGCGAAAATAAAACGAGAGAGCGCATTCTGTGCGCCGAGGAGGAAGCGTGAGCAGAGCCGACGAATTGTTTGTTGCGAATTGCCGCGAAATCTTGGACAACGGATTTTGGGATACCGAGCTTGACGTTCGCCCGCGCTGGGAAGACGGCACGCCCGCCCATACGGTAAAAAAATTCGGTATCGTCAACCGTTACGATTTAAAAAAGGAATTTCCCATATTAACGCTTCGCCGCACGGCGTTTCGCTCGTGCGTGGACGAGATACTTTGGATTTGGCAGAAAAAGAGCAACAACGTGCATGACTTAAATTCGCATATTTGGGACAGCTGGGCGGATGAAACGGGTTCCATCGGCAAGGCGTACGGCTACCAACTCGGAAAGAAGGCGATTTATAAAGAGGGGGAATTCGATCAGGTTGACCGCGTGCTGTACGATTTAAAACACAATCCCGCCTCCCGCAGAATCATGACGAACATCTACAACTTCGAGGACTTGCACGAAATGAATTTATACCCGTGCGCGTACTCGATGACCTTTAACGTTACGGGCAACACCCTGAACGGTATTTTAAACCAACGTTCGAACGATATGCTCACTGCGAACAATTGGAACGTCGTGCAGTATGCGGTGCTTCTCATAATGTTCGCGCAGGTCAGCGGGCTGGAAGCGGGCGAGCTCGTGCACGTCATAGCGGACGCGCACCTGTACGACAGACATATTCCCATCGTCAAAGAAGTGATTAAAAATCCCCAAATGGCGGCGCCCCGCCTCGTCGTAGATAAGAGTGTGAAAAACTTTTACGATTTTACGGTGGATTCGTTTGCGCTTGAAAATTACGAATACACCAAACTTGAAACGAAAATACCCGTGGCTGTTTAAGGAGCAAGAATGAAGGCGATTTTTCACGCAGATAAAAATTGGGGCATAGGAAAGGGTAACGATTTGATGTTCTCCATTCCAAAGGATATGAAGTTCTTTCGGGAAACGACGAAGGGGAAGGTTGTGGTAATGGGGCTGAACACCCTGCGTTCGTTTCCGAACGGAAAACCCCTGAAAAACCGCATCAATATCGTGCTTTCACCCGACGACGTGGAAGAGGAAGTCGTTACCGTACATAGTCTTTCGGAACTGTTCGGGGAGATAAAAAAATATCCCGCGGACGATGTGTTCGTTATCGGCGGAGCAAGCGTGTACAGCGCGCTTATTCCGTATTGCACGGAGGTGCTCGTAACCAAAGTGGATGCCGACGGCGGCGCCGAGGTATTCGTCCCCAATTTGGACGAGGACGTGAATTTCCGCCTCGTGTACGAGAGCGAACGGGAAGAGGACAACGGCTATCCGATCCGATTTTGTACTTACCGCAATAAAAACGTCTTAAAGCCGCTTGCATGAAAGTCCGCGTTTTAAACGGTAATTTCATAAAAATAGTCGCGGCAATCGCTATGCTGATAGACCATATCGGGTTATTGTTTTTTTCCGACGTTGTGTCGTTCAGGGTGATTGGGCGAATTTCCATGCCGCTGTTTGCAATGATGTTTGCCGAGGGCTGCCGCTATACGCGAAGTAAATTTCGGCATGTTTTCTTGGTTGCGGTATTGGGCATCGCCTATTCCATCGTCTTTTATCTGTTTTCACAGGAACTGTATTTCAGTATTTTAACGATGTTTACCTTTTCCGCTCTTATGATCTACGCGTATCAGGCGTTTCAAAAGAGCGTATTCGAAGAAAAAGACGTCAGTTTGAGTGTCTGTACCGCAGCGATTTTCATCGGTTTAGTAGCTTTTACCTATCTGTTCTGTATGCGGTTCAACGTGGATTACGGATTCTGGGGCTGTATGCTTCCCGTATTTCCGTTGCTTTTCGACTTGAAAGAAGTCGGAAAGGGTTGGTGGACGGATAACTATTACGTCCGCCTCGGGTGCTTTGCGATCGCTTTATTGATACATTGTCTTGCTTCGCCCTGGACGATCAGCTATTTTGCGTTTCTGTCGTTCATTCCGCTGTTACTGTATAACGGACGGAGGGGGAAACTGAAGTTGAAATATTTTTTCTACGTTTTCTATCCCGCGCATTTAGTCGTTCTGTACGGAATTCTGATGCTTATTTCTTATAACGGATAAAAATTTTTACGTAACGGACGCCGAAATTGTTGTAATATTTTTTTAAAAGTATTACAATAGCGGTTGTACGTTCAGAGGTTTGTATGATTAGAGAAGATTTAAGAAACATTGCGATTATCGCGCACGTCGACCACGGCAAAACGACGCTCGTCGACCAGATGTTGAAGCAGGGCGGCACATTCCGCGCGAATCAGGTGGTGGAGGAACGCGTAATGGACAGCGGCGCGCTCGAACGGGAGCGCGGGATCACCATTCTTGCCAAGAACACGTCCGTCCACTATAAGGACGTAAAAATCAACATCGTTGATACTCCGGGGCACGCGGATTTTTCGGGAGAGGTCGAACGTTCGTTAAAAATGGTTTCGGGTGTTCTGTTGCTTGTAGATGCGGCAGAGGGACCTATGCCGCAAACGCGTTTCGTAACACAGAAAGCGCTTGAGCTCGGCTTGCGCCTGATTATCGTCGTCAACAAAATCGACCGTCCGGATGCTCGCGTCAAGGAGGTCATCGACGAGGTGTTGGAGCTCTTAATGGACTTAAACGCAACGGACGACCAACTTGAAAGCCCGTTCGTGTTCTGTTCGGGGCGCGACGGTACGGCTTCCTTGGACGAAAATGAAAAGGGGACGGATTTGACGCCACTCTTCGACACCGTGCTTTCCCATTTCCCGCCTCTCGATTTGAACGACGGAGGTGGAATGCAGATTCTCGTTTCGTCTATTGACTATAACGAATACGTCGGGCGTATCGGCATCGGGCGTATCGAGCGCGGTGTCGCAAAGCAAGGCGCGGAGGTTACCATTTGCAATTACAATAAAAAGGATGTGGGCTGGCGCGGAAAGCTCGTTAATCTCTACGAAATCGAGGGATTGGAGCGCGTACCCTGCGAGAGCGCTTCGGCAGGCGACATCGTCTGCTTTTCCGGGCTGGAAAAGATCAATATCGGCGATACGGTTTGCGCGTCCGACTGCGTGGAGCCCGCGCCCTTCGTTAAAATTTCCGATCCGACCGTTGAAATGATTTTCTCGATCAACGATTCTCCTTTTGCGGGAAAGGAGGGGAAATTCGTTACCACACGACACCTGCGCGAGAGGTTGTACCGCGAGCTTCTGCGCGATGTATCCCTGCGGGTTGAGGACACAGACTCCGCCGATGCGTTCCGTGTTTCGGGCAGGGGAGAAATGCATCTTTCCATATTGATTGAAACGATGCGCCGCGAGGGCTACGAATTTCAGGTGAGTGCGCCCAAGGTGTTATTTAAGGACGTGGACGGTGAAACGTATGAGCCCGTCGACCGCTTAATCGTAGATGTTCCGGAAACGTTTACCGGTCCCGTATTTCAGAGCATGGGCGAGAGAAAGGGCGAGCTCGTGCATATGAGCGCAATGGGTTCGCGAATGCGGCTTGAATTTCTCGTTCCCGCGCGCGGACTGTTCGGCTATAAGAGCGAATTTTTGACGGACACTAAGGGCGAGGGCGTCATGAGCTCGGTATTTTATGAATATCAGCCGTACAAAGGCGAGCTTTCCAACAAACGCACGGGTGCGTTGGTCGCGTTTGAAAGCGGCGAAGCGGTAACGTACGGTCTGTTCAACGCGCAGGGGAGAGGGACTCTGTTTATCGGCGCGGGTACGCTCGTGTACGAGGGAATGGTAATCGGCTGTTCTCCAAAAGATGAGGACATCAATGTCAACGTCTGCAAGACAAAGCATCTGACCAATACCCGTTCTTCCTCCTCGGACGATGCGCTCCGTTTGACGCCTCCCAAAAAAATGAGCCTCGAAGAATCACTGGAATTTATTTCCGACGACGAACTTTTGGAAATCACGCCGCAGAACGTACGTATCCGCAAACGCATTCTCGACGGAGAATTGCGCGCCAAAGCACGCGCAAAGGCGAAATTACATTGATTTATAAAGTACTATGCCTGAAATAATAATTAAATAGCGCTTAAATCCCGCAGAAAAAGCGGGATTTTTTTGTGATATTTCTTGTTTTTCGTCATATAATGGGAGTATGCAAAACGAAACGACGAGCGTACTTACTATCGAACAGCAGAAAAAGATAACGCTTACGGGCGTGGAGAGCGTAGATGCGTTTTCGGACACGGAAATCCGTTTGACGGTTGCAGGCAAAAAAATGCGGTTTACGGGCGCACATTTTAAGGTTTTGTCTTTTTCCAAGGGAAGCGGAGCGTTTTCCGCAAGCGGGGAAGTATCGCTCGTGCGCTACGGCGGTGCAAAGGGAAAGTTTTTCCAAAGGCTGTTCAAATGACGGACGCAGACCAGATCTATATCTTTCTCGTATGCGTTGCCTGTGGTTGTGCGGGCGGCGTGCTTTACGACGTTCTCTACTGCGCCCTGTATGCGTTCCAAAACAAATGGGTGAAGATTGCACGGGATTTTTGTTTCTTTCTCGTCTTTTCCGTGCTCTTCCTGTACGTGTCGGTGCTGTTCGAGCTGCCCGATTTTCGCCTCTATTCCTTTATCGGCTGTCTGGGCGGACTTTTTCTGTATTTGAAAAGTTTTCATAAAATCGTTGCTTTTTTTGTAAAAAGGTTATATAATAGTATCAGACTATTACGGAAGGATAAAAAATCATGTCAAAAAAAGGAACTGTCGATGCCGAAGAAAGGGCGGCGCAAGCCAAAAGGATTGCCGTCGGCGCAACGATAGCGGGCGTCTTGCTCGTAATTTTCCTCGTTATCGTTTTGGTTGTTCAGTTTGTGAAAATCGGTGTACGCAACAATGAAAAGCGTCGTTTGGAATATCAAATAGACGAATATGAACGATTGATAAAAGAGGGCAAAATGGATCTTGAATTTTACAATAGCGAGCAGGGGCTTCGACGGCTTGCCGTTCAGCACGGCTGGGTTTTGAAGTAAAATGGTTGCGGTTATCGATATCGGGTCTAATTCCGTTCGCTTGGGACTATGGGCGGACGGAAAAACTTTATATAAGCGCATACTGACTACCCGCCTCGGCGAAGGGCTTTCGCGCGCTCCCTTGCTCTTGACGGAGGCAATGCGGCGCACGGCGGACGCCGTGGTTTTCTTTTTGGGAGAAGCGCAGAAAGCGGGGGCGGATCGGGTATTCGTCTTTGCCACGGCGGCAGTGCGTTCGACGGAGAACGGAGAGGAGTTCTGCCGTTTGGTAAAAGAACGTTGCGGTTTGAGCGTAGACGTGATTTCGGGCGAAGAGGAAGCGTTGCTTGCCGCAAGCGGAGCGCTCGGAAACGGCGACGGCGCAGTCATCGACGTGGGCGGCGCAAGCACCGAAGTGCTGTTGAGGAAGGACGGAAACGTTGTATTTGCAAAAAGCTGTAAGGTCGGCGCAGTGCTTTTAAAGGACGCCTGCGGCGAGGATAAGGACAAGCTGAAAGCGTTCATCGCGGAGCGTACGGAAGATTTGATTGCGTTTCGTGCCCCCGTAACCTACGCGGTCGGCGGAACGGCTACCACGCTTGCCTCCTTAAAGCTCGGCTTGACGGAATACGACGGCGAAAAAGTGCAGGGCTGCCGTCTTACTTTGAACGAGGTATACGAAGCGTCGGAGCGTCTCTTTGCGCTTTCTGTCGAGGCAAGACAGGCGCTGTTGAGGACGGACGCGAAACGGGCGGATATTATTGCGGGCGGCGCATATCTCTTGGCTCGTACGGCGGAAAAGACGGGCGCGCGGGAAATTATCGTTTCCGACAGGGATAATTTGGAGGGATACCTTTTCGTGAGGGGGATTTTGTGAGCGGCAGAGGAAAGCGCATCTTGTATTACGCGATAACGACGGCGGCAGGGCTTGCGTCGGTTGCCTGCGCGGTTTTAACGGCGTACTCGGCTGCGTTGGAATGGGCGAAATTACCGAGCGAATATCTTGCGGTGTTCATCGCCGCGCCCTGCACTCTCTTACTGTTGAAACCGGGCGTTGTGATACACGAGCTTGGGCACCTGCTTGTCGGCGCGTGCGCGGGCATGAAAGGGATATCCTTTTCCGTTGGTTTCATCAATATTTCGAGAGGGAAGGGCGTTTTCTTTCAGCTTTCGCCTGCGGCGGGCGAAACGCAAGTGATTCCGAGAACCTCGAAAAATTTACGCCGCCGCATGATGGCGGCGACGCTCGGCGGAATTGCTATGAACTTTGTCGTCGGCGCAACGGTCTGCGTCCTGTTTTTCATGCTTCCGAAAACGCCCGCGCTCGTTTTTTTCGCGCTTCTCGCACCGTTCCAGCTTTATGAAGGGATTGCCGCCGTTCTTCCCGCCGAATTGGGCGCGGGGCGGACGGACGGCGCGTTATTCTCCGAACTCAGACGAAACACGGCAGAAAGCGACGTGTTCCTCCGCGTTTTGGCGGCGCAGGGAATGCTGGAAAAGGGAGAGTTTTCCGACCTTCCCCGATCGTTGCTCTTCGATGCGTCCGTCGTCCGCGAGGACTCGGCGGCGTTCCTTTCGCTGTTGCATCTGCGTTTTCAGTACCTTCTGTATCTGGGCGACGAAGGGGGCGCGGCGCAGCAAATTTTTCGGCTGGAGGAGCTTTCGGAATACCTTCCGTCCGCCGATAGCGCACAGGTTTTGTGCGACGCGGCGTTTATGCGTTACATTTTAAACGGGACAATGGATTTCGAAGCGCCGAAAGAGGCAAAAAAAACGGCGGCGTATAATAGAATTGCCGCCGTAAAAGAAGCAAAAATAAATCCCCTAAAAAGGAGCGTCCAAAAAGAACGTTCCTTAGGGATTCGAAAATTCGAAGAAATGCTTTTAAAAAAATATATCGGTAAAAGGACTTAGTCGCTCAAGCCAAGCAAATAGTCGGCAGTAACGTTAAAATACTTTGCCACCTTAACGATTTTGGGTGCAGTGGGGTCGCTTTTACCCGTTTCCCAATAACAAATAATTCCAAGGCTGACACTGATGTCTTTTGCGAGGGTAGCCTGTGATAAACCCCTCGATTTCCTAAGTTGCGTTAAACGCTCAGCAAATACTTTCATGGCTTCATTGTAACTGATTTTATGAAAGAAAGCAAGCTTTTTCGACGTAATTTTTTGTGAAATTTTTGGAAGTTTTTTGTAAAAATATCAAACAAAGCGTTTACTTTTAAACACAGTACTTATGTTTTGATATCAAAAGGATAAACAGGTATGATCAAAATTTTATTTGTCTGCCACGGAAATATCTGCCGATCCCCGATGGCGGAAAGCGTGTGCGCTTACGAAGTAAAAAAGAGGGGACTCGCCGTCGAAACCGCGTCTGCCGCGGCACACACCGACGAAATCGGAAATCCGCCCCATTACGGCACGAGGGAAAAGCTCCGTAGCGAAAATATACCGCTGATTCCGCATCGCGCGCGGCTCTTAACGAAGCGGGACGGGAACGATTACGATTTTATACTCGGTATGGACGATTACAACGTTCGCGATATTTGCAGGATCGTGGGCGAGTGCAAAGCGCAGGTTTGCCGCTTGTTGGATTTTTCCGACCGTCCCCGCGCGATTGCCGACCCTTGGTATACGGGAAATTTCGATGAAACCTTTTCGGAGATCACGGAAGGCGTTGACTCGTTGATAAAATATCTTCGTAAAAACGGATTGGTTTAAGTATAACCGTAAAGAAAACGGAGAAGGGAGGAATGTTTATGAGAACGAACGAATCGGAAGAAATGTATCTTGAAACGATATTGTTGCTTCGGGGGCGGAAGGCGTCCGTCCGCTCGGTGGATATTGTCGAAGAACTCGGCTATGCCAAGTCCAGCGTGTCTCGCGCCGTCAATCTATTGATCGATAAGGGATATATCGCAATGGATTCGGAGGACGGTAATCTGACGCTGACGGAATCGGGGCAAAAAAAAGCGGCGGGCGTTTACGAACGACACCGCATTATCACCCGTGCTTTGACGGGAATCGGCGCAGATCCCGAATTGGCGGAATCCAACGCTTGTCGGATAGAACACGTCATCTCTGACGATATGTTCGAAATCTTAAAAAAATACGTCGAAGCGCACGACGGGAAATAAGCCTATATCAGTTTTTGCAGCGTCCGGAAATAGCCTTGAAAGGTTTTTCGGCAACAATCGGGATCGTCGATCGCAATCTTTCCCGTTTTTAAGGCGGTCAGAGCGAACGCCATGGCAACGCGGTGGTCGCCGAACGTGCGGATAACGCCTTCGTGCGGCACGGCGGGATCGATCGATACCGCATCGGCTTCCGTTTTCACGGGCACACCGAGCGACGTTAAATTCGCTTCAATCGCCGCAATGCGATCACATTCCTGTTTTTGGATGTGCGAAATGCCGTGAATGCGGGTGGAGGTTGCGGCGAACGGCGCAAGCGCCGCTGCGGTTAGCGTCTGATCGGAAAAATTTTTAAAGTTTTCGGTAAAGCCCGCAAAGCTTTTTATCTTGGTTGCGTCGGCAAACAAGCCTTCCCGCATTTGCCTGAACTCAACCCCGCGCGCAGCCAGAAGTTTTAAAAACGCAACGTCGCCTTGCAGACAATTCATCCTTACATTGCGAACGAGCACCTTCATACGCATGAGTAGCGATAGGGCGTAAAAATAACATGCTCCGGAAACGTCTGTTTCCAAAATAAATTCCTTCGGAGCATCTGCGTTTACCCGAACGGTAACGGTATCGCCCGTCCTTTGCACGGAATATCCGAACTCGTTTAGTAAGGAAAGCGTCATGTTGAGATATTCGCTGTCCGTCCGTCTGCCCGTCAGTTCTACGGTAATTTCGCGTCCTGTCGCTGCGGCAAGAAAAATTCCGCTCGCAAACTGCGTGCTCGTATCCGTATCGATGCGGAAACGAGTGTTTGCAATTCCGTCAGAGCGCATTACAAAGGGAAAAGAATACTCTTTTTTCGAAAATTCAAATTTGGCGCCCGCCCGCTCCAATTCTTTTAAAAAGTTCATAGGGCGGCGTCGCATCTGTTCGGAGGCGTCGAGCCGATATTCCCCGCGTGAGAATGCGAGCACCGCAGGCAGAAAGCGGGCGACCGTGCCGGCGCTGCCTACATAGAGGTCGGCTTTTCGAACGGGAAAGCTTCCGCCACAGCCGTATACGGTTAAAACGCCGTCCTTTTCTTCCGTTTTCACGCCGAGTGCGTGAAGGCAGGTGAGCATTTCTTCGGTGTCGCTGCACAATTCTCCGTGCCGAATTCGGACGGCGCTGCGGGAAAGGGCGGCAAGAATCAGCGCGCGTGCGGCAACGCTCTTGCTTGCGGGTACGTCGAAAATATACGTTTTATCGGTTTCGGGAATAAATTTCGGAAGCGTGAGGAATTCCATACTTTAAAGTATACGTTTTTTGAAGGAAAAGTCAAGGGAATACGAGAAAGTGAAAATTAAGGTTATCAGAAGCAAACGAAGAACGCTTTCTCTTTCGCTCGGCGCGGAGGGCGAAGTGGTCGTCCGCGCGCCGAAACGGGTGAGCGATGCGGAAATCGAAAACTTTGTTTCGCGCCACAGACGATGGCTGGAAAAGCGTCTTACCGAACGCGAGGGCACGCAAATTTCGTTGGAGACGGGCAAGATCCTTCCGCTGTTCGGAAAAAAATATAAGATCGCTGACGGCAAGCCGTCGATCGAGGGCGATACGCTGTATCTTCCCGAGAAAAATCGTGCGGCGGAGCTCGTTGCGCTTGCCGAAGAGCTGGCAAAGCAAATGCTTGCCCGAACGACACAAAAATTCGCTTCGGCGTACGGTTTCGAATACGCTTCCGTACGCATCTCCCGCGCGAGAAGCCGCTGGGGCTCGTGTAACCGAAAGGGAGCCATCGCCTATACCTTCCGTCTGGCATTCGTGCCGATGGAGTTGAGCGAATACGTCGTCGTGCACGAACTATGCCACACGCGGGTCTTTAACCATAGCGCGGCGTTTTGGAAAGAAGTTGCCCGCGTTTTGCCGGATTGGGAGCAACGGCGAAGGGCGTTGCGGAAACAGGGTGCTTTGATGAATCTTTTCAGGGAAAATATCGGATAAATCTCAAAAAACGGGCTATTTTTATTTACAAATATTCTTTTTTATCTTATAATGGATATTGATATAAAAGACAATGACGAATTGTAACCTGAAAATCGAGACGATCAGCGAAGATACGACCGTCTTTCGGGCGGCGGCTGTCTTCGAAACGCACGAAGGGGGCGGAAGAGTCGTTTATCCCGTAGAGTCGGACGAGGGAACGATAACGTTCGATAAAGACGGAATCGCGATGGAGCGTCGGGGAGCGTGTTCTCTATCGGCAGTCTTTCGGGCGGGCGCGCGCTCAGAAATGAGGTTGTTTTCCGGCGGAGGAAAGGGGATGATTCCCGTAGAGACGACGAGCTATTCTTTGGAAAAAAAGTCGTTTGGTTACCGTCTGGTGCTTGAATATATTTTAAAAGGTTCGGATTGGATTCAAAAATTTCACCTTAAAATTACGGTAAAATTCTCGGAGGAAAAATGAAAATACGTTATCTGGGGCATTCATGCTTCGTCTTAACGGAAAGCACGGGTACGAGTATCGTTATGGACCCTTACGGCGCCGTCGGCTTTGATTTGCCGGCAACACAAGCGGACGCCGTTACGGTGAGCCACGCGCACTACGACCACAACAACACTGCTGCAATCAAGGGCAATCCTGTGATTATCGACCGTGAAGGGCAGTACGAGGTGGGCGGGGTTACCATTACGGCAATCAAGAGCTACCACGATGACGAAAATGGAAGGAAACGGGGGGAAAATCTCATTATTAAATGCCGCATGGACGGCGTGGAGATCTGCCACCTCGGCGATTTGGGGGAGGAATGTTCTTCCTCGATGATAGAATCGCTCCTTCCCGTCCACGTTCTGCTGATTCCCGTCGGCGGAACTTATACCATTGATGCAAAACAAGCGAAAGAATACGTCGACCGCATTATGCCGTCCGTCGTAATCCCGATGCACTACAAGACGAAAGGGTTGAATCTCGATATTGACAAGGCGGACGAATTCATCGATTTGTTCGAGGAAGAGGAAGTGGAAGACAACGGAGAGAACGAAATCGAGTTGTTCCGAGACGATATTACCGAGGAAGAGACTAAAATCGTTTTGATGGAGCGGGTGCAATGATTTCAAAATCACTTGAAGAAAATTTCCGCGATTATCTCGTTAAACTTTCTTTAACCGATTTACGAATGCTCGGAAGACAGCAGGGTGTGCACGCTGCGACACAGCTCGGCAAGGACGCTTTGATTTCTTCCATCACCGATATTCTTACGGGGAAGGCGAAGCCTGAACCCCATTCCGGGCGGGGTGCGCCGCCGAAACAAAATTATATCGACCCTTCGATCACGCTTGCGTTAGCCGAAATCCGCAGGAAGGCGGATTTCGAAGAGGAGGAAAGACGCCAACTACGCGTGTCGTCGGGCGGGGAGGACGACAGCGTTCCGTTTAACGAGCCCGTGTACACGGGCATCCTCGAAATTATGCAAAACGGTTACGGCTTTCTCAGGGCAAACAACTGTCAGCCGTCCGGCGGCGAGGATGTTTTCGTACCTTCGCAGGTTATTCATACGATGCGCCTCAGAGAGGGGGACTACGTCGCTTGTACCGCCCGTCCGAGCCAGAAAAACGACTCGGCGGCTATCTGCCAGCTCTTGAGCGTCAACGGGTATCCGATCGGAAAGTACGAACGTCGTCCCTTTTTCGACGCTCTGACGGCACAGTATCCCGACAAAAAAATCACTCTTTCCGATAACAGCGACGCGCTCGCGCTGCGCGCGCTCGATTTGTTCGTTCCTATCGGAAAAGGACAGCGCGCGCTCATCATCGCGCCGCCCAAGGCGGGCAAAACCACGCTTTTAAAGGAAATCGCTCGTTCGATTGCTCAAAACCGACGGGAAGATATTTGCCTTATCGTACTTCTCATCGACGAGCGCCCCGAGGAGGTTACCGATTTCAGACGGAGCGTGGACAACGCACAAATCGTCTTTTCTACGTTCGACGAGGGCGCAGAACACCACATCCGCGCCGCAGAGCTGACGTTGGAACACGCCAAGCGTCTGGCGGAGCACGGCAAGGACGTCGTCATCCTGCTGGATTCTCTGACGAAGCTTACGCGCGCGTACAACTATGTTACCGAAAGCTCGGGCAAAACGCTGACGGGAGGATTGGACGCGAGCGCGTTTTATGAACCGAAGCGCTTTTTCGGTGCGGCAAGGAATCTGGTCGACGCAGGTAGCATTACGATTTTGGCGACGGCGCTTGTGGAAACGGGCAGCCGTATGGACGACGTTATTTATGAAGAATTCAAGGGCACGGGCAACGCGGATATCTGTCTTTCGCGCGACCTTGCCGAACGGCGTATTTTTCCCGCCATTGACGTACGCAGATCGGGCACGCGGAAAGAGGAGCTGCTGCTTTCCAAAGAAGAGCTTTCCGCCGTCTATCAGGTGCGCGAGCGTGGTTTGACGGAAAACATCTCGGGACTTTGGGATATGCTGAAGCGCACGGGCTCGAACGTGGAGTTCACGGCAAAAATTCCCGAATGGATCAAAGTATATAAAAATCAGTAAGAGGCTTCAAATGGTAATCGGAATCGATCTCGGTGGAATGTCCGCAAAAGCCGCCGTGCTCGCAAACGGAGTACTGTGCGGAAAATCCACGGTAAAAACTTCCTCGGAAAAGACCCCGCAGGAAACGGCGGCTGCACTCGCACAGCTCTGCATTACGGCAACGGAAAAAGCGGGAAAACGGTTTGAAAACGTCGACGCGATCGGCATCGGCTCTCCGGGAGCAATCGACTCCAGGTCGGGTAGCGTGGTCAGTTGGACAAACTTTGGCTGGAACAACGTTCCGCTTGCCGAACTCGTGCAAAAGTTTTCGGGGAAGCGCACGTTCGTCGTAAACGACGCCAACGCGGCTGCGCTCGGCGAAGCGAAATTCGGCGCGGGAAAGAAATACCGCGACAGCGTACTCGTAACGTTGGGTACGGGCGTCGGTGGCGGGATACTCATTGACGGCAAGCTGTTCGAGGGCTATAAGAGCGCGGGCGCGGAAATCGGGCACATGGTCATCCGTCAGAACGGCGAGCTTTGCAGTTGCGGCAGAAAAGGGTGTTTCGAGCGTTACGCTTCGGCAAGCGCGCTCATTCGTCGTACGCAGGCGGCAATGGGTGAAAACCGTGGCAGCGCCATGTGGAAAATTGCCGAAACGCTCAAGGGCGTGGACGGCAGAACGGCATTTCTTGCAGCGAAGCAGGGCGACGAAGCCGCGCGGCGCGTCGTTGACGATTACATTGCCTCCTTGGGCGAAGGCATTGCCAACATCGTAAACGTAATCCGTCCCGAAGCCGTCATTCTCGGCGGGGGAGTTTCGGCGGAAGGGGAAAATCTATTGGCGCCGCTCCGCAAATACGTTATGCCGCGCATTTATGCGCCGGATTACGCGCCGCTGGATATTCTTTGCGCGCAACTCGGCAACGACGCGGGTTTGTACGGTGCTGCGGAATTTGCAAACGAAAGGTTATAACAAGCATATAAAAGAAATCCCTTTCCCGAAAAGGAAAGGGATTTCTTTTATAAATTTTACTTTTTCGGTTTGATTTGCAACCAATAGGTAACGCCGAAGATGACGATTCCGAAAAGGAAAATAATCGGAATAGCGATAAAGGAAGCGAGAGCCGAAGGCGAATGGAAGTCGATATTTGCGGATAGCGCTACGATTAAAGTTACGATTACCGTAAGTGCGTAACAGACTACGGCGTTTATAATTGCAGGGCTTGATTTCCTTAAAGCGCGTTCGCCGTAGTGGTTTGCATACGCAAGCCCTGTCGCAAGAAGCAGCGCAAGCCCGATTCCCCACATAATGCAGGGCAGCGCAATGGGAATAGAATACTTTCGTTTCAATCCTAAGACAATAGCGCCTTCTGCAACGATGATAAAGAACACGAGAAGTGCGCTTAAAAACAGCGCTTTTCCCTTATGTACGACGCTTGCGGAGACCTCTTCTTTCGTTTTGTTCGTGTTGCCCGAAGATGTGTAAATCCGAATTCCGTCGCGCGCCGCGCGTGCTTCAATATCCTGAAAATCGATACCGCCGAGTGAACGTGCGCCGTTATTTTCGATCGGCTTGCTTGTTCCCTGCACGCTCGACGCATACATTTCGTGTACAATAGTGCGGTAATCGCGGGGAGGCACGCTTTCTTCCTCCTGCGCAGACGCAACATCTTCCGTCTCCGCGGCAACGGGAGGAGTGTAGTGATCGTAATCTTCCGTTGCATCCTGTTGGGCGGGAGGCGCGTTTACGAGATTGAGATAATTTTGGTGAAGCAACTCCTGCTCGCGCTGACGGAAGAGGGCTTCTTGTTCGCGTAAAATACGCTCTTCCTGCGCTTCGAGCTCCTGCTCGTGGCGCAGCCTCTCTTCTTCGATTTTCTCGTCGCGTTCCCGCAACATTTCTTCGTAACGGGCGCGCTCTTCGAGGTGCGCTTCTTCCCGTTCGCGGATGTCAATAGATCGCTGCTCCTCGATGATTGTCGTACGCTCGTTGATGATCTCTTCCGAGCGGCGGCGTTCTTCTTCTGCTTCCCGTTGCCTTTCGCCCAGCTCCCGTTCGCGCTCTTCCAAAAGTTTGGCGCGCTCCTCGTTCTCTGCGCGCAGCGTTTCTTCGCGGGCGCGGATTTCTTCCAACTCTTTTTCCCGTGCTTCCTTTTCCGCCTGTAACTCGGCATTCTGCCGTTCCAACTCTTCCAATCGTTCGTTGTTTTGAACGTCCCCGAAGGTAGGGGAATAGTCGACTCCGTCCTCCCCGCCTTCGCGGGAGGGAACGCGCGAGGTCGTTTCCTTTAACACGCGCATATTTACCGCGGTAGGTGCGGGGTTGGAAAAGTCGAAGTCCTGATCGGAAATCAAACTGTCGATAATCGTGCGGGAATATTCCCATTCGGCGCGGTTCTGTTCCGCAATCGCCTGTCCCTCGGGTGTGAGCGAGAAATACTTTCTTCTGCCTCCGCCGACACTGCCTCCCCAATAAGAGGTAACATAGCCCTGCGATTCAAGACGCTTTAAAGCGCTGTAAAGAGAGGGCTGTTTCAAGGAATACTGTCCTCGACTCTTCTCTTCGATTTCGGCAATGATCTCGTAGCCGTACTTATCTCCGTCTGAGAGAGAACGCAGGATTATCGTGTTGATATGACCGCGAATCAAGTCCGAACTGATGGATTTTTCGTCCTGTTTTTCAGTTTCGGGATTTTCACCCAATTCTTCGTCCATAATTTTCTCCTTTGTATATCCTTATTATATAACATTCAAAAAAACTTGTCAATAGTCAAAGTAATATGTCAGACATAAAATTTGAAAAAAATTCGAATTTTGTCATATTAAGGAGAGAAAAGAGCGTAAATTACGGGTATGAAAACACTACGGAACGCCTTTTTTATCGTTGGGACGAGTATCGGTGCGGGCTTTTTGAGCGGCGCGGAACTCGTCCGTTTCTTTCGGGGAAAGTACTTCGTTCTGCCCGTGATTTTATCGTCTGCAATTTTTTGCGGAATGTGTTTTCTGTATCTGTATCTGGGACGGAAATACGGAGGGTACGAACATGCGGTAAAGGCATTGTTTCGGCGCGCCGCGCCCGTTGTCAAATGGGGGGTATTTTTGCTCTCGTTCATTCCGTGTGCGGGAATGTTGGCAGGTTTAGACGCGCTGCTCCCGAGGTTGAAGCCGTTGCTCTCGATAGCGGGACTTTTCGTCGCTGTGTTTTTCGTCCTGCGCGGAACGAAGGGGATCACGATATTCAATTCCGTGCTCGTACCCGTGCTCCTCGGATTCGTGTTCTTTTCGGGCGGAAAAATCCAGACGGTTTCGCCCGTGTATTCCGGAACGGGGCGCCCGTTTGCGGGTGGGATCGTGTATGCGGGAATGAACGCCTTTCTCGCTGCGCCAGTTCTGATGGATGCGGGGAAGGACATGAAAAGAATTTTACCGCCCGCGTTACTGTCCGCCGCCGCCGTTGCGGTTTGCGCCGTCGTTATTCTCGGAAAAATTTACGCCGCGGGTGCGGGAGCGATACGGGCGGAAATGCCTTTTCTGTACGTAATGCGGAACGCAAAATTATTTTCGGTCATGGCGGCTGCGGCAATCTTGACTTCGCTGGTATCCTCGCTGTATCCGCTACTGACGGCGTGCGGCGCGTTGACGGGCGTAAAAAAGTACGCCGCAGAGAGCGTCGTGCTCCTTGCGGCGTTTTCGCTTTCCCGCGTAGGACTTACAGGAATCGTAAATTATTTTTATCCTTTGCTCGGGGGCGTCGGACTACTGCTTTCAGCTGTCTGCATTCTTAACGATTATCTTTTCGAGAAGCACGACGAGAAAGTACATACCCGCGGCAAGCACGCAAAGAATAAAGGTCGCGCTCATCACAAGGTCAAGCTTAAACACCTGCCCGCCGTAAACGATAAGGTATCCGAGACCCGCCTTCGAAACGATGTACTCGCCCATGATCGACCCGATCCAAGCCATGCCGACGTTTACTTTCAGCATGGAAATGAATGAAGCGAGCGATGAGGGGATGACGAGCTTCCGAAGAATCTGGAATTTATTCGCGCCCATGGATTTCAGCAGCAGGATTTTGTTTTTATCCGTTGCCACAAACGCCGCAAGCATATGCATGATTGCCACGATGATCCCGACAAGGACGGTCATAAACAGGATTGCCTTGCTGCCCGTGCCGAACCAGATGATAATCAGGGGTCCGAGCGCAATTTTGGGCAAGGCGTTCAAAACGACGATGTACGGCTCCAAAACCTTTCTTAGTATTTCGCTCCACCACAGTGCGAGGGCAATTCCGACGCCCAGAACAACGGCGATTGCAAAGCCCGCCAATGTCTCCCAGAGCGTGGTTCCGATATGGTAGCCGAGCGTGCCTTCACGGTGTAGAGAGGCAATCGTTTTCGCAATGCGGGAAGGGGAACTTACGATAAAGGCATCCACCCAGCCCATTGCGGTTACGAGCTCCCAAAGCCCCAAGAGGAGAACGAGAACTCCGATTCGAAGCGTCCAGATAAGAATGAGTTTATTTCTTCGTTTTCTTAAAAATACGAGGTGTTCCTCGGAACAGCTTAATTTTTTTATCATGCGTTTAACTCCTTCCACAGCAATTCAAACCAAGCGGAGAATTGCGGGGTTTCGCGCCGCTTTAAGGGATTGACGACGTCGTCGAAGTCCATTGGGTGCGACGACGTAACGCGCGCGGGACGGGCGGAAAGAACGAATACTCGGTCGGCAAGCGAAATGGCTTCGGAAATATCGTGCGTGATAAGTACTGCTGTCTTTCCTTCCGAACGGATAATATTCGAAACGTCCTCCGTAACGTTGAGGCGCGTCTGATAGTCGAGCGCGGAAAAGGGCTCGTCGAGCAATAAGATATCGGGATCGGTCGCGAGCGTCCGGATGAGCGCGGCGCGCTGGCGCATTCCGCCGGAAAGCTGGGAAGGATAGCTTTTTAAAAAATCCTTCAAACCGTATTTTTCCGCAAGGGCAACCGCCTTTCGTCTGTTTTCTTCCGTATTCTGTTTTTTGATTTCGAGCGGAAGAAAAATGTTCTTTTCTATTGTGCGCCAGGGGAAAAGTTCATCCTTTTGCAGCATGTACCCGAACGTTCCACGGCTTTCCACCGTTCCGTCGGAGGGCTTTATCAGCCCCGCGGCAAGCGATAAAAGCGTTGTCTTGCCGCAGCCGGAAGGTCCGATAAAGGCAACGAATTCACCCTCATTGACCGAAAACGTAAGATTTTCGGTCGCCGGCGTTTCTCCGTGCTTGGTATGGTAGATTAAAGTTACGTCCGTAAATTGCAGAATCGGTTCCATATTCGTGTTTCCTTTGCAAATACTGCGCCCCGGAAAAACCGAAGCACAGAACTTTGTTATAAGTTTTTATAAACCTCGGTTACGATGGAATTATCCACGACCTTCGAAAACTCCACGCGTCCTTCCAGTTCACCCGCGCTTTCGATGACGCTCAACAAACGGTTATAACCTTCCTCGGGCATTACCATATCGGTAAACCACGAGTCGATTTTCTGATAGTTTGCAATACTCGTCGAAATGGAGGCGTAGGAAGTAGAGGGGAATTTCTTGAACAGCTTTGCGGCGATATCGTCGGCGGGCTGCTCTTGCGCGTATTTTACGGCTTTCAGCATAGCGCGAAGAAAGCTGCGCGCAGTCTTATCGTTTTTATTCAACCATGATCGTTTCGCCATAAATCCCGTATAGGGGATGACGCCGCTCTCTTCGCCGACGGACGCCACGATGTATCCTTTGCCCGCCGCCTGATATTCGGAAGCCGTCGGTTCGAACATGGTGCAGTAGTCGGCCGTGCCGGCCTCGAAGGCGCCCGTCATCAGATTGAAGGCGACGTCGAAATTTAAATTGATATCGTCTTTCGTGAATCCGTTCTCTTTCAGCACGTATTCGAAGGTCATTGCCGGAACGCCGCCGCGTCTGCCCGCAAGGATTTCCTTACCTTTCAAATCCGTCCATTTGAAGTTAGGCTCTTCTTTTCTGGAAACGAGGAAGGAGCCGTCGCGTTTTGTCAGCTGTCCGAATACGGTGGGCAAATCGTTTGAACCGCCCAGTGCAACGTACACCGCGGCTTCGGGACCGCAGAATCCGATATCCGAATCTCCCGACAGCACGGAAGCCATAACTGCGTCGGCTCCGCCGCCGTTGGTGAGTTCGATTTTCAGTCCCTCTTCCTCGAAATAACCGAGTTCGTCGGCGAGATAGAGGGGCGCGTAAAAGACGGAGTGGGTAACTTCGTTTACTTTTACCGTCTTTAAGTTACTTTTTTCTCTGCAAGCAGAGAGGGGCAGGAGGGCGAAGATCGCCGCTCCCAGAATTGCAAGCGTTTTTTTCATGAAAATACTCCGTTAAATTCAGGATAATATATTCTATGCCCCGTATGCTTTAATTGACAACGCCGAAAAAATTGGTTATAATATTTCGGTATAACGATTTTTGAGAAGAAATTTTCAGGTGAAGAAATATGAAAGAAATGCAGACGACTTACTCTCCGAAAGACTTCGAAGACAGAATTTACGCGGATTGGATGAAAAAAAATCTGTTTCGTGCGGAAATCGACCCTGCGAAGGTACCGTTCACGGTAATGATGCCGCCCCCCAACGTTACGGGGCAGCTTCATATGGGACATGCGATGGACGAAACGATGCAGGACATTCTCGTTCGTTTCAAACGGATGCAGGGATATTCGACGCTGTGGCTTCCGGGGGTCGATCACGCGGCTTTGGCAACGGAGGTCAAAATCGTCGAACAGCTCCGCGAGGAAGGGCTGAGCAAAGAAGAGGTGGGCAGGGATGAATTTCTGCGCCGCACCTGGGCGTGGAAAGAAAAGTACGGCGACAGGATCGTAGAGCAGTTAAAAAAGCTCGGCTCCTCCTGCGACTGGTCGCGACTCGCTTTCACCATGGACGAAAAATGTTCGCTCGCAGTACGCGAAGCGTTCTTTAAACTTTATAATAAAGGGCTTATTTACCGCGGAAGCAGAATCATCAATTGGTGTCCGAGCTGCATCACGGCGCTGTCCGACGTGGAGGTGGATTATTCCGAAGATGCGGGTAGCTTCTGGTATTTCAAATATCCTGTCGAGGGCACGGACGAATTTATCACGATTGCGACGACCCGCCCCGAAACGATGCTCGGCGACACGGCGGTTGCCGTCCACCCCAAGGACGGACGCTATCAGGCTTGGTTGGGCAAGACGCTGCTTCTTCCCTTAACCGACCGCAAAATCCCGCTTGTGGCGGACGAATACGTCGACCCCGAGTTCGGCACGGGCGCGGTGAAGATTACGCCCGCGCACGACCCGAACGACTTTGAAGTGGGGCTGCGCCATGACTTGCCCGTAATCAGGGTAATGAACGACGACGGCACGATGAACGAGCTCGCGGGTAAATACGCGGGACTTGACCGTTACGAGGCGAGAAAACAAATCGTAGCCGACATGGAAAAGCTGGGGCTGCTCGTAAAAATCGAACCGCACACGCACAACGTCGGGCACTGCTCGCGTTGCGGCTCGACGCTTGAACCCATCGTTTCCAAACAGTGGTTCGTCAAGATGACGCCGCTTGCAAAACCCGCAATCAACGCGGTGATGAAAAATAAGACGAAGTTCACGCCCGACCGTTTTTCTAAAATCTATTATAATTGGTTGGAAAATATCCGCGATTGGTGCATTTCGCGCCAGCTTTGGTGGGGACACCGTATTCCCGTCTGGTACTGCGATTGCGGCGAAGAAATCTGCTCCGTCGAAACGCCGACCGTCTGCCCCAAGTGCGGAGGAACGCACCTGCGGCAGGAAGAGGACGTGCTCGATACTTGGTTTTCTTCCGCGCTTTGGCCGTTCTCCACGCTCGGCTGGCCCAACAAGACGGAGGATTTCAATTACTTCTATCCCACCGATGTGCTCGTAACAGGCTACGACATCATTCCGTTCTGGGTCATGCGCATGATGTTCTCCGGTATCGAGCATACCGAAAAAGTGCCTTTCCGCGACGTACTTATTCACGGACTAATACGCGACGAGCATGGCGTTAAAATGAGCAAATCGCTCGGCAACGGCATCGACCCGCTGGAAGTAATCGAGAAGTACGGCGCCGACTCGCTTCGCCTGTCGCTCATCACGGGCGTTGCGCCCGGAAACGACACGCGTTTTACCACAGCAAAGGTGGAAGCGGCGCGTAACTTTATCAACAAGCTGTGGAACGCGTCGCGCTTCGTCGTTATGAACGTCGGAAACGAGAAGATCCCTACAGTGGAATCGAGCAAATTCCAGCCTGCCGACCGCTGGATCATCTCCCGTTTGGAAGCGACGATTCGGGAAGTAACCGTTTCCCTGCAAAAGTTCGATCTCGGAATCGCATCGGATAAGCTGACCGACTTCGTGTGGAACGATTTTTGCGACTGGTATATCGAGCTTTCCAAACCTGCGCTCTACGGCGGCGATCCGGAAAAGAAGAGGGGGGCGCTCGGCGTGCTCTGCTTCGTGCTCGAAAACGTCGTAAAATTACTGCACCCGTTCATTCCGTTCGTTACGGAGGAAATCTATTCCTGCTTGCCCAACGTATCCGGCAGCATTATGACTGCGGATTATCCCCGCTATAATACCAAGTTTGCCTACAAAAAAGAGGCAAAAGCTTTCGAAGGGATCATCGATCTCATTAAAACCGTGCGCGCGGTCAAAGTAAACGTCGACTGTCCGCCGTCGAAGAAGGTACATTTATACCTTGCGACGGAAGCCAAGCGCCTCGTTACCGCCAACCGCAGCAGTGTACAGCGTCTTGCAGGCGTTTCCGAAATCGACTTCGTGGCAAGCGGGGCAGACGCGGAGGGAAAGACGGTTTCCCAGGTTTGCGAAATCGGACAGTATTTCATTCCGCTCGGCGAGCTTGTGGATATCGAAAAGGAGCGGACGCGGCTTGAGAAGGAACTTGAAAAGGTAGTGGGTGAAATTGCGCGAGCGGACGGTAAATTATTGAACAAAAGCTTTGTTGCAAAGGCGCCGAAAAAACTCGTGGATGACGAACGCGCCAAGAAAGAGAAGTATCTCGACATGAAAGAAAAAATCGAAAAGCAGTTGCGTGAAATCAATAACTGATCAATCAGAAACCCGAACGGATTCCCGTTCGGGTTTCTTCATTCTTTTAAAAAATGCTATTCTGAAAACTTGTGAAGAAATTCTGCGCGAAAATTTCATTGAAAGACTTGACAAACGGCAATAAATGGTGTAAGATGATATTCGATAATAATTTATCGAATTCCGAAAAGGGGATGCCGGTCATGATTGAGAGCGATAATTTTATTCCGAAAGCGACGCTCTCGCGCCTTCCTGCGTATCTGAGATATTTAAAAGGAGAAGCGGGGAAGGGGATCGCTTTTATCTCCTCCTCGGAGGCGGCGCGCGATATGGGACTTTCCGCCGTTTCCGTCCGCAAGGATCTATCCGTAGTATCCGCACCGGGGAAACCGCACGTCGGCTTTGAAATTACGACCCTTATTCAGGACATCGAAAAGCTCTTGGGGTATCACCGCTATTCGCACGCGGTGGTCGTCGGTGCAGGAAAGCTCGGGCGGGCGATTCTCTCCTACGAAGGTTTCGAAAATTACGGACTGCACGTCGTCGGTGCGTTCGACGTGTCTCCCGCAAAAATCGGGGCGGTGGACGGAAAACCCGTCTATCCATTGGAGCGGCTGAAAGAGATTGTTACGCGCGAAGGCGTAGAAAAGGGTGTGATCACCGTACCGAAGGAAGCGGCGCAGACGGCGTGCGACATGCTCGTCGGAGCGGGAGTTCGCGCGATTCTCAATTTTGCGCCCGTCTATCTGAGTGTCCCGAACGGGGTGCAGGTTAAATATGTAGACTTGGCGGCGACGCTTGCATCGTTGGGCGGCGCGCCTTGGTCGGAATAAAGAAATTTATTATGTGGAGGAAACAATGAAGGACTTCGAAGTATGCGATGAAGAGTCGCTCGAAAAAATGCTTGCGAAAGTGCGTGCGGCGCAGGAGAAGTTTGCGACGTACACGCAGGAACAGGTAGACGAGATTTTCTATCGTGCCGCGCTTGCCGCCAACAAAATGAGAATTCCGCTTGCCAAAATGGCAGTGGAAGAGACCGGCATGGGAATCGTCGAGGACAAGGTAATCAAAAATCATTACGCATCCGAGTATATTTACAATGCGTATAAGGATACCAAGACTTGCGGCGTTATCGAACGGGACGAGGGATTCGGAATCACCCGTATTGCAGAGCCGATCGGCGTTCTTGCGGCAGTAATTCCCACGACGAATCCCACTTCGACCGCAATTTTCAAATGTCTTATCTGCTTAAAGACGAGAAACGGCTTGATTATCTCTCCGCACCCCCGTGCGAAAAAGAGCACGATCGAAGCGGCGAGGATCGTTCTGGAAGCCGCGGTCGCGGCAGGGGCGCCCGAGGATATCATCGGATGGATCGACCAACCGACCGTGTCGCTTTCCGGTATGATCATGCGCGAAGCCGATATGATTCTTGCAACCGGCGGTCCCGGCATGGTGAGAGCGGCGTATTCTTCGGGAAAACCCGCGCTCGGCGTGGGCGCAGGAAATACGCCTGCCGTCATCGACTCCTCGGCGGACATTCAACTTGCCGCTTCGTCCATTCTGCACTCCAAGACGTTCGATAACGGTATGATCTGCGCCTCCGAGCAGTCGGTTATCGTATTGAAGGATATTTACGAAAAGTTCAAAAAGGAATTGGCGCTGCGCGGCGCTTATTTCCTCACGCCCGAAGAAACGGATAAAGTCAGAAAGACGATTATCATCAACGGTGCGCTCAACGCGAAAATCGTCGGTCAGTCCGCCTGCAAGATCGCAGAACTGAGCGGCTTTGCGGCGCCCGAGGGCTCGAAGGTGCTCGTCGGCGAAGTGGAATCGGTAGAACTTTCCGAAGAATTTGCGCACGAAAAGCTTTCGCCCGTGCTTGCAATGTATAAGGCGGAGAACTTCGAGGACGCTCTGAACAAGGCGGACAGATTGGTAAGAGACGGTGGACTCGGACATACTTCCTCGCTCTATGTTAACATTGAAAAAGAACAGGGAAAAATCGAGATGTTCCGCAACAGAATGAAGGCTTGTCGCATCGTGATCAACACGCCTTCGTCGCAGGGCGGTATCGGCGACATCTATAACTTCAAATTTGCGCCTTCTATGACGCTCGGTTGCGGCTCTTGGGGCGGTAACTCGGTTTCGGAAAACGTCGGCGTAAAACACCTTATCAATATTAAAACCGTTGCGGAGAGGAAGGAGAATATGTTGTGGTTCAGAGCGCCCGAAAAGGTATATTTCAAGCGTGGTTGTCTTGGGGTTTCCCTCAAAGAGCTGGGCAAACAGGTTTACAATAAGAAAAAGGCGTTTATCGTAACGGACGGATTCCTTTATCAGAGCGGTTTCACCAAAAAGATTACGGATATTCTCGACGCGGAAGGAATTACGCACGCAACGTTCTTTAATGTAACGCCCGATCCCACGCTTGCCTGTGCCAACGAAGGATGTAAGCAGATGCGCGACTTCCAGCCTGACGTCATCATTGCGGTCGGCGGCGGTTCGCCTATGGATGCTGCGAAGATCATGTGGGTCATGTACGAACATCCAGAAATCGATTTCCAGGATATGGCGATGCGTTTCATGGATATCCGCAAGCGCGTTTATACCTTCCCGCACATGGGGGACAAGGCGCTGTTCGTAGCCATTCCCACGACGGCGGGCACCGGCTCGGAAGTTACGCCGTTTGCCGTTATCACCGACGAAAAGACGGGTACGAAGTATCCCTTGGCTGACTATGAACTCATGCCTGACATTGCAATCATCGACGCGGACTTGATGATGAACATTCCCAAAGGCTTGACCTCTTGCTCGGGTATCGACGCAATGAGCCACGCGCTCGAAGCGATCGCTTCGGTTATGGCAACCGATTTCACGAACGGCATTGCCAAAGAAGCAATCAAGTTGATTTTTGAGTATCTGCCCCGTGCGTATTCAAAAGGCGCACACGATGCGGAAGCACGCGAAAAGATGGCGAACGCTTCTACGATGGCAGGTATGGCATTCGCAAATGCTTTCCTCGGTGTATGTCATTCCATGGCGCACAAGCTCGGTTCTTATTGGCATATTCCCCACGGTATGGCAAACTCGCTTATGCTTGAAGAGGTCATCCGCTTTAACAGTGCCGAAAAGCCCACGAAAATGGGTACCTTCCCGCAGTACGCTTATCCGCAGTGCCGTGCAAGATACGCGGACGTTGCCAAATTTATCGGCTTGAAAGGCAAGAACGACGAAGAGCTCGTAGAAGCGCTTATCAAAAAGCTCAACGAATTGCAGGATGCCGTCGGTCAGCCCAAGACGATCAAGGAAGCCATTGGCGACAAAGCGACTGAAGAGGAGTTTCTTTCCCGTCTCGACGCGATGACGGAGGATGCGTTCGACGACCAGTGCATCGGCGCAAACCCGAGATATCCGTTGATGAGCGAAATCAAGCAAATGTATCTTAACGCCTACTACGGTAAGAAATAAGAAAAACAACGGAAATAGGCGGGGAGAGATTTCTCCCTGCCCGTTTTCCCTAAAAAGAGGTTAGTATGAGAGGACTTGAAACGTCCGTCGTAAAACTCAGAAGAAAAGTATTCGTCGAAGTTGCCCGCGTCGCCTTTGAATCGGAGACGGTGAACAACGACATCGAAGCGATTCCGTATAAGATTACGCCCAACGAAAAGCCGCAATACCGCGAAAGCGTGTACCGTGAGCGAGCGATTGCGTCCGAACGCGTACGGCTTGCCATGGGTATGTCGCTCAACCCGCAGGACCGTCCCGCACATATCACAAACGGATTATCGTATAGCAACATTTCGGATAAGTATTATGAGCCGCCGCTGATGCAGGTCATCCCTTCGGCGTGCGACAAATGCGACGAGAATGCGTACCGTATCAGCAACCAATGCCGCGGCTGCGTTTCGCGCTACTGCATAACCGTCTGCCCGCGCGGGGCGATTTCCATTGACGAAAAGACGGGACAGTCGGTGATTGACGAGTCGAAGTGCATCAAATGCGGTAAGTGTAAGGAAGCTTGTCCTTACGACGCGATTGCGAGAATCGCACGTCCCTGCGCACGCGCCTGCGGCGTCAAGGCAATTTCTTCCGATTCGCTGGGACGAGCGCAAATCGACCCGAACAAATGCGTCGGCTGCGGGCAGTGCATGGTTCACTGTCCCTTCGGGGCAATCGCCGATAAATCGCAGATTTACCAGTTGATTCGCGCTATCAGAAGCGGTTACGAGGTCGTGGCGGAGGTCGCGCCTTCAATTATCGGACAGTTCGGGGAAGGAGTTTCCCTTTGGACGATAAAAGCCGCTTTGAAAGAGGTCGGATTTAAAGAGGTGTTCGAGGTGGCGCACGGCGCCGACGTGGGGGCGGCAACGGAAGCGCATCACTACGCCACGGAAGTTGCTACGGGAAAATTGCCTTTTCTTTTGACTTCGTGCTGTCCCGCCTGGTCGATGCTGGCAAAAACGCAATTCCCCGAAATGATCGGGAAAGTTTCAAGCGCGCTCACACCCATGGTGGCGACGGCTCGATCGATCAAACAGAAAATGCCCAACGCGCGCGTCGTATTTATCGGTCCGTGCGCGGCAAAGAAACTCGAAGCAATGCGCAGAACGGTACGCAGCGACGTTGATTTCGTAATTACCTTTGAAGAATTAGCGGCGATTTTCGAAGCAAAGGGCATCGACTTTGAAACATACGACAAATCCGAACCCATTCACGATGCGAGCGGCGCGGGCAGAGGGTATGCCGTAGCGGGCGGGGTTGCTTCTGCAGTTACCGCTTGCATTAAAGAATACTACCCCGACGTCGAGGTGAAAATCGAACACGCCGAAGGTCTTACCGATTGTAAAAAAATACTTATGCTTGCCAAAGCGGGTAAGATGAACGGGTGTCTGATAGAGGGGATGGGCTGCCCCGGCGGATGCGTTGCGGGAGCGGGCGTTAATCTGCCCGTAGCGAAAGGTGCGGCGGAAGTAAAACAATTCGTAAACGATTCCTCGCAAAAATTGCCCAAAAAAGATTTGTATACGATTGAATTGCCGTGATTTACAAGTTTGTTAAGTATTATGTCTGAAATAAATGTAAAAAAGCGCACCTAAAGTGCGCTTTTTTTATTATCGTAATTTTACAGCGGAACGACGTTTACCGTAATTTTGGCAACAACGCCTTCCATCAAACGGATTTCCGCAGCAAACGCGCCGACTGTTTTCATGTTTTCCTTAGTGGAAATCTTCTTTTTATCGACTTCATAGCCGAGCTCGGAGAGAGCGGTAGCAACGTGCGCCGTGGTTACCGAACCGAAAACCTTACCGTTTTCGCCTGTACGGATACGGACGGTTACCTCTTTTCCCGAAAGCTCTGCGGCAAGCGCCTTCTGCGCCTTGATATTTTCGGCTTTGTGGTAGCTATCTGCAAGTTTTTTCTGTTCGATTTCGTTAATTCCGCTCGCCGTTGCAATTTCGGCAAGTCCTTTTTTCAACAAGAAATTTTTTGCGTAACCGTCGGAAACGTCGATTAAATCGCCTTTCTTTCCGCTGCCTTTTACGTCGGCTTTTAATATAACTTTCATAGGTACTTCTCCTTTTTTTCAATTATATTATAATTCGCCCGCTTTGTCAACGTTTACGGGCATAATAAAGGAAAAACGGGGCATAATAGTTTTAGTCGGAGCGTAATCCGAAAATAGAGGAGGTCAGGTATGGCGAAGCAGATTAACAACGGAGTTTCTTGCGGCGTCGTTGATTGCAAGTTCAATCAGGACGGAATGCACTGCGAACTCGACCGCATCCACGTCGGCAATACTTGCGATTGCGAGCATTGCACTTGCTGCGACAGTTATCAGAAAAGACACTAACCGAAAAAAGAGGGGGAAACCCTCTTTTTTTACGCATAAAAAAGCGCCCCGCGCGCAAACTGAAATACGTAGCGGGACTCCCGTCAGGTAGGGAGAACGCTTTCAGATATAGTTTTTACTTTATCCGTTCAGGGCAGAGTAAAAACGCGGAAGGGCGCCTTCGGGCGCCCTTCTTGACATGACTGAAGAAAAAGCTTCATAGAATAGAAAGTATGAAATTCAAAATCAAACGATTTTTCGGCGTAGCGCTTAGGGTCGTTCCCTTTGCACTGGTTGCCGCGGTACTGCTCTCCGTCGCCTTCTACCCCAAAAAGAAGGCGGCGCAAGGGGAACAGAAACGGGTAGTTCGCGTATGGAACGTAGACACTTTCGAAGGAGGGAAGGGTTCCCGCACCTCTTTTTTGAAGCGTGTGGCGGCTAGCGTGGAAAAAACGGACGGCGGGCTGTACTATTTAATCTCTTCCTACACGCTCGAAGGCGCCCGTCAGGCATATGCCGACGGCATCCGTCCCGACCTGCTTTCCTACGGCATCGGATTGTCCGTATACACGGAAAGCTGTCTTCCGCTGCCGTATCGCTTTGCGGGCGGCGACACGACGGAAGGATGCCTTGCTTATCCGTGGTGCAAAGGCTCCTATTATCTCTTTTCCCTGACGGACGATTTCGAAAGCGAGGGCACGTGTGCGCTCTCATCGGGAGGAAACAACCTTGTCGAAGTTGCGGCGGCAGTTTCGGGGATCGGAGGTGAAACCGTAGATTCTCTATCCGCGTACGTCGCATTTCTGAACGGCGGCTATCGGTATCTGCTCGGCACGCAGCGGGACGTCAACCGTTTTTCCGCCCGAGGAAAGGAGGTCTACCGCAAAGAACTTACGGGCTACTGCGATTTATATCAATACGTTTCCGTACTTTCCGCCGAAAAACGGGTAGATTGCATGAAGTTCGTAGGCGCGTTGCTTTCGGAAGAAGTGCAAAACCGTCTTTCGGACATCGGGATGCTGTCCGTCCGTCAAGACGAAACGCGGCGCACCGCCAGCGTGTTTTCCGACGAAAACGCACTTTCGGAGATGCGTCGTGCGGCGGGGCAACAGGGCGATAGAAAAAATCTTGATAAATTTTTAAAAAACGTTTGAAATCGGCGACGTAATGTGTTAGAATAGAAGGAGCATTATTTTGGATATTTTCGCCTATTTAAAGGAACGGCTTCCGTTTGTCGATTGCGAGAGAAATTTTTCTTTTGCAAAGCACACCACGATCGGCTGCGGCGGGACTGCCGCGGCGGCGCTCTCACCAGGAAGTTGCGAAGACGTTGCGCAGGTACTGTCGCTGTTGGAACGGGAACGCATTCCCTATTGTTTACTCGGTTCAGGCGCGAACGTACTACCCGCAGAAGGTTATTTTGAAGGCGCGGTCGTACGCTTCGTCCGATTAAAGACGCTGTTCCTCGACAACGAAATTTTTGCCGGTGCGGGAGTTACGGGTGGAGAGCTGCTCGCTTTTGCGCACGCCAACTGCGTCGGCGGCTTCGAGCCCTTTACGGGCATTCCTACAAGCGTCGGGGGAGGCGTTGCCATGAACGCGGGCGTTCGGGAACGGCACTTCGGCGATCTCGTGTCAAGCGTTCTTGCCGTAGAGCGGGGCAAAATCTATACGATTCCGGCAAAAAGTTGTCTGTTTTCCGAGAAAAACAGCCTGTTTTTACAAAAAATCGCCGTTACGGGCGTGTATTTTAAAGCAACGACTTCTTCTGCGGAAAAAATCGAAACCGAAACGCAGCGCTACCGCCTTAGGCGGGCGCACCTGCCGAAGGGGCGGAGTATGGGCTGCACTTTCGTCAATCCCGATGGAATTTCCGCAGGCAAACTCGTCGAGGAGTGCGGGCTGAAGGGGCGAACGAAGGGCAAAGTACGGGTGTCGGACGTTCACGCCAATTTTATCATCAACGAAGGCGGGAGCGCGGACGACGTAAGCGCGTTGATTTCCGAAGTGAAATCGGAAGTGGCGCGTCAAACGGGAATATCGTTGCGGGAGGAGATCAAAAGAATCCCGTAGATACATAAGTAAAGGAGCAGCGGAAAATGCAGTTGACCGCAGATTATCACACGCATACGCAATACTCGCACGGAAAGGGCACCGTTCTTGAAAACGCCGTGCAGGCAAAAGAGGTCGGTCTGAAAGAAATCGGCATTACCGACCACGGATTTTCACACATTATCTTCGGCGTGCGCCGCAAGCAAATTCCCTTTCTCGTACGCGACTGCCGCGACGCGGAAGCAAGAACCGGAGTGAAGGTTCTCGTCGGCATCGAAAGTAATATTCGGGGAGAATCGGGGCTGTGCGATTTGACTCCGTCCGATTACGAGAATTTCGATCTGTATCTTGCAGGGGTTCACGTCATGATCCGAACGGAAAAATGTTCGGATACGAAAATCAATTTCGGCGGCTATATGCGGAGAAAGCTGAAAATAAAGCCTTCTAAATCCATCGTGCGGGCAACAACGCAGGCGTATATCAACGCCGTTAAGAAAAATCCGATCGACGTGATCACTCATTTGAATTTCCAATGTTTCTGCGCCCCCGTGGAAGTGGCGAAATGTTGCCGCGATTATGGAACTTATCTTGAAATCAGTTCGAAAAAGCATCATTTATCCGATGACGAGCTTGCTGCGGTAGCGGCGACGGGCGTACGATTCGTTGTTAATTCCGACGCGCACGGCATCGATAGAATCGGCGACACAAAGCTTTGCGAGCCGCAGATCCTGCGTGTAGGAATTCCTTTTTCCCAAATCGACAACATCGAGGGCAGACTTCCCGCATTTCGCTTTGCGGAATTCAAAAAACGCATGTAAGGGGGACGGATATGGCAAGTTTTACGAGCGCAATAAAAAAAGACTTGCTCGGCTCTGTTCCGGAAGAGCGCAGCGCCCGCCTTGCGCTTTGGGCGGGGTTTCTTGATACGAGCGGCAGCTATTCGTTCGGAACGGACAGCGACAGCGACGGATTTTCCTTTACGAGCGAAACCGAGGACGTCGCAGAATACTTTCTGGCGATAGCGGAAAAAATCTTCGGTATTTCAATGACGCTGACGGAAGCGACGCGCGACCCGAAGCACGGACGGAACAAGCTCACGTTTTCCTATTACGGCGAAAGCGCGTTCGATTACGCCGACGAAACGAGCGATTATTCTGCTTGCAACCTCACGGACGAAAAGGACATGCTCGCATATCTGAAGGGCGCATTCCTCGGGGGCGGAAGCTGTACGTTGCCGCGGGGGGGCGTAAAGACGGGCTATCATCTCGAATTTGTGTTTTCCTCTGCCAAGGACGCAGTTGCCTTCTGCGAAATGCTTGACGGTCTACAGCTTTTCGTCAGTATGATCCAGCGGAGCGAAAAGCACGTCGTATACTTGAAAAGCCGCGAGGGGATCAGTGATTTTCTGTACTCCGTGGGGGCAAACACCGCCCTGAAACGACTGGAAGAGGTATCTGCCGCCCGCGAAGAAAGCAACAATTTCAACCGTATCAGCAACTGCTATGCGGGCAATGCCGATAAAGCGGTGATGGCGAGCGCGGCGCAGGCGCTTGCCATACGGAAACTGAAGGAACGGGGAGGATTTTCCAAGTTGCCGCCGCCGCTTCGAAGGCTCGCGGACGACCGAATCGAAAACCCCACGTTTTCCCTTGCGGAACTCGCCGAAACGGAAGGAGTCAGCAAGAGTTGCTTAAACCACCGAATGAGAAAGCTTATGACTATTTGCGATAAAACGGAAGAATAACTATGACGGACTTCGTACACTTACATTTACATACGGAATACAGCCTGTTGGACGGCGCAGTGAAGGTGGACGACCTCGTAAAGCACTGCGCTAAAAACGGAATAGACACGGTTGCCGTTACCGATCACGGCAATATGTACTGTTCGCTGCGCTTTGCGGAAAAATGTAAAAAAAATAAAATCAAGGCGATTATCGGCTGCGAATTTTACGTTGTCGACGATTACCGCAAGCATATCGACCAAAAGGCGGATCACTTGATTCTGCTCGCCAAAAACAAGGCGGGCTACATCAACCTCGTCCAGCTCGACTCGCTGGCGTTCGTCGACGGCTACTATTACCGTCCGCGCATCGACTACAACGTGTTGAAGGAGCATTCGGAGGGGGTCATTTGCCTTTCCGCCTGTCTTGCGGGTCGCATTCCACGTTACCTCATGGCAGGGGAATACGAAAAAGCCAAAGCATTCGCTCTCTCTATGAAGGAGACATTCGGCGAAGATTTTTATCTCGAAATTCAGGATCACGGTCTAAAAGAGCAAAAACTCATCATTCCCGATCTTATCCGTCTGTCGAAGGAAACGGGCGTCGAGCTCGTTGCCACAAACGACGTGCACTATTTAAAGAAGGACGATTGGGAGATGCAGGACGTGCTTATGTGCATTGCTACAAAGCGCACTCTCGACGACCCGTCGCGCATGAAGATGGAGACGCACGAATTCTATATGAAGTCGGGCGACGAAATGGCGGAGCTCTTTTCCTATCTGCCGCAGGCGATAAAAAATACCCGCGTCATCGCGGATAAGGTATCCGACACGGATACGCCGTTCAACTTAAAGGACAACGGCGTACCCGTTTACGACAAATCGCTGATTCCTCTGTATACGGCGGACGACGGCACGCCTTCGCCCGAATTTTTGCGCCGTCTTACGGAGGAAGGACTGCCCAAGCGTTACGAAGTTGTTACCGACGAAATCCGCAAGCGGGCGGAATACGAGCTCAATATCATAATCAAAATGGGGTTTGCCGACTACTTCCTTATCGTCTGGGACTATATCAACTGGTCGCGTCTGCACGATATCCCCGTAGGTCCGGGGCGCGGTTCGGGCGTCGGCAGTATCGTCGCATACTCTATCGGCATCACCAACGTCGACCCGCTGCGCTATGATTTGCTCTTCGAGCGTTTTTTGAACCCCGATCGTGTATCGATGCCCGACTTCGACGTTGACTTCTGCACCGAGCGGAGAGTGGAAACCATTGAATACGTCCGTCGTAGATACCACCCCGAAAACGTTGCACAGATCGTTACGTTCGGAACGCTCGCTTCCCGCGCGGTCATCAAAGACGTTGGACGGGTCATGCGCGTGCCTTATTCCGAAACGGACAAGGTAACCAAGCTCATGGACGGAAAATCCACCATCCGCGAATTACTTGGACTGGATATCCAAGCATGTAAAAAGGCGGTTGCGGAAACGAAAAACGATGCGGATAAGCACGAGGAAGCGGAAAAGCGCCTCGCGGATCAGGAGGGGAAGCGCAATCAGGAATTTATCGACATCTACGAAACGGACGAGGTTCTGAAACGCGTCATCGATATGGGGCTCCGCCTCGAAGGAATGCCCCGCCAAACGGGAATGCACGCCGCGGGCGTCGTCATCTGCCGTAAAAAAATTGCGGATAATGTGCCGCTTTCCAGAAACGGAGAGGACATCACGACACAGTTCGACATGAAGGAAGTCGAATCCATCGGCATGTTGAAAATGGACTTCCTTGCCCTTACTACGCTCACCGACATCAAAAAAGCATGCGACTATATTTTGGAGGATACGGGGACAAAGGTCGAATTCGGGCAGGACTGCTCCGATCAAGGAGCCTATCAGCTTATCAGCGACGCAGATACGGACGCGGTATTTCAGCTTGAACAAGGCGGCATGAAACGATTTATGAAGCAATTGCAGCCCAATTGCCTCGAAGATTTGATCGCCGGCATTTCGCTGTATCGTCCGGGGCCCATGGACTTTATTCCCGAATACCTGAAAAACCGTTCCGATCCGCAACATATTCAGTACCTGACGCCGATGTTGAAACCCATTCTCGAAAATTCGTACGGCGTTATCATCTACCAAGAGCAGGTCATGCAGATTTTCCAAAATCTTGCGGGATATTCGCTCGGGCAGGCGGATCTTGTCCGCCGCGCCATGGCAAAAAAGCACCGCGACGAACTGATGGCGCAAAAAGAAAAATTCATTTACGGCGATATCGACAAAGGGGGGAATATTACGGGCTGCGTTTCTCACGGAATCGCACCCGAAGTGGCGGAAGCGCTCTTCGGTAAAATGGAGAGCTTCGCTTCCTACGCTTTCAATAAGTCCCACGCAGCGGCGTACGCCGTCGTTACCTATCAGACGGCTTATTTAAAGAAGTATTACCCCAAGGAATTTTTGGCGGGCGTGCTCAACAACCGAATTACGAAGATAGAAGAAATCAGCAAATACATCGTATACATGAAAGAAAAGAACATTGCGGTGTATTCTCCCGACGTCAATCTGTCCAAGGCTTACTTTTCGGTGCAGGGCGACGGGCTACGCTTCGGGCTCTGCGCGTTGAAAGGCGTGGGCGTTGCCGCTATGGAAGAGGTCATGCGGGAGCGCGAGGAAAACGGAAAGTTTAAAGATTTCCCCGATTTTTTGATGCGCTGTACGAAGTACATCAACAAACGGATGGTGGAGTCTTTGATTTTCGGCGGCGCCTTCGACGGGTTCGGCAAGCACCGCTCGCAGTATTATGCCGTCTACGAAGATCTGATGCGCCGTATTTCGGGCATCGACAAGCAGAAATCGGGACTGCAAATGTCCCTGTTCGGCGACATCATTCAGGAAGAGGCGCCCACGGCGGACTATCCCGAAATCGACGAGTGGGAACGTTCGGAATTGCTTTCCAAAGAAAAATCCGTGCTTGGCGTATACGTCAGCGGACATCCGTTTGAAGCGTATCTGCATCTCTTTCGGGACGCGACCTTCCATTGCGGAATGCTCGCCGACTACGAAGAGGACGAAGAAACGGGCGACAAGACGTATCAGAACATCAAGAGCGGACAGGAAGCCACGATGGGCGGTATCATCGCGGGGATCAAAAAAATCAACACCCGATCCGGCACGACGATGGCGTTTATTACGGTGGAGGACATGTACGGCAGCGTGGAGTGTCTCGCCTTCCCCAAGGTATACGAGCGCATTAAGGGAGTGCTCAAAGTCGACCGCGTCGTACGTCTTTCGGGAAAAATCGACGTTCCCGCGGAGAAAGCACCTTCCATTCTGCTCGACCGAATGGAGGAAGTGGAAACGGAGAGCCCCAAACAGCAAACGCCCGCAACAGAAGTAAACACACCCGCGGGGAACAGTGAACAAACGCTCTGGCTGGACGCGCGCAACCTGTCCGAAGAAGATTTTGAAGAACTTATGGAAACGCTTCAAAGCTACGAAGGGAACGTCCCCGCAAAGGTTCTGCACGGAGGCAAGAGATTCGAATACGGTGTGCGCCTTAACCGCGCTCTCTCTGCGGAAATTATGACCTTTTTATCCGATGACAAGATAAAATTGTTATAAAAACAGAAAAAAACGTAAAAAAGTACTTCCTTTTTTTTGTGAAATTTGTTATAATACGAAAAGCGACAGGCAAATTCTGCCTTTACGGAGGATATTATGAAACGAATCGGCTTATTGACGAGCGGCGGCGACGCACCCGGAATGAACGCCGCAATCCGTGCGGTCGTACGGACGGCAATTTATTTCGGTATAGAAGTGTACGGGATCGAGCGCGGCTATGCAGGACTTATCGAGGATAGCATGACGCAGCTTGAAATGCGCAGCGTTTCGGATATCGTGCAGCGCGGAGGCACGAAACTGCGTACGGCAAGGTGCCTTGAAATGCTGACGGCGGAAGGGCAGAAACAGGCGGTTGCAACTCTTGAACGGCACGGAATCGAAGGGCTCGTCGTTATCGGCGGCGACGGTTCGTTCCGCGGGGCAAAGTGCCTTACGGAAAATTACGGGATCCCCACGATCGGAATTCCGGGTACGATCGACAACGACTTGGAGTACACCGATTACACCCTTGGATTTGACACGGCGGTAAACACCTGTCTCGATATCATCAATAAGCTGCGCGACACAATGAACTCGCACGAGCGCATTTCCGTCGTAGAAGTCATGGGACGCCATTGCGGCGACATTGCGCTGTACACGGGCATCACCTCGGGCGCGGAAATCATCGTCGTTCCCGAAATCGCCTACGATATGGAAGACATCGTCATGCGCATTAACCGTTCGCGCGCCAACGGAAAACGCTCGAACATCATCATCGTTGCGGAGGGCGCAACCAGCGCCGACGCGTTTGCAAAGCAGTTGCAGGAGGTTACCACGTATTCCGTACGCGCCACGAACATCGGGCATATTCAGCGCGGCGGTTCGCCCTCGATGGCGGACAGAATGCTTGCGGCGCAATTCGGTAACAAAGCAGTCAGACTTCTGAAGGACGGACAGGGCAACCGCGTCGTCGGAATCCGCAAAAACGAAATCATCGATATGGACATCATCGAAGCGGTATCCATGAAGAAGAAGTTTAACTACGAGCTGTACGAAACGTTGCAGATGATTTCAATGTGATTTTGTATAGTATACAATCGAAATGCATAAAAATCCGCAATTTCGCGGATTTTTTGTTTAAATCTTGAAAAAAAGTTGCAAATTTTTACAATTTTTTTTGGATTTGCTATTGAAATTTGCGTCATAAAGTAATATAATATACACGGTATCACACGCGCGTCCGCCGCGCAAAAAGGGGGATCTACAAGATGATTTTAACTGTTTGCATGAGCCCAAGCGTTGACGTAACGATTGAGCTTGATTCGCTAAACATCGGCAAGGTGAACGTCGTAAAAAACAAGACGCTCTCTTTTACGGGAAAGGCGATCAACGTGGCAATCGGCGTTGCCCGTCTCGGTTCGGAAGCGTACGCCACGGGATTCATGTACAACGAAAACGGCGCCATGTTCGAAAGCGCGCTCGACAAAGAAGGGGTCAATTTCTCCTTCGTATGGAACAGCGGCAGAGTACGCGAAAACTACAAATGTATCGACCAAAAGTCCATGCTGACTGAAATCAATGACGTCGGCGGACAGGTCGCCTCGGAAAAATTGATCGAGCTCTTGCAAATGATCCGTAATTTTTCTTCCCGTTCAAGCGTTACGGTAATTTCGGGCGGGCTTCCGCGCGGCGTCGATGCAAGCTACTACCGCGAGCTCTTCCGCGCCGTCGACCCGCACTCACTGAAAATTGCGGATACGGAAGGGACGAAAATGTTTGCGGCATTGGAAGCGGGTATCGATCTCGTCAAACCGAATCTCGAAGAATTGCAGGAGACGCTCGGACGCGAATTCCGTGATAAGGACGATATGCTGGCGGGCTGCCGCGAATTGCTGGATAGGGGTGCAAAAAACGTCTTGCTCTCCCTCGGCAAAGACGGCGCCGTCATCACCGACGGTAGCAAAAATTACTATTGCAAGAGTATTAACGTTGCCGTCAATTCTACGGTCGGCGCGGGCGACGGTATGGTTGCCGCGGCGGCGACAATGATGAAGTGCGGTGCGCCGCTTCCCGATATCCTGCGGGCAGGCGTCGCGGCAGGCACGGCAACGGTTACGACCTTCGGAACAATTTCCTTCACCAAGAACAAATACGATGAAATTTACAATTCTCTTTTAGTTACGGAGATTTAATACCCAACTCGGTTTTCGCTCATTTTCAGCGGCGGAGCGCCGTATATCGGTTTTTTCTCGGAAAATTTTCCGTTTTTGCCGTGTAACTTTTTGCGTCCTTTGTTTCACACGCAAAAATCGACATAATTCTTATAAACCACAAGATATAGTGGTAAAGAAAAAAAATTTTATCTAAATATTGTGGCAAATGCTTGACAAATTTTTCCCGTTGTTGTATCATTAGAGCGTTCCCTTTTTGAGGGAACGCTTTTTTCCCGCAAGGAAGGGCGGAGAGAGTATAAGGAGCAACGGGATATGAAAATCATTAAAAGAAACGGTACGGAAGTTGCGTTCGACGTTGAAAAAATCGTAAACGCCATTCGCAAGGCAAATAACGAAGTCAGTGAGGATAACCGCCTCTCGGAGGAGCAAATCACGGTTATCTCAAACAAAGTTACGGCGCTTTCGGGCGACTTGAACCGCGCCGTCAACGTGGAGGAAGTTCAGGACTTCGTAGAGAACCAAATTATGGATCAGAAGGCTTACGCCGTAGCGCGTAAGTATATTACATACCGTTATTCCCGTGCGCTCGCGCGGCGTGCAAACACCACCGACGCGCAAATTTTAACCCTCATCGAATGCAATAACGAGGAAGTCAAGCAGGAAAATTCCAACAAAAATCCTACGGTCAATTCCGTACAGCGCGACTATATGGCGGGCGAAGTCAGCAAAGATATCACGCGTCGCATTCTGTTGCCCAAAGACATAGTAGACGCGCACGACGAGGGGTTGATCCACTTCCACGACGCCGACTATTTTGCACAGCACATGCACAACTGCGACCTTGTCAACTTAGAGGATATGCTGCAAAACGGAACGGTGATTTCCGGTACCTTTATCGAAAAGCCGCATTCCTTCTCGACAGCGTGTAATATCGCCACTCAGATTATCGCGCAGGTTGCGTCCAACCAATACGGCGGACAAAGCATCTCGCTGACGCACCTTGCACCATTCGTCGACATCAGCCGCAAAAAAATTAAGGCTGAAGTCAAAAAAGAACTCAAAGAAGCGGGCATCGACGACGAAAAACAGATTGCCAAAATTACGGAAAAACGCCTCCGCGAAGAAATCGGCAGGGGAATCCAGACCATTCAATATCAGGTCGTTACCCTGCTTACGACAAACGGTCAGGCGCCCTTCGTAACCGTGTTCATGTATCTCGGAGAAGCGAAAGAGAAGCAGTTAAAGCACGATCTCGCGCTCATCATCGAAGAAACGTTGAAGCAGCGCATTCAGGGCGTCAAAAACGAATCGGGCGTCTGGGTAACGCCCGCATTCCCCAAGCTCATTTATGTTTTGGAAGAGGACAACATCAAAGAGAACGGCAAATATTTTTACCTTACGGAGCTTGCCGCAAAGTGCACGGCGAAGCGCATGGTGCCAGACTATATTTCCGAAAAGAAGATGCTTGAATACAAGGTGGACAAAAACGGCGAGGGACATTGCTATACATGTATGGGATGCCGCAGTTTTTTAACGCCCTACGTGGACGAAAACGGAGATCCGAAGTATTACGGCAGATTCAATCAGGGCGTCGTTACGATCAACCTTGTGGACGTCGCGCTTTCATCGGGCGGTAACACGGATGAATTCTGGAAAATCTTCGACGAACGGCTCGAGTTATGCTACCGCGCCCTCATGGAACGGCACAACCGTTTAAAGGGAACGCTTTCCGATGCGGCGCCCATCCTTTGGCAGTACGGCGCGCTTGCCCGTCTGAAAAAGGGCGAACCCATAGACAAGCTGCTGTACGGCGGCTATTCCACGATCTCGCTCGGATACGCCGGCTTATATGAGTGCACCAAGTACATGACGGGAAAATCTCACACCGACGAAGAGGCGAAGCCGTTTGCGCTCTCCGTCATGCAGCACATGAACGACAAGTGCAAGGAATGGAAAGCGAAGGAAAATATTGATTTTTCGTTGTACGGCACGCCTCTTGAAAGCACAACGTACAAGTTCTCCAAGTGCTTACAACGCCGTTTCGGGATCATTCCCGACGTTACCGATAAAAGCTATATTACGAACAGCTACCACGTACACGTTTCCGAAAAAATCGACGCATTTACGAAGCTCAAATTCGAAAGCGAATTCCAGCAGCTGTCGCCGGGAGGCGCGATTTCCTACGTAGAAGTACCCAATATGCAAAACAATCTTCCCGCCGTACTCTCGATCATGCGCTACATTTACGATAATATCATGTACGCCGAACTGAATACCAAGAGCGATTACTGTCAGGTTTGCGGCTACGACGGGGAAATCGGAATCGTGGAAGAGGACGGAAAGCTTCTTTGGGAATGCCCGCATTGCCATAACCGCGACCAGACGAAGATGAACGTTGCGCGCAGAACATGCGGTTACATCGGAACGCAGTTCTGGAATCAGGGCAGAACGCAAGAAATCAAAGATAGAGTTCTTCATTTATAAGCCTATGAATTATGCGGAAATCAAACCGTACGACATTGCAAACGGAGAGGGGGTTCGGGTATCCCTCTTCGTTTCCGGCTGTACGCGGCACTGCAAAAATTGCTTTAACCAAATGACGTGGGATTTCTCCTACGGGAAGCGCTTTACTGAGGAAACGGAGGCAAGCATTTTTCATATGCTTGCGCCCGATTATATTGCGGGTCTTTCTCTATTGGGGGGCGAGCCTTTCGAGCCGCAGAACCAGCGCGCGTTGACGCCATTCCTTCAAAAACTGAAAAAGAACTTCCCGAAGAAAACGATATGGTGCTATACTGGTTATACTTACGAAAACGGTTCGCTGAAAGAGGAGCATGCACGAACGGAAGTTGTGGAAACGATGCTATCTTTACTTGACGTTCTGGTAGACGGGCGATTCATCGAGGCATTGAAAGATATCCGATTGCTCTTTCGCGGGTCGTCAAACCAACGGATTATTGATGTCCAGCAAAGTTTAAAACACGGAAATGTAGTATTATATCTGACATAATATTAAAATTACGGTATTTTGCCGTGATTTTTTAATTTTTTGCGTTTCGGTTTGACGAAAAACGGAAAAAGTGGTATAATAATAAAAATTAAGGAAAAGATACACGGAGGCTTTTATGAATAAGTTACAATTGCGGCGCTACGCGAAATTGCTTGCCAAAACGGGCGTCAACGTCAAAAAGGGTCAGTGGGTCATCGTTCAGGCGGAACTCGACCAGCCCGAGTTCGTGGAAATGGTGGTAGAAGAGCTGTACCGCGCAGGCGCGGGCAAGGTTACGGTGGAATGGTCCCACCAGCCGCTTGCATCCCTTAACTATAAATATCAGGACGAGAAAACGTTGGCAGACGTCGCAAAATGGGAAATCGAAAAGTGGGAGCTGAGAACGAAGGAGCTCCCCGCAATGCTTTACCTCGAATCGTCCGATCCCGACGGGTTAAAGGGCATCGATCAGGAGAAATTTACGTCGGTGCGTTCTGCGCGGACGAAACAGTTCAAGCCTTACCGCGACGAAATGGAAAACAAGTATCAGTGGTGCATTGCGGCAGTCCCCGGAAAGGCATGGGCGAAGAAGGTATTCCCTTCACTGAACGTCAATCAGGCGGTGGAAAAGCTCTGGGAGGTTATTTTGCAGGCCGCCCGTGCGAACGGACAGGATCCCGTGCGCGCTTGGGCAGACCACAACGACGAAATCGCGCGCCGCTGCGATTATCTCAACCGTCTCAATCTCGTCGAACTTCGCTATAAGTCAAAGAACGGAACGGACTTGAAGGTCGGATTGATCGAGGGTTCCAACTTTATGGGCGGCGGGGAAGAGAGCTTGAAGGGCAGATATTTCAATCCCAACATTCCCTCGGAAGAAATTTTCATTTCGCCGAAGTGCGGAGAAGCGGAAGGAATCGTATTTTCCACGAAACCGCTTTCCTATCAGGGCGAAATCATCGAGGACTTTTCGATTCGTTTCGTAAATGGCAGGGCGGTGGAAGCGAAGGCGAAGAAGAACCAGCACCTGCTCGAAAAGATGATCGCAATGGACGAAGGCGCGGCGATGCTCGGCGAATGTGCGATTATTGCTTACGATTCTCCCATCAATAACCAGAATATTCTTTATTACAATACGCTCTTTGATGAAAACGCAAGCTGCCACTTGGCGCTCGGCATGGGCTTTTCCAACTGCGTGCGCGGGTACGAGACCATGACGAAGGAAGCGTTGAAGGAAAAGGGAATCAACGACAGCTTGATCCACGTCGATTTTATGATCGGAAGCAAGGATTTGGAAATAGTCGGCGTTACCAAGCGTGGGGACAGGGTTGCCATTCTCACCGACGGAAACTGGGCGTTTTAACCGAATCGAACGAATACGCGAGGTAAAAGCATGATCAATATAGATATATTTTCGGGTTTTTTGGGCGCAGGAAAAACGACGCTGATTAAAAAACTCATTAAAGAGGCATACCAAGGGGAAAAAATCGTTCTTATCGAAAACGAGTTCGGAGAAATCGGTGTGGACGGTGGTTTTTTGCGCGACGCAGGCATCGAAATTACCGAAATGAATTCCGGTTGCATTTGCTGTTCGCTCGTGGGCGACTTTGCCGAAGCATTAAAAAAGGTTGCATCTGAATATTCTCCCGACCGTATCATCATCGAGCCGTCGGGTGTCGGAAAACTTTCCGACGTTATACGGGCGGTACTGCGTGCGAACGTTAAAGATTCCGAGTTGAACGCATTCTGCACTGTTGTCGACGCGCAGAAGTGCAAGGTCTATTTAAAGAATTTCGGCGAATTTTTCCTTGATCAAGTGAACAATGCAAGCTGTATCGTACTGTCGCATACAGGCGGCGGCGAGGAAAAGACCAAAGAGGCGGTCGCTTTGTTGCGAGAACATACGAAGGCGACGATCGTTACCACCGATTGGGACAAGCTTTCGGGTAAAGAAATCCTCAAAGCCATGCAGGGTAAAAACGGCTTGAACGCGGAGCTCGAACGTCTTGCAAAGGAAACAAAGCACGAACATCATCACCACTACGACGAAAACGGCGTATGCTGCTGCGGACATCATCACGACGAACACGAAGAGGACGAAAACTGTGAGCATGAGCACCATCACCACGACGGCGAAGGGCACGAGTGCCATCACCATCATCACGAGGGGGCGGCGTGCGAACACGACGGCGAAGAGCACGAGCCTCGTCACCATCACCACCATGCGGACGAAGTGTTTTCGAGCTGGGGCACGGAAACGAGCGTAACGTTTACCAAAGAACGCCTTGCTGCGGCGCTTGCTGCTCTCGATTCGGGCGAATACGGACAGATACTGCGTGCCAAAGGTTTCGTCGACGGTAGCGACGTTTGGTACTATTTCGATTTTGTTCCCGAAGAAGCGGATATCCGTGAGGGCGCACCCGCCGTTACGGGCAGACTTTGCGTCATCGGGTGCGATCTCAACGAAGAAAAGCTGAAAACTCTGTTTTTAGGTTAATTATGGCAATGGTAAAAGAAGTTCCCGTTTATCTATTTCTCGGATTTCTCGATTCGGGTAAAACGCAATTTATACAGGAAACGTTCGAAGATGAACGCTTCGACTCGGATGAAAAAACTTTGCTCCTCGTTCTTGAAGAGGGGGAAGTCGAATATGACGCGTCCCGTTTTCGCGTCGAAAAATACGTTATCGAAACACTTTCGCCCGACGAAATGACGGAACAGCGTTTAACGGAAATCGCAAAGCGCAACAAAATCGAGCGCGTCGTCGTAGAATACAACGGGATGCTGCCTTTAAACGACTTTTTCGAAGCGATGCCCGAGGGCTGGATGATTGCGCAGGTGATGACCTTTTTCGATGCGACCACATTTTTAACCTACAACCGCAACATGCGCCAGCAGACGTACGACAAATTGCAGTTTACCGATATGGTGGTGTTCAACCGCTTTCAGACAGATTTCTCCAAAGAGGAGTTTCACAAAATCGTACGCGCCGTTTCGCGCCGACCGGACATCGTATATGAATATAAGGGCGGCAGAGCGGAATACGACGAAATTGTTGACCCGCTTCCCTTTGATATCGATGCAAAAATCGTGCAGATCGAGGATCGCAACTACGCTCTGTTCTACCGCGACTTAATGGAGGATATGAAAAAGTACGACGGCAAAACGGTGTGCTTCAAGGGCTTGGTTGCAGTGGACAAGAAGCTGAAACCGAACGTTATCGTTGTCGGACGCCATATTATGACTTGCTGCGAAGCAGACATCGCTTACAGCGGACTCGTCGTAAAACACGCCTCGACCCTGCCATTAAAAACACGCGATTGGGTAACGTTGACGGGGCGGATTTCCATAGAATATAACGAAATCTACGGTCAGGAAGGACCCGTAATCATCGCGAGCGCGCTCGATTACGACAACCCGCCCGAACAGGAACTTGCAACTTTTTATTGATAATTCGACGCATTTAAGGAAAGAATCATGAAGAAATTAGTGGTGTACTATTCTATCGGCGGCAACACGCGGGCGGTTGCGGAACGCATTGCACGAACGCTTCACGCCGACATCGTTGAAATCCGTACCGTAAAAGAATATCCGGACGATTACGACGTTCTGGTAGGACTCGGGCAGAAGGAGGTTGAAAGCGGCTATCTTCCAGCCATTCATCCGCTCGATATTGATTTTACCCGTTACGACGCGGTTATTATCGGTACGCCCGTCTGGTGGTATTCTTTTGCGCCCGCCGTAAAAAAATTTCTTTCCTGTTACCGTTGGAAAGGACGGAAAATTTATCCGTTTGCCACCAACGGCGGTTGGCTTGGGCACACTTACAGCGACTTTAAAAAAGCGGCGCGCGGCGCACTTGTCGCGCCGATTCTCAACGTGAAGTTCGAGGAAAAAGAGCAGGTTACGCCCGACGACGTCGTCAAGGAGTGGATCCAAGACATAAAGAACGCTACGGAGTCGTAACGATGAAAAAAGAAACAGGCGGGAATGAGATTCCCGCTTTTTTAACCGAATTATTATACCGGCAGTACGGCAGCGCAGCCGAAAATATCCTTCGGGGGTATGTGCAAAAGCGTCCCGTTACCCTGCGCGCCAATTTGCTGAAAACAAACCTCGAAAGCGTGGAAAAGGCACTTTCCTCGCTCGGATTTCACTGCGAACGCGCAGCGGTTCCGTTTGCCTTGATCGTAACGAACGCCTCGGAGGAGGACTTGTCTCGCAGCGCTCCGTACGAACGCGGCGAAATCTATCTGCAAAGCCTCTCGTCGATGATCCCTCCCTTTTTGCTGAACGCGCAAGAAGGGGAAAGCATCCTCGATATGACGGCTGCCCCCGGCGGAAAAACCTGCGAAATTTCCGCGCTGACGGGCGGAAAAGCATTTTTAACGGCGTGCGAGCGGGACAAAATTCGCTTCGACCGCATGAATTTCAATCTGAAACGGCAGGGCGTGCCGCACGTGAACACCATTTGCCGTGATGCGTTGATGCTGGACGATTTTTTCCGTTTCGATAAAATTCTTTTGGATGCTCCTTGCAGCGGCAGCGGAACGATTACAGTCGGTGAAAGGATTAAAATTTCCGAAAAACTCGTGCAAAACAGTGCGATTTTGCAGGTAAAATTGTTAAATAAGGCGTTGAATCTGCTGAAAAAAGGAGGGATCCTCATATATTCCACCTGCTCTGTGTTGCAAACGGAAAATGAAGCCGTGCTGCAAACGGCGTTCAAGCGGGGCGACTGCGAACTCGTGCCGCCCGAATTGCCCTTTGATTTACCGCGCCTTCCTAGCACTCCGAACACGATATGTATCCCGCCGAACGAACTCTATGAAGGTTTTTTTACGGCAATCTTGCGGAAGAAATAAAATCTTCCGCTTTTTTCTTGACAAAGACATATTTTCGTGTTACACTTAATAAAAGTAAGAAAAGTTATACTTATTATACGAGGTGATTTATGGATAATGCTCCCGATGGAAAATACCTTGCTACAGTCAAAATTGGACCGAAAGGGCAAATCGTCATTCCCAAAGAGGTGCGCGAAATGTTCGGATTAAATGCGGGCGATTCCATTCTCTTAATGGCGGACAGGGGGCAAGGCATTGCCTTGCAGCCGTTTTCGTACGCAGAAGCGTTTTTTAACGCTGTGCAAAACATAAAGGATAAGCAATGAAAGCGCTCGAAGTGGAACGTTTAACGAAGGTTTATCCGAAGTTTACGCTGGATAACGTAAGTTTTTCCGTAGAAGAAGGGCGCATCGCGGGGCTTATCGGGCGTAACGGCGCAGGAAAGAGCACCGCTTTGAAAGGTATTCTCGGCATCGTTTCCGCTACGGGAACGGTAAAGATATTCGGACGGGGCCGAACGGATGGAGAGCAGGCGATGAAAGAATGTATCGGCTACGTCGGCGGCGGATTCCGTTACTATTCCGCAAAGCGGCTGTCCTCCGTCAGTCAAGCCGTATCCCGTTTCTATCCCCGTTGGGACGACGCAGTCTATCGCAAATACCTTGCCGCATTTGCGTTGGATGAAACGAAAAGGGTACGCGAGCTGTCCGAAGGAATGAAGATAAAATACTCGTTGCTCCTTGCTCTTTCGGCAAATGCCAAGCTTCTGATTTTGGACGAGCCGACAAGCGGGCTCGATCCGCTTTCCCGCGAGGAGTTTTGTGATATTATCCGCTCTTTGGTAGAAAAAGAGCGGGTGAGCGTACTCTTTTCCACCCATATTACGTCCGATCTGGAAAAGATTGCCGACGACGTCATCTATCTCTCCGACGGTAAAATTCTGTTTAGCGAGCCGTTGACCGATCTTTTAAACCGTTACGCGTTCGCCCGTTTTCCAGACGAGATCACGGCAAGAAACGCCGGTGCCGTCGGCATCAAGAGAACGAAAGAGGGCTTTGCCGGTCTACTGCCCGCAGGCAAAGCGGCGGGAAATGCCGAAAAAGCAACCATCGACAACGTCATCGTACATCTGGAATATGAAAAGAGAGGAAATAATGTTTAAACTCGTAAAAAAAGAGCTTTCGCTCTGCGTGCATCCGACTTCCATCTTGTTTCTGTCTTTCTGTCTGTTCATATTTATCCCGAATTATCCGTACGAGGTCATGTTCTTTTTCTCGGGACTATCCATCTTCTTCACACGGTTATCCGTGCGGGAAAACGGCGATCTTGCCTTTTCCGTCGCTCTGCCCGTCAAAAAATCGCACGTTCCGCTCGCTGCAATTTTTACGGCGGGAATCTTTCAAATTGCCCTGTTGCTGTTAGCGGCGGTCTGCGTCGCCGTGAAGGAATGCACGTTTCCCGTCGAGGCACAAATCAACCTTTCGGGAAATATAGCGAACCTCGCGTTTATAGGCTGCGGCGCTATGCTTCTGGGGACCTTCAATCTCCTTTTCTTTCCCCTGTATTTTAAAAAGCCCGACAAAGTCGGGCTCCCGTTCGTTGCCGCCGCCGCGGCGATTTTCGTTCTCATTGCAATGTTAATTACGATTCGCTTTGTTTTGCCGCCGTCCGTTAACGTATTCAATACGGTCGATCCCGCATTCCTCGGCGCAAAGCTTAGCGCGCTTGCCCTCGGGCTATGCCTTTACGCAGGCTTTACCGCGCTTTCCGCCTGTCTGTCCGTCCGCCTGTTCCGTCGGGTAGATCTGTAAACGGGTCTTACAAATCAAAGAGCGACATCTGATTTCCTCCGCTACGTAAAAAACTGTGCTGAACCCCCTGAATCAGTTCGTCCGTGTCCTTTAACGTTCCGATGAGCAGCGGCGAGGCGGGGTCATGAAGGGCGCGGTTTTTTGCTACGTCGTCGCGTTTTTTATCGGAGAAACAGTATTTACAGAGATTGGGGCAAGCATCGTACCAACCGAGGTCGCGGCTTTCGATACAGCTGCACCCCCGACGGTTACCCTTGTGGGGCATATTTTTAAAGATGCAACCGTTTGCCTTGCCGAGAATATCAAGCGTCAAACAGCCTTCCGTTTTTACTCCGTAATCAGAGTAATCGGCGTTGTTGCCGCAAATTTGCACGGGAATTCCGTATTTACAGGCGATTTTCCCCAGTTTTTCGGCTATTCTGCGCTTGATTTCGGCAGTGAGAACTACGGTTTTAGGCATAGAAGTTCTCAAATGCGGCTGCATTTCGATAAAACCGATAATACAGCGGTCGATATAGCGTGCAAGGCGGTCGCAGAGATATTCGAACGTTTCGAAGTGCCGTTCTTCCGTATACGTTTTGCTTAACAGAATAGGGGTATAGCGCCAAGCGACTTTTTCCTTTCCGACGAGCCGCACGAGCGCTTTCAACGTGTCGACGGAGGTGGGAATATCGGGAATATTCGGTTCCAGATCCTTTCCGTAGGCGGTAATCGTGTAATGAAAGTAGGTACGGTAGCAACTGTAAATCTCGTGTAGACGCGAAAGGGCGGGCGCGTAGTTTTTTGAAGTGAATGCTACCGCGTCTACCTCGTTCGGACTCAAGCGATAGCTGATCACCTTATCGGGAAAGAGCGGATTTCTCGAATACGCCAACCCCTCGCGGAATCTACGAAAGAGCCACTCGGTGTAACAATTTACGATGTCCGTTCTCGTACCTACGTTAATAACCATAATTCTTCGTCCGCTATAATGAAATATAGAAAAAACCCACGCATAGCATGGGTTTTTTCTGGTGCCGCTGATCGGGGTCGAACCGATACGGTATCACTACCACTGGATTTTGAGTCCAGCGCGTCTGCCAATTCCACCACAGCGGCAAAGACATTAGAATTATATAATAATTTTGCGGAAAAGGCAAGCGTTTTTCGTTATCTTCTTGCAAAAAAAACGAAAGCGTGATACAATGTTTATATGGATAAATTTGTATTGATCGACGGCAACAGCCTTTTAAACCGAGCTTATTACGCAATGAGCGTGTTCAGCACGAAGGACGGGCTTCCTACAAACGGAATTTTCGGCTTTATCAAGCTTGTCTTTAAAATTCTCGAAGAGAAGAAACCAAAATACTTTGCCGTTACCTTCGACTTACACGCTCCGACCTTCCGCCATAAAATGTATGACGGCTACAAGGCAACGCGTAAACCGATGCCGGAAGAGCTTGTCGCGCAGGTTCCCGTATTAAAGGAGTTGCTTGCTGCAATGAATATTAAAACCGTCGAAAAAGAGGGCTATGAAGCGGACGATTTATTGGGTACGCTCTCCCGCAGCGTTCAAGGTGTGGAAACGTATATCTATACGGGCGACAGGGATGCGTACCAATTAGTGAAGGAAAACGTCGCCGTATGCTTTACCAAACGGGGGGTCAGCGACGTCGATTTGCTGACGAACGACAACTTTTACGAAAAGGTCGGCTTAACGCCCTCACAGATTATCGAAGAAAAGGCGTTGATGGGGGACAGCTCGGATAATATCCCCGGCGTCAAAGGCATCGGACCGAAGACCGCCATGGAATTGCTGCAGCAATTCGGTACGGTGGAAGCCATTTACGGGAACCTCGACGCACTTTCGCCGTCCGTGCAAAAAAAGTTGAAGGAGAATAGGGAGAGTGCTTTCCTTTCCCGCACGCTCGCTACAATCGATTGCACCGTACCGATAGACGTTTTGCTCGATGACTACCTGCTGGAAATTCCGTTTTCGGAGGAAGCCCGTAAATTTTTTGCAAGGCTCGAGTTTCGTTCCCTCGTAGACAGCAGTTTCTTCTCCAAGGAGCGCGTCTCCGCTGTGGCGGGAACCGTCTGTACAAGCGTACAGGAAGTGCTGCCGCTTTTAAACGGCGTATCGGAATTTTCATTCTGCATCGAAAAGGACGGCATTCATCTTTATTTTCACGGAAAGGAATTTATTTTCCCGTTGCGGGAAAATTTTTTAGACGTAGGATTTTTTCCCGAGGAGCTGAAAGAGCTATTTACCGCGTTATTTGCGTCGGACAAGCGAGCGCTCGTGCCCGACGTAAAGTCCGTATCCCGCTTTTTAAACGAGCTTGGTGTAACCGTTTCCTGCGACATGCAGGATGTATTGCTTCTGCGTTATTTGGGCGACTCCAATCTTCGTCCGTCCGATTCCAAAGAATTCGCAAAGGATTTCGCTCTTCCCGAAAGCGACTGTGCTTACGGGCTGAAGCTTGCATACGACGCCGCCGTCAAAAAGACGGAAAATACGCCCGAAGAAAAACTTTATCGCGAACTCGAGCTTCCGCTCGCATATATTCTGCTCGACATGGAAAATACGGGCGTAGCGGTAGACATGGAAAAATTTCCCGTATTTTCGGAAAAGTTCAATAAAGAGCTTGACGCGCTTTCCAAGCAAATCTACAATCTGGCGGGAGTGGGTTCTTTTAATTTGAATTCTCCGTTTCAGCTTTCGGAAATTCTATTCGAAAAACTCGGTTACGACGCAACGGGCGTCAAAAAGAATGTACGCGGCGGCTATTCTACCAGCGCCGACGTACTTGAAAAGCTTGCCGAAAAGCACGAAATCGCCCGCTTGATTTTAAAATACCGTGAAATTCAGAAATTGCTTTCTACCTACGTCGACGGAATCCGTCCGCTCGTCAAAGGCGGAATCATTCATACGACCTATCACCAGACGATGACGACGACGGGCAGACTTTCGAGCGCTAACCCAAATCTGCAAAACATTCCCGTCCGCAAGGAGAACGGAAGGGAGTTGCGAAAGTTGTTCGTACCGCGGAAAGGAAATATCTTCGTAGATGCGGACTACTCGCAGATCGAGCTGCGCCTGCTCGCGCATTTTTCGGGGTGCCGACCGCTCATAGACGCCTATAACCACGGCGACGATATCCACGCGGCAACGGCAGCGCGGGTGTTCAACACACCGATTCGCGAAGTTACGGTCGATCAGCGGCGGCGGGCAAAGACGGTAAATTTCGGGATTATCTACGGCATGAGCGCATTCGGGCTTTCCAAAGATTTAAACTGCTCCACGACGGAAGCGCAAATTTTAATCGACAGCTACTTTAAACACTACTCCGACGTAAAAGAATACATGAACGATAATGTGAAAAAGGCGAAGGAAGAGGGCTACGTTACTACCATTCTCGGCAGAAAACGCTACATTCCCGAGTTGCGTTCGTCCAACTTTAACCTTCGCGCCTTCGGCGAGCGGGCCGCAATGAACATGCCGTTGCAGGGAAGTTCCGCCGACATCATTAAAATCGCAATGCTTCGTGTTGCCGAACGGTTAAAAAGGGAAGGGCTACGCTCGAAGATGGTGCTTCAGGTTCACGACGAACTTGTTCTCGACGCGCCATTGGACGAAAAAGAGGCGGCGGCAAGTGTTTTAAAAGAGGAAATGGAGGGTGCGATTTCTTTGAAAGTGCCGCTCATTGCGGATGTTTCCGAAGGAAAAAGCTGGTATGATGCAAAATAAAAAAATTGCCGTTACGGGCGGAATCGGCAGTGGCAAATCGGTATTTTGTGCTATTTTGAGGAAAAAAGGTTTTCCCGTTTTCTCCTGCGACGAAATTTACCGGAATTTATGGCGGAACCAATCATATCAGCACGGGCTTTGCGAGGTATTCCCCGAGTGCGTGCAAGCGGGCACAATGAATAAAAAATTGCTCGCCGCCGCCGTTTTCGGCGATAGAAAGAAGCTTGAAGCGCTTAACGCTTATGCGCACCCGAAAATCATGCAAACGCTGCTTGCCGCAATGGAGGGGGAGGGCGTATTCTTCGCCGAAGTTCCGCTTCTCTTCGAGGGCGGGTTCGAAAGCCTGTTCGACGAGGTGATCGCCCTGCGAAGAGCGGACGACGCCCGCCTGTCGGCAGTTGCTGAGCGGGACGCAGTTACGACGGAAGAGATAGCCGCCCGCATGAACAGTCAATTCGATCCCGCCAAGCTTTCCGAAAAGAGGTGCATTATCGTCGAGAACAACGGCTCCCTTGCCGACTTGGAAAAAAAAGCGGAAGGAATCATCGCCTTGTTGAATAATATTTAAACCGCCGATCCGTTATAGGATCGGCGGCTTCTATTCTCTTATAGCCTTCCTTGCATAAAGAACACTCTGCGATTTTTAAACGACCGCTCCCGCTTTTTAAAATCCCATTTCCGCAAGTTCTTCGCAGACGGCATAATAAAACGAATACACGAGTTCCTTTTTCTTTTTCGGAACCATAAAATCCACCACTTGGCTATGCGACAGAGAGTCGGATATGCAATCTCCGCGGTAAATTTCAAACACAGAGGAATCCGCAGGCACGAGTCCGTCCGTCGCACCGTTGTGAATGCTCCGTGAAAAGATAAGCGGAATGCTCATAACGAAATCATCTTTTACTTTTTTAAGCGTTGAAGAGTAACTTTGACAGTAAACTTTATCGGAAAAAGGAAACGAATCAACGTCGTCGTGTAGCCGTAGCTCCTTGCATACATTGTATGCATCCGGGTGCTTATCCCCGAATATTCGATACCAAAAATTGACCCAAAAAGCAACCGTTTTCAAAAGAAATTTCGGATATTTCATAATTCTGCTGGCAACGGGCGAACCGAAATGCGGCGTACACAGTGTAGTCAAAGAAGCGATTTTATCCTGCATTGCAAGCTCACGAATTAAGTATTTACAATCAAGCCCGCCTTTGGAATGGGCAATCAAATTGATTTTTTCCGTATTCTCCCGTTTTAAAATATCTTCGATTTGCCCCTTTAACTGTTTTGCGTTATTTTCGATTGTTCCGAATCCGTCGTGTCGTCCGACATGAACGCAATATCCTTGCGCTTGCAATTTTTTCCCGATTTTTCCGAACGCATTAAATATTTTGCTCTCTTTAAAAATAATTCCGTGAACGAGTAAAATCGGATATTTCGTTTTCAAAACCGTCTCCGTTGATTTTTGGGATATTATAGCACATAACGAAATTAAAAGCAATAAAAAATAAAAAGTCGGCAGGGATTAACTAATACCCCAAGGGGGACAGTTTGCGTGTACCCGAAGTTAAAACAACTTAGCTTGCTAGAACGCGAAAATCCGTCGGCTTACAACGCGCTGTTTGAAAGCAAGCAAAAACCGCCTGTACCATCGCCGAATAATTGGTGGTCGAAGTAAATTTTATAGGAGGAGAATGTATAGAGTAAACTATGCC
>CAJUOI010000008.1 GCA_910588615.1 uncultured Christensenellaceae bacterium | reverse complement strand
TTACGGAAACCGACGTAATCGGTGATCTGATTGTCTCCGAGTTCGTCCATTCCCTCTCCGCTCGGGAAAAATCCTTTCGTGTAACGATTGGTACAATACCAAACGTAGCGCGTGGTATCGTCCGTTTGAATAATCGACGGACAGTAATTGTAGATATTGATTCGCGCGTTCGGTTCTATATAGCCTTCTTTCACGCCGTCCTGCGGTTCCCAAAACATATTTTCCCCGACTTCCGCCGTATAGCCTTCGGGAATATCGACGCCGATTTGTTCTTCTGGAGTCGTTGTCATACCGCAAGCCGCGCAGGAAAACAGCATCAAACCCGATAATGCAATCAAAGCCAATTTTTTCATACAGCGTTACTCCGAATAATTATTTTGTGAGGTGTCCGCAGGTGTCGCAAACGCCGTCCTTATTCTCGTCCTTATGCGTTTTGCAATAGGTATGATTGCAGGTGGTGCAAGTGCCTGTTTCAGCCAAATCGTTCACTTCATGAGGAATGAGCGCGCCGCAACGGTCGCAAAGTCCGTCCTCGTCGCCTTCGTAATGCAACGTGCAAGCAACGCCCGTTACCTTTTCCACTTTGAAGTGCGCCGTGGTAGCGCCCGCCGTAGGATACCAAGGATCGATCAGAACTTTATTTTTGCCGATTCCATGAACCGCTTCTCTCCAAGTTGCCTCGTTCGTCTTTTTAATCACTTCCGTTTTGCTCATATCCACGACGGAGATCCATTCATCCGAACCCGTTTTTTGAATCTGGAAATCGCTGAATACGAGATTGACGTTATCATAGCTGATCGGCTCAAAAGTGAAATAAATAAGCTTCATGTTGTTGAGTTCCACTTTTTTAATTGTTTCGAGTCCGATTTTAGAAGTATCCGACCATGCCATAATGCCGTCGTTCGCTTCCGCGCCCAATGTGTAGTAATCGTCGCCAAACGCCTTATTGAAATCGTATTCGATATAACCGTTAAACGAAGCATCCAAACTACAATATCTCGATCCGTCATTGCCGTCGCTCGTGGCAGAACAGTCTTTCGGATAAGTAAGCGGTTTATTAGCGGTAACTCCGTCGAGCTTATAGGTTTTAATGCCGCCCTCGGTTTTGCGCGAAGCGCGCGCCCATGCCGTTTCGCCCGTAGAACCCGTTACGTTACTGCCGATGTTCACGGCAAATTCGTTTACGTCTACCGTGCAGAAATTACGCACTTGAATACGGAATTTTTCCACACCCGTCCAATCGGTCACGTCTACGCCGATTGCCAAATCGACGATACCGGACGGCTGATTGGGTGTATTCCACCCCGGCGCTTTTGCAAGCTGCTGAATCTGAATTCCGCTGAACGCCGAACCCGCCTCGATCTCTTCCGCAAGTTGAGGTCCTTTTGGTTCTTCCGGTTCTTTGTCCTTACACGCGGACATGCCGATCGCCGCGCCCAATACCATCGTCGCGCTCGCCGCAAGCGCGAGCCATTTTGTTGCCTTTTTCATAACACTCCTCCTTAAATAAATGAAAATATTCGATTACGGGCTTTGCCCGATAAATCCGTTCAATCAGTCGAGTATCGTATAGTCGCGGTAGTAGCTCACGTCGCCCCGCGCGCCGAAGATATCGGTATAGGTTTTGCCTTTGTATTCAAACGTTTCCCGCTCTTTGATTTCGACGGGCTTCCAATTCGGATCGTTGAGTGCCCAACCGTATTGAATGTTATTCGCCTTCTTTTTCGCTTGATAGCCTTCGTTATATTTTTCATACACCATGACGTGCCCGTTGTTGTCGGCTTGTTTGCAGGCGTTGTTATAAATCGTAAGCACCTCGTCGTAAGACTTTGCTTTAATGAATTGCATCGTCGCGCTTGCCCAGAGCGAGCCGAGCTTGGAATTGGTCTTTACGATTTCGGTATAATCGGGACTCAAAACGTCGAACAGATTACTCGTTACGAAATAACTCGTGGAATAGGGCGTAAGCGGCATTTTCATATTTGCGATATATGCGTCCTTCGCCGTCATTTCCGTCGTAAGATTGATACTGTCGAGGTAGTTCGGGCGGTTGAGCATCGTCCATTCCTGCGCGCCGACGGCAAAATAATCTTCGTTCGCCGCGCCTTTGTCGGCAAGATATTTTTCGGTATAATGCACCTGTCCGTCCGCCGTGCAATAATAGGTTACGTCGCTTACCGTGAATATTTCGGCAAGATCGGGATCCTTCACAGCCGTAATATTTCCCGAAGCGTCGGCAACGCCTTCGATTCCGTACCACGCAAGGCGGTTCCCCTCGTCACTGTACAAATAATCCAAAAGTTTGATTACGATATCGGGACGCTTGCAATTCTTCGTGATACAGGTAAGCGAATAACCCATGCCCGCAATATCGCCGAGCTGCGGCGTTTCGCGGTCGTAGTTCGTCATCACGAAAGATTCGTAGGTGACGGGATCGACGCCCTCTTCCTGCGGGAATTTTGCGGAGTTCCAATACCCGGGATACACCTGCGGACTTCCGCAATAGACAAAAATCTGTCCGTTTGCGATCATCTGCCCTACGTCGCCGTAGTCTGCGGCGTTCAAAGCGTTTTCGGTGAGCAATCCTTCGCGGTATAACTGATTGAGAAATTTAAGAACTTGCTTGTATTGTTCGGTGCGCGCACTGTCGATATAATTGCCCTCGTCATCCTCGAAACGCACGGCGAAATATTGACACAGCCATGCGACGCCCTGCGATACTGAACCCGGGAAAAACGGATCGAGTACGAACGCGTTATACGTCTTTTTCTGCGCCGCCGTTAATACGTTATCGCGCACCCACTTCATGGCGTGAATGAGTCCGTCGGGCGTCGTAATGTCCCATTGATCCCAAAGCTCGGCGCCGACTGCCTCGCGTGTCGTTTTCCCACCGAACACGTTGTCGGTAACGTGCGCCATATAAGCCTGATACCAATCCTCGCGGATCATCATGCCGCCGTTCGTTTCGAGCTTGGTGTCGCTGTCCTCCGAAGTACGGAAATAGGAAGGCAAGCCGTACAAATTACCGTCCTTCATCGTGTACACGTTTTGCACGTCGAGCGGGATATCCAAGGAAGGCGCCCAGCGTTCCTGCAAACCGTTGATCGGGAATAAATATCCCTGATTGCCGAGCTGCCAGAAACGTTCGTCCTGCCCGTCAAGCGTTATAACGTCGGGCAACGTATCGCCGCCGATCATAAGACTCAGTTTATCCGTTCCGCTTGAAAGCGCGGTATCGAAATTGACGGTGATTCCCGTTTTCGCTTTGATCGCCTTCGTGATCTTGCTCTTTTCGTTCACGCTTAAAAACGCGTCGGAATACCAGTCGATCGTCAGTCCTTCGGGACATTCGTCTTTCCACTTGTCCCAAGAGTTTTCGCCTTCCGCAAGCACCGTGTTCGGCTTATCGGGGTACTTGTATCCCCCTCCGCCGCCGCACGCCGTCATTCCGACGAGCGACAAAAGCGTCGTTGCGGCAAGCATGGTTGCAACAATTCTTTTTTTCATCTTTTTTTCCTCCTTTTTTATCCTTTCAAAGAGCCAACGTATAAGCCCTTTGTAAAATACTTTTGTAAGAACGGGAATGCAATCAGCATCGGAATCGTACCGATCACCATTGCCGCAAGCGAAATTGTTTCACTCGCCGCCTCTCCCGAAACAGCAGAACCGACGTTAGACTGAACGTTGCCCTCCTGAATAATCAACATCAAAATATATTGCAGCGTGTAGATATTGCGGTTGGAAGGCGTATAGAACATTGTCGTGGTATAGTCGTTCCAGTGCCCCAAAATACCCCACAGCAATACCGTCATTAAAATCGGCATGGATAGAGGTATAATCATCGTAAAATAAATTCGGAATTCGCCCGCGCCGTCCAATACCGCCGCCTCGTGCAATTCTTCGGGAATCCCCTTGATAAACGAGCGTATCAGAATCATATTGTAAACGCTGTATGCGCCCGGCAGAATGTACATGGCGAATGTATTCAGCATTCCGAGCATTTTACAAAGAACATAGAAAGGGACGAGTCCGCCGCTGAAAAACATCGTGATAAGCCCGAAGATATTAAAGAATTTCTTTCCGTGCAGCTCTTTTCTGCTCATACCGTATGCGACGAGCGAACAGAGAAAGATATGCAATACGGGACCGATCAAACAGCGGATCACCGTCATAAGAAGCCCCTGCCAAATACGATTGTCGGCAAGCACAACGGCATAGTTCGCCCATGTAAACGTGCGCGGCCAAAAGTAAACGCCGCCTTTGAGATAATCGTAGCCCTTATTGAACGAACCCACGATAACGAACCACATGGGATATAAACACAAGAGCGCAAGAACGACTAACAGCGCGATATTCACGTAATCAAACGCGGTGTCGTGTTTTACTTTTTTTCTGCGGCGGACTTTTTCGGATTTCTCTGTTTTTACTTTCATCAGAAAATCACCCCGCTTCCGTTTATTTTCTTGGAAATCCAGTTACTGCCCACGAGCAACACAAGCCCGACAAGCGATTGGAACAACCCCACCGCCGAAGCGTAAGAATAGAGCATGTTATTGATTCCTTCTTTCAAGACAAACGTATTGATTACTTCCGTTTTATCGAGGTTGGACTGCGTTTGCCATAAGAGCATACTTGCCGCATCGTTACCCATAATCGAAGAAATGCTCAAAACAAGTTGCAATACAAAGAGCGGCATGACGACGGGGAGCGTTACATACCAAATTTTCTGAAAACGGTTCGCGCCGTCGATATCCGCCGCGTCGTATAATTCCTCGTTCGTCCCCACGATCGCCGCAAGATACATAATCGAGCCCCAACCCGTTCCCTTGATAATATCGGAAACGATAATCATGCCCCAACTGTATTTGGGATCGCCTTTGAAGTTGATCGGATCGGAACCCATTGCCTGAAAGAGATTGTTGAGCGGACCCGTCTGCATATCGGTAAGCGAATGGACGAGTCCCACCCATACGACGATACTGATAAAGTTCGGCAAATACGCGAAAAATTGCAATCCCTTTTTGAGCCTTAAATGCCGCACTTCGTTATACATAATCGCTACGACCACGGGCGCGGGCATGGTGAGCGCAAGCCGCAACAGGTTGAATCCGAGCGTGTTAAGCATAATAGGCACAAATCGACTGTCGAGAAAGATATCGCGGAAATTATCGAACCCCGCCCACGGCGACGCAAAAATCGCGTCCATCATGTTCAAATATCCGTCCCCTTTCTTAAAAGCAAGCACTGCGCCGACCATCGGCAAATAACTGAACACAAAAAGGAATCCCGCGCCGATCATCGCCATAATGAACACTTCAACGTTGTTCTTATGCCACTTTTTACGCGTTTTCTTTTCCCGTTCCCGCTTGGGCGGAGCAGTCTTTAACTCCGCTTGCATGGTCTCTCTGATTTCCTCCATAATTTCCTCCTTATCCTTATTTTTACAGACAACCGTCGCTTAACACCGTTTCGTGCGCCCTCACCCAAACGTAACGCGAAAGTCCGCTGTCCGTCCTCTTCGGTTTCCCCTGCCGAATTTCCAAAACGGTATCTTTGCAATCGGTGTGAAATCCTCCGCCCGGAATATAGTCGAGCAAGTAACACGCATAAGTTTTTCCGTTCTTTTCCGCCTTGGAAAAATTGCTCATAAAACCGTTTAACGCCTTCGTTTTGTACCGTTCGTCCTTCGTTAAAAACCAATACCAATAGTCCGCTTCCGCCCGCCAAATCGTCCAAGCGTGCCCGAAACAAATCGAAGGTCCCGTGCCGTCGCCCTCCCAGAATGTTTCCCACCAACGCAACGAGGAATGAAAACAGGGCGCGATCGGCGTATGCGTTACCCATGCTTCATGCAGATCAAGAATTTCTTTTGCGCGGGCAATATATTCCTCTTTGCGTTCAATCTTCGCGCAGTAGTATAACAGTGATAATGCGGTGCAGGAAATCGAACCGTCCTCCATTTCCGCTTCCGTCTTGTCGGAAACAAACGCCTCGGTATGAAAACTTTCTCTGCGGTAGAGATATTCGGCAATCTCCCCCGCCGCCGCGCGGTATTTTTTCGCAACCGCGGGATCCTCTTCCTGTAACGTCAAAGCCGCAGCGACGAACGGGATAATCAAACAGCACACCGTGGTATAATCCTCTTTCTCGCCGTTGAGAAATTCTGTGTAAATCATACCGTAATCGAAATGATGTTCCAAAACGCAATCGAGCGCGCCCGTGAAATATTTCAAATATTCTTTCTCGCCCGTCAAGCGATATGCGTCTAAAAGTATGGTAACGCCGAAAAGCTGTTCCTGTATCCGCCCCGATTCGAAGATCGAATAAGGCGGCGCACCCTTGTGTTCTTTATAAAATATCGTGCGGCGGGGAATCGCTTTTTGCTCGTCCTTTTCCGTAATAACTTCAAGCGCGGGAATCAATTTATCCCAATACTCTGCACGTTGTCCGTATCGTGCCATGTAACGTAACATTGCCGATTCCCAGCACTGATGTTCGCAGAGATTTTCGTCGGTATAACTTAAATCTTCCTTTGAAACGCTGTTCATTGCCCGCTTGTAACAAGCCGCAATATCGTCGTAAGCATAAAACGTAGCTTCCATGCCCCGCTCGCCCTTGCAATAGGGAACGGCGGAAATCAAACCGTATTCTTCGGCAAGCGCTTTTACAGTCCCGTTTTTCGGGCGATAGCTCTTTCCGCCGCAACGCACCTCGCCGCAATTTCCGTGAACGTTCAGCGTAATCGTTTCCCCGATTTTCACAAAGCTCTTTTCGTAAGTCAGCGCACAGGTTTCAAGCGTATTGCAGACCTTATCGACCGCATCTTCAAAACTTCCCACCTCAAAGAGATACAATTCCAAACGGCGATTGCAACTGCCCGTATGATATGCCCTGTCGAAGTTCGCCAAAAATTCCAATTCGAGAAAGAAATGCCCGGGGCAAACTTCCGAAGAATAATCGCACTTCCAGCCGTCGCAATTCCCTTTGGAGAACACAATCAAATTTTTCCCGTTCGGATTCGTCAAATAACAGTATTTGTACGCGTTCCCTTCGGAAGTATAGGGCGAATTGAGCAGATATTGATTTTGCCAACCGCCACCGTCTTTCTTTCCCATGAAATTGAAAGGAAACGATAATCCGAACTCGGACAATTCCTCCGATTGAGTCGTAAGCTCGATTTTGATCCCACCGTCAAAGTCGGAAACGGTAATATCCGCTTTCGCTTCTTCGCAACGCCCCTCTCCGTCGAAATACCCCTTTCTATCACGGTACGGCATTCCGAACGGCGCTTCACCCTTTGTAATATCGTCGGACAAGAGCGTATACCGAATGTGCAACCGATCGCCGTTCAAATAACCGTTCAGTTTTTCGGCTGCCGTCATCGCTTATTCCTCACTTTCGTATGCCGCAGGCGCTTTCATAGCCTCTGCTATTTTTTCAATCGTCTTTTTAGAAAATTTCTTTTTTCGATCGTAATAATACAGTCCGTTGCACTCCTGTTGCACGTCGTATAACTGCGTATAGCACGCAGCCGAAATGCGCGGATTGGAATAGAGTACCGAAACGAAGCCCTTCAACCGCGCCACGAAGTCCTCTTCCGAGGTAACGCCCTCTGTGTTGTATCCCCAGCCTTCGCCCTCTACGGGCCATTTCAAGCCGCCGTATTCGCTCAAAAAGTAGGGTTGCCCCCGATACTCGCCCTGATGTTCGCACGAATCGAACACCTTTCCGTCCTCGAACCGCGCAAACCGTTTTGCAAATTCGGTCAAATCTTGCGTATAGTCGTGAACGTCCCAATAGTCCGTCGTCACATGATAATTCCAACTCACGTCGATTACGGGGCGGGTAGGATCGAGCCGTTTCGTTTCCAGATAGAGCTGTTTCATGAAATCGTCGTTTTGCCGTTTCCCGAGCAAATCCCAATTTTCGTTCATCGGACACCAGCCGATTATGCACGGGTGATTTCGGTCGCGTTCCACCGCTTCCGACCATTCTGGAAGATAATGCAAGAGCGAGCTTTCGCTCGTATAATCGAATCCCCAGCTCGGATATTCCGCCCAAACGAGATAGCCTTGCTTATCCGCTTCGTAATAGAACCTGCGCTCGAATACCTTTTGGTGAAGACGCGCGCCGTTGAATCCCATCGCTTTGGAGAGCGCAATATCCTCTGCAAAGCACCCTTCGTCGGGCGCGGTGTATAAACCGTCGGGATAATACCCCTGATCAAGCACGAGCCGCTGAAACACACGCTTGCCGTTGATCTTTAATCCCTTTTGATCGACTTCAAGCTTTCTCATGCCGAAATACGAACGCACGTTATCTTCGGTGGTTTCCGTCTTTACCGTAATATCGAGAGCGTACAAAACGGGGTTATCCAAATCCCAATAAGAAAAGTTTTCGATCTTCAACCGCGATAACAACAAATTCGTTTCGCCCTGCGCCGTTAGTGTTTCCCGCGAGACTTCTTTCCCGTTCAGGCTTGCCGAAAGCGTAACCTTTTTCGCCATGTTCCCCGCAAGGTAGAGCGAAATATTAACAATACCGTTATCGCAATCGGGATGAATACAAACATCTTTGAGATAATTCTCTTCGACGATTTCCGCCCATACGGATGCCCAAATGCCCGTACTCCGCTTGTAAAAACAACCGTAGGGATAATTGAGCTGTTCCTGCTTGCCGCTCGGCTGCGTTAAATCACGCGAATCGCCGTAGCAATGAACCAAAAGCTCGCCCTTCCCGTCTTTGAGAAAATCGGTAATATCGAAGGTAAACGGCGTATAACCGCCCTTGTGCTTGCCGACGAATTTTCCGTTCAAAAATACGTTTGTCGTATGGAACGCCGCCTCGAAGTGAAGTAAAATGCGTTTCCCCTCTTTTACGGAAAATTCCAAATTTTTACGATACCAACAAGCGCCGATATAGTCCGTGTAGCCGATGCCGGACAGCTTGCTTTCGGGGCAAAACGGAACGTTTATCTTATTCGAAAATTCCTTCGGAAAATTATAAGTGATTTTGTTCGTGGGATTAAAATGCAGATATTTTACTTCGCAGGTATTGGCGAAATCGAACGCAAAATCCCACTCTCCGTTCAAACACACCCAATCCTTTCTCACAAGCTCGGGGCGAGGATAATCTTTTCTCATAGTCAGCTCTCCGAAATCGGCTCGATAAATCCGTTGATCCTATCGGCAATCTCCAAATAATTTTCTTTGTTCAGCAATATCCTTACGTTTCCGTTTTCGCTCGCATGGAATGTTGTCGTTCCGTCAATCCCGACGATTACTTTTCCAAGCTCGGAACGTTCAAAATAATCCGCTTCCTGTTCCAAAGCGCAAAGACAGGTAATCGGATCCCAGCTCGGGCGGCGGAAAACAGGTTGATAAGAAAATCCCTCCGAAATTGCATATTGCTTCATGCACGCCCAAACGGGATTATTCCCGCTTTGCATATCCGTTAAAACTTTATCTCCCGCTTCATGCGGACAGAAAATGATTTTAGACGGAAAATTTTCGGTAACGTATTTTGCCGATTCGACGTCCTGCAAGATGTTCCATTCCCCGAACGGCTGTTGATTTTCGATTCCCGCGCGTCCGTAATTTTGCGTAAAACTACCGCCCATCACATACATGGCGCTCACTTTTTCGCGCACAAGCTCCACGCCGCAAAGCGCGGAAAAGTGGTCTGCTTTCGAACGCAACAAACGCGCAATATTGGTCAGCGGTCCGATTGCAATGATTTCGGCTTTTTCTTCCGTTTGGCTCAACAATTTCCGAATCAGCGCAACCGCTTCCATCGTTTCGTCGCTTTGTTCGTAAAAATCTTTTATGTACTTTCCGTAATTGTTAGTATTATCGCAGGCAAGCGCAGGCAAAGCCATCGCCCCGATTGGAAAATCTTCCTTGTAATAATCGCAAATGGTGCGAATGGTCGCCGTCGCGCCTTCGCGCGTCGAACTTGCCGTAACGCCGAGAATTTCACAGGCTCCTGCTTTTTTGTAATTGATAAGGAGTGCAAGTGCAACCGCGTCGTCGCAATCGACACCCATATCGGTATCTAATATAAATTTTTTCATATTTGCCTTTTACGGGAGTTTTCATTTTCGGCTATGCCGTATCCCATATTATTTCTTACGTTTTTTCAGGAACACAACGATTCCTGCACTTGCCGCCGCACTGACGACGAGAACGCTACCGAGTACAATGACCGCAATCGCCCATGAAGGTAGTCCGCCGTGCGCGGATATCTCTACGAATGTTGCCGTGAGCGTAATATCTGAAGTTCCCATTGTGTAAGTTTCGAACTCAAACGTTTCACCGTTTAATTTCCAACCGTCGAAAGTATAGCCCTCTACGCTCGGATTTTCCGGTTTGTCAACTTTTGCGCCGTATTTCACGATCTGTTCGCTCTTCGTTCCGTTTACGTCGAATGTAACTTTATAGGAATTGCGGGTGTAATATACGTTGACAACGGTACTGCCGTCCGCCGTAATCGTTCCCTGCTTAACGGTTTGAGGAGTAAATCCCGTATAATTTTTCGCCGTTGCTTTCGTTTCCGACCCAGCGTCGCCAGCTTTATTTTCCGCGTCCGCCGTTTGTTCGTCATATCCGTCGCCCGCTAATGTCTGCAAATGATGTTTTACGACGTATCGATAACCGTATTTCGCATAGACGGTTATGTTCGATTTTTCAACGGTACCGTCGAACAAAGCGCCGTAAGCAAAGTCGCTTCCCTCACCCGTTCCGAGATACCAGTCGGCAAACACCTTGCCCTCGCCGCCGTTCGGTTCGTCCGCAGGAAATTCCACCGTGCCGCCCCAAATCACGTTTTTCGTCGCAAATTCCGTCGCGCCGTTCATAAACGTAACGGTTACGGTTTTACGCGCGTAATAGGTTACGGGAACTACTTTGGCGTTCACGTTTCCGCCGCCGTTTACGGGCGTATATTCCGTTTTAACTTCCGTCTTGCTATACTCGTATAAACTTTCGTTCTCAATTCCGCTCGCTTTGCTTTCCAATTCGGAAGCGCTCGTTCCGTCGATTGCAACGCGGTCGATTTCCTTGATATTTGCGGTATCGGAATAAGTTACCGTCGCGCCGTTCACGGAAATTTCGGGATAGGTTCCGTCCGCTTTTTGATACAGACGGTATTCCTTAAACTCCGCCTTTGCGTCGGTCACAAGCGTGAAGTCCCCGACCGAATAATTACTTGCAAAATTTTCATTTTGCGGGTGATAGACGAGCGTAAGGGTGGCTTCGACGTGATTGAGATCAAATTTTTTATTATTGCTCTCCCAAGGCTGGTAGAACGACGAGAACGGAATAACGAGAGTACCTTTTTTTCCTGCGGGAATCTGCGCGCCGTTTTCTAAAATAATATAGTCGCCCGTCGCCGTTCGGGAATTCTCGTAAAAGAAACTCGACTTTTGATTATCGGAATACCATCGTTCGGCTTGTTCCGCCGTTCCGTCTTCCCCTTTGTCCGTTATCGTCAGTTGCAAATCGGTAGGAAGTTGATTCGCGGAATTGTCGATATAGTAACTGATACCGTTATAGGAAGAAATATCTTCGGGCAGTACGTTTGCAATCGGAACATCGAAATAGTTGTTCGTTCCGATCCCGTCATGCAACGGCATTAGCTTTGTTGCCTCTTTTTTCTCAATCATCCAACTCACCGCGCCGTCGAGAACGGTGGCTTCCGCATAATATTTATTCGCTTCGGTCAGCAAACCCGCATCAGATACCGACTCGGCTTGTGAAGGATCGAACAGTAGCGTATAACTTCCGTCCGCTTTTACGCCGTATAACGCCCCGATTGCAATATCCGCATCGAACGTTCTCGAAGGCATCCATACCATTGCATAGTCCACGTCGCTATAAGCGCTGTTATTTTCGCCCGCAACAGTTAAATTCGCCCAGTCATTATCAGACGAACCTATGGCAATTTTATTCGCCGATATCGTATACCAAGCGCTGCCCTTTGCACTCAATCTCACGCAACGATGCCATGCGTGTTGCCCCGATAAATTGTTCCCCATAAACGTCGAGCTGTAATATACAAGGTTTGTATCCGTCGTTCCCCAACTCGGATTACTCCACAAATAGTTTGTAATTCCTTTTTTGAACCCGATATAACATTCCGTATAGCCGTTTCCGGAATTACAATAATCACCGTCTTTGGCTTCTATATTCCACCAAAAATCGGTAAATCCGCTTAAATCGGATTGCATCAACTTCATAGACAAATTATAGCCGTCCCAACGATCCCAAGTTTTATCAGGAGTTCTATCGGACACTGTGCTTTTAATATGCAAATAACCTTTCGTCATCTCGGGCGTTTCCAAAACGGTATTTTGCACCATGCTCGGATCGCCGCTACCGCCTTCTTCCGCTTTGGCATTTAACAGCAGGGCGTTACCCCCCATGCCGATACTTGTTACGATAAGTCCGCAACTTAACGCAACCGCCGTCTTCTTCCAAAAATTACGTTTCATAAAATACCCCTTATCGTCCCCTTTCACAAAAGAAATTCTTCTACGGGACGCTTATAGGATAAATTATTTCATATCCCGTGTCAATATTGTTTGGAATATACCTCCGATTTTTGATATAAAAGAGTCGCTTTTTTGTCTTTTACCCTTCGTTTTTATTGCATTTATTTCAATATTTGGTATAATATGTAACGAGGCAACACCATGAATAGCGAATTAAAATTCTTTACAAGGCAGGAATATAAAAAACCGTATGCCATACAACCGCATACGCATCCCTGTTTTGAACTTGTTTATTATCTTTCGGGATCGGGCGTTACGACCGTAAACGGCATGGAATACGAATTTTCACCGGGATCGATTATTTTAACGCAAGCGAACGATATTCACAGCGAACGCGCAACCGAACCCGTCGTCGTTTTGTTCATCGGCTTTATTACCGATCACACCTTTGTGAACGGTCCGTTTTTCACCGATTTGGAAGAGAAAATGCTTCATACAATCATGGAAATAGAAACGGAAATGAAACGAAAAGACTACTTTTACGAAGCAGTCGTCAATCTTTTAACCGAAAAATTGCTCTATCAGATACAAAGAAGTTCCCCGAGGGAAGATAAACGCAAAAGCGATTTTGCTTATATTTTGAATTATATGCACGCCAATGCCAATCAAAATATCACCGTCGAACAAATTGCCTATACCCTCGGTTATAACTACGATTATTTTCGACAACTGTTTATTAAAAACGTGGGACAATCCGCAAAGAATTATTTAATGCAACTGAAATTGAACAACGTAAAGGAATATCTAATCAATTTCGATTATTCTCTTAACGAAATTGCGCAAATCACGGGATTTTCTTCCACCTCGCACCTATGTATGGTATTCAAAAAACAATTCCGAATCTCCTGCGCCGAATTCAAGAAAAACAATAAAAGCATCAATAAAGGACACAACATTTTTACCGATATATAAAAAGACGGCATCGACTTCATTTATCGTCCCGCAATCCCTTCCACACAGGCTGGCGCATACCGCCGTTCTCCGTTTTGTGCATATAGAGCGCCGTGCCGACTAGCTCGGGCTTCAACCATATCGCATTTTTGTATTTCTCGAACCACGGTCGTTTGACCGTGTTCTTTTTAGCAAATTTCAAGATGATTGCCCGTTCCTCTTTGCTTACACCGAGATAGACTTTCCCACGGCATTGCAGTTTGCCTTGTTCGTCGTAATAACCGAGAATTAAATCTTTGGGCATACCGTCCTCGTCGGATTGAAAACCGCAGATGAGCAGATCCTCGTCCTGCATAACTTTAATCTTTACCCAATCGCTCGTGCGTTTGCCGATATGATACAGCCCGTCCTTTTTCTTTGCGACGATCCCTTCGAGGTCTTGCGCTTTGGCAAGCTCGAAAAAGGCGATTCCCTTTTCTTCGATATAGCGGGAGATACTCAATCCGTTCCCCTCGCTCACTTTCTCTTGCAGAATTGCCTTTCGTTCCACAAGCGGCTTGTCCGTTAAATCTTTCCCGTCGTAATAGATTATATCGTAAGCCGCAAACTGCACGGGATTTTTCTTTGCCGCCAACCGTATTCTGAAAGCGTCTATCATAAGACTGCGCTTTTGCAACGCATAAAAATCGGGCGTGCCGTCCAATAATACGACAAGCTCTCCGTCTAACACGGTATTTTTCTTTACGCAATTGCTCATGCCAGATAATTCGGGATAAATAGCTGTTACCTCTTTGAACCGTTTATTCTGCAACTCAACGCCTTTCCCGAGATAGGCGATACAGCGAATCCCGTCTAACTTTAATTCATAGATATAGTCTTTATCGTCGAACGGTTCTTTGACCTCGTTCAAAAGCATGGGCGAAATGTTCTTGTCATGAAATAAATCCGCCATTACGCGCCCTTCTTCTTACTCTTTGGCGCACGCTTTACGGGCGTTTTCGGCTTCTTCGTCATTTCAAGCGATTTCGTAAGAGCTTCCATAAGATTGGATACCGTGATTTCTTTTTCCTTAGGCGCGGTAATTTCCTTGCCCGCGATCTTCTTCTCGATCGCCTCCTGTACTTTTTCGCGGTATTCGTCCTTGTACTTCTCCGGCTCGAACTTGCCCGTCATGCTCTCGATAATCGTCTGTGCCATTTTCAGCTCGGCAGCACTGCCCTGTTCGCTCACTTCCTTTGCGGGATTCTTCACCACTTCCTCCGCAAAGAACAGCGTGTTAAACAGCATCTGCCCGTCTTTCGCACGGATCATCACCAACGTTTCCTTTGTGCCAAGCACCGTCTTTGCGATCGCCGCCTTGCCCGACTGTTCCATCGCGGACAAAAGCACCGCATACGCCTTCTCCGCTCCCGTGGGAACGACGTAATACGGCTTATTGTAATAAATAGGATCGACCTCCGATATATCCACGAATTGCTCTATCGTGATATTCTTATCCTTCTTCGATTTGAGCTTCTCGAAATCCTTTTCCTCGAAGATGACGTATTTATCGTCCTCGTACTCAAACCCCTTTACGATATCCTCCTGCTTGACCTCTCTACCGTCGCACTCCTCGCAGGTCTTTTTATACCGCACGCGCGACTTGGTTTTCTTATCGATCATATTGAAACCGATATCGTTCTGTTTGATACTGTTGTGCAAGGTTACAGGAATATATACCAACCCGAAACTGATACTGCCTTTATACGAATATGCCATAAAAACAGTATGTGCTTAACGTTTTCTATTATTAAAATTTTACTTTTCTTCTTTCAGCATTTTACACATTTCGTCCTCCAAAGCCGCAATAAAAGCATCCAAAATTTCTTTCGGGATTTTTTTAATATCTATTTCTCCATATACGATAACTTCTAATTCCTGTTCTTCTTTTTTCATTTTTTGTCCTCCCGTCCCCTATTATAACGGGAGGTTTTCTTTTTTGCAGGGAACCAAAAGGGTACTAAACGGAAACCAAAGGGAAACTAAAAGGATACAGCAAATTATTTTATATGGGTTATTATTTTATCAAAAAAAACCTCTGCCGTATCAATTCATAAACGAGAAAAGTAAAACGACAAGGGCTCTGCAAAAATATTGCAACTGTTTCAGCATGGCAACTGCCATGCAATTTTTTTGCATTTCCCTTGACGGCTCGGCTTTTTTTGATTTTTTGTTTTTGTTTTCGGTGAAAGAGAAACGATTGCCCTTTTTTCGGCTTTTCGTTTTTTCCCTGCGTAATGAAACAAACTCGCATTGCGCCCTCTCATCATTACAAAAAATTAAATTAAAAGGACCATTTTATGAAAACAGCAGTAATCTACTCATGCCATCTGGAAAATCGTGCACACGAACCCGAAAATTGGCAACAAATCGCATTATGCAAAGAATTTGCCGAACAAAACGGCATCGAAATCATCGATAGCTACTGGGACTATGTTACGACAAAGAAAGAACCGTTACTTATGAAGAAACGATTGTTGGAAGAATGTCGAAATCAACATTGGGATATGGTTTTATTCTCGTCTATTACTATTTTAGGACGGAATCTTAAGCACATCATGAAATTTTTAAACGAAATAAGTAAATACCTCGAATATAAAATCGTGAATCAAGAGAACGACAAACTATTGAAAGAAATCGGCAAATGGCTTAAAACACTGCATAAGGAGAAACGCCTATGAAGACAGCCGTCATTTACGCTCGCTATTCCAGCGAACGGCAAAACGATCAATCAATCGAAGGACAACTTCGTATCTGCAACAAATATGCGCAGGACAACAATCTAATGATCGTCGATACATACATAGACCGCGCAACTACAGGTCTAAACGACCAACGCCCGGCGTTTCAACAAATGCTCGCAGATAGCGCAAAGCCCGTTCCATGGGACATCGTACTCGTCTATGCCATTGACCGTTTTGGAAGAAATTCCATAGAAATTGCCGTCAACAAACAAAAATTGAAAAAGAACAAAAAGACGCTTATTTCTGCAACGCAGCGAACTTCCGAGAACATCGACGGCTCGAAAAATCTTGACGGTATCCTGCTCGAAAATATGTATATCGGACTCGCAGAGTATTATTCCGCCGAGCTTTCGCAGAAGGTGCGGCGCGGCTTGAATGAAAATAGGCAGAAAGGATTATTCTGCGGCGGCGCGCTTGCGTTCGGTTATAGAGTTCAGAATAAGAAAGTAATCGTTGAACCGAATGAAGCAACTATCATTCTCGATATTTACCGTCAGTACGCCGAAGGCAAAATCGCCAAAGAAATTATTGCAAACCTCGCGGCAAGAGGATTGACGTATAGAGGAAAACCGTTTGCTATGAATACGTTTTATGGAATTTTAAGAAAGGAACAATACATTGGCGTCCATCATCATGACGGGGAAGTCTATACAAATATCTATCCCCCTATCGTTCCAAAACTCTTATTTGACAGAGTACAAGCAATCCTCGCAAAGAATAAAATCGGATCGCGCAGTAATTTAACGGAATACCTCTTACGCGACCGTGCTTTCTGCGGATATTGCGGAAAAACATTACAAGGCGAAAGCGGCACGGCAAGAAACGGAACCGTTAAACATTATTATAAATGTATGGGACGCAAAAAATTTCATACTTGCTCAAAATCGGTTGTTCCGAAAGATAAACTTGAAGAATTGATTATTTCTGAAACTTTTCGGGCATTTTCCCCGAAAGAATCCATAGAAGAAGTTGCAGAATTGCTATTTAATTTTCACGTCAAAAAACTACAAGATCAATCTATTTTGAACATTTTAACAGCCGAACGCGATAATATCAAAAAATCGCTCTCCAATATCATGAAAGCGATCGAACAAGGAATTTTCAATGAAACAACAAAATCCCGTATGGAAGAATTGGAAGAACAGCTTGCCGAAACGGAAAACAAAATTTTGATTGAAGAATATAAGACGGAAACCCAACTGAAACGCGAACAAGTGATAGAGTTTTTGACCCACTCCCTGCGACAAAGACCGAAACTGTTAATTCAGACGTTTGTTAAAAAGGTCATTTTATGGGACGATAAAATTGAGATACACTTCAATTTTTCGGATAAAACATATCCCGATGAGAACTCTCATCGGGATTGTTTAGAACTAACCGGTTCGGATAGTTCCCGTTTGGTGCGGACGAAGGGACTTGAACCCCCATGGTCTCCCACAGGAACCTGAAACCTGCGCGTCTGCCAATTTCGCCACGTCCGCAATTAAATTGAAACGAACTCCCCTTTCTTAACGCTGAATCCGTCTGTTCCGTCGAGTAGCCAGACTTTCCCTCCGCCCGAAATCGTTTTTACAGGTTCTCCGTTTACCAATTCGAGCGCGGCATTGTTCTCAACTCCCCAAGCGCGATATTTATTATACCGCACAATTTCATCAAAGTCAAGCATTCTTTCGTCGTAATGAGGAGAAATTTTTCCTTTTATCCAGCCTAATCCCCGATACATCGAATACTCTCCCTCGACGACGGAGTCCGAATACATATCTTCAAACCAACATATCGCGCCCGCGGACAGTCCCGCAAGCAAAACGCCTCGCTCGTACGCCTCGCGGATATAGTCGAGTAATCCCGTCTGCTTCCAATGCTCTATCATAAAGACGGTATTCCCGCCCCCGACGTAAATGAAATCCGCATTGTGAAATTTCGTACGCATCTTTTCCGCATCGAACGCGCCGCGTACCGTAAGCGCGACGTCCGTCTTGATATCAAAAATGCCCGTATATACTTTATGAAAGGTATTGTAATACGGCATACAGTCGTGGCTTGCCGTGGGAATAAACAGCCCCGTCGCCCGCCGTCCGTCGGCTGCTCTCTTCGCCTCTTCTGCGATATAACGGTCGATTTCCAACGTGCAACGATTTTTGATTTCCCCTCCGCCAATGGCAATAATGCGTTTATTGAGCATCTTGGTTCTTCTCTTCCTTTTGCTCCGCTTCCGTGGGCGCGCTCACCCTTTTCTCCTCTTCCGCTTCGTCGGCGTTGATTCCCACCGTCCTGTCGACGGGAAGAGAGAAGATGATACCGCCCGCTTCCGTTTTTACCCCGACTTTGTCGAACAGCGCCTGCATAATTGCCAGTTTACCCTCGCGGCGGGATAAAATCATCAGAATTTCCTGCTCGCGTGCAAGCGATATGCCGGCGAACTGTTCCGCCTTTTTATTATCCAACATTCTGGCATGAAGAATCGTTCCGCCCGCAGCGCCCGCCGAGCGCGCCGCTTCCATGGCTTCGTCTGCATGATCCGCCCCGACAGCGGCAATGATCAAGTCGTATTTGCGCTCCGTTTCCGTCATGATTTTATCCTCCTCTACGTTCTTTTCCGTTGCGGCGCTCGCAAGCCCGTTTGCAATAATTTCCGAAACCCCTGTTAACGGAACGGTAAACGATATACCCCGTCCCACGAGGTACAACGACATCTTCGAGCGAATTTCCTTGATCAGCGCGTCCTCGTCGCTTTCGGGAAAGAGCGAAAAGACGATCGTCTTTTCCGTCTCTCCGATTCCGAAATAATCCAGCACCTGTGAACGCGCAGTTCCCGTTCCCGCAAGCGCCACGCTTAACGTTACCGAGCAATCGTCTACAATCTCTTTCAGCCGTATTTCGTCGCGTGAATTTACGATACTGACAAGCAATTTCGTTCTGTTCCCGCGCTGTTTTTGCGTTCTCTTTTTAACGGGCAAATTCTTTTTGGCGGAGGACTTCTGCTCTTTCGCCTTGTTCTTAACCGCCAGCTGCGCCTTTTCTACCGTCTTTTTTACGGCTTTTTCTGCCCGTTCGCGAATCTTTTTATCGTTCATCAATCCACCTCGTATTCGAGAATTTTATCCTCGACTTCGAGGAAGGTACGCTTGATCCTCGCAGTTTTGCGCTTATACGAAATCCCGAGAATCTGGATACTGATGAGCGGCGCAAGCGCGACGAACGCTACGCATCCGAATGCCTGCGTCATAACGGCTTCTGGATTTAACATGTGGCAGGCTCCGATTGCCATAGGCAATACGAACGATGACACCATAGCACCGCTCGCCACACCGCCGGAGTCGAACGCGATACCCGTAAACATAGGCGGCGTAAAGAACGTGAGCACCAGCGCGAGCGTGTAACCCGGAATCAAAATCCACATAATATTGATTCCGGTGAGGATCCGCGTCATGGCAAGCCCGATGGCAAGACAAACGCCGATACAGAGCCCGTACTTCATGCTCTTCGAGCTGATAGCCCCCGCCGAGGTTCGTTCGACCTGTTTATTCAGAACGTGCACGGCAGGCTCGGCAGCGACGACGAAATAGCCCACAACCATGCCGACGGGAATAAGAAGCCACCCGCCCCAGAGTCCCGCGAGGGATTCGCCGATTTCTTTACCGACAGGCATGAACCCGACGTTCGCGCCCGTCAAAAATACCACCAGCCCCACGAAAGTATAGGCAAAACCGATAAAAATTTTGGCGATCTGGCGCTTGTGAAACGCACGCGTCGACAGCTGAAATACAAGAAAGAACGCTAAAATCGGCGTGATGGCAATCAGTACTTCAAGCGCGTAATCCCCGAACCCGTAAAGATACTTGAAAAACACGTCGCGCGTGTCCTGAACGTGCTCTATCATGTCGTACGGGTAGTCGATTTCATTGATGTTGAAGATGATGCCGAGCGTCAGTACGGCGATGATCGGACCGACACTGGAAAGCGCGACCAAACCGAAGGAATCGGACTGACCCTTTTTATCGCTTCGAATAGAGGCTACACCGACGCCGAGCGACATAATAAACGGCACCGTCATGGGACCCGTAGTAACTCCGCCCGCATCAAAGGACACTGCCCAAAAGCCCTTCGGTACGAAAATCGCAAGGATGAACGCCCCGACGTAGAAAATCATCAGAAGAATGGAAAGCCGAATGCGGAAAACGATTCGCAGCATGGCAATAAGTAAAAAGATACCCACACCGACCGCAACCGTAAGGATCAGCAAATAATTGCCGAGCGGCGTCTTATCCGAAACGGTTTTTACCTGCTCCGCGAGAATTTGCAAATCGGGCTCCGCAACCGTTACGATAATACCGATTATAAAGGACAGCAGCGCAATCAACCAGATTTTTCGGGAACGCGTCATTGCCGATCCGATTTTCTCGCCGATAACAAACATGGACATATCGGCACCGAGCGTAAAGCAGCCCATACCGACGATCAGAAGCAGTACGCCGATGATAAACAACGCAAACGTATCCGCCTGCAACGGCGTGAACGCTACGGACAACACGACTACGATCAGCGCAATCGGCAAAATAGACGTGAGCGATTCGATTATTTTGTCTTTTAACGCTTTGGTCATAGAACCCTCCTACGTACGATTACTTGGAATATTTTTTTTCGATAGCGGCAATCTTGTCGAGCCTGCGTTTGTGGTTTACCCCCTCGGAGAATGGCGTTTCCAAAAAGACGCGTACGATTTCCTTTGCAAGATTGACCCCCGTATATCCTCCGCCGAGCGCAAGCACGTTGGCGTCGTTGTGTTCGCGCGTCATACGGGCGGAAAGCGGCTCGGTACAGAGCGCACAACGGATTTTAGGCACCTTATTGGCGGCAATACTGATACCGATCCCCGTCGTGCAGATGAACACGCCCCTGTCGCATTTTCCGCTCGCCACGGCTTCCGCCGCAATCAAGGCAAAATCGGGATAGTCGCAGGAGTTTTCGTTAGTCGTGCCGAAATCCTCCGTTTCATAGCCCTTCTCCTTGAGATAATCTTCAATGGCGTTTTTTAACATAAGTCCGCCGTGGTCGCAGCAAAGCGCAATTTTCATGAGTTTCCTCCCTGATTTTTTTCGTCCATTCCGAGTTGTTTTATTATTTTCGGAATACATTCTCTGATCATTCTCAAAGTAACGCGGTATGCGTCGATTCCCTGTCCGTAGGGGTCAGGAATCTCTCTGCCCGCCAACCCAAAAAAAGTCGTAACCGAGTCCCGTCCGATTGCGGCACGCAAGTCCTCCGTCATACAGATGACGGCGAACGCCTCTTCCACCGTCTTGGTATCGAGCCGACGGCTTTTGAATGTTTCCGAGAACGGAATCCCCGCCTCGGTCAACGCCTGTTTTGCGTCCGGATTCATGGGAGTACCGCCCCTTGCGCTCACCCCCGCCGACGACACCGTATACCAAGCGATTTTTCTCCGTTTCAATTCCGCGCGAAACGCTGCCTCCGCCATAGGAGAACGGCAGGTATTTCCTGCGCAGACGAACAGGATTTTCTTATGTTTCATCCTTCGCTCCCGAACGCCCGCCTCATGCGGTTTAAAACTCCCGTCATGGCGCCGCCGCGCTCCTCGGGCTCGACTCCGATCAACAGCGAATATTTCTTTTCCCCGCTCCGCAACAGAGAATACAGCCTGCTTGCCATTTCCACATCCGTCGAACCGAGCAATAACTTTTCCCCGTCCACCAAATCCTGCAATTCGGTTTTAATCAGGAAACAGGGATTTCCCTCCGCTTCCTTTTCCTTATTATATAATTCTTTCGCCGCACGAAGTTCCTTTTCCGTAAAATACGCCGTCTTGCAATGCGGCGCGTAGTGTTGATACGCCATTCCGGGGCTTTTCGGCTTCTCGCCCTCTTGCATGGCGTACACTTCGCAACAGCCGACGACGGAGACAATCATCTCCCTCGTAATCAAACCTTCACGCAAAATTTTTGGTATGTCGCCCGTGCAGTCGAGCACGGTGCTTTCGATCCCGCCCGAACACGCGCCGCCGTCGAGAATCAGCGGAATTTTTCCCTCGAAATCATCGTAAACGTGCTTTGCCGTAACGGGAGAAACGTGTTTGGAAAGGTTTGCGCTGGGTGCCGCGATCGGTACATCGACCGCCTTTAAAAACTTTTGCGCCGTTTCGGAGGAAGGCATACGTACGGCAAGCGTATTCAGTCCGCAGGAAACGTATTGGCTCACTTTACCCGTTGAAGGGTATACCATGGTCAACGGTCCCGGAAGAAACGCTTCACGCAGGGCGGCGGCGTATACGGGTTCACTGTCGATAAGTCGTGAAAGATCGTAACCGCCGTGAATATGAACGATTAACGGATTGTCGGCAGGACGCCCCTTTCGTTCAAAAATCTTCAAGACAGCATCGTCCTGAAAAGCGTCAGCCCCCAAGCCGTAAACCGTTTCGGTGTGGAACGCAACGAGTTCTCCCATACGGATAAAGTCTTTTGCTAGCTGTTTCGACTCTTCACAAAAGGACATAATGCGGGTAATCATTCCTCGCCCCCTTCGCCGAACACGCCCTCTCCGTCCTCCGCCTTCCATTCGGTCTTTTTTTGATACTGCGGCTCTTCGTTGGGTTCGCCCTGTGCGTCCACGTCTACGAACTTCGTACTTTCGCCGATGAAGCGTAGCTGCACTCTCCCGGGAGCGCCGTTTCTGTGCTTGGCGATAATCAGCTCCGCCGCGCCCTTTACGATTTTTCCGCTCGCGAGCTCTTCTTTTGTCGCAAGAGCATCGGGGCGGTTGATAAACATAACGATATCCGCATCCTGCTCGATTGCGCCAGATTCGCGCAGGTCGGAAAGCTGCGGCTCCTTCGTCTGGATTCGGCGCAGCTGCGAGAGCGCGATAACCGGCACGTTAAGCTCCTTTGCCATGATCTTTAAATCGCGCGTAATCGAGGCAATTTCCTGTTGCCTGTTTTCGGGAGAGGATTTGCCCTTGAGTTCCCCCTCCATTAATTGAATATAGTCGATCATAATGAGGTCGAGTCGTCCCTCCGCGCTTTTCAGGCGGCGGCACTTCGAGAGGATCTGCGCAGGCGTAATGCGCGACGAATCGTCGATGAATACCTTGCTTTTTTTCATTTTATCCGCAGCGAGCAGCAGATTTTTCCAGTCCTTCTGAACGAGCTTTGCGGAAAGCGCCTTTTCCATACTTACTTCGCCGTACGAGCAAATCAGTCTCTGCACCAGCTGCGTACGCGGCATTTCAAGCGAAAACACCGCCGCCGTATACCCCTTGCGCAGGCAGGCGTTTTCCACGATATTCATGGCAAGCGACGTCTTCCCCATACCGGGGCGCGCCGCAAGCACGATTAAGTCCGAGCGTTGCAAGCCATTTGTCATGCGGTCGAGGTGCCGGAAACCCGTTTCGATTCCGCGCAAAACGTTGGGGTTAGCCTGAATCGCCTCGAACCTGTCGAGCACCTCCTGCACCGCTTCGCCGTCTTCCAAACCCGCAAGCGCCTTACTTTCGCCGCGCATGGAAACGTCGTACACCTTTTTTTCCGCAAACGCAACAGACTTTTCCTCGTCGTCAGAGTTCATGCTGTTCTCGATAATTTCCTTGGCGACGCGGATCAGGGAACGATTGACGGAATCGCGGCGAATAATCGCGAGATACTGCTTGTAGTTCGCATCCGAAGGCGTAAGCTGCGCAAGTTCGCTTACGTATTGGAATCCGCCTGCGCGTTCCAGCTTTCCGTCCAACTGCAATCTATCGATCAAGGTAACGGTATCTATCGCCTTGCCCGCAGCAAAAACCGCTTTCATAGCGGACAGAATGACGCGGTGCGACTCCTGATAGAAGTCCTCCTCGTTCAACTCTTCGAGAATATCCGATTGATAATCCCCGTCGTACAGAATACAGCCGAGAATTTCACGCTCCGCGTCGATATTGTGCGGAATCTGATTGACTGCCATAAATTTCTTCCTTGGTGTTAATTCATGCGCTCGAATTCGTTAAGCGCGTTTTCAAATTCCTTCATGATGCTTGAAAACGTCTCTTTCTTCGACAAATCCGCGCCCGCGATTTTCAAAAGGGATACGGGATCGGTCTTACAGCCGCTCGACAAAAATTCGAAATAATTTTTTACCGCAGGCTCGCCTTCCGCAAGGATCTTGTTTGCGATTGCGACCGCAGCCGTGATTCCCGTGGCGTACTTGTACACATAGAACGAATGATAGAAATGCGGAATACGCGCCCACTCGATGCCGATTTGCTCGTCGTGCGTTACGGCATCGCCGTAGTATTTTTTGTTCAGTCCGTAGTAGAGCTCGGTCAAATTGTCCTTATTCAGCGGCTCGCCGCGCTCCGCCATGGCGTGCGCCTCCTCTTCGAACTGCGCAAACTGCGTCTGGCGGAAGAGCGTCGTTCTTATCATATCGAGGAAGTAATTGATAAGATATTTTTTCAGTTTTTCGTCCGTCGTCGTCTTTAAGAGGTACTTCAAAAGCAACACTTCGTTGACCGTGCTTGCAACCTCGGCGACGAAAATTTTATAGTCCGACTTGGAGTATGGCTGCATTTCATTGGAGAAATACGAATGAATGGAATGCCCCATTTCATGCGCAATCGTAAAGACGTCGTGCGTCGTTTGCTGATAGTTCAAAAGTACGAAGGGGTGATTTCCGTATATTCCGATGGAATACGCCCCGCTCTTCTTGCCCTCCGTCTCCATAACGTCGATCCAGCGCTCGTCCCTGCCGCGCTTTAACAGTCCCGCGTAAATTTCGCCAAGCGGCGAAAGCCCCTTTAACACGAGCTCGTAAGCCTCCTCGTACGAAAGCCTGAGCTCCGCATCTTCGACGAGCGAAGGGTAGATATCGTACATGTGCATCTCATCGTAACCGAGCGTCTTTTTGCGTACCGCCATGTAGCGGTGCATGACAGGCGTTGCCTCGTTGACGCTTTCAATGAGGTTGCGGTAAACTTTTTCGTCCACGTCCTCGCCGAAAAGCGCCATTTCAAGGCAGGAGGAATACTTTCTGACGTTTTTATAGAAAATATCACGTTTTACGTTGCCGTAATACGTTGCGGCAATCGTGCCGAGCTTCTTTTGATAGGCGGAATAATACTTTTCGAACGCCTCTTTGCGCTTTTCCCTGTCCTTTCCGTTTACGATAACCGAATACAAACCGTGTGAAAGGCGCATCGTCTTTCCGTCCATTTCGATTTCGGGCAAATCAAGCTCCGCGTTGTCGATCATTTCGAACACTTCGTTCGAGAGATTTAACGATTCTTCCGCCTTGGCAAGAATGCGCTCTTCCCCTTCCGAAAGCACGTGCTTTTTCTCGGCGATCAAGCGGGTAAAGAAATAGTCGTAATCGGTAAGCCGCTTATCCGCAGCAAATTCTCTCAGTTTCTCTTCGGGCAGCGCGGTAAGCTCGGGCGTTGCAAACGCCGTTTCCGCACCCACGCGAGCGAACAGCGTCATAACGCGGGCGAAGCATGAACTGTACTTCGTGTTGCCGACGTCCTCATCGTGCTTCATGTGAGCATAGAGATACACCCGCAGCAGGGCGACTTCGTAATCTTCCTCCGCCTTAAAATATTTTAAGACGTTCTCCGCGCAGTTCAACGTCCCTTTGTATTTGCCGAAATCCGTCTTTTCAAGCTTGCGAAACGCCTCTTCCCACGCTTCGTCGTTCAAAAATACGTCGCCCGTATTCCATTGGTATTTTTCAGCAACCGCTTCTCTGTTCATATAAACCTCCGTCCCATTAATTTTTAAAGCTGTGAATGGGCGCGGGAATGAGTCCGCCACGCCCGATAAATTTCGACGCGTCGCCGTCGTGCACGGGCATGATCGGCGCTCTGCCCAACAGTCCGCCGAATTCTACCCAATCGCCAACCGTCTTGTGCGGCACAGGAATCACGCGTACCGCCGTCGTCTTGTTGTTTACCATGCCGATCGCCGCCTCGTCCGCGATGATGGCGGAAATCGTGCTTTCGGGCGTATCGCCGGGGATCGCAATCATATCCAGCCCCACCGAGCAGACGCAGGTCATCGCTTCGAGCTTGTCGAGCGTAATTTTCCCCCGCTCCGCCGATTCGATCATGCCGATATCCTCGGACACGGGAATAAACGCCCCCGAAAGTCCCCCCACGCGCGACGACGCCATAACGCCGCCCTTCTTGACCGCATCGTTCAACATGGCGAGCGCGGCAGTCGTGCCGTGGCAACCGACTACGCCGAGCCCCAGCTCTTCGAGGATATGCGCCACACTGTCCCCGCGTGCAGGCGTTGGCGCAAGTGAGAGATCAACGATACCGAACCTGACGCCCAGACGCTTTGCCGCCTCTTTGGCAATCAGTTGCCCTGCGCGCGTAATCTTGAACGCCGTACGTTTGATAATTTCGGCGGCATCAGTTAAATCGGCGTCCGGCTGATGAGAAAGCGCGTGATGCACGACCCCCGGACCCGAAACGCCCACGTTGACGACGGCATCCGCCTCGCCCACGCCGTGGAAGGCACCTGCCATAAAGGGATTATCCTCCACCGCGTTACAGAATACGACGAGCTTCGCGCAACCGATTCCATCCTGTGCCCGAGTCAATTCCGCGCTCTTTTTTACGATTCTTCCCATCATGCGCACGGCGTCCATGTTGATGCCCGATTTGGACGAGCCGACATTCACCGACGAACACAGCCGCTCGGTGGAGGCAAGCGCCTCGGGAATCGTTTCCAAAAAGTCCGCCTCGTATTCCGCCGTGCCCTTATGTACGAGAGCGGAGTATCCGCCCAGAAAATCAATGCCGAGCTCCCTTGCCGCCCTGTCGAGCGCAAGTGCGATTTTTGCACTCTCCTTGGGAAAAGATGCCGTAATCAAGGATACGGGCGTAACCGAAACTCGCTTGTTTACTATGGGAATACCGTATTCTCTGGAAAGCGATTCGGCGACGGGAACGAGCCTCTCGGCACACTTCGTCACGCGCTCGTAAACAGCCTTTGCCGTCGCGTCGGCGTTCTCCCGAATGCAGGACAGCAGGGAAATGCCCATCGTAACCGTACGGATATCGAGGTGCTCCCTTTCTATCATGCCTATCGTTTCCAATATATCGTATGAATTAAACATACCCGCCTCAAATCTTGTGCATGGCGTCAAAGATGTCGGCGTGCTGAATTCTGACGCTCATGCCGATTTCCCGACCCAATGCTTCCATCTCTTCCGCAAGCAGCGCAAAATCTTCCCCGCAATCCGACATCTCTACCATCATGATCATCGCAAAGCAATCCCCCATGATCGTCTGGGAAATGTCCTCGATATTAATCTTCTTTTCCGACAGAAACACGCTGACTTTGGCGATGATCCCGCGTCTGTCCGTGCCCGATACCGTTACGACCGCCTTCATTCATTTTCCTCCACTTTTCGGGAAGTTTCGCGCTCTTCCGCGTCGTCTATCAGCTCGTACTCGACAAGCAGGTTTCCCTGCGTTACGAAGCCAACCCGCTTGCCCTCCTCAAAGGGCGGAAAATCCTTTTCTCCATCGACGTACACCTGACGCGTCATCATGCCGTCTCGCTTGACGTTCGGTACGGAAAAATCCGCAACGTTTACGTCCACGCCGTCGTGCGTCGTCCAGTCGTCGATGCCCTCGAACGGCGCAACGCAATAATCCTTGATTCCCGTAGAAAGAAACTTCAATGCTCTGACATACGCGTTGCAACGCTTAAACGAAATCCCCATAAAGGGAAACGAAAACATGATAAACAGCGCAGTCCACACACAGGTGATTACAATCACCCATTTTCCGATGCTTGCCTTATAGGGCAAAAGCACGTACCAAGCGATACAGCAGGCAAATCCCGCAAGCCAAACGACAAGCACAGAAAAGAAAATGGCAAGCAACTTTCTTCTTTGCATTACCGCATTCCACAAATCTTCGTCCGAGTAAAGTTTTACCATCTTTTTTCCTTTATTCCGCAATAAACAATAATCCGAGCGTGTTCCTGCCGCAGTGCCCCGTAATTACCGAACCCGCAACCGTTTCGATCGTTTCCCGAAAGGAGAACTTTTCCGCCGTAATCTTTTTGGCGTAATCTACAAGCTCCCGATCCGCCGACGAATGTGTGATGAAGCAACGCGTATTATCGTATTCGGGATACTGTACCGCCAGATCCTCGATGTACTTTGCAATACACTTGTCCATGCCGCCGCGGTATTTCTTTTCTGCGACGAGTTGCCCGTCCTCCATTTCGATGAGCGGATGAATCTTCAACAGATTTGCTCCGTACATCGCCATGCGGGAGCAGCGTCCGCCCTTATACAGATAATCCAAACGATCGGGCACGAAGGAAGTATTCACCTTGGAAACAAGCGCGTTGATTTTGCTCACGACCTCATCCGCGCCCATGCCCCCGTCTACGAAATCCTGCGCCTTTAAAACGAGTAGCCCCTGTCCGCCCGACAGCGCGCGACTGTCGATCACGAACACCTTTTCGCCGAATTTCTTGGCGGCCTCGCGGGCGTTTTCGTACGACGAAGAAGACTTAGACGAAATATTCAGGTGGATAACGATATCGCCCTCCGCAACGAATTTTCCAAAAAAGTTCTCATAAGATTCGACGTTCGGCGCACTCGTTTTGGGGAGAACGCCCGTCTTAGAAACGAAGTCGAAAATGTCCTGCGGCGTGATATCTACGCCGTCGGAATAAATTTCCGTGCCCAAGATCACATTGAGCGGCATTAAGGCAATGTTACGCTTAACGGAAAAATCCCCGATGTCTGCCGTGCTGTCTGCGGTAATTCTTATCATGTTTTAATCCTCACTGAATCGTTCGTATTCGTATTTCCGGTTTTAGCGGAAGTTTTATGTTTAATTGCCCAATCCGGCACAACGCCGACGATCTTCTTGCGGGAAAGACATCCGACGTAGCGCGAATCCTGACTGACCTCTCGATTGTCGCCGAGGAAGAAAATTTCTCCTTCCCCAACCGACCACTCCGATTGACTGCTTTCCGTCGGCTTCGGGTCGGTAGCCGCATGAACGTACGGCTCTTCAAGGCGGATATAATCCTGCGCATCGGCGTATTTTATCTCCACTCCGCCGTCCCTGATCCGCACGCTGTCGCCCTCCGTTGCGATAAGTCTCTTGATGATGAGCGTACCCGAAAAGCTGTACTCCCCGTGATAGTCGGAAACGTCGATAATCACGACATCGCCCCGTTTGGCGGTCGAGCCTTTCTTGGCATAGAGAGAATCGCCGTTCTGCATCGTGTATTCCATAGAACTTCCGTCCACTTCCACGACGAAGTAATGGGTATTAAACCAGAACCGAAAGACGAAAAAGGCAATCGCAAGCAAAAGCAACACCGTAAGCACCGTACTCAACACGACTGCAAGCGGTGAGGTTTTTTTTCGTTCATTGAGCATTTCGGGACGCTCGGTCATGAATTACCCCTCTTTCGGCAGGATTTGTTTAATTCTTTTTTTCAGTTCGTCAGGCAGGAGCAGCAACGTCCGCCCGCAAGTCAGGCACCTGATTTTTACGTCCGCGCCCATCCCTGCGACTTCCCAGCGGCTACCGCCGCACGGGTGCTGCTTTTTCGTGATGACGGTATCGCCCGTTTTCATAACCAGACGACGTTGTTCAAAACGATCCCGTCCCCGAGACGGAACACGACGGAGACGAGCCCGCGGAAGCTGTCGAGCGTGCCACTTGATTCCGATTTGAAATCGTCGGCGTCGAGCACGAAATTCTTCCACTTCCCCCCGCCCTCCAATTTGAGAACGCAGGAATAGCCCGACTGTTCTTCCTCGTCTTTAAAAAACGTAATTTTAACTTCCGCATCCTCTTTCGAATACAAATCCAAGGCGAGCGAACAGCCCTCCTGCGCCTCGTAACGCGGCTCGCCGACACGGTAGGAGATGATCTCGCCGCTGCTCGAAATACCCTCGATTCCGCCATAGCCGCGCGCGATCCACACGTCCGACTTGCCGTCGGCAAAGCAATCCGCAACGCAACGTTTTTCGTTCAATGCCGTAAAGCCGTTCAACTCGTCCCTGTCTGCCGTATAAATGACACGGCACTTGGGCGAGCTGTTGTTATAGCGCTTGGAAATATTAAATTCCTGAATCCTCGAAGTTACGGAAAATCCGTTGGAATAATGAGCAAACGTATACAGCAGCACCCTGTCGCTTCCCGTATAGACGCCGAGCGGCGCGACGGCAAGATTGTCTCCCTGTACCTCGTCGCCCTTGATCAAAACGCGCGTCCAGTCGCGCGTACGGAACGCGGACACCTTTTCCGTATAGAAATAGCCGCACTCCACGAGATCGCCTGCGGGGTCGTTCTTTCCCGTTACGATGAGATCCCCCTTGTCATCCTCTCCGACCGTAAAGGAAATGGGCGTGCTGAGATACACCTGTCTGTCCTTGAGATATTTATCGAGAAACAGCTCGATGTCCGTCAGCGAGTGCATCCCGACGAGCCCGTTGCCGTGGGAGGCAAATAGAATCGCCTTGTACACTTCGGGATTGATTTGGCGATAGGTATCGAACACCCTGTCGTAGTTATATTTCTTGTCGTTGATGGCGGAAATCAGGAGCACGGGACATTTAACGTAGGGCGCGTAGCTTTGCGAATCGATACCCGCAATAAAACGGTGGCGCTCCTCGTCGAACTCCCGCTGCTTCTCGTCGCCGTATTTTTCGATTCCGCGATACGCAAGCCAGCCTGCCGCACATACGGAAATCATACAGGAAATGGGAGCATAGGGAGCTACTTTAAACAAAATCTCCCCTCCCGTTCTCAAACCGATTGCACCGACGCTCACGACCTCGGGACGCGCAGAAAGATAGCGTGCCGCATAGCGCGCGACGCCCGCCCACTCGAACCAACTCGTCTCCCGCGCCGTCGGCTCGGCATAATACATCGCCCGCCCCGCACGGATATAGTTGCCGTAATCGACGTCTTCGGGATAATAGGTGTGCTTTTTCGTGCCGTTCTCACCGCAGTAATCCACGCAGAGCACTCCGTACCCCTTGGAAACGAAGCGCCGCACAAACCGCATGTCCGGCGCAAGCCCTGCTTCGAAGAGAACCATCACGGCGGGGAACTCCTTTTTATCCGCAGGATAAACATACTGCGCGTAAATTTTTACCCGCCCCTTTTCCGTCTGCCTTCCGTCGAAAAACACGTCCCGCACCACGGCGTTGCCGCAATGCGTTTCCGATACGGTTACTTCGTTTAGCGGAAGCGTGTCGTCAAAATCCTTCCAAAGCGTTACGGGCGTAAGAATCGTAGTCAAAAGTTACCTCGCTCCGTTTTCGGAAATTTCCGCTTTTGCTTAAAAATCTTTGCTTTCCGAAAAGGTTTATGATATACTATTATAATACGGAAAGAAAAAAAAATCAAGCGTTGAAAACCGCTTCGCGAAAAGAAACGGAGAACAATCGGAGGAAAGCCATGTCGTTCAGCACCTTTTCCAAGGCTTTTACGGCGAATATGTTTACGAGCGTCGAAAATCAATTCATCACTAAGTATCTGCCGCAGGCAAACGGCGACGCAGTAAGGGTCTACCTTTACGGACTGTATCTTTGCCAATGCGCGGAAGATTTCGACGCGGAAGCATGTGCCAAGCTTCTCGGTATCCCTAAGGAAAGTCTTACGGAAATCTTCGGCTTCTGGGAGGAATGCGATCTCGTACATATCCTTTCGCGCGACCCGCTCTTCGTGGAATATCTGCCCGTCAACGCCGCCATCGGCAAGCCAAAGCCCATTCGTGCCGAAAAGTACGCCTCTTTCAACCGCGAACTTTATAAGCAGCTGCAAACGGCAGGCAAGGAATTCAAGCCGTACGAAATGCAGAAAATTCTCGAATTTCTCGAAAACAACCCGATGGAACAGGATGCGTTTTTGCTCGTTTCGGAATATTGCGCGAAAAAGGACGGAGAACGGCTCTCCTCTTCGCATATTCTCAACAAGGCGTCGAAACTCTGCCGCGAACGCAAATACACCTACGAACAGGTAGAACGCGATCTTGCCGACTTCAACACGCACGAACGGGAAATGTCCAGAATCTTTACTCTGCTCGGGATCAACCGCAAAATTCATGAGGGCGATTACGATTACCTCGACAAGTGGACGGCGCGGGGCATGAACGTCAAATCGCTGTACGCGATCGCCGAATTTTTAAAGAAGGGCACTCTGTCCACTCTCGATGCGCTCGTCGAAGAACTGGCGGAAAAACAGATTTTTAATGAACGGGAAACGAAAGTCTATCTCGAACGACGGGGAGAGCTTACCGCCGTCGTCTATCGGGTCGCAAAACGCTTAGGCGTTAAAGTGGAAAATCCCCGCGCTTACGCCGAGGAATACGCCGAAAAATGGCTGGAACGCGGTTACGACGGCGATTCATTATTGCAGATCGCCTCCCTTTCAATGAAGTTGGGCTACGGATTTGCCGAAACGGACACCTTGATCGATGCGCTGTACGCCGAAGGCGTCGTCGATGCGGAAAGCGTAAAATCCTATTGCGCCGCGCGAGAAAAACAGTTCCGCCTGCTGCAATCCCTGCAAACGGTGTGCGGTGTGGTGAAAAAGACGCTGAGCGCGCTTGATATGGTTGCTGCCTGGAAGAGCTGGAATTTCTCCGATGCGATGATTTTGGAAGCGGCTAAGCGCAGCACCAACGCTTCCGCTCCTCTGCCCTACATGAATAAGCTTCTTTCCGAATGGAAACGCGAAGGCGTTTTCAGTCCCGACGCAATCAAAGAACGGGACGCGTCTGCACCAACTAAACCCGTATTCCGCAGCGAAGCGGCAATCGCCGCCGACAAGCGCGGCGAAAGAGAACACTACTACGCCGTGCTGCGCCAGCGTGCCGCAGAGCGCGCGGAGAAAGCGAACGCAACCGCCCAACGGGATGCGGAATACGGCGAAGCGGACCGCGCGCTGAAAAAGGGAGAAATCGAACTTGCCCGCGCCGAAGCGTTTTCCCCGCAGGATTTACCCTCTTTGATACAAAAGATGAACGCATATCGGACACAGCGGAAACAAGCCCTTTTGCGGCTCGGAATCCGCGAAGAAGAACTCTCACCCCGCTATCAATGCGACAAATGCTCGGACACGGGATTTTTACCCAACGGCAAAGCGTGCGACTGTTATCCTAATTTCTAAATATCTTCGCAAACAACAAAAACGCAGGAAAATCCTGCGTTTTTATTATATTATATCTGACATAGTACTTTAAAAATAATCAAAAAATCGGCATTACTCGTATTCTCCGTAGTCGCGGCGATCGGGATGTGGTCGCGGCGGCGGACAATCGTCGTCCCACCGCCCCTTCTTTTTCTCGTGTTCTCTCGGCTCCTTCTGCTCTCTTAATTCTACGAGAACGACGTCCACTCCTATTTTCGTAACATTTTTCAGTTCGATAAAAACGTCCGCCTTACCAAAACGAAATCCTTTGCAGCCGGGGACCACGATCCCCTTCACCTTACCTTCGGGAAACGTAAAAACGACGTCGCACACCTTTCCGAGGCGCTTGCCGTCGCACACGTTGATGACTTCTTTCTTTTTCAGTTCGCCAAAACTCGTTTCCACACAATAATATATGCCGTTGCCGTGGAAATGTTTCCTGAATTTACATCTTTTGCAGAGCAGTTAAATACTCTACGCAATAATACATATTACCCTTTCCGAACAACTCCTGAATATAGGAGACCAAACCGTCGAGCTCCTTATACACGTATTCAAGATTGATCGTAGTGAATTTCCGAAGGACTTTCGAGCAAATGATAAAATCAATACCCGCAATTTCGCTTCCGCCGCACGCAACGTAGGTGGGCACAAACAACCCGATTTGCCGCATAATCCGGTTTCCGAATGCAATGTTGCACTTCTCGCGCATATAAACGTCGAGCAAACGAATGCGCTCGCAGTTCTCTTCGGAAATCGCGTTTTCAAGATATGCCCGATTGAAGAGCGATTCCAGATAGAAGTACGTGCAGTTGTAGCTTTCGGTATAGGGCGCCTCAAAGGGCTCCGCCTTCCCGTTCAAATCGATCGTAACCGCACGGTCGTATACCTCGTCGGGAATGAGGAAGGAATTTTCCTCGCTTGTTACTGTGCCGACAAACCAGACGTTCTGCGAAACAAGCAGCTTTCCGAATACGATATTTGCGGGATCGGACGGCGAATAAGAAGGAACAAGATCCAGCTTCCACTCCCCGATGTCCGCAATGTCCGTCATTGCAAGGACGTCCGAGAAATAATATTCGACGCGGGCAAAATTCATATCGTCGAGAATAATGAAATAGGGGTCTTGCCGAAGCGTCGCAGCATACAGTCCGCAAAGGAACGAGGTTTCGGTAAAGTGTTTGGAGAACTCATCGAAATAACCCACGAGATCGTTGCGGTCTCGCCAAGAAGATTCCACGGGAATAATCGACGGCTCGTTTTTAAAGAATTTTCCCAGCGCGTACGGCAGCGTCGTTTTCCCCGATCCAGGAACGCCTTCGAGAATAATCACCTTAGAGGTTGCAAGCGCCGCAAAAAACAAGCGCACCGTATCCTCTTCGTAATACAAACCGAGCTGCGAAGCGGAATAATCGACGAACTTTCTTACGATTTCCGAAAGCCCGAGCATGTCCTCGTCGCCCATATAAATCTGCATGGGATTGGCAATATAATCCCTATCCATCTCTAACAAGCGAGGGAATCTCGGCTCCATCGTCCCTATTTCCATATCGGAAGCTGCCGCTTCGTCCATGAGCGCGCTGACCGTGGGGCTCAACTTTTTGGAAAGTATTTTACTGTTTTCTTTGGCAAGCTCCTCTGTTTGCAGTTGCAATTTCGCAATTTCCTGCATCAGTTTATCTTTCTTTACTTCGCGTGAGCGGTGAAAGATATATCTGCGCAACAGAAGAATAAAACGGTAAAAAAGAAATACAACGAAAACCGAACTGACGATGGCTACAAGAATAAAGCATATCCAACCGAATGCACCGAATTCTTTGGAAACGATACCGAAATCCTTAAAATATCCGCCAACATCGGTAACGAAGAACTTATACAACATCTTGCCGATCGACGCGAAAAATGAGCCGATGTTTTTTAACAGCGACCATAAAAAATCTACGTAAAAATCAGCAAATGCAGACATATATTACACTCCGAATTCAATCTATGTCCCCGTCGGGGCTTGTCTCTGCTTCCTCTTTGGGTGCCGTTTCCTCGGGCGGTAATTTACCCTCGGCACGAAGCTCTTTCAACAGCTCGCGCTTCAACCGATCCCTGTCGTCGCCCCTTTTTTGCTTCCGCTCCTCGCGTACGACGCGAATGAGATACCAAATACAATAGGCAAGAAGCAACAGCGACGGGGTTACGACACAGAGAAAGAATCCCGTGGACGAATGCAGAAAAACCACTACGTTCCCCAACCCCTTCGTCCGCCCCGTTACCTTGCCGACGATATCGCCGAGCGAACGGAACGCACTGTCGGCGACTTCGTTATTGTCGCCCTTGGTGATAAACGTTATTTCGCCGAAATTGTCGGAAACGGTTACGATACGGTGCGAGTTCAAAACGCGCCGACCGGGGATTACGTTATCATCGTAAAAGGTGATAACGTCGCCCTCTTTTAGATTTTTCTTTTCTTCGTCGGAAAGAATCTTTATCTTTAACAGCGTACCTTTCGAAAAACTATCCTTTTCGTCTCCGTCCATCGAATCGGACTCGACGGCAACGAACGCCGTACCGAAGAAAGAGGAATACCCCTTCCTGCCTGAAACGATAATTGAAACCGCAAGAACCAGTACGAGCGCGAAAATCGCGTACGCAATTACGTTCAGAATGACGTTCCAAACTTTTTTGGTCTTGTCGGAAAGTTTTTTCATTATAACGATTCTTTACGAAATTTTTGCCGCACGGAAACCGAACGCTACGCCGAACGTATCCTTTAAAATAGCGTCGAGGCAGTCGCCGTCCGTGCCCTCCAACCAAATTTTGACGGTAACCGTCAGCTGGTAGAAATCACCCGCTTTCGTTGTGGGGAATGCGGCAACCACGTTAACGGCGTCGTTCGTTGCAGCGTCTTTTGCACGGTACACGCGGTTCAACATCGTTTGCGCCGTTACTGCCGACAATGCGGGATTGAGAAATTTGTTGTAATCGCTTGCGAGGTTGCCCTTATAATAGCCTGCTGCCACGTCGCTCGTCTTGCTCGCGTCAACCGTATATTCCTCAAACGGAGCCCAAACCTTTGCGTTCGTGTCTACAATAAATGCGACACGGGCTGCGTGAGCCGCTTTCGCGTTTATCTCGCCGTTGTCGCCGATAAGGGCACCGTATTCCGCAGAACCTTTCTTTTCTTCCCAAATTACGGGTTCCGCGCTGCTCGAATCGGATGCGGTAACCGCAGCAGTATCCGAAAGAATCAGTTTGGCGTTTTCCATCGTCGTACGGAATACGAATTTAAATTCCGCATATCCGCCTGTCGCAGCCGCGCCGCCCTTCTCCGTAATCGTCTTTCCGTCGTCCGCCGAAGTCAGCGCCGTATACGTAACCGCGCCCATCGCCGTCTTGACTTCATCTGCCGAAAGAACGTACTTGAAATTCACGTCGCTTTCAACGCCGTCTTTTGCGAGCACAGCCACCTGCAACGTATCGGAGCCGGACGTTACATTCATCTCAATGTTTTCCGTGCTTACCGACGACTGCGAGCTGAACCATGCAAACGTCGTTCCAACCGTCAACGACGCAGCAACCGCCAGCGAAGCAATTGCGCCTATCAACTTTTTACTTGCCTTCATAGATTCCTCCATTGATTTTACGATATTTATACGGCTTACGCCGTCTTTACCTTAATATTAATAAGCCTGAATATTCATCCGCATTTTCAAACGGTCCCCGAACAGTTCGTCCGTACAGGCAACGTCCCAGCCTTCGAGCCACAGAACCACCGTATACTTTACGACCCCGCCGACCTCGAACCCTTCCACCGTCTTTTTTAAGACGATTTCGTCGGAAATAAAATCTTTCGTTTCGTAAGTAATATTGTTTGCAATCAAATGCGCCTTGCCCGCTTCATCCTCCGGCTTTGCGAATATTTCACCCTCTGCCGTCGTCTTGTCTCCTTCGATCAGCATAACGCGGAGCACGTCTATCGCCTTACCGACACTGTCGACTATCTCCACCGTCATATCGTAGCCCACTGCCCGCTCCGAACGGTTCAAAAGGTAAAAGCTAAATGCGAGATACCGCTTATGCTTGTCGTCGTTCTTCACCCCGATTCCCTCGCTGAGACGTTCGGGAAGGTCGGAAAGCGTTGCCGCGTCCTGCCCTTTGATACCGGGGACGGAAAAACGGGTGGTTGCATCCTTCTCCGTATTCTCCGTAATGCAGGCAGAGATTTTAACGTTCTGCTCTTCGATGCGTACGACGAAATTGCCCACTTTGCTGCCGTAGAGGCTGAATCCCGCAAACAGTACCAAAAAAACCAAGCAAAATATCATGGCTATTCTGGTTATTCGCATGATTTTTAACCGTGTCGTCCACTTCACGCAGGTTACCTCTTTCCGCAAATCAAAGTTTCTACTCTTGATATTATAACAATAATTAAGGAATCCGTCAAGTTTTTGAGTTACAATTTATACGCTTCGGGCGGCAAGGGATTTCCGAGATAAAACCCCTGTCCGTAACCAATACCTTCTCCCTTGACGTATTCGAGCGTAACGGCGTCCTCGATGCCTTGGGCAACGAGCTTGATAGCGTGTTCTTCGGCAAGCGCCACGAGCTCGGCAAGCGCCGCTTCGTTTACCATACCGTCGCGCGCCTGCTCCAAAAGGCTCTTATCGAGTTTGATCCAATCAACTTCCAAATTTTCGAGGAAGGAGAGCGTTTTGCCGTCCAGCCCGAAATTATCGATCGCGACTTTGAAGCCGCACTTCCTCAATTTTTCGATATTTTCCTTTACCTGCACCGATTTATCAATCAGCGAACCCTCGCCGACTTCGAAGCAAATATCTTTTGCCGACACGCTGTAACGCTTTAAAATTCGTAGAAATTCGTCGCAAAGCTTTGCGTCGGTCAGCTGACGGTGCGAAAGATTCATAGAAAATACTGCGCCATGCGCTTCGTCATGCGTTTCGTCGTAGCGTTGACGTGCCACAAGCAGTTGCTCGAACGCCCAAAGCCCCACCCAGTTCACGTCGCCCGAGCGTTCCATGGCGTGTAAAAATTTAACGGGCTGCAACATTCCGCCCAGCCGTTTATGGTTCCACCGCAGCAACGACTCGTAAGCGGCAGCCTCCCCGATCCCCAACTCGTAAATGGGCTGAAAATACAGAGAAAATTCGTTTTCCGCGATCGCTTGCTTGAGCTCCCGATAGTACGCACTATCCTTTGCATCCGCCCGCACAAGGGTGGAATCGAAGACATAAAACTGATTCGGTCCCTTACGTTTGGAATTGACAAGCGCGGAATCCAAGTTCAGAAGATACTGCGCAGGGGTTCCGTCGAACGCATTATAGCTCGATGCACCGACGTTAACGTCTGCAATAAGCGTATTCTTTTTGGACAGTCTGATAGGCTTTCGCGCCTCGGTCAGGCAACGCGCACAGAACTCTCCAAGCGATTTTTCATCCTGCTCGCCGTCGACGTAAACAGCGAAAACATCCGTTTCATACACACAGATTTTCGCCCCGTGCGGAAATGCGCGCCCGATTCGCATTTGCAAAGTCAGCATGATATCGGCGTAACCCTTATCGCCGAATTCCTCCTTCAATCGCTTCGCATCGTTCAACTCCACGAATACGACGGCGAAATGCGTCTTTTCGTTCGCCGAAGCAAATTTTTTGCGCAACAAGTCCGTAAAGGTCTTTTTTTCCACTTCGGAAATCCCGCGCTTGGCAATTTTCAGGCGTCTCGTATCGCGCACGATCCCGAGATACAATAGATAAATCGCCCCGCCCGCAGCCAACAGAACGAGGAAATATATCAAAATCTTTACGCCTAAGCCCATAGCAAGAAGTCCCGCAGTCATAAAAACCCCTTAAAGATCGGCTACGAGCGGTATGGAATCGATGACGAGATCGTATTTTATTTTCAATTCGTCTAACTGATCCGCCGTCGCCGTGCCGCCCCCGCGCAACACTTCCGTAACGGAGGATGCGATTTCGTAAAGAGCGGTAAAGCCAAGATTCTGCGCAACCCCCTTCAAGGTATGCGCCGCACGGAACGCCTCCGCCTGATCGCCCGTGGAAAGCGAGGATTCCAACAGCCGATAGCTCTGGTCAAGCGGAAATTTGCGGACAAAGCGCAAGATTCTTTCATCCGTCATAAAACGGGACTTGGTGCTGCGGTAGTCTCCGCCGATCATTTCGTACAATTCTTCTAACGTCATAACGTTCTCCTTTTTTATCCGACGAGCTCAGCCTTTCCGACGGCGCCCTTATAAACGAACCGCTCCGAATCGAATTCGAACTGCACCAACAGACGGATCCTGCATCGCTTTCCCCGTGCCGACGTAAACTCAAAATCCACGAGAGGAACGTCCTTTGACGCAGCGGAAATCAGTGCGGTAAGCCGTTCGAGATTTTCCTTCCCCATCAGCGCAACGATTGCTTCGTTATTCGCGGGATCGGGAACGTACGGCTCCAGCCCGAGTGCGTTCGCGCTCTTGTCGGAAAACCAAACCGCCGCGGGATCCGCGTACAGCTCGAAGAGAATATCGTCTGAAACGGACACGAGAAAACGGTATTTTGAACGCTCGCGCTCCAAACGGCTGAGCGAACGATGCGAAACCGTCAAATCGTAATTCTCCGCCTTTTCCGTCTTGCGCCATGCGTTCGCGCGTCCCGAGCCGAGAATCTGCCCGCGGCGGATAATCTTCGGAATGGTATCGGATACGGCGGCAAAGGCGTTGAGAAGCACGGGGTCGAACGCGCCGCACTGTCCGCAGAGAATCATTTTCACAGCCTCTGCGTGCGAAAATGCCTTTTGGTATACTCTGTCGCTCGTCAGTGTAACATACACGTCCGCAAGCCCCACAACCTGTGCGGCAATCGGGATCGCCTCCCCCTTCAATCCGTCGGGATACCCCTTTCCGTCGAACCGCTCATGATGCCAACGGCAAATTTCGTAAGCTACGTGCAAAAGCGGCTCGGTATCGAAATAGGGCATTTTTTCGATGAGTTCCGCGCCGCACATCGCGTGAGTTTTGATGATTTCATATTCGTCCGCGGTCAATTTACCGTGTTTGTTTAAAATTTTATCGTCGATTGCGATTTTGCCGATATCGTGCAAAAGCGATGCCGTTACAATAAGCGATACGTCCTTTTGAGTCAGCCTATACTTGTCCGAACGCTTCATCAGGGTCATTAACAGTAATTCCGTAATCGTGTTGATTTCCAAAACCTGCTGTCCGTTCTCCCCGTCGCGGAATTCCACCAGATGGCTCAGTATCCCGATCATCAAGGTCTGCTCTTTCTCACGCTCGTAAACCTGCTCTTCGATAAGTTCGGAAAGTTTCTTCTGCTTGGAATAGAGCATGACGGTATTTAAGGCGCGGCGGCGAACGGTAGCCACGTCAAACGGACGGGTGATAAAGTCGGTCGCACCGAGCTCGTAAGCCTTCTCCACCATAGAGGCGTCATTCTCCGCAGAAATGACGATAACGGGAACTTCCTCGATCCACTTGAATTTATTCATGATATCGAGCACAGCAAATCCGTCCATGCGCGGCATCACCAAATCAAGCAAAACGAGAGAGAGCTCTTCAAGCTCGCTCCGCATACAGTTTACGGTTTCCCTGCCGTCGCACGCTTCCACTACTTCGAAATCGTCTCCGAGCATATCGGCAAGAAGAGAACGATTCAGTTCGGAATCGTCCGCAATCAGTACCTTTCCTTTGAATTTCTTACGTGTATATCCTGTCATGACAAAACTTCCAACCAAGTTGTATATTCGGTACGGATTTATCTTATCACGAATTCGGAAAAATGTCTACCAAATTCCAGATTATTTTTTAAAAAGCCAATTAAAATAAGGAAAATAAAAGAGCCCCCGAAGCCATTTTCGCTTCGAAAGCTCCTTAATTTTAAAGTTCAGGAAATATTTGCCTTGATTTGCTTCAACGCGTTTTTTTCAAGACGGGAAACCTGCGCCTGAGAGATCCCGACCTCCGCCGAAATTTCCGTCTGCGTTTTTCCCTCATAGTAGCGCAGCGTGAGGATTTTCCGCTCACGGTCGGCAAGCCGTTCCATAGCTTCGCGCAGCGCCACCCGCTCCGTCCAGACCTCGTCGCTCTGCTTTTCGTCGCAAAGCTGATCCATGAGCTCCACACTGTCGCCCGACTTGTTGTATACCGGCTCGTACAGCGAAACGGGATCGGATATCGCATCAAGCGCGTAGACGACTTCCCGCTCCTTTACCCGCATCGTTTCGGCGATTTTTTCTATCGTCGCCTCTTCGTCCCGCTCCTCTATCGCCTCACGCACCTTTAAAATGCGATATGCGGTATCGCGGATGGAACGACTGACCCGCAAAGAATTTCCGTCGCGGAGATAGCGCTTGATTTCACCGAGTATCATCGGGACGGCGTAGGTAGAAAACTTTACCTGAAAGCTCGGGTCGAAATTGTCGATTGCCTTGATAAGCCCTACACAGCCCGCCTGAAACACGTCGTCGGCATTGGCATTCTTCGCCCAAAAACGCTTGACAAGCGAGAGCACCAGCCGCATATTGCCGACGATAAACTTTTCGCGCGCCGCCTCGTCGCCCGCTTTGAGTTTTGCTATAAGTTCTTCATTCTCCTTTGCCGTCAGCTTCGGAAGCCCCGAAGTATCCACTCCGCAAATTACCACCTTTTGCAACATAACCGTTTCCTCCTTATGTACCCCGCTTCCGTATGAGTTTTTGCAAAAAGTTAAGAATTATACGCCCGATTTTTGTTTTCTTTTTCTTACCGTGAAGAACGTTAATTAATGATTGACCATCGGAAAACGTTTTATTCGGAAAATATCGTTTACAAGAAAATCGGCGGGCATTCGAGCCCCGCCGATTTTTGGTGCGAGCGACAGGATTTGAACCTGCACGGTTTCCCACAGGATTCTAAGTCCTGCGCGTCTGCCGGTTTCGCCACGCTCGCATTGCTTAAAACAAAACCCCATATATCGGCGCAAACATGGAAAACGGCACGATATACAGGGTTTCCTGGTGGGAACGACAGAACTCGAATCTGTGACCTCTTGCATGTCAAGCAAGCGCTCTAACCAACTGAGCTACGCCCCCGCGACAGCGAACGACACTATCATACACAATCCGCAAAAGCTTGTCAAGCATTATCGAAACGTTTTATGAAAATTTTTTCACAACGTTTTCGTAGGAGAAACAAAAAGTCCGCGCAAAACCTCGATCTGTTCCTGCGTAAGCGTCAATTTATCTACGGGAAAAAACGAGCCGTCAACTCCGTTGAGATATATAAATTCCTTCGTTTCCCTCACACCGGAAAACTCACGATAATAACGCTTGATTTCTCCCACTTTTTCGGTATATCTATAAATCGTTTCCACAAAGTAATACCTGTAAAAACGGCTGACGGACTCTTTCACGTTCTTATCCGCATTGGCAACGCCCCTTTTGGCAGAGGACACCGCAACCCCTCCGCAAATCAAAAGCAGGACACCGAGAAAGAGGAAAAATGCCGCTTTCTCACTGAAATCGTTTTTAGTAAGATAATACAGAACCACGCCGACGATTCCGCCGAGGGTAAGCACGCCGCCGAAAACGAATATCAGGATAAACACCCATTGGTTCGCTTTGAATATCCTCTTTCGAAACGCGCCGTCTACGCGAACGCGCGTCTCCAAAAGCGGTGCGTCGGATCCTTCCGTTGAAGCCGTCGACTCGCGCGCTAAATTTGCCTCATTTTCCTCATTTATGTCTGACATAATACTATAAAAACCTCTTAAAATCTCGTTTGTTCAGTACATTTCTGCCTTTGTGGTGCGTTGAAATAGCCTTCCTATCTCTTCACGGCAACGCAGTGCATCGTTGCCGTCTTCATAGCAAACCCTGTAAACCGCTTCGGTGATAGGCAATTCCACCCCGCATTTTTCCCCGAGAAGTCTCAACGCTCCCGAAGTCGCCACCCCTTCCGCAAGTTTTTCGAAACGTTGTCCCTTGGCAAGCATTTCCCCGTACATTCTGTTGTGCGAATATTCGGAAAACAAGGTCGTTTCGTAATCGCCGAGGTGCGCCAAACCGTAGGCGGAAAGCTCGTTCCCGCCGAGCGCTTTGATAAGCCGTGCAACCTCTCTTGCCCCGCGCGACATCAAGGGACCCTTCAACGGCTTGCATACGACGTCCAGAACGCCCGCGGCAATACCCATAACGTTCTTTGCCGCCGCACCGATTTCCGTGCCCAACAAATCGTTTCCGTAATAAAAACGGATCAAATCGCTTTTAAATTCCCCGACAAGACTCCGCTTTAATGTTTCGCTTTCGGAATCAATTACCATACAATTGGGAATTCCCTGCACGAAACTCTGAATATGCCCTGGTCCTACCCAAACTGCAATTTTATCGGAAGAAATTCCGCTCTCTGCAAGAATTTCCGAAAGACGTTTTCCCGTATCCGACTCGATTCCTTTCATGCAAAGCACAAAAACCTTGTCGGAAACGTCATAACGGATAATTTTTTGCATAAATCCGCGCAATCCCTGCGCGCTAATGGAAATAACGATAATTTCCGCCCGCGTTACCGCCTCTTCGAGGTCGCAGGTTAAGTGAATTTTCGAATTGAGCTCCACGTATTCATTGCGTCCCGTTTCCTTTAAGACGCGATACGAATAATCCTCTTCGGGCCCCCAAGAGGTTACGTCGTTTCCGCGGCGGGAAAGATACCAGGCAATAAACGAACCCCACCTGCCGCAGCCAAGTACGGAAATTTTCATGTCGATCTCCTTAAATTTCTTTGCGTTCGATCAGGGCGCGCGAAAGCGTTACCTCGTCGGCATATTCAAGTTCCGACCCTATCGGAATGCCGTGCGCAAGACGCGTTACCTTTACGCCCAACGGCTTTAAAATCTTTGCGATATACATGGCGGTCGCCTCACCCTCCACGTCGGGATTGGTAGCCATGATAACTTCCTTTACGCCGCCTTCCCCGATACGCGCAAGCAACTCCTTAATGCGGATATCGTTCGGCGACACGCCGTTCATCGGATCGATGACACCGTGCAAAACGTGATAAACGCCTTTAAATTCTCTGAGTTTTTCCAGCGCGATCACGTCCTTGGGCTCCTTTACGACGCAGACGGACGACTTGTCTCTGACGCGGCAGATCTCGCAAACCTCGTCCACCGTAAAATTGCCGCATACCTTGCAGAAACGCACCTGTTTTTTCACATTGACGATTGCCTCCGCAAACGCCTCAGCCTCCCCGTCGCTCATCTTGATCACACGGTAAGCGTAGCGCTGCGCGGTCTTTTTTCCCACGCCGGGGAGCTTGGAAAACTCGTTCATCAGCTTTCCGATAGGTTCGATAAAGACGTCCACTTACAGAAGTCCCCCCATGCCGCCTGCTCCGAATTTCCCCATTTTTTCCTGATATACTTCGTCTGCTTTCTTATAACCGTCGAGAATCGCAGCCATAATCAAATCCTCGAGCATTTCCTCGTCCTCGGGATCGATCACCGACTTGTCGATTTCTATGCCGTCGATTTTTTTCTTCGCATTCATGTATACGACCACGGCTTCACCGCCCGCCGTACCCACGATTTCCCAATCGTCGAGCAGCTTCTCGGTCTCCTGCATTTCCTCTTGCATTTTTTGCGCCTGCTTCATGAGGTTCTGCATTCCCGCGCCCCCCATGCCGCCTCTGTTAAAACCGGACATAACCTTTCTCCTTTATTTTATTTCCACGTTGTAATTGCTGAAATTCCGTTTGATTTCTTCGATGCCGCCCTTCACGTCGGCAGACTCTTCGCCGCGCTTCACCAGACGATATTCGGGAACACCGATTTCCGCAAACGTTTCCCGCATGAGCTTGCGGTGCTCCTCCTTATTCAGCGAGCGATAGACCGTGTCGCTGTCCGTAGTCAGGATCAGAACACTGTCCGAAAACTGCGCTTCGAGATCGGCGCACATGGTAAACAGAACGCCGTTGCGGCTCGACTTACGGAGCGTCCGCAGAAATTTTCCAAACGCCATCGCTGCGGAAGTTTCCGTCGGCGCAGCGGGCGCAACGCTCCGCTCGGCAACGGGCTGCGCGACGGACGCAGTTCCCGTTTCGCGCGCTTTGACGGACTCTGCTTTTTCAAATGGAACACTTTCCGTCAGTGCCCCGTCGAAAAAATAAGCCTCTTCGAACACGGGCTCCTCCGTCGGAAATTCGTAACCGTCGTCATAAAAATCCTCTTGCTCCTGCGGTTGCTTTGCCTCTTTTTTAGGTTCTTTCGTCGTTTTTTTCGGAGAATCCTGCGAAATTTCGATTTTTTGAACTCCCTCCGACAGCTTGCGCTCCACGCCGTTCACTCTTGCCGCAAGCGCGTCGAGCTCTATCTGCGTTTCGGGAAGCGCCGCCCGCATGACCGCCGTTTCCAGACAAATTCTCGGCGACGAAGCGTAGCGAAGCTCCGTTTCGAGTTTGGAAAAGAGCTCCGTCGCACGCAGGATCGCCCTGCCGTCGGCAAATTTTTCGATCTCGGAAACAGCGTGAAACCGTTCGGACGAAACGGCAAGCAAAGCTTCCGCATTCCGACAGGATTTTGCAATGGCAACCATATTCAGAATTTGCAGGATATCGCGGCAGAGCACGCCAACCGACCGTCCCTCGGAAAGAATATTCTCCGTTTTTTCGAGCGCAGCACCCAAATCAGGCTTTAAAATTTCCCCGCAAAGCGCAGCGGTGTCCAGAAAGTCCGCCGCACCAAGTACGGTGGTTACTCCCTCGTAAGTCAGCTTTTCGGAATAGGCGAGGCACATTTCCGCAATCGAGAGCATATCTCTGTCGCTTCCCGCACCCGCACGGGCAATGGCAACGACCGCCTCTTCCTCGTACGCCCTCCCGATTTCCCCGAGCACGCTTTTCAGGTGCGACACCAAATCTTCGGTAGGAATCAGCTTAAAATCGAGGCGCATACAGCGCGAAAGAATGGTAGCGGGAATCTTTTGCGGCTCAGTGGTCGCCAAAATGAAAATTGCGTGCGCGGGCGGCTCTTCCAGCGTCTTTAAGAGAGCGTTGAACGCGCTGTCCGTGAGCATATGCACTTCATCGATGATATATACTTTATACTTTCCCGTAACGGGCGGATACTGCACCTTCTCGCGCAAGTCGCGCATCTCGTTGACGCCGTTATTGGACGCCGCGTCGATTTCTACAACGTCGAGCGAACCATCGCTCAACGCGCGGCAGACGGCGCACCTCCCGCACGGCGAACCGTTGACGGGATGCTCGCAGTTCACGGCGCGGGCGAAGATACGGGCAACGCTCGTTTTACCCGTGCCGCGCGGTCCCGTAAAGAGATACGCGTGCCCGACGGTATCCGCCGCGATTTGGTTTTTGAGAACGCGCACGACGTGTTCCTGACGCACCATATCGTCGAACTTCGAAGGTCGGAATTTTCGATAAAGGGATAAATATGCCATGTTTTAACCTTTTTTACAGTATGCCTGTTGTAATTTCTTCTTTGCACGGGCGAGCGCGTTGTCCACGCTCTTTAAAGATTTTCCGGTCGCTTCGCAGATTTTCGCGTAATTCATACCTTCAAGATACATCGTCAATACGCGAAACTCGAAATCGGAAAGCGTTTTCATTAACCTGATTTTAAATTCCGCGCGCGACTCGTCGTCGATAATGCTCTCTTCCGGAGACGCGCTCCCGTCGAGAATATCGGTAACGATCGGATCAAACAGTGAAACGCTGTCATTCAAAACCTCGTTTTTGCGACGGGTCATCGAGCGTACCGCGTCGAAAATCCGACGGGTTACGCACAGATAGGCAAAGTTTTTAAAGCTCTTGCCTTCTTCCTTACGGTAATCACGCACGGCAAAATACAAGCCTACCATACCTTCCTGCACCAAATCGTCCGTTTCCCCGCCCGCAAGAAAATACCGACGCGCCCGCGCGAGCACTGCGTTTTTATAACGAAGCAACAACTCTTCCGTTGCCGCGCCGTCGCCCGCCTGCGCCTCTTCCGCAAGCAATTCGTCCGCCTTATACTTTAAGCCTTGCACGCACCACCTCGTATACGGCGATTCCGAGCGCAACCGACGCGTTCAGCGAATTCACCTTTCCAAACAGGGGAATGGAAAGCGTCTTGTCGCACTTTTCCCGCGTCAGACGCCTGACCCCGCTATCCTCGCCCCCGACGACGAGCGCAACCTTTCCCGTAAGTCTTTCTTCGTATATGCTTTCCCCGCCCGCCTCCAATGCGTAAATCCAGTAGCCGAGTTCTTTCAGCTCGTCGATGGCGCGGTTGACGGAAACGACCTTCGCAACCTTGATATGCTCCGCAGCGCCCGCGGAAATACGGACGACCGCTTCGGTAACGCTCGCGCCCTTGGCGGCGGGAATAACGACGCCGTCCGCCCCCGCGCATTCCGCCACACGCAGAATGCTGCCAAGGTTGTGCACGTCCTCGATTCCGTCGCAAAGAACGATTAAACTTTCTTCCCTCCCCGCAAGCTCGCTTAAATCCGAATAAACGAAGTCGGTGGTATAAGCTATGACACCCTGATGCCGTTTATCCCTACTCTCCCTGTCAAGCGCAGCGCGCTGTACAAACTGCACGCGAATATTTTTCTGTCGGGCAAGCGCAAAAATTTTTTGCAGCGAGCCCTGCGCACCCTGTTCAAGCAATATTTTATCAACCGTCTTATCCGTCTTTAACAATTCGAGAACGGCGTTTCTACCCTCGGTTTTCATTCATCCTCCGCATCCGAAAAAAACAGTTCTTCGATTCTATCGGTCTGTCCGGTCAAATACAAAAATCCCAACAGCGCTTCAAAGCCCGTGGAGCGGACGTATTCCCCCACGGTGGCGTTCTTGCTCTTCGTCGGCTTCTTCGCGTTGCGTCCGCGGCGGAACACTGCTTCCTCCTCCTGAGTAAGCAGGGGCATCATCCGCTCCAACTCCAAGCTTTGCCCGTGCGCCGAAACGATTTGCGACGTACGCCTGTCAAGCTCCCCCGTTTTGTATCGGGAAGAAAGCGCAAGCCGTTCGCGGACGAACAGCGTATATGCGGCATCACCGATAAACGCGAGCACGACGGGATTCATTTGTTTTGCCTGCTCTTTATCGACAGGATTTCGATAGATATACATTAATATTAACGATAACGTTGAAATGCTGATTTTAATTATACCATAAATTTAAGCGATTGACAAGCGTTCGCATAAATTCAAAAACCGATTTTATAAAAAACATTCGCAACTTCAAACGGAAAATGCGTTGAAAAAAGTTGCTTTTCTCATAAAAAGGATTATAATGATAAAGGTTATTTTCAGCGATAAGTCAGGTAAATTATTATGGAACCTTTTGAAATACTATTGCCTTTGGCATTCATATTTTTGCTCGCAAAGCTCATGGGACTCGGCGCACACCGCATCGGTATGCCCGCCGTAATCGGTATGCTTCTTGCAGGAATTCTCTTAGGCACGCTTTCGTTTATCCCTTGGCAACCCCTGCACGAAGCGTTCTTCGGTGAGGAAATTAAAAAAACGCTCGCCGTTTTAAGCAAAATCGGCGTCGTTCTCATCATGTTTTCGGCGGGACTCGGCACAGATTTAAAAAAGCTCAAGCAAACGGGCGTCGCCTCAATCGTTATTACGACATTCGGCGTCATCGTACCCATGTTTTTGGGGTGGCTGACCGCTTCCCTGTTCTTCGGCTTCCACAATATCCTTTCCAACCTCTTTTACGGAGCGATTTTAACCGCAACCTCCGTTTCGGTTACCGTTGCCGTACTCAAAGAGCTCGGCAAGCTCGACAGTAAGGTCGGCACCTCTATCGTGGCGGCGGCCGTTATCGACGACGTGATCGGCATTATCATTCTTTCCGTGTTGACGGGTTTCTCCTCCGGTTCGGGAAGCGACGCGGGCTGGAAATGGTTTTCTCCCAACGCAGGACTCGTTGTCATTAAAATCGTCATCTTCTTTATCGTCGCCATCGCGCTCGGCGTAGGCTTGCGCAAATTATTCAACATTATAGAAAGAAAAGCGCCCCACAACCGCCGTGTGCCCATCATCTCGCTTGCCGCCTGCTTCCTTTACGCCTATTGCGCGGAAAAATTCTTCGGCGTTGCGGACATTACGGGCGCGTACGTTGCGGGAATCATGCTCGGCGGCACTCTTTCCGAAACACCATACGTAGAATCGAAGGTCGATCAAATGGGTTATCTGTTTTTCTCACCCGTCTTTTTTGCCAATATCGGCATTGCCAATATCGACTATTTCAGCCGGATCGACGTAACTTTTTTGGCTTTCGGTGCCGTGTTCGTCATAGCGGCTCTTCTCGGTAAACTGCTCGGCTGCGGTGCAGGCGCCAAACTTTGTAAATTCAAATGGAACGATTCATTCCGCGTCGGGCTCGGCATGATGGTACGCGCGGAAGTCGTTTTGATCTGTACGCAAAAGGGCGTGGACTGCGGGCTCGTTAACCCCGCCGTATATCCGTTTATCATTTGTATTATCCTCCTCTCCTCGGTACTCACCCCCATTTTACTAAAATGGTCGTACCGCAGAGAGGAAAAAAAATCGGGGAAATTACCGCCGTCGAACGACGGAACGACGGAATCCGTCAAGGGGGAATAAGCCATGCAGTATCGTAACCTAGGAAAATGGGGATTGAAGGTCAGCGAAATTGCACTGGGAAGCTGGGTAACCAAGCTCGAAGGCACCGAAGCGGCTAACGCCCGCGAGACAGTGAACGTTGCGTTTGACGAAGGCGTAAACTTTTTCGACTGCGCGGACGCATACTCTGGCGGTGAAGCCGAACGGTTTTTAGGGAAAGTTCTTGGCGAACACCGCCGCAGCGAATACGTCGTGTCCTCGAAAGTTTTCTTTCCGATGGGACGAGGCGCAAACGAATGGGGGCTTTCGCGTAAGCATATTATCGAACAACTCGACAACACGTTGAAAAACATGAAGCTCGACTATCTCGACCTGTATTTCTGCCACCGATTTGACCCCACCACCCCCATCGAAGAAACGATGCAAGTCCTTTCCGACATGGTAGCGGCAGGAAAAATTTTGTATTACGGGGTTTCGGAATGGTCGCCTGTACAAATTACCGAAGCGATTCATACGGTAAAAGAAAATCACCTGCGTCCGCTCAGCGTTATTCAACCGCAATATAATATGGTCGACCGCTATATCGAGGACGAAATAATTAAAATTTGCGAAGAAAACGGCATCGGCATTACCGTATTTTCGCCGCTTGCACAGGGGCTTTTAACGGGAAAATACCGCAAAAATCAGCCCCTGCCCGAAGGCTCGCGCGCGACCTGGCAGGCAGACAGACAAATAAATAATCTGCTCACGGAAGAAAATCTGAATAAAGTAGAAAAACTTTTGCCTCTTGCCGAATCGCTCGGCGTACCGCTTTCGGTACTGGCACTTTCTTGGATATTAAAGCAAAAACAAATTTGCTCGGTAATCACGGGCGCAAGCAAGCCGCAGCAGTTGGTTTCCAACACACGTGCAAGCGGACTGACTCTTCCCGCAGACATTCTGGAAAAAATCGAAAAAATACTCGATTACAAGCCTTTCTTCCGCAAAATCGGTTAAGATTTCAAAAAATCAAAATAGCTCACTATACTTCGATTGCGAAGTTAGTGAGCTATTTATATGTACAAAAACTGAATCTTTTACGACTTTTTTAAGCTTTCGGCAGGCTTTTTCTATTCCACCGTAACGCTCTTGGCAAGGTTGCGGGGCTTATCGGGATCGATCCCCCGCGCAATCGAAACATAATAAGCAAGTTTTTGCAGGGGTATCATAGAGAGTACGGGAGAAAATATCTCGCGGCAGGCGGGAATCACAACGGAAGCCGTTACCTCCGGATGCTCTGCGCACTCCGGAAGAGAGGTTACGAGGAACACCCTCGCCCCTCGCGCGCGCGTTTCGTGCACAGCGTTCATCGTTTTTTCCGCCAACGCCTTCTGCGTGATTATGGCAACGACGGGCGTACCCTCGTCTACAAGCGCAAGCGTACCGTGCTTTAGCTCCCCCGCCGGATACCCCTCGCTCGGCAGATAAGTAATTTCCTTCAGTTTCAGGCTACCTTCAAGCGCAGTACAATAATCCACGCCCCGCCCGATGAAATATACACTCTTTGCATTCAGAAAATAGGGTGTCCAGGCACGCACGCCTTCGGAAACCTCCAACACACGCTCGGCGAGCGCATCCGCCCCCTTCAACCACTCGCCCCCGCCCCCCGAGCGAAGATCGGCGAGAGAATAGAGCAGAGCAAGCTGTGCGTTGAAGCTCTTTGTTGCCGCAACCGCCACCTCGAAGCCCGCATCCGTTGGCAAAACGTAGTCGGCAAGGCGGGTCAGCGACGAATACGGCACGTTGGTAACGGCGGCAAGATAGGCGCCCCTCTCCTTGGCGAGCGCTGCGGCGGCAAGCGTATCCGCCGTTTCTCCGCTTTGACTGACGGCAATCACCAAGGATTTTTTGCCGACGATGGGATTGCAATAGCGATACTCGCTTGCGATGCTCGCCTCGGTTTTAACGCGGCACAGCGATTCGAAGGCGTATTTTGCGCAGAGTCCGCTGTGATATGCCGTACCGCAAGCTATAATATCTATGTATTTTGTCTGGCATAGTACTTTATAAAACTCTCGATTCGATAAAATTAGCTTGCTTTTTTTGAGCACCGACGGGATTTCGGACATTTCTTTCTGCATAAAATGTCGAAACCCCATCTTTTCGGGCGAATCGCCGTTATAATCGTATTGCAGCCTTTCTTTTTGCTTCACGACCAAATTTCTATCGTAAAAAACAGCGCTACCCGCTTTTACGCACACGAACTCACCCTCCTCCGCGACGTAAACCTCCGCCCGTTCGGAGGCGATCGCCGCCAAGTCGCTCGCAATAAACGTTTCCCCCTCCTTCACGCCAACGACGAGCGGACTGCCTCCCCGCGCACAGACAATTTCATCAGGAAAGTCCTCGCACAGAACGGCAACTGCATACGAACCTTGGCACCGCCGCAGCCCCTCGGACACCGCCTGTAAAAAGTTTCCGCGATAACAAGCCGCAACGAGATGCACCAACACTTCGCTGTCCGTTTCGGAAGCAAAACTTTCGCCGCGCGCAAGACATTCTTCTTTCAGCTCCGTAGCGTTCTCGATGATTCCGTTATGCACGATTGCAAACTTTCCGTAGACGTGCGGGTGCGCATTCCGCTCGCTCGGTTTTCCGTGCGTTGCCCAGCGCGTATGCCCGATCCCAACGCTCCCGTTAAAGTCTGCCGCCTGCGCAATCTCCTTCACGCGCCCCTTTTTCTTGGCAATTCGGATCACTCCGCCGTCGCATACCGCAATCCCCGCCGAATCGTACCCGCGGTATTCGAGCTTTTCCAGCCCCTCCAATAAAACGGGTGCAGCGCGTCGAACGCCCGAATAACCGACTATTCCGCACATAATCTTTCCTCCGCCTCCTTTATCGCTTGTTCGACAAGCGCAATCCCTTCTTTGAGATTTTCCCCTTCCATGAGGATCCGCACCACGTTTTCCGTACCCGATACGCGCAGCAGTGCGCGCCCCCGACACAACGTTTCCGCCTCTTTTATGGCGTTTTTTACCCCAAAATCCTGCGATATTTCAACTTTATGAAATGTTGATATATTCTTTATCACCTGCGGCAACGGGCGATAGCCCTCTGTCAGACAGGATATCGGACACTTGCTCTCCAATACGATTTCGGTAAGCTTCAGTGCGGTAACAAGACCGTCCCCCGTTGTTTCGTGTTTACGGAAAATAACGTGCCCCGAAGCTTCGCCGCCGAGCAAATAACCCGTTCGCGCCATCTCCGCGTATACGAAGCGGTCGCCCACGTCGGCAAACGCAAGCGAAATCCCCTCCCGTTCGAGCGCCTTCGCCAACCCGAAATTACTCATCTTCGTAGCCACAACGCCACCTCCGTCAAGTTCGCCGCTTGCCTTGAAATATTTGGCGCAAACGTACAGAATTCCGTCGCCGTCGATGACCCCGCCCTTCTCGTCGACGCAGATGCAGCGATCGGCATCCCCGTCAAAGGCGAAACCGAGATCAAGTCCGTTGTCTATTACGAATCCTTGCAAATTCGCAATACAGGTAGAGCCGCACCCCTCGTTGATGTTTACGCCGTTCGGGCTTGCACCCGTTACAAACGTTTCCGCGCCGAGCGCGTCGAACACCGCCTTGCCGATCGCCCAACTGCTTCCGTTTGCGCAGTCCAACCCGATTTTCAATCCGCGAAAGGAACGACGCGGAAGGGAAAGCAAAAACGCAAGGTAGCGGTTTCTTCCCGCAACGTAATCTACCGTCCTACCGATGTTTTTCCCACTCGCAAAGGGCAATTCTCCGCCTTCCAAGAACTTTTCCGCCTCAAAAATAACGGAATCGTCCATTTTTTCGCCCTTTTCGTTGATGAGCTTGATGCCGTTATCACAATACGGATTGTGACTCGCCGAAATCATGACACCGCAATCAAAACCCTCCGCGCACACCGTATAGGAAACGGACGGCGTCGTCGTAACGTGCAACAAGTACACGTCCGCACCCGAAGCCGTTGCCCCCGCACTGAGCGCATATTCAAGCGTATACGACGACAACCGCGTGTCCTTACCCACAACGATTTTCGGTTTTTTGCCCGTTCCGGCATAGTAATACCCTAAAAATCTACCGATCCGAAAAGCATGAACGGCAGTTAATGTCTCGTTCGCCCGTCCCCGAAAGCCGTCCGTTCCGAAATATTTTCCCACGCGCACCTCCTGCGGACGCCCGTTCCGCCGTCTCACGGCATTTTATGCCGCAGTATGCACGGTGTGTGAATTTACTTTAAGTATTCGGCTGCGCGCCCCGCTTTCACCGTTTCCCGACTGCGACCCACACAAAAATCCCCGTCGACCAAACTGCGCGTCAGCGTCGTCCCCGCCGCAAGAAACGCACCGTCGCCGACGGAAACGGGAGCAATCAGGTTGCAGTTACTGCCGATAAACGCACCGTCGCCCACCCGCGTTTTCGACTTGGTCTTTCCGTTATAATTCACGAACACCACGCCGCAGCCGATATTGACGTGCTCTCCGACTTCGGCATCACCGATATATGCAAGATGCGAAGCCTTGCTCCCCGCGCCGATTTTTGCATTTTTTAACTCCACGAAATCGCCGATTCGGCAACCGTCGCCCACGACGCTGTTCGGACGAAGATAAGCAAACGGTCCGACGGTGCAATTTTTCCCGATTCGGGACTGCAAGACACAACTGCTTTTAACTTGCGTATACGCCCCAACTTCACTGTCGACGATTTCCGAACCACTGCCGACAACGGCGTCGCGCTTTACGACGCTCTTTCCCCGAACGCGCGCGCCGCGCTCCACGATAACGCCCTCTTCCAATACGGAAGTAAAATCAACTTCCGCACCTGCCTCCAAAAGAACGCCGCAAGCCGCAAGTTCTTTACGCCTGACCTCGTTTGCCCGATTGATAATTTCGGGATAATCCGACAGCGAAAACAAACCGAGCCAATCTACGGTCGTTACTTTTTTCGAAGCCCCGCCGCGCTCCACAAAGCCGCCCGCAAAAGAAAAACTGCCGTCCGTATTCTTAATTACCTCCTCCAACTTTTTCCGCGTTAGCAATGGGTATACAGAATCGAGAACGATTTTATCCCCTTCGGGCGGATCGTCGCATATCTCCGCGCAGAGATTTTCCCGCATGAGCATTAAAACGGTTTTTCCGAGAACGTCCAACTCGTAACTCTCTCGTCCGCGAAAGGTAAAACAACTGCGTTTTCGCAAATAAATTTTCATAATATAATTATACGAAAAAAGAAAAAAACCCGTTAAAAACGGGCTTTGGGCGATATATGTGTGGCATAGTACTATTTTTCTGTCTGATTATTCAATGATGAGCGTGCGTTTTAGCGCCAAAAGGTAGTTTTGATAGAGCAAATCGTACTTTTCCCGTTCCGTCGAAGGGTAAAAGGTTTTCTCGGAAACACGACGCGAAGCCGCTTCTTCAAGCGACATCAGCCCCGAAGAGACGGAGGAAAGCAGCGCCGCGCCCAGCAAAGTACTCTCCCTCTCTTGCGGGCGGTTGACGTTGATGCCCAATACATCGCACTGGAACTGCATGAGGAAATCGTTTGCCGATGCTCCTCCGTCGCATTTGATTTCCTTTAAAGAAATTCCGCTGTCCTTCACCATAGCATCCGACAAATCGCGCGCGCTGTACGCAATGCTTTCCAACACGGCGCGCACGACGTGCGCACGCTTCGTTCCGCGGGAAATCCCGCATAACATCCCCCTTGCGTCGCTCTGCCAGTGAGGCGCACCGAGTCCTGTAAAAGCGGGCACGAAGTATACCCCGCCCGTATCCGATACGGATCTTGCGACCTCCTCGCTCTCCGCGCTCGTCGAAATCAAACCCATTCCGTCACGCAGCCACTGCACTGCGCTGCCCGCGTTAAACGCGCTGCCTTCCAACGCATACGCCGTCCTTCCGCCGACAGTATACGCAACCGTAGAAAGCAGACCGCTTTCCGATGAAATGCATCGCTCGCCCGTTGCAAAAAGCATGAACAAGCCTGTGCCGTACGTAATTTTACCTTCGCCCGCACAAAAGCAAGCCTGACCGAAAAGCGCCGCCTGTTGGTCGCCCAAGATTCCCGCCACGGGAATCTCCCGCCCCGAAAATCTGGCGTATCCGACGGACGCGTCGCACGGAATGGGAACAGGCAAAATCCCCCTATCAATTCCGAAATACCTAAGCAACTCACTGTCCCAAGCCAAACGCCTGATATCGAAAAGCATGGTGCGCGAAGCGTTGGTGTGATCGGTAATAAATTTCCCCGTCAGCTTGAACACGAGATAACTTTCCACCGTCCCCGCGCAAAGCTTCCCATCCCTTTGCAGTTGCCGAGCCTCGGGCACGTTGTCCATTACCCACTTCATCTTGCTTGCGGAAAAATAGGCATCGGGCAACAATCCCGTTTTTTCTTTGATGGTTCGGCGCATTTCATCGGAAACAGACGCGCAGAACGTGCTCGTTCGGCGGCACTGCCAAACGATAGCGGGACATATCGGCTCGCCGGTTTCTCGGTTCCAGAAGATGACCGTTTCCCTCTGATTGGTAATACCGATGCTCGCAATGTTTTCGGCGCCGACAGCCTGAACGCAGTCGTTTAAAACGTAAGCTGCCTTATAATATATTTCGTTTGCGTCCTGCTCCACCCATCCGCTTCTGGGAAAGCTCTGCGCCGTCTCCTGCGCTGCACGGTGAATAAACGCACCCGACTTTGCATCATATACACCCGCACGAATGCTCGTTGTACCCGCGTCGATTGCAATTACGTAGTCTTTCATATCTTCCCCGATAAAACGGACGGGGTGTCCCCCGCCCGCGACTAAAATTCAATGCTTAAAAGCGCACTTTTACGTTTTGACGCTCCTCTTCGGAGTCGAGTTCGAAATACGAATACTTTTCCATTTTCATGCGGCGCGCCACGAGATTGGAAGGAAACGTCGTAACGCGGTTGTTGAGCGCGCGCACCGTGCCATTATAGTACCTGCGGGCGGATGCAATTTCGTTTTCGACGGAAAGCAGCTGCTCCTGCAAACTGATAAAGTTAGCGTTTGCCTTCAGCTGTGGATACGCTTCCTGCAATTTCATCAGCGATTTCAGCGTACCCGAAAGCGCGTTTTCCGCTTCGATTTTTCCAGACACCGTCGTCGCACGCATTGCGTAGCTGCGAGCTTCCACAACCGCCTGCAAGGTCTCGCTCTCGTGCTTTGCATACCCCTTTACTGTTTCAACGAGGTTGGGGATCAAATCGTACCTTTTTTTCAACTGTACGTCGATAGTCGCCCAACCCTCTTCCACGAAATTTTTCGAGCGTTGCAAGCGATTATACGCGGAAACATACCAAAACAGAAACACAATCAGCAATAAAGCAACAACGGCTGCGACGATGATACCGACGAGCTCCCCTGTTGAAAGCACCATTAAGTTACGAAACATAATTTACCTCTTTTTATTATATTAGGCGATTTTCACCCAAATTCAAATTTTACCGGGAATTCAGACAACTATTACGCAGACGCGATTCCCGTTCGACGCTCTCCGTAAAAGAGCGCATCCCACACGTCGAATATCCTGCGAGTCCCGATTTACTTTTCGTTCCGTTTGCAGCGCCCGACGAAGCCGCCGTCGAGTAATATTTCACGCTCCTCGTCCGTAAGCTTCGGCAGTTGCAATACGACGTCCTTTACCTTTCCGCGACAATAACGCTTCACCGTGAGGCTCGCCTCTCGATTGCGGACGCTCTTTGCGACTCCGTCAAGATAGAGAATGTCGCCGTCTTTCAGTCCCGCTTTTCCCGCTTTTACGGGCAAAATGCCCACTGTAACACAATTTTTAACCATTTCATCGTTGAAATCCGCAACAATCAACACGTAATGCCCCGCTTCGCGGCACAGTGTTAAAACCTCTAAATCGTAACCCTCGTCGAAGGAAGCCCCGCCGCAAACGACTCCCTTGGGGATCTCCAACGAAGATGCGTCCCACTGCGCTTCGCCGAACGAGCCGACCCTCAGCGCCAGCCGCGCGGGAAGAGGATCCGCCTTCGTTTTCATCTCCGCCAAAAGCTGTTTTTCAACGTTCGGCTTGAATTCTATCAAACGGGCGTACACGTTCGGCGAAAAGACAAATTTTTTCAACCGCTTGGTATACTCGTGATCCAACGCAGAAGTCAGCGTGCCGGTTACAAGCGTCGCCGCAATCGAACGGGCATCCATTCGCACAGTGCTCGATTTCACGCCGCACCCGACTCCCTCCTCATCCCAATACGAACAGGGCGCGTCCACCACAGCGCCCGCCTCCGACAGGACGCCGAGATACCCTGCGTCCGCAAGCGCTTTAAACACCGAAAGCGTTGCGGGTACGATGCGGTAATTTCCGCTTGCAAGCGTTTTTCCGCGAACGATTTCGGCAAATTCCGCAATATTTTCAAACGTTCCGCCTGCGTTGCCCGCAACGCGGCTTGAATTGATTTTTTTCTCCGCAATATCGTAAGGAAGATTTTTTCGATCCCCTTCGATAACCTCTTTCACCGTACGAATCTTATCCCCAAGCGCAATCATCGGCTCGACGCGCGTTAAATCCACCACGATCGCGCCGTCATAGAACGCAGGCTGTACAGGTACAAGCTTTTTAAAGCCTTTCTTGCCCCGCTCTTTGCAGTATGTCTCCGTTGCCTCGTCGGTCGCCCACACGCTTGCAAAGCGACCGAACGAAAGAACGGCTTCGTCGATTGCAATACGCGATTCCATGGAAAGATTGGCAACCCCTGGTCCGAAAAATTCGAGAATTTTTCCTTCGACAAAATTATTTTTCAGCGCATTTTCCATCAGGAGCGCAACGTCCGTCGTGCCCACCCCCTTGCGCAGCTTTCCCTTCACGTAAACGGCAACGATTTCCGGTTTCTTCCCTATCAAGGAAAACGTAGAAAGCGAATTTAAAACTTCGTACGCATTCCCCCCCACTCCAAAAGCGCCGACGGCGCCGATTGCGGCAGGCGAAGGCGAGAGCACGACTTCACCGCACTTTGCCCCGTATTCGCAAAGATAAGCGGAAGTATCGGCAATTCCCGCGGCAAGGTAGCCTCCGCCGAACTTTTCCGCCGCGTTTCTCAAATAGTCCTGCGGCGCAGTTCCGTTGCCTTCGACGAACGTAACGGGGATCTGCGGCGTCTTGATTTTTGCCGTATCCATAAAACGAGCGACGTCCGCCGCATCCATACTGTCCGCAACGACCTTGTCAAAGCGAAGCGCGAACGGCTCTTCCAGCCCGCCGTGCGATTTCAGAACGGAATAAGAAATCGTATTTTTAACCGCTTTCGCCTTCTTATCCGAAGTCATGAAGGCGTGCGCCTCCGTTTCGATACGCCCTTCCAAATAGTAGACACCCTGCCTGATTACTTTTACCATGAACTCCTCCGCCGTTATCTGTACTTCCGATTTCCATTATAACGAATTCGACAAAATTTTTCAAGCGTTCCCGCGATATGCCCGCGTTTTTCCGTGAAAAATTTTTTTCATCCGAGAAAAAGATTGCTTTTTCCCTGCAATTGTTTTATACTGTCCCTATGGAAGAAAAAAACGAACTCCCGATAAAGACCTATCAGTTTAAATTTACGCCGCTGATGATTGCCGTAATCTCCGTGGGAATTTTGCTTTGCGCTGCCTGCTTTGCCTTGACGACGTGGCAATTTCTGGGCTTTTTAAGCGGGGATATTACCTCCGCTTACGAATGGATGAAGTACGTTCTCCTGTATTTTACAAGCGTCTTTCTTGCGATTCTGCTGTCCGGTCTGCTGATCCGTTCGCGTTATATCGTTACGGACAAACTGTTGATCACCCAATTCGGAATCGTCAAATCAAAATATCCCATTCGAAAAATCCGCTCCGTCTGCCTACTAAACGGTTCGAAAAAGCTCAATCTTTATTTCGACGACTTCAAAACCAAGTATATGACGATCGTCGTAAAGGAGGATTGGTACGACGAATTCGTTCAAACGCTGATTTCCCGAAACGAAAGCATCGAATTTGACTTCTCCTCCGCCGAGGACGAGATGAACGGCAAGAAGAAAAAATAATCAACACCCCTTTCCCCTCGGAAAGGGGTGTTAAAACGCATCTTTTTCCGTTTTGCTCCACCGCTTCTTGATAAAGTGCAATTGCCACGACAACGGCGCAAGATCGGTAAAAAATTTAATGACTTTGTTCCATCCCCCCACAACTTTCGTCTTTCTGTTCTTTTTTACCGCTTTCAACCCCGCTGCCGCTACTTGGTACGGGGTCTTTTTTGAGACTCGTCCCCAAAAGCCGTGCCCTTCGATATCCTTTTTGATATCCTCGCGCGTAGGTATGCCTCCGGGGAGAATACAGGTAACCTTCGCCCGCCCCTTCAACTCGCTGCGGAGTGCAACCGAAAATTGACAGATTGCTTTTTTCGTCGCGCTGTAAATGGAAAAATACGGCATCGGACAAATTCCGGACATACTTCCGACCGTCAGAATTTCAACAACTTCCCCGCTTGTACGCGCAAGAACGCCGTGTATAAGGGACAACGCGCCCTCGAAGTTGACGCGGGTCTGAAAGACGATTTTTTCCTGCGTGTACTTTTCGAACGCCTTCTGCGTGTCGACGCCCGCAACGTAAACGAGGCGAGAAAAGACGATCCTCTCTCCGTCGGAAAATTGAAAAAGGGCGCGCCTGTCCGCCTCATCCGTTAAATCGCAAGCACGGACGATTACGGGCAAATCGGGAAAATCGCCCTTCAGTCTATCCTTTAAGACGGCAAGACGCTCTGCACTCCGTCCCGTTAAAAACAGCGACTCGCCGCGCTCGGCAAGAATTTTTACAAACGCGCCGCCCAAGCCACCGCACGCGCCCGTTACTAACGTATAACCCATGGCTTACTCCGTTATGATTTCCGTCTGAAAATACCGTTCCTGAAAGCGTACCGCCTCCGCAATTTCGCTTATGCCGAACCGTTTTCCTTCGGGCGCGACGACCCATTTATCTTCCACGTCGTTCAAGCGATGAATCACGGCGATAATCCTGCCCGTAAACTCTGCGACCGCCCCATCGACACCCAAAATATAGGCATCCTGCTCCTCGCCGTCAGGTGCGATAATACCCTCGATATACCCGTAATTCACGGGATAAACAATATTCTTATGGTTCGGGTGCGTGCTGCCGAGCGGACGCTCCACCACGACCCTAACCGTTTGTCCGATAACTTTTTCCACTTAATTAACCTCTTTGCAACATTGTAACAGATTTTAATGAGAAAAGCAACCCGATAAAGGAACTTTCGGATCGCTTTTTTTCTTCAATCTCGGACGCAGTCCCTCTGCAACCATTCTTTGCCAGAGCGTTTTCAAGTTTGCCGCATAGGCGTCCCAAGGATCCTTTGACCGTATGGTCAAAGTTCGGGAGAAGGCGATATTCCACCGTTTTCCCAACGGGATCCCGCCAGCCTCATTACAAACACGGACGAACGTTTGTCAAGCAACAACGTGTTTTCTTTACGCCGTAAAAAAAGAACGCGAGGTTCAACTCACGCTCTTATTGGCGCAGAGAAAGGGATTTGAACCCATATGGTAACACTGTATATTGTATCTTTATGGTGAAAATTGCCGAAACAAACACAAAATATAGTATGAAATCCGTTGTACCCCAACTGTACCCCAAAAAAGAACCCAAAAAATCAAAAATTCTCCCTGTAATACCTTATCCCCCCTGCTCGTAAGCAGGGGGGATTTCGTTGGCTCTATATTTTTCCGAAAAAGGCTTGACAAAACTCATTTTCGGGTGTATACTAAAAGCGAACAAGGGCGAAACCGATGCGGCGGTTAGCCTACGTTTAGTTGATTAAAGTAATCGCCTCTGCTTTGGCTCGCGGGGCGGTTATTTTTTTATGCGTACCGTTACAGTGTCTTTCGTTACTGTGATCGAGCTTACTGCCCCCTGTTGGACGAGATCCAACAGGAACAAAATGAAGCCGTTACTCATAAGTATCACCTCCTTTTTGCAGGAAGTGCTAACCGCCACGGGTCGCCCCGTTCACACCGCCCTTTCGGACGGCTTGTTTATTGTAGCACAACGCCGCATGGAAGTCAACGGATTTTGCGGCGGGGCGGGGCGGCTCGGTTCGGGCTCCACCGTGCACGTCGCAGGAGATTCGCCCGTCATCGAGCTCGCCAACCTTTTGCCCGTTTGGGGGACGGTCGGGGGAAGCGAAAAAGGCGAGGCTATGATTATTGGGAAAAAGGAAGCCGCAATTTCGAAGCATTCAAAATTGCGGCTTCCTTTTCGTTCTGTCTTATTATGGGGTATAGGGCGAAGCCCTTCCGCATAGGAAACTTCCCCGACGTCGGGGATATGCCGCAAAATCGGGGGACGGCGGGCTGTTTTACCCCCCTACCTTCTTGCATTCTACAAGCAAGCCGCCCGAAAACGGCTTGCGTTCTATTCTTTTCAAAATATAGCGGGCTATCCTTATACTGTCCATTTTTGCCTACTTTAACCCGTTTCAATGTCCAATTCCTCCGATTTTGCTGTCCTTTTTTGCGATATAGAAAGTAGTCAATCTTGGATCGTAACTTCGAAAAAAAGAAAGCCGCCCCGATCGGGACGTCTTTCTTCCATGTTTATGAACGACTATAAGCGCGGACACTCCGCGCTGTTCGTTTTCTATTCAGTTCGCCACATTGTTACCGCACCCTGTCCTTTCATGGTCGCCCCCTCGTCGGATAGCAGGCGCAGGGGCTTCCGTCGGTCAGGAATCCGCTATCCGAACACTTTTTACAGTTCCATACGGGGAGAAGATCGTCTTCCGTCAAGTTCATCGCTGCCAAGCGTTCCGCACGTTGCGCTTGTGCTGCGCGCTGCCGTTCGAGCAGAACGTGAAGCGTCGGCAATCCGCTGACGTCCGCCTTGGCGATCTCGATGTCGAGCTTTCTGACGTCATCGTCCGCCGCACGGTACGCTTCATCGGCGCGCGCTCTTGCCTTCATCTTCTCCGCACGTTCTACCGCTGCCGTATGTAAATGCGCAAAATAACGCTCGCGATCGGCTCTTTCGTTCGCCTCTTTGACTTCTTGGCTCTTGCTCTTAACACGCTTCACAACGTCGTTTTTAGCCCTTTCCAAGGCAGTATTGACGATACTGAATGTTTCCCTCGTATGCTTATTCTTTGCCGTTCCGCTCGCCTTTATTAAGCCCGCGTCCTTCAACCGCTCGATCGACTTCGATACCGTCGTTGGAGAAAGATTTAAACGGCGGGATATATGACGCCGCGACGCACGCCAAATTGCCGCGCCCTTGCGGTTACGACACTGCGACATAAGGTAGGACAGAACGAGAACCTCATTGTGAGAAAGGTATTCCTTGCTTCCGAAGAAATCGAAGACGGCAAAATACAGCCATTCCCGAACCAACAGGAACCCGTCGTCGCCCGCCTCGCCTTCGAAGTCGTATTCCGAAATTCTTTTCTTGCGCTTTACAAGCCCGCCGTCGAGCGCGGCTCTGATTGCGCGGAATGCGGAGCTCTCCGAAATACGGTACCGTTCGGACAGCTCTCTGCACGTGAAGTCGGCGGACTTTTTGCCTGTCGAAAAGCTAAAAATCGCCGCCGTGGTAACGCGCTGCGCCGCGCTGAGCTTGCGCTCCTGCCCGTCCCGCATGACTTTCTGCGACATGACAGAATAAGGCACGCGCAAGAATCCGCCGTGCGATCGTCCCGCCCTATTCAGTTTTGCCGCCGTGTTTGTCATATCGCCGCCTTAGTCGTTAAAAAAATATTTTACGCTTCTTTCAATATCGTCCCAGGACGTCGCTCTGAACGTCGTGATCGCCATTTTATCGAACATCGTGATAAAGTACTTGTTTTTGCTCGTTCGGGCTACCACCACGCAAGCGACAAGCTCCTTTGCCTTCGGTTTTGGCACGCTTAACGTGTAGTTTTCCGTATCGAAGCCGCCGTAATACATGGGCGATTTCGTGATTTCGGCTTTTCGCTTATCCTCTTTCGGCTCCCTATAACGCAGAAACACCGCGCCGTCCTCGCCCCTGTTCTCCCGATCGAAGCCGAACAGAGAAAACTCATTGTTAATTTTCATATTTTAAACCTCCTTCCCCCGCGCGGGGGATTTCGCTCTTCGAGATCGATCGCGATCACGGATCTTCCGTCCCCGATTTCGGGGATTTAATCGTTACTGCATTAAGATGATCATGTGCTTTCCGTCCCCGATTTCAGGGATTACGGCAATCGACGCTGCCTGCGCCGCTCGCCCCGCTTGTTTGCCTTTTCGGTCGCACGGTGGCGGCGAGCTTCTTTCCGTTCCTCTCGGCGTTTCAGACGCTGTTTACGGCGTTCCGTCCGCTTGCTCGCCTTCTCCGCTGCACGCCTGCGTCGCTTTGCCTGCTGCTCTTCTCGACGTTTCTGCCGTTCTTCCCGTTCGGCGTCGCGCTTTGCCTTCGCGCGCTCTTTCTTTGTCTTCCGCTTTCTGTCGCGCTCTAACTTCCGAAGGCGCGCCTTCTTTGCCCTCTCTTCCTTCCGTTCCCGACGCGCCTCTTTCCGTTCTATCCGCTTTACCTCGCGCTTCTGAGCGCGCGACAGATACATTTTCGGCATATAGTCGGGACGGTTTTCGTCGTTCTCTTCTTCCCGTTCCGAAAAAAAACGGTCGGCTTCGATATTTGCTTCTTCCATTATCAGTTTTGCCGCGACGTTCTCCCTATGGAACCAAAGGAACCGCCGAGCGCGCGGCACATATAGAGCGATCCTTTCCTGCGCGCCAAACTCCTCGCGTCTGTGGTCGATTTCGTAGCGATAACGGATCCGTCGATACTCTTCTTTGTAGAGATCCCGCAGGTCGTCATTCATCATCTCGGCAAGATCTTCCGTCATGAGCGAGGAATTTTCGTGCAAACTCCCGCATAGCTCGTATATGTCTTTTTGCAACTGCTTTACGTCTTCCTGTTCTTCCGTCATTTCCCTCTGTACTCCTTCGGCTCTGCCGTTCGGTAAAACATTTCGCCGTCCTTCCCCTCTTCACGCGCCTGCGCCTGCGGCGGCAAATAACTGAAATCTTTTCCCTGCGGCGGCAAAAATTCGTCTGCACAGCTAAACGAATTGAAACAGTCGAAAATATTGCCCTCGTTGCGGTATATCTTTTCCGTATAGTTAACCGCTCCGCTCGCCTGATACTGTTCTACCGCAAGCCAATTTTCAAACTCGCGGCAAAAAAACGTCGTTTCCCGTATCTGTCCCATGACGTCGTAGCGGTGCCGCATTTCCCGCACTTCGATAAACCGTTTGCAAAGCTCTCGGATATTCAAGTCTACGAGCGCGGGACGCTGCAAGTCCATGGTGATGTCAAGCCCGAAATGACGGTGCATTTCAAACGCCCGCGACACCCAATCGGGAAAATTTTGACTTTTCCGACTGTTAAAGTATCGCTGCACTTCCGACAGGAAAATCGCGCTGTTGGGCGGAACGAACTGCGTCGCCATGTTCTCGTTCGGAAGTCCGAAATAAAATCCGTTGATATAGTACGGCGAATAGTACTTTTCATATCCGACGTGCAGGGAAACGGTGTAATCCGCGTATATCGGCGGCGCAGTGGGCAACGTATAGTCCGTGCCCTTGCGTTCGTTGATTTCCTGTATGCGACGGATTGAGTCTTTTAAAAGCTCCCTGCCCCTCTGCTCGTACGTCGTTTTCAGAAAATACGTGTTTAACGAGGATTTCCCCGCCCCCGGCGCGCCGAATATTATCGTTATCATGCACCACCTCATAATTTTTTCGAAAAAGCCTTGACTTCCTTCATCGGTTATGCTAAAATAGCCACAAAGAAGCAGAGAAGCCGTTACGGTGGATATTGCGAGAGGGTAAAGCCTCTTGTGGGTTGCTTCTTTTTTTGTTGCTATTTTTTCGGATATTTCCACGGAAGAGGCTTTTCGTTGAAATTTTCCTTATCGTCATGCCGCACCCTTTTTGCAATTCGCATGGGATCAGGATCGGAGGGGTCGGGATTCGGATATACGGTTTCGTTCGTCCTCCCGCCCTCCGTTTCTCCGTGCATGACTTTCCGATAACGGTATTCTTCGATTTCCTTTTCTTTCTTTACGCCCTTTTGTTCGCCGACGATAAGAGCAGGGTGTTTTGATTTCTTGTAATACCGAAAATGCGGATACGGAGCTTCGACGCGCTTTTCCCGCTTCCCGCCCTTTAACGGCGGTTGATTCGTTTTTTTTTGCTGTTTCCCGCACGTTTTGCGCCCGTACTCTTCAAGGATCCTCGCGACGTCGCGCTCTTCGAAGAAGCGCTTTTCGGCTTGCTGCTCGAAGCGCTGCGCGCCGATGAG